>NZ_JAHFVG010000025.1 GCF_023264675.1 Rhodococcus sp. (in: high G+C Gram-positive bacteria)
ATCACAGCCCAGCGTCTACGCAAGGGCGCGTGCGGCTCCTCCCGTGGAGCTGCACGGATGATCGCCGACACCCTCACCACCGTCGACCGACTCCGCCAGGTGGTCATCGGTACCGGTACCGGTACCGGCACGCACGTAGCGGTGTCGCCACCGAAACCGTTGTTGCGAGCGGATTCGGCGTATTTCGGGCACCCGAGCATCGGGGCTGCGATCCGGGGCGGGGCGGACGTCTCGATCACCACCGGACTGAACTCGGTGATCAAGACCGCGATCAGCTCGATCGCCGATGATGCCTGGACAGCAATCCGGTACACCAACGCCCTCTACGACACCGACACTGAGCGGTGGATTTCAGCCGCGGAGGTAGCCGAGATACCGTTCACCGCGTTCGCGTCGCAGAAGAAATCCCACCACGTTCCCGGCCGGCTCGTGGTGCGCCGCATCCCGGACCTGCGGCCGAAGAAAGAGCAAGGCCAGGGTGAGTTGTTCGATGTGTGGCGGTTCCATGCGTTTTTCACAACCACCGACCCGACCGACCTCGATACCGTGACTGCAGATCAGATCCACCGGCGTCACGCGATCATCGAACAAGTCCACGCCGACCTGAAGAATTCCGCCCTCGCCCACATGCCGTCGGGGAAGTTCTGCGCCAACGCGGCCTGGTTGGTGTGCGCGGTGATGGCGTTCAACCTCACCCGCGCCGCCGCAACCTTGACCGGCGACCGATCGCTGAGGAAAGCAACGACCGGGACCATCCGACGGACTCTAATTTCGGTGCCCGCCCGGATCGCCTCGTCCGCCCGCAAGCTCACCTTGCACCTACCGCACCGATGGCCCTGGGAAACGAGTTGGAACACATTGTTCGACAGCATGTTCGGCAGAAACGCCCACACCCTGGCCTAACCGAACAGTCCATGCCCGACCACAATGCGAAAGACCCAGTGGAACAACCCGACACCCGAGGTCGGGCACTGAGCCGCGTCCACATTCGCGGCATGCCGCACAACTAAATCCAACTTCATCCAATCAGCCCATCGGTGCATTCAGGCTTAGGCGCGGTGGGCAGCCGATGCTCCACCCGGTTCGGCCCACTGCTGAGGGCGCGGAACAGATCGGCGACAGCATCGATCGCGTCCGCCATGGCGATCGGGCCATGCAGTGTCCCGTCCACCGCTGCCGTGGTGCCGTCGATGACGATGGCGCCACGACTAGGAATGTGTTGGCTGAAGAATCCCGATGTCAGGTCGGTAAATTGAACTCCGATCTCTACCAACAGATCTGCGTCCTCGATGGTGGAACGCACCTCGTCGCCGCTGGCAGCGCCGACGTATATTCCGGCGTAGGACTGTGCGGACTCGTCGACGACGCGACGGCCCCACAATAGTGTCGCGTGCGGAATCTCGTTGGACAGCAATGCATGCAGGGAGTCTTCGGCGCCGAAGCGCTCGACGAGTATGTCGGCAAGCACGGCCGCGTTGGCGCTTGCGTTCACCAATGGACGCGCCGCGTCCCGGAACCTTTCGAGTGCGCGGGCATTGGTGACATCTTTGCGAGGGGCGAGTGTTTCGGTGGAGCGTTCTGCCTCCGCGAGGCCGACGTCGGCGGGAATGACGATGTACCCCGGCAAGCGCCGTCGTAGTATCTCGGCCAGGACATGATCGATTTCGGCTGCAGCATTGTCGAGCGTCAAGGCGGACTGCACACAGGTCACTTCGGAATGCATGCGAAGGAAATGGCGGAAGTCCCCGTCTCCCAACGAGTGATGCGTCGGGCGGGCTGCTCGTTGGGTCGCGGTGGCCGGAGCCCCGACCACGTGAAGAAGGGGAACGTGTTCGGCATAGGCGCCGGCGGCGGCATTGACAGCGCTGAGCTCACCGACCCCGAACGTCGTGCACACCACACCGAGTCCTCGCGCTCGCGCATACCCGTCGGCGGCGTACCCGGCGCCGAGTTCGGCTGCGCACCCTACCCAGACGACCGACGGATGAGCGGTGATGCGATCCAGCATCGTCAACGTGAAATCACCTGGTACGCCGAAGATGTGACCGACACCGAGACCTGCGAGTCTGTCGAGAAGATGATCGACGACGGTGTACGACGGTGGGTTCACTGGTTGTCATCCTTCATCGGTTGCCGGTAGCGCCCCAGCTAATGGTGGTGTCAGTCCGCGGCGAGAGTGTGGTCGAGCCAGTCGAACATGCGCTCGTGGGTCAGCTGCCGGGCCAGTGGTTGGCAGTGGAAGTCGGCGCCGTCCGCCGCTGTGAACGGACTGACGTCGACAGGGCCGCCGGTCATTTCGGCGAGTGCCTCAGATTGTCCGGGCCAGAACTGTTCGTGCTCCGGCGACGTCACGAACAGCGGTGTGGTGATCTGGGCTGCGACCTCGGCACTGAGGCTGTAGCGATGTACTTCGGTGAGAGTGTCGAAGTAACTGCCCTGACGGTACGGCCGAGCACGGAACGCCCACGTTCGCGCAGTCGCGGGGGAGAACTTCATTCCGAGCGCCATATCGCGGTCGAAGGCCTCCTTCTTGCCGGCGCGGAATTGTTTCATCAGGCTGCCGGGGATGTTGCTCGACCAGGAGGCGGCGACATCGACGACACCGGGATCGATGATGGCAGCGGCGATGCGGTGTTCGAAGGCGAGGGCTCGTGGTGCCCAGTATCCGCCCTGGCTGATTGCGTAGATCACCAGCGCGGTGGCGTCGACGTCCTTGCGTGTGATCAGGTGATCGATGACCGGGGTGAGTACGTTCTCCCAGTCGGGGCGGAATGCGGTGTCGTGTTCGAAGAGCATGGATTGTTGTCCGGGCCCGTCGAAGAGTAGGACGTTGTAGCCGCGGTCGAGTGCGTCTGTCGCTCCGGAGGACCAGTGGTTGCTGGTGGCGCCGTCGCTGCCGTTGATCATGATCAGGGTGGGCCTCGGAGCGCCGTCGATGGCTGCTTGGAAGAAGTATCCGGGCAGGGTGGTGTCCTCGTACGGGATCTGGACTCGCTCGACCGGACGCGGTGTGGTGTCGACGAAGCGCTCCCAACTGGCGCGGTGCTGCTGGTAGGTGGGCAGCAGGATGTCGTCGGCGTTCGGTAGGCCGCTGGCGGCATTGACGGCCACCGACGTGTAGGTGGCTGCTCGAAGGTAACGGCCGGCGGCCGTACGGATGTGCCCGGCCTCGTGGGCTGCGTCGGCGTCGGCATGCAGACGTGTGCCGAGGTCGCTCCAGGCGTGGTACCAGTGCTCGTGATCACCGCTGGCAACCGAGTCGATCGTCGCGAGCACCTCCCCGAGCTCGGTGCAGCCGAATGCCGCTGCTCCTAGCAGGATCCGAACGTCGTAGTCGAAGTCGGCGTTCGCGTAGAAGCCGGCAGAGAAGGCGCGATGGGCGCGCGGGGTGAAGGTGGGCAGTTCTGGCATCGTGGGCCGGGCTCTCCTGGTGGACGAACAGACGGGGTTTCGGCCGCGGGAGAGCAGTCGATACTCTCTCGCGGCCGACGAATGAATCAGCGAATGATGTTGTGGGGAACGAGATCGCCGATGTTGAGCGGCGGCAGTACCCGGACACCGACCATGATCGCATCGCACACCAGCGCGGTGGGTGCGCCGGTGGTGCAGACGTAGTTGTCGAGCTTGTCCCAGTTGTCGCAGTACCCTTCGAAACAGAAGGTCAGTCCATCGCGAGATTCGCTCCACGGCGGACCGCTCGGCTTGGGGTTATCGACCGGGTCGGCGGACGCGATCGCTGCCGACCCGGCAAGCGCGGCAGCAGTGAGGGCGGTGATGGCGGCGGCGCGGCGGAAGGTGTTCTTCATGATGTGTTCTCCCTGTTTCTGTTTCGATGGTGCTGGGGTCGAGCGTCTGGGGGCGAGTGCGGTTCAGGTGTGAGCGGCAGGATGGTCGATGCGAGTCAGGACGGCGGTGTAGCGACTGGCAGCCAGAGCGAGCAGAACGGGAACGAGCCACTGCAGGGTCAACATCGATAGGACGCTGACGCCCGTCTCCGGGGTGGCGATCAGGGCAGCGGTCGTGATGCTCGCTGCCGCGACCAGACAGGTGATCGCCCAGAGCAGACTCACCCGGGTGTTCAGCTGATGTAGGCGTGGTGCGTGCCAGTAGTCGTCCGGAAGAGACTCGCGCGCATACTGTTCGGTGAACGGTGCGGAGGGAATCGTCGAGAACATGACGATCGCGAGTACGAACAACACCGCGCCGGGGGCGTAGTTGCCGAGCCAGGTACGCGCGGAATCCGTAGCGATCGCAGTGAATGCGGTCAGCGCGGCGAACGTCGGTATCGCCGACGCGCTGAGCATTTTGATCCCCGACCGGCCGCGGCTCCACCACGTCAGTAGGGCTGCGACAGCGCAGGACAGAGCACCGGAGAAGATCAGGACAGCGCCGTCGTCGAGGCGGTGCGGCATGACCAGAAACAGAATCCACGGCGCGAATCCGATGGCAAGGCCGGGCAGTCTCATCTCGGTGCTCCTTTCCGTGCCGTAGCGGATCCATGGACCGTTGTCCCCGGTAGTGCGTGTCGGCGAGGAACTCTCACCGACTGGATCTATCCTTCCGCGCCAGGGGCGGTAGAACATCGGTCAACACACGTAGGTATCGGTGCCACTCACGTTTCGGCTGCGCGGCGGGCGGCGTGCGCGGCGAGTTCGACGCGGGTCCGCAAGCCCAGCTTGGTCAGCGCATGCGAGATGTGAGTTTGCACCGTGCGTTGGGAGATGAACAGTGTCGCGGCGATATCGGAGCCGGTCGACCCGCGCGCGACCATGTCGGTGATGGTGATCTCGGTCTTGGTGAGCGAATCCCACCCAGTGCGTGGGCGATCGCGTACGACCCGCGGGTCGAGTCGCAGCCCCAGTGCCCGCAGCCGGGATGTGATGCGCGAAGACAGAGCACTCGCTTCCATGCTCTGACTGAGAGTCAATGCGGTGCTTGCATATTTGCGGGCGGCGGCCATGTCGCCGTCACCCGCCGACGCGCACGCTGCTTCTTCCCATGCCGAGACCTCGGTGACCACATCGTCGAGATCATGCGCGTCGCGTGCGCACTGTACGGCGATATCGACGACATCCGGGCTTCCGGTACACAGGGCGCGTGCCAGCTCCGCGGCATGCAGTCCGGCGGGTGGTAACGGAACCGGAACCCGGTCCAGGGTGGTCAGGATCGTCTCGGTCAGTGCGTCGTCACCGGCGCGGGTCGCCACCCTGGCTGCGGTGAGCGCATTGGCAGGGAACCAGCCGTACAACCCGAGTGACTCGGCGCGTGTCCAGCAGGAGAGTAGCTGCACGGCAGCAGGTTTGAGCTTCCGCTGCATTTCGAGCAATTCGACGCGGGCCATTCCGCACTGCGGCATACCGAACTGTTCCGGCAGACCAGATACCGCGAAGGCGTCCAACCGAGCGGCCGCGGCCACGAAGTCGCCGCGATACACATCGATCAGCGCTCGAGATCCTTCGGCGAGCGAGGTCCATCCCATGCCTGCGGACTGGGCGCGTTCGAGGCCGCTGTCCAGAGTGGCTGCCGCATCGTCGAGTCGCCCGAGAGCCACAGCAATTCCGCCGCGACTGAATTCCTGATACGCGGTCATCCAGTCGGCGCCGCGGGAATTCCGCAGCGATGTTCCCCGTTCGAGCAGCGCCTGCGCGGCCCGAGGGCCGTGAAGGAACTGTTCGATCAACGACGGCCAGATGTCGGCCGAGGAACTCGCCATGTCCGCATTCGACCCCGGCTGGCCTTCCCGCTGCGACGCATCGAGAGCGAGCGCAAGGCCGCCGGCATGGTCGCCGGAGAGGAACAGGTACAGCCCTTCGGTGGCGATGTCATTGGCCGACGCCTCCGAGGTCAACGCGCTGGCGCGGGGTGTCAACGGGGTGTCCCCCTGCAGCAGCGCGACGTACCGTCGTAGCTCGGTCAACGCGGCACGCGTGCGGTCGTCGACAGGGAGGGTGAGCGTGTAGTCGATCAGGTCCGAGACCTGAGGTGTCTTGCCCTGAGCGATGAGGGTGAACATGAGGATGCGGTGCAAGTGCGCGATGACGGCGATGTCGTGGGTCTTGGACAGTCCTTGACCTGCGATTTCTGCGGCGCGAGCCAGTTGCCCGGACCGTGCGAGAGCAACAGCCAGATCGAGTTCGAGGGTCCGTTCGGCCGGATCGGCCGACAAGACGTCGGAGGCTGTACCGAGCAGATCGGCGGCTACAGCGGGGACATGTTCGAGTTCGGCGTGAGCGCGGGGAACGGCGTCGGCTGCGTCGTCGGATCGGGCTGCCATGAGGTGGTGGGCGCGGAGTTGTCGGTTGTCGGCGATGTCGTGGCGATCGGCGATTGCGCTGTGCAGGATGGAACGCAGAGGCGGTGCGAGTTCGGCGTAGAGGACGTCGCCGAATACGTCGTGCGTGAAGGCCAACTTCCCGGTTCGCGAGAGGGTGACGATCCCGGCGTCGACGACCGTTTGTGTCGGCCCGACCAGGCTCGCCGGAACAGTGCCCGTCACCGCGGCGATGTCGGTCAGGGTGGCAGGCCCTCCCCACACGGCAAGGGTTCGGATCATGGTGCGAGAGGTTTCATCCAGCAGAGACAATTGCTCGCGGACTGCGTCCTGCAGCGAGGGGGTCAGCGCCGTGTCGTGGCCGCCGCGTGCGGCGGCGACATCGGCGTCGAGGACGAGGTGTCCGCGTGCCTGCAGGCTGTCGAGGAGGGTGATGGCGTGCATCGGGTTTCCACCGGACTGGGCCAACAGGGAAGTGAGTGTGACGTCGGGCCAGTGACCGATTCTGTGGTGGACGAGCACTTCGAGGTCGGCGTCGTCCATGGCCGGAAGCGTCCACTCGCGCACCGCCGGCCGAGTGAGCAATCGGGCCAACAACTCCCGCGTCGGGAGATGCCGGCGCGCGAGTACCAGAACGAGAGGTAGATCGGGGGCGGCGGCACTGAGGCGCCCGAGGACCTCGAGGCTGCCGGCGTCGGCGTTATGGACATCGTCGACGACGAGAATATGAGGTTTCCGGGCGCACAGTGCGTCGACCGCCGTCAGGATTTCCTGGTCGAAGTGAGCCCCCACCACCGCCGGTACCGGCACACCGGCGAGCTCGGAAACGACCGCGTAAGGCTGACGCCAGGACAGCTCATGGGCGGCCGCCCACCGTGTCGCGATCGGCAGCGAGTCGAGGATCGCGCGGACTGTGTGAGTCTTGCCGCTGCCGGGACCGGCTGTGAGGACGAGGGTCCGCGGGCCGACACCGGACACGGCCAGGCTCAGCGCATGGGCAATCTCGTCGAGGACCGCTCGACGAGTCCCGACCGCGCCCGACGTCATGACAGAACTGTAAAACAGTAACTTCACGCGTGCGGCAGTTCCGGTCGGACGGCGGTCAGGTAAGTAGGGGTGTCAGATCACGGAATCGGTGTGGGGGAGAGGTCGTTCCCTGGGCCGACGACCGCGCAATTGCTCATCGGTGCTGCGCCGTTGAAACGATCGTTCAAGAACTGAGCTGACTGAGCCTGGAACGGTATGAAGGCATCCGAATGGCTCTGTCCGTTGTACTGGGCGTAGGTGACAGCGACACCGCGACCGCAGTACTCGTGTGCGAGACCTTCGACGTCGGCGGTGACCATCACTGTGTCGCCGGTTCCATCGGAGTCACCGACACCGAGGAGGATCGGCACCCGCGGTGTTCCGGTGCTGCCCATGATGTTGTCGTCGATGGCTTCGACGACCTCGGGCACGTCGAGCAGCGACGCGTACTCGGGCAGCAGCATTTCGGTATCCGTGAGACCTGGATAGTCGGAAGCGAAGTCGTTGATGCAGTTGCCCTGCACGGCGTTCACGATCTGCTTTCCCTTGGCCGAGAGGAATGCGTCGGTGTCGATGCCGTAGGCCCGCTGGTAGGCGACGATCAATGCGGGAATGACGCCGGCCCAGTCCTTCGATCCGCTGACGTACGGCAGATTGTGGGCCAGGTCGACCGGGAGACCGCCCGCGGCCGCACCGACGATGTTGAGTTCCGGTGCATACTGTGGCGCGATCTCGGCGCCCCACTGGGTTGGTACCGATCCACCGGAATACCCGATCAGACCGACGGGAGTCGACGACGGCAGGCCCAGAACGGATTCCGCAGCGCGGATGCCGTCGAGCGCGGCGTACGCGGACTGTCGGCCGATAGTCCATTCCAGCTGTTCGCCTTCGTAATCCGGTACGACGACGGTGAACCCGGCTGCCATGTATCCGGTGATGACGGCTTGCTCGATCGACGCGGTGCGGCTGTTGCCGTGACCGCTGAGCGTGTAGGAGGGATCGCATTCCGAACCGAGTCCGTCGTATGCCGGATGGAAGGAAATCAACTTGGCCGGTCCGGGGATCAGCGGCCGGAGCACGGTGGCCACTGTGGCCACCGGCTCGTCCTGCTGGTTCGTGGTTCGGTAGAGCACCTGAGTCGAGACGATGGGTGTCGGCACGTTCGGTGCGCCGTAGGCGGCCGGGCGGGTCCGCAGAACAGAACCGGGTCCATCGCCGGCAGGCGCGCCGTCCCAGTCGTAGAACGGATCGGCCGACGGGACCGGTTGAGGAACCGTAGGAGCAGCGGGTTGCGCGGCGGCGGTACCGGTTGCAGCGGCAGCCGTCAGTACCGTCAACGCAGCGGCGACGGCGAGACTGCGAGTCAAGGAGTTGATGCGCATGAGGGTGTCGTGTCCGTCTCTGCTCAGGGGGCCGGAAGGATGATCCCGCCCGTGGGATGCGGGTCGGTGGGAAGAATACCGTTCGTCGGATACGGCGTGGGGGTCAGAATTCCATTCGTTGGATAGGGCGTGGGGGTCAGAATGCCGTTCGTGGGATACGGCAATACTGTTGTCGGGGGCACGACGCTGGGCAGAACGGAGCTTCCGCCGGATCCCGACCCACCCCCTGACCCCGATCCACCATCGTCTGCGCTGGAATTGTCGCTGGTACCGGCGGTCGTTGACGGCGCGGAGGTGGTCGGTTGATCTTCGACGACGGTGTCCGAGCATCCGGACAGTCCGAGAACAAGGACTGCGGCACCGGCCAGAGTCCCGACTGCGATCTTGTTCATGCCACGGCCTGAGTGTCTGTCGTGTGATCGCCTGCGATTGCTTTGGTTCGTTTGACTGCGAAGACGATCAGTGCGATCGGGAGAATCCAGTTCAGCAACAGATTTCCGGGATGTGCACCTGACAGTCCCGCAGCCGAAGCCAGTGCCCCGGCGATTACATGACACACCGCCATTGCGAACACGGCACCGGCCCACAGCGCGCTGATCGCCTTGTTCTTTGCTCGGAAGATCGGGCTGCCCCAGTACTGAGGGTCGACGGAGTCGCGGGCGTACTGTTCGGTGAACGGCACGGTGACCACCGAGATTGCCATGACCGCAGCGAGGACGAACGTCGCGCCGCCGCGTCCGAAATCAGCGAGTGTGTCGTTCACGCTTGCGCCGCCGAGGAACGAGACGGCGGCGATGCCACCGAAGGTCACCACACCGGCGGCGTCGATGATCTTGAACCCGCCCTTGCCTCGGGCGCCGTAGAGTGCGAGAACCAGCGAGCCCGCGCAGGCCACGAGGGCGGCGATTCCGACTGCGTCGGTGCCGAGTCGTTCTGTGAGAACCGAGAACAGCGCCCATGGCGCCAATCCCAGCAACATCATTTTTGCGTCCACAACCAATCTCCTGCCGAATGTCGAGTCAGTGCTCTTGTTTGATGCACCAACTTTCCCTCGAACAGGCATGCACTGACATCGGTGAGTTGACGTATGTTTTCGTGCCTACCGCATTCCTGTGGCGCGCCGATGCAGCGAGGGTTCGGTCGGCTGGTCGACATAGCGCGTCCGCACCCACAATTGCCGTCCAGCTCGCTGGGCGGGAATGTAGCGCTGTCCCGGCGTTCGTGTTTGCCGACGAATTCTTTGTGTGCACACCGGGATCGGTCGGTAGACGGCTATTTCGTCGGCAAGGTCATTCAGGCGTCAGGGCTCGCACGCCGCGCCGTGCGGAGTCCGGTGATGAGGGCGCTGATTATTCGTGCCAGCGTCGGCTGAAGATCCACGATCGCGTGCGCGAGGCCAGGTTCGTTTCGGTAGACCTCAGCCAGCACATCACCTGGGGTCGACATCTGCCACATAGATCCAGCCGTGGAGATTGCCGTGGAGATGACGTCGATACCATCCTGCTCAACCAGCTCGGGGAACACGCCTATGAGAGAGCTGCTGATTCGGTCCACCTCGACATGAGTGACCGATTTGAAGGCTCGTACCGAGTCGACCGAAACATTGCGTTCGAGACTCAAAGGCACGTGCCCCAGGAGGTCGCAGAAAAGAGGGCGCTCGGTCAGAGTGGCGGCAATAGCGCTCCCGACGTCATCGGCGTTCGTCGCCTCTTCGATGGCGTGACTCACGGCAGGACCCCACTCCGCCCATTGTTGGGAGGCGAGGCGAAGGAAAATCAGTTCCCGCGTTTCGAAGTAGCGAAGCATCGCAGACTTGTGCATGCCTGTTTCCTTGGCGATGCCCGTCAGGGTCGCCGAGAGCACTCCGTCTCGGATGGCCAGGAGCTTGGCCGCATCCAGGATCGCGGCCTCGCGTGATCGCTTGGCGTCGGCGCTGCGCGCACGCTTGAAGTCGGACATGGCACGACTTTACCGCATCAGTGTTGCGTTAATAACGAAACGCTGTTGTACTAAATGCATGAAACAAACATGGTTCATCACCGGTTCTTCCCGCGGCCTCGGCAAAGCACTCGCCCGGGCAGCGCTGTCAGCCGGTCACTCGGTCGCCGCCACAGCGCGCAACCCCGAGCAGCTCGCGGATCTGGTCGCCGAGTTCGGGGACAACGTTCTCCCGTTGGCTCTCGACGTCACCGATCCCGCTCGCGTCGAACAAGCTCTGTCCGACACGGTCGAGAATTTCGGACGGATCGACGTGCTCGTCAACAACGCCGGTTATGCCAACGTGGCCCCGATCGAATCGGGATCGCCCGAAGATTTCCGGGCGCAGTTCGAGACGAATTTCTGGGGCGTCTACAACGTCTCCCGCGCCGCTGTCCCCATCTTGCGAAAGCAGGAATCCGGTCTCATTGTGCAGATCTCATCGATCGGTGGACGCGTGGGTAGCTCACCCGGCATCGGCAGCTACCAGGCCGCCAAGTTCGCCATCGACGGCTTCAGTCGTGTTCTCCGCGCTGAGGTCTCACCGTTCGGAGTGCGGGTTCTGGTCGTCGAACCGAGCGGCTTCAACACAGACTGGGCTGGTTCCTCCATGACAATTCACGACGTCCCCGACTCCTACGCCGAGACTGTGGGAACAATGAACAGCATCAAGCGACAGGGGTCCGGTATGAGCCCAGGAGTACCGGAACGCGCGGGAGAGATATTGGTGAGGTTGGCACAAGGTAACGATATTCCGAACAATCTAGCCCTCGGGGTCATCGCATCCGATATGGCAGTTGCCCATAGCAATCGCTTACTCGTCGACGACAGAAAGTGGGCCGAGATCAGTCGATCAGCCGATGCCGGACAGCCCTACCCAGTGGCACTTCCCGTCAATTCCCCAGATCTGGCAGAGACTTTCGAGTCGTGATCACCGGGCCCGACCGTAGTGACGCCGGCGGTCAGCGCACCGCCAACCGCCAGAGAGATGTGGTCTCCCGCGACCGCGCGGTGTGGAAGAGATCGTCGGCGTCGCGTGCTCGTGAATGCGTCGGAGTGGTGTCGGTTCTGCCGAGGACGTCGAGGCCGGCTCGGTCGATTGCAGCCAGCAGATCGTCTCTTGTGACAAGGCCGAGTAGCTCCGCGAGATCGGAGATGACGAGCCACGCTTCGCCACCAGGTTCCAGGTGCTTGCCGAGACGGTCGAGGAACGCCCGGAGCATTCTGCTGCCGGGGTCGTAGATGGCGTGCTCGATGCCCGACGTCGGCTTCGTCGGAATCCACGGCGGATTGCACACCACCAGCGATGCTCGGCCCGAAGGAAAGACGTCGGTGAGCTGAACGTCCACCTGGTCGCCGAACCCCAGCTTCGCGACATTGGCTGTGGCGCAGGCGATTGCCCGTGGATCCTTGTCCGTCGCCACGATTCTCTCGACGCCTCGTTTGGCGAGTACGGCGGCGAGAACGCCGGTGCCCGTGCCGATATCGAACGCTGTAGTCGTGCCCGCGGGCAGGGGCGTGGTCGCGACGAGTTGCACGTACTCGCCGCGTAGAGGCGAGAAGACCCCGAAATGCGGTTCGATACTCGCGTCGAGCGCCGGGACGTGTACTCCCTTACGCCGCCATTCGTGGGCCCCGATCAGGCTGAGCAACTCCCGGAGAGACAGCAGCGACGGGCCGGTCGGTTCGCCGTAGACCTCGGAGGCGGCTAGCGAGACGTCCGGTGCTCGGCCGTAGTCCAAGGCATGATTCGAATCCAGCTCGACGAGAAGCATTCCAAGGGTGCGTGCCCGACGCGCTTGATCCTGGCGATGGAGGTGAAAGTCCTCGGCGGGGGAGGACGACGGTTGGCGCTTCTTCGGTTCGGCTCGCCTGGTCATCGCAGTGAGCAGTTGTCGTGCGTTGTTGAAATCGCCGCGCCACAGCAAGGATTCGCCGAGCGATGCGCGTTTGTAGGCGACGTCGGCGGTGATGTCGTCACCGATGATGTGGATCGCCCGAGGGGCAGGAGCGTTGTTTTCCGACCGCCAACGCGCCATGTGTACGTTGCCGTCCTCGGTCCATTCGACGGTGTCTGCGGAACCTATAGCGTCGGGGTCGCTCACCGTGCCTCCGTCGTCGGCGAACATGGTGTGGACTTTCGACTGAGCAGAGACACAGGACCCCTTCGGTTCGGATCAGTCAACCACAACACCCGGCCCCGGAATCCCACCACGTTCGGCTCATCGGACAGGAGGGAGCAGTTCGTGTCGTCGAACGGCAACTTCCGCCTGTATCGCATCCCGTACGGCGATGACGGTCGGATTGGTCAGACTTTCTCGACGTGCGGCGAGCGAAAACTCCAGTTGTACGTCGATCCGATCGGGGAGGAGGCGTATCAGTTCGGGATAGGGGGATGCCATGAAAGCCGGCAGCAGTCCGATGCCTCCGCCCGCTCGCGTGGCTTCGACGTGCGCGAAGATATTGGTCGACATGAACTTGGCGGTTGCGCCGGGAATGTGCCGGCCCAGATCCAGATCGCCGACCTGCAGCAGCGAATCGACGAAGAAGATCAGAGGATGGTCCCGTACCTCTTCGAGTGTCCGGGGGGAGCCGTAACGGTCGAGGTATCCCTGTGTGGCATAGATACCCATCGAGTACCTGCTGACGAACTCCGAGACCAGCCGACTGTTAAGTAGTGTTCCCACCGCGATTGCGATATCGAAACCGGACTGATGAAGATTGAGTTGCCTTGTGGCAGTGAGCAATTCAATGGAGAGGTCGGGATGTTGCATTCGCAGGCGCGCAAGAGCGGGGGCGATGATGTGGGAGCCGAAACCTTCGGTCGCCATGACTCGGACAGTGCCACGCAGTGAATTGTCGGTGTTACCCACAGCGGCGTCCACTGCCTGCTGCAGTGACATTTCGATCGATCGTGCCTGTTCTGCGACGATCCTACCGATGTCGGTGAGTTCCCAGCCGTTGGATCCTCGCTCGATCAATCGGACGTTCAGAACCTTTTCCAGCGCCTGAATCCGGCGGGAGACGGTGGTGTGATCGACGCCGAGAAAGTCTGCAGCGGACCGGCGTGAGCCGGTGCGCGCGACTGCCGAGAGATAGCGAAAGTCGTCTGCGCGAACCTGCCGAAGGTCCACAGATCGCTTGGTGCCGAGTGGAGTACGGGCAGGACCGTCGTTCATATGTCGAGACATTACCCTCCGCGCGGTGGAAGAAGTGCCCATCTCCGGGGTCAGGGGTGTGCATTTTTGCAACACCCCAAGGCCGTTCTGAGCGTTGACCGACACCTCGAGCCGGCGCAGGCTTGTTTCAGTTCATGACTGCGACGAACAATCTTCGCGCAATTCATCGGCGCTGCACATGCGGTGTCGAATCCAACTCCAGCAATGGAAATTCTCGAGGAGCGCCCGAATGACTTCTACTTTGATCTCGCCCTCCAGCCTCGGCATTCCCGATGCCGTGGACTACCGGATGGTCATCGGTGGTGCGCCGGTGGAGGCCATCGGAGGCGGGTGGACCGACGTCACCACCCCGATCCTGCGCGATCACGTGATCGCCCGTGTCCCCACCGGTGAAGCAGCCGATGTGGACCTGGCCGTGCAGGCGGCACGAGATGCCTTCCCACAGTGGCGGGCCATGCCGTTTGCCAGTCGTCAACGGGCACTCGGACGGATCGCGGACGCCATCGAGGACCGCGTGGACGAACTTGCATTCATCACGGCGCTCGACACCGGAAATGCGATTCGAACTCAAGCCAGACCCGAAGCCGGTGGGCTCGCCAATATGTTTCGCTACTTCGCCGGCATCGCGGGCGAGACGAAGGGAGTCGTACTGCCGGCGGGCGACGACCAGCTGTCCTACACCCGGTTGGAACCTCTCGGCGTGGTCGGTGCGATTCTCCCCTGGAATTCTCCCCTGATGATTGCCGGATTCAAGATCCCGGCAGCACTCGCCGCAGGCAACACCGTGGTGGTCAAAGCAGCGGAGGCCGCACCGCTGAGCGTGATCTTGTTGGCGGAGATCTGCTCGGAGTTTCTTCCCGCCGGTGTGCTCAACGTGGTCACCGGAACCGGTCCCGTCGCCGGTGAACGACTGGTTCAGCACCCGGGGGTCGACAAAGTCTCGTTCACCGGATCGACCGAGGTCGGTCGTCACGTAGCGCGTGAAGCCGGGCATCGCCTCGCACACGTCTCCCTCGAGCTGGGTGGGAAGAACCCGTCGATCGTGTTTCCCGACGCCGTGAACGACGACGACCTGATCGCCAATCTGCTGTTGTCCTCGCGTGTTCACCGTCAGGGCCAGAGTTGCACGGCGGGATCGCGAATTTTCCTGCACGAGGACATCTACGACGAGGTGCTGGCGCAATTGGTCGATTCACTCGGTAGCCAAATCGTCGGCAACCCGTTGGACGAGTCGACGGACATCGGCGCGATCATCAATCAGAAGCAGTTCGATTCGGTGACATCGTTCGTCGAGGAAGGAATCGCGACCGAGGGCATCGATCTTGCGCTCGACGGATCGCCCCGCACGGTCGGTGATCTCTCCGGGTACTACATGGCACCAACGATTTTCGCGGGAGCGACGAACGATTGGAGGCTTTCGCGTGAGGAAATCTTCGGCCCGGTCGTGGTCGTCATTCCGTGGAGGGACGAAGCCGACGTGATCGCAATGGCCAACGATTCGCACTACGGCCTCGCCGCGTATCTGTGGACGCACGACATCGACAAGGCAATCAAGACCGCCCATGCGCTCGAAACCGGATGGGTGCAGGTCAATCAGGGCGGTGGCCAGGTGGCCGGCCAGTCCTACGGCGGTTACAAGCAGAGCGGGATCGGTCGGGAAGCGTCGCTCGAAGGCATGATCGCCGGTTTCACGCAGACCAAGCAGATCAACATCAAGCTGCGGACGCCGAACCTCTGACCCGACACCCGGTGCACCTCCGTCGGCAATCGACGTGCCGACGCGATGTGCTCGAACAAAGGATGTGACATGACTGCAGGACCATTGAACGGCATCGTGGTACTGGATATATCGAAGGCTCTCGCCGGCCCCATCGCGGCGATGATGCTGGGCGACATGGGCGCTCGTGTGATCAAGATCGAGACTCCTGGCAGCGGCGACGACTCGCGCAGCTGGGGTCCACCGTTCGCTGGACCCGACAACGATCAGTCGTCGTACTTCATGTCTGCCAACCGCAACAAGGAGTCGATCGAACTGAATCTCAAGAGTGTCGAGGGCAAGGAGGTGCTGGCCAAGCTCATCGCCAAAGCCGACGTGCTCATCGAGAATCTGCGTCCAGGAGCCTTCGACAGGTTGGGCTTCGACTCCGAGAATATCGAGCGTCTGAATCCTCGCCTGATAACTCTGTCGGTCACCGGTTTCGGGCATGACGGACCCGAAGGTTCACGAGCCGGATACGACCAGATAGCACAGGGTGAGGCCGGTCTGATGTCGTTGACCGGCTCGCCGGAGACCGGGCCGACCCGCATCGGCGTCCCGATTGCGGACGTGCTCGCGGGTGTGCACGGAGCCGCGGGTGTGTCCGCGGCTCTCGCCGGACGCGAAAAGACCGGCCGCGGAATGGTAGTGCGTACATCGCTGCTCGCCGCGGCGGTGAGCGCCCACACTTTTCAAGGTGCCAAATGGACCGTCGCCGGGCAGGTCGCTACACCGACCGGCAATCATCACCCGCAGATTGCGCCGTACGGCAGCTTCCGGTGTGAGGATGGATACGTCCAGATCGCAGTGGGCAGCGAGTCGCTCTGGCGCACATTTGCGCCCGTGGTGGGGCTGTCGTCGAACGACGAGAGATTCGCATCGAACTCGGACCGAATTGCCCACCGGGACGAATTGATCGGTGAGATCGAAGCCGCATTCGCACTCCGGAAGCGCGCTGAAATCCTGGCGGAGCTGACGCGCCTCGGAGTCCCGGCCGGCGCGATCCGCACGATCGACGAGGTCTACGAGTGGGAACAGACTCGAAGTCAGGGGCTCCTCGTCGAGGTCGACCACGCAGTGGCGGGAAAGGTACGGCTGCCCGGTCCTTCCGTTCGTATGGAGACCGCCGCGGGCGAATCACTCCTACGGCCGGTTCACGATGCTCCGCCGATACTCGGCCAGCACAATGCGAGCGTGCGCGCCTGGCTCGAAGACGACGACCGTCCGGTGCCTTCCGAGTACGACGGACCGACACTTGCCCACGCGGGCAGCGCAGTACTTCGCTGACATTGCTCGGCGACATTGCTCGCTGACATTGCTCGGCGACATTTCCGGCCTTCTCAGACCATCGTCAGAACGATAACCATCTCCTGGAGTAGTCATGAATATTGCGTTTCTCGGGCTTGGGAACATGGGACTCGGCATGGCCGCGAACCTGGTTCTGGCGGGTCACTCCGTCACCGGCTTCGATCCTTCGAGTGATGCGCTGTCGCGGGGCGCCGAGAAGGGCATCCTGGGCGCGGCATCGGCGGCCGAGGCGGTGGCCGACGCCGACGCCGTCATCACGATGCTGCCGAGCGGCAAACACGTACTGGACGTGTACGTCGAACTCGTTGCTGCCGTTGCACGTCCGACCCTGTTCGTCGACTGCTCGACCATCGACGTCGCGGACTCCCGGTCGGCCGCGTCGATCGCACTCGACGCCGGGCACCGCGCAATCGACGCGCCGGTGTCGGGAGGCACCGTGGCGGCCGACGCGGGCACTCTTACCTTCATGGTCGGCGGAGCAACCGAGTCCCTCGACGAAGCGCAGGTCCTTCTCGACGTGATGGGCGCGCGGGTTGTTCGCTGTGGCGATTCGGGTGCCGGACAGGCAGCAAAAATCTGTAACAACATGATTCTCGGAATCTCGATGGTCGCCGTCAGTGAAGCGTTTGCACTGGGCGCCGAACTCGGCGTGTCCGATCAAGCTCTGTTCGATGTGTCGTCGACTGCATCCGGGCAATGTTGGGCTCTGACCGCCAATTGTCCCGTTCCCGGGCCTGTTCCGAGCAGTCCGGCAAACCGTGACTATTCCGGTGGATTCGCCAGTGCCCTGATGCTGAAGGATCTGCGGCTTGCCCAGTCTGCGGCCGAACGGAGCGACGTGAGTGTCGCTCTCGGACGTCATGCGGCGAGTCTCTACGAGGCGTTCGTGTCTCAGGACGGGCCCTCCCGAGATTTCTCGGCCATCATCACCGCCATTCGGGCGGGCACACTCGCCGGCTGAGCGGGCGGCCGTCTGCTCTCGACGCGACCGAGACTTCGGATAGCACGAAATCGGGCCCCTCCATCGAATCTGCCGATGGAGGGGCCCGAAAGCGCTTTCGTCGAGACTTCAGTCGGCGTCAGCGGTGCGAAGCAGGTACCGCTGGACTTTGCCGCTCGGGGTCTTGGGGAGCGAGTCGGTGAAATGAACCCTCCGCGGGTACGCATGCTTCGAGTAGCCGTTGCGGACAAGATCCTGCAGTTCGATTGCCAGGGTGTCGGAACCGCGAATACCGGGTGCCGGTACGACGAACGCTTCGACGATCTCGCCGCGAATCCCGTCCGGGTCGGGGCGACCGACGACCGCTACCTCCGCAACGTCCGGGTGATTCGAGAGAACACTTTCGACTTCGAACGGGCCGATACGGTAGCCGGCAGCGAGGATGACGTCGTCGTCGCGCGCCGCGAAGTACACGAAACCATCGTCGTCGATCCTGCCTGTGTCGGCCGTGAGGTACCAGGCTCCGTCGGCGGTGAAGCGCTCGGCGCTCTTGCTCGGGTCGTCGAGATACCCCTCGAACCAGAGGAGTGGACTTTTCGCGACATCGATGGCGATTTGGCCGTCGACGATACCGGCTGTGAATCCGGGTAACGCCCGTCCCATCGAACCCGGCCGCAGCGGAACGGACACGTCGTCGTGCCAGCCGTTCGCAATGACCATGCCGAGCTCGGTTTGGCCGTAGTGGTCCCTGACCTCGACGCCGAGTTCGCGGCGACTCCAGTCGATCACGTCAGGAGTGAGCGGCTCGCCTGCCGAAGACGCTCGGCGCAGTCTCGGTAGCCGGTTGCTCGGCAGCTGGCTCAGGGCACGGTAGATCGTCGGAGCGCCCGCAAAGTTGGTGACTCCCAGATCGCCCAGTACGCGAGCGGTCGATTCCGCCGTGAATCCGCCGCTGAACAGGATGTTGGTGCGCCCCGCGACAAGCGGTCCCACGATCGCGCAATACAGGCCGTAGGCCCACCCCGGATCCGCCGCATTCCAGAAGACGTCGTCCTCCTGCACATCCAGTCCGTAGTGCACATACGTGCGGAAAGCAGACAGTGCGCGTCCTGGCACCACGACACCCTTGGGCTTCCCCGTGGTCCCACTGGTGAAGAGTTGGATGAAAGGGCCGTCACCACCTACGGCCACCGACTCGAGCAGTGGTCGGTCGTGGTCGACGAGATCGCGATACTCCTGATCTATGTCGAGCGTCGACACATCGATCTCGTCGAGTTTGTGGATGTGGGCTGCTTCGGTGATCACCAGGCGTGCCTGGGATCCGACCACGCGAAGTTCGATGGCCCCCTTGGCGAAGGCGGTGAACAGCGGGACGTATACAGCGCCCAACCGCCACAGAGCGAGCAGTGTCACGACCAGTTCGACGCGCTTGCTCATCAACACGGGAACTCGATCGCCACGTCTCACGCCGCGCTCTCTCAACGCGGTCGCCAGGCAGGCGGATCGGTCGGCCAGTTCGCCGAAGGTGAGGTCGTAGCGGCTCATGTCCTCGGCATCCACGAAAGTGAAGGCCACACGATCGCGGTCGTGCACATCGCACAATACCGAGGCCACCGACAACTCCGATCTTGCGTAGATCGAGATCCACTCGTCGATCTCTGTGGTCCGGGTCAACATCGCGGCTCCTTCGGGTGGCTGAGATTCCATCATTTTTGTGTGACGGTGAGCACTGTCCTCCGCGGAGGCCGGTGCGACCACCCACCGAAGAGGGGTGTCCGGACGAGGGTGCTGGATCTTCCGGTGTGATCTGGCACACTGAATCGCGATGCCATCGAAATCATGCGAAGGCGCGGGAGGCACCGGGCCCGTCGCTCGCGCACTTGCCCGGTTGAGGAAGACCACGGGGGTCGACCTGACCTTCTGCGGTGTGCCCGAGGCAAACGCCCTGCGCCTGAGCATCTTCGATGGAGCTGTTGCCGGTCCGCTCCGCGGTGCTGCGCTCGATGCAGGTCACGGACTCGGCGGACGAGTACTGGTACAGCAACGATCCATTGCGTTGCGCGACTACGTCAGTGCCCCGACGATTCTGCACACGTACGACTCGATCATCCGCGCCGAGTTGTTGCACGCGATGGTTGCTGCACCGGTGATCGTCGGGCGACAGGTCACCTCTGTCGTCTATGCAGCCGCTCGGTTGCCGCAAAACGATCTCGGTCGCCTGTTCGATGCGGTCACGGCCGAGGCGCGAGCCCTGGAGCAGTCACTGGCCGTCGAGGCTGCACTGGCTGTGCGTGCGGCCGACGTCGACGTCAGCGACGCACGGTCGCACCAACTGCGCGCTGCTTATCTGGAGCTTCGTGAAATCGCGACGACGATCTCGGATTCGCAACTGCAATCGAGGATCAGAGCTGCCGCGGACAAGATCGTCGACGAATCGCCTGGGCCGGCAACAGCCGCGGTTCACCTGACAGCGCGCGAGCACGATGTGCTCGAACTGATGGCGAACGGAAATTCGAACGCTGCGATAGCCGAGCAGCTAGGAATCGGTGTGTACACGGTGAAGGGGCATGTCAAGAATTTGATGGCGAAACTCGGCGCCCGCAATCGCTTCGAATCGGTTGTCCATGCTCGACGAATGAATGTGCTCGCCTGAAGACTCCGGTACTGCGATCTGGTTTCACGACTACTCACAGCACCGGTGAATTTTCGAGCGTCGCCTGGTCTACCTTTTCGACAGATCTAGACAACCAACCACTGGGGAGTCGACCATGGGACTCATCACTCTCGAACTTTTTTCCACGCTCGACCTCGTCGGACAGGCGCCAGGCGGGCCCGACGAGGACCCGGATGGCTTCGACTTCGGTGGCTGGCAGGCACCATTGATGAACGACGTCAGCGGAGCGCAGGTCCTTGCCGCCTACGAGGGCACCGATGCCCTCCTGCTCGGCAGGCGGACGTACGACATCTTCGCCGCCTACTGGCCTTTTCAGGAGGGTGATTTCGCGGATTTGTTCAACAGGATTCCGAAGTACGTAGCCTCCCGCGGCACACCGAATCTGTCGTGGGACGGATCCACGCATCTCGGGCCCGACCTGGCGGCCGCGGTACGCGAAGTGCAGAGTCGGCACGAGAACGTCAAGGTCGTCGGCAGCCTGAATCTGGTTCAGACGCTGTTGACGGAAAAGCTCTTCGACCGCATCGACCTCTGGATTCATCCCATCACCCTGGGCTCGGGGAAGAAAGTCTTCGGTGACGGCGTCGTGCCCAGCACCTTCACACTGCGACAACCACCGGTCGCGGGACCGGCCGGGACGGTGTACCTGCAGTACGGACTCGGCGACGGCACACCGGGGACAGGAGACATGACCGTCCAGTAGCGAACGCAGGCTGCATGGCCTCTGTGAAATCGGGCCCACTTCGGCCGGATTCGACGGTAAGTTCAGGCTCCATGTACAGAAGAGCGATCGTCGTCGCGGTATCGGTGGCCTGTGTTCTGGGTGCTGTAGCGGGGTGCGCGTCCGACGACACCACCGTCGCGGCGCCCGCTACCGAGACTGTGGTCAGTGCTGCTCCGCCCATCAGTTCCTCCGCCGTCACCTCGGCGGCCGCCGAAGTGACCGCCACGCCGAGCACGAGTGCTGCTGTCGGAGGGGCGAATTGCCTCGCCGCCGAACTCTCGGTAACGCTCGGAACTTCGAACGGCGCCGCCGGGTCGACGGAATTGCCGATCGTATTCGCCAACGTCGGCAACCGGACCTGCACCGTGGACGGATATCCGGGAGTGTCCTACCTGACGAGTCCCGGTGGTACGCAGGTGGGACTGGCAGCGACGAGAGTCGGATCGGGATCGCCACCGGTCGAACTCGCTCCCGGCAACTCGGCCACGTCGCTCGTCAAGGCGACCGTGGTGGCGAACTATCCAGCCGATCAGTGCCAACCGACTCCGGTCGAGGGCTTGAACGTCTACTCGCCCAACACGACCGAAGCGGTCTATCTGCCCTACGCCACCACGGGATGTGCGACGACCGACGCGTCCATCACACAGTTGGCCGTTCAGCCCGTGGTGGCAGGCTGAGTCGACCGGTAGTCGGAGAGGTCAGGAAAGGATGGCGTCGGCTTCGATTTCGACCAGTAGCGCGTCGTCGATCAGTGCGTTGACGCCGAGGAGCGTGGTGGCGGGACGGATCGATCCGAAGATTTCGCCGTGGACGGCAGCGACTTCTTGCCACTGCGATATCTCGCGCAGGTAGATGCGGGTACGGACCACGTCGCCGAGTGTTGCGCCCGCCTCGACCAATGCTGCTTCGATCGTGGCCAGTGCGGCGCGAGCTTGATCGGCGACCGTCTCGCCTCGGCCCGTGGTTCCGGACACTGCGACGTGGTTGCCGATCCGGACCGCGCGGCTGTACCCGATTTTCGGTTCCCAGTCGGATCCTGACGAGATAGTGGTTCTGGTGCTCATGACGGCAATTATGCGGGACCTACTTGTAGAAGCCCTCGCGCAGGTTGATTCCGTGCTCGATCCATACCTTCAGTGCTGCGAGCATCCCCGTCCAACCCTGGCAGTTCCCGAACGCGTTCTTCGATCCGTCTTCCGTCGGAGTCCACGACGATTCGGTGATGGTGACAAGTGTGCGTGCACCGTCGTCGATTGCTTCGAACTCGAAAATGGTTGTGGTCGTACCGTCTTCGGACGTGGTGGCATTGCCGCCCCAACGGATGACGATGCGGTTCGGTGGCTCGGCTTCGACCACCGCAACCGGAAATGCTCCGGGAAAGTCGTGGAAATCCCAGCTCACCTCGGCACCGGTTTCGAGTCGGCCTCTGGCGCCTCCGGTGGTGAAGTACTTCGACAGTTGCTCGGGATCGGCGACGGCCTCGTAGACGTCGGCGAGCGGACGGGAAATTCTTCCCGACACGGTGAACGAGAGCTCGGTCAGATTCTCAGTCATGTTGTATTTTTACAACATGAACCAGTTCGAGCACAAGGGCGACGACGATCGGGTGTTCAAAGCACTGGCGTCGGGCATCCGTCGTCGCATGCTGGATCTTCTGAAGGAATCACCCCGCACCACGGGCGAGTTGTGCGGCTTGCTTCCGGACATCGATCGCACCACGGCGCTGCAGCATCTCCGCGTTCTGGAATCCGCCGATCTGGTCACCGGCCGAAAGATCGGGCGCGAACGACATCTCGCTCTTGCGCCGCTGCCGATCAAACGCATATCGGACCGGTGGATTGGGGAGTACGCACAAGCGGCCGTCGACATGCTCGATCGAATCGAGCGGCTGTAGGCGGGCGAAACCTTCGCGGACTTACCTTCTCACCTCGGCAACGAAGCGTTCGATCAGTGTCGGATCCTTCACTCCGCGCTCGATTTCGATGCCGCTCGACACGTCCACACCCGCTGCGCCGGTGGCGTCGAGTCCGGCACGGACGTTCTCGACGCTCAGGCCGCCGGCCAGAATCCACGGCTGAGCCGGACGCTGCAGCAGATTCCAGTCCCACGTAGCGCCGGCTCCCGCAACCGAACCGTCCACCAACAGGCCGTCCTCACCGAGCGAGGTGTAGTCGGATCCCGCAGCGACTGCGCGATAGACCCTGAGTCCGGCACGGTGTAACTCGTCCACCTGTGCACCGGTTCTCAGGTCGTGGACCTGAACGGTCGAGATGCCGACCTGCGATGCAGTCGCCACGATCTCGGACACGGTGGAGCCCTTGAACACTCCGACGGCCTCGGCGTGGCTGCCGACCAGCGCTACGAGCGGTAGAGCGTGCTCGACGGTGACGCGTCGGGGACTGGGGGCGAACACGAAGCCGATTGCATCGACATTCGAAGACAGCGCGACATCCAGGGTCGATTGCTCTCGAAAGCCGCACAACTTTATGAACGTCACCACATCAGGGTACCGAGCGTGAGAATGCCCGACGGGTGTCAGGTCAACGGCAACGTGCGCCGAACCGGTCAGGCAGTGATGTCCTCGATGCCCGCGATGTGAGCGTCGATGTTGATGCGCACCCGCCCCGACGGCGGCGGTGAACCGAGACCGAACGCGCGAACGACCGCGGCAACCGATGCGCCGCCGAGTGCCACGTCGCTCCCGAGCTGAGGCCACGTCGACAGCGTCTTCCCGATCTCGGGGATGGAGGCGAGCATGCGTGGGGTCAGCTTGGTCGGGTCGAGGATTCGAGCGGCCAACGGCGCCTTCTGCTCTGGCGTGATGTTTGCCAACGCTTCCGCGTCGAGATCACCCAGCAGGCCGTGCATCAGAGGTCTGTCGGGCTCGATGTCGAAGCGCTCGACGTCGAGGATGCCGCCATCGCTCGTCTCCATCACGACCGGAATTCCTCGCGCCCGTGCGTTCTCGCGAAGCGTCAATTTCGTGTCGAGAGAGTCGCATTCGTCGATCACGATGTCGAGACCGTCGAGAAATGCGTCCATCGACGACGACGTCAAACCTTCCGGGAATGTGACGACGTTCAGGTACGGATCCAACTCGGCGATACGCCGCGCAGCCACGGCACACTTGTTCACATCGAGATCGAAGATCGACGCGGGGACCCGGTTGAGGTTGGAGAGATCCAGCTCGTCGAAATCCGCGAGTCTGAGTTCGCCGCAGAGACCCTCGATGGCGATGGTGTGGGCTACCGCATGGCCGACGCTCAAGCCGACGACGCCGACCCGTAGACCGCTCATGCTCTTCTGTTCGGCATCGGTGATCTTGTTCCGATTGCGATCGAGCCTCAGGGTTCTGAAGCCGACCGGACCGAGAACTCTGACGAGAGACGATCGCCACGGATAGTGCACCCAGCGCACCGGTTCGTCGCGGATCTCCTTCGCCGGCTCCGGCACCAGTGCGTGCAACGAAGCGATTTGATTCTTCGTCGTGTCCAGCACCGACGTTCCGGGACGCTCGACGAGTTCGTCGAACACTGCCGAATCCTTCTCGTCGGTTGGATCAAGTACGTAGTGCTCTGCCATTGCGCCCTCGCATTTTCCGGTCGTTCGTGACCCCCAGCGGTCAACGTAGCCGATCGGCGAGTTCGGACCATTCACCGCGTACCAGAATTTCTTTATGACTGCACACAAAATATTGGGCTCAAAATCGGTAAATGCCCTGTTCGCTTGTGTGTGAACTCATCACGGAGTCGGTTTTTGGCGTTGCGGGGCTGGTAGCGGCCAGGGGAAATGTCGAAAAGCCGTGAACAATGAGCAGTACTGCCACCCGGCGGTACTGCTGGCCACGACCGTATGTCGCTGCGGCCGGTAGTCGTTCCGCGGTATCTGCCCGGATTCCGCGCCGCTATTTCAGGAGAACCTGTGACTGTCATCTCGACCAGTTCCGTGACAACCATCGACCCGCTGGCAAAGGAGGCATCGGCAAGTCGGTTGACGTCGGTGAGCGTTCGACGTTCGCTGAACCTGTCCCTGTCGCCGCGTTCGAGCAAGTGCCACGAGAGTGGCCTCACCTTGGTGGCCGCGACGCCCGATGCTGCTCCCGACCTGTGGTCCGCATACGTCGACGGCGCGTGGGCGTCGTATTCGCGCCACGGCGTAACCGTTGCGCTCGACATCGACGAGGTCGCGTCCGGGGCCACGACGGCGCTGTTCTATGTCGTGGTCGACGACGACGGCGCGATGCTCGGAGGTGTTCGCGCTCAGGGACCGTACTCGGTGATCGAGCAGTCGCACGTACTGACCGAGTGGGAGAACTCGCCTGGACTCGATGTCGTCAAGACGCAACTACTGGCGCGGCTGCCGCACGGAATCGTCGAGATGAAGAGCGCCTGGGTCGGCAACGGTGGGCAAGGACGGGCCGTCTCGGGATTGCTGGCGAGGACTGCACTGCCGACCCTGCAGCTCGTCGGCGCCAGGTATCTCTTCGCAAGCGCTGCCGATCATGTGCTGCGTCAGTGGGAGACATCCGGTGGTCGAATCGATACGAGCGTTCCTGCCGCGGCATACCCAAGCGATCAGTACCGGACTCGCATGATGTGGTGGGACCAGCAGACCATCGCACGCGAGGCTCGGGCCGAGGTCTGGGCCGCAATGCAGCAGGATTCCATCGTGCTCACCGGACAGAGCGACTACTCTTCGGCGGTCGCTTGACGAGGCCCGAGATTGGTCGGAGGTCTCGGCCCAACAGCGGTCGGGGAGTACAGCGCTCGCTCGTAGGCACCTCGCGGCGCCCACGTCACAAGCATTGTCCCGGCGTGGGACGCCTGGTCCCGGCCGCTGGATTTTGCGTCATACAGGGCGTTGTCGGCTGCATGCATCAGGGTGTCGATCACATGCTCGATGTGAGGATCCTCGCTGACGCCGTCGAGGGTGAGTCTCGGGTCGAGAGCTGTCCTGACGTCTGCGGTTACCGAGCCGACGCTCACCGTCACCTCGCACTCTGCTCGGACGCGTTCGAGAATCGCCGTTTCGAGCGGGCTTTCCAGTATCCGCGGGGTGAGCACGAGGAATTCCTCGCCGCCGATACGAGAGACGATGGCGTCGTCGGAATCGGTGTCTTCGGTGGCATGGCGTAGAGCTTCGGCGATGGTGACGAGAATGCGATCGCCCGCAGCGTGACCGAGGCTGTCGTTGACGGCCTTGAAGTGGTCGATGTCGACCACGAATGCCGAAATCTGGCCGCGATCCACGCATGCCGTGTCCAGAAGATCCTCGACGTGACTGAGCATTCCGCGCCTGTTGAGAAGGCCGGTGAGTGGGTCGGTGTTCGCGAGAACGTTGAGTCGCCCGTTCACTGCGAGCAGTGACCTACGGAGGGCGGCAATCAGAACCACCGGCACCAGCACCGTTGTCGCTGCCGCGCCCACCGCGATGCACGCGATCGGAATTCCGGACGCAGACAGACTGATGATGGACAACCACGACGCGAGAGCGACGGAACCAGCGGTCAGAGCAGCTGTCACCCGTGGTGGCGATCCGGACGCTGCGATCGCCGGAACGACGGCGAGCATGGAGGTGACCGCACGTGTTCCCGCCGGATCCGCGATCAGATACGCGGACAGCGCAACCCCGACCATTCCGCCTGCGCCGAAGATTCCGAACTGAATGTTGTTGAGCGTTCCGACCTTGACCGCGAACAGCACGGTCACCGCGGTGAACACCAGGATGACCGTGAGCAGTGGGAATGCATTGTCGCGAAGAAAGCCCGGAGAGATCAGTGCGATCGCGAGCAGCGGAACGGCGCCGAGCGCGCTGACGACGACCATCGCGGTGCGTGAGTCGAATCGGGACAGAAAGGAATGCGGTTCTGCACGGGTACGGCGCAGCGTCGCGTTCATATATGGATGCCCTCGGTTCGCAGTCGGTTTGTGACGGGAAGCCTATCGCGTCGATGCGGCCGGTTGGACTGACCCGACGCGGGCCGTTGGTCAGGGAGTGGCGCTTCCGTGCTCGCCGAGTTGCTCGCCCGGACGAGGTACCTGTATGGACCATCGTGCTCGACGTTCATCGGCAGTCTGATCCCACCACGGCGTTCCACGCTCTCCGAGTGCCACTTTGGCAGCCTGGACTCCATCGCGTGCGCGAGAAGACCCGTCGGTTGCACGCACCTCGCGTCTCCACGCCATCAGAATCGAGCGCAACTCGGCGCCCCGAGCCTCGGGGATGTCCGGATCCGTCGCTCGCCATTTTCTGCCGTCGACGACGATGTGGTGGCCATCGTCGGTGACCTCGGGCCCTTCCGTCATACCTCGACGGTAGCCGACGAGCCGCGAGCGTCGCCATTGACATGCAAGCAGACGCTTGCATATGCTCGATTCGTGAACGAGGAGTCGGGGGCGGAGATGTTCAAAGCGCTGTCGGATCCCACTCGTCGTCTGATTCTGGACGAGTTGGTGGCTCGGGACAGTCAGACACTGTTCGAGCTGTGCACCCGCCTGATATCAGCCCACGGCATCGGTTCGTCGCGACAAGCGGTGTCGCAACATCTCGAAGTGCTGGAGAGGGCAGGTCTGGTGCGCGTGGAGCGCAAGGGCCGCTACAAGTTTCACTTCATCGACACCGATCCACTGAGGCAGATCGCCGAACGGTGGCCAGCACCCATTCAGGAGAATTCATGAAGATCTACATCACCAGTCTCATGGTCACCGATCAGGACAAGGCTCTCGATTTCTATACCGATGTGCTGGGGTTCGTGAAGAAGCACGAGATCCCGCTCGGTGCTCACAAGTGGCTCACGCTCGTGAGCCCCGGCAACGAGGACGGTCCCGAGCTGGGCTTGGAACCAGCCGACCATCCCGCCGTCGCACCGTTTCGGGAGGCGTTGATGGCCGACGGAATTCCATCCACGTCGTTCGCCGTCGACGATGTGCAGGCCGAGTACGAGCGGCTGATCGAGCGCGGGGTCGTGTTCACTCAGAAGCCGACGGACATGGGACCGGTCACCGTCGCCACGTTCGACGACACCTGTGGCAACCTGATCCAGATCTCCAGCTATGCAGGCTGAGGTAAAGACGACCAGGACGGTCCTCGTTACCGGGGCATCACGCGGGATCGGCCGTGCGATTGCTCGCGCCTTCGCCGAGCAGGGCGACACCGTTGTCGTGCACTGCAATTCCCGAAGTGATGATGCCGTGGCAACGCTGTCCGGTCTGGTCGGCGCAGGCCACCGGATCGTGCGAGGCGACTTGACCGACCCCGAGGAAGTTCGCCGGGTGGTGGACGAAGCGGTGGGCGAAGGTGGACTGGACGTTCTGGTGAACAATGCCGCCCACATGGAGCCGCATCCGATAGCCGAGTCGTCCTACGAGCAGTGGCAGGGGGCGTGGAGTCGCACAGTGGATGTCAATCTCGTTGCAGCAGCACATGCGTCGTACTGCGCCGCGAATGCGATGATCGCCGGAGGGAGGCGCGGGCACATCGTCAACATCGCCTCGCGCGGCGCCTTCCGCGGCGAACCCGATCACCCTGCCTACGGCGCGAGCAAGGCCGCGTTGATCGCCATGGGGCAGTCCTTGGCTGTTTCGCTTGCGCCGCACAATATCTCGGTAACCTCCGTGGCTCCGGGATTTGTCGAGACCGAGAGAGTCGCGTCCCGATTGGTGGGCGACGAGGGTGCGCTGATCCGCAGTCAGAGCCCATTCGGACGCGTCGGCACGCCGGACGAGGTTGCCTCCGCCGTGCTGTATCTCGCTTCGAGTGAAGCGATGTGGTCGTCCGGTACAGTGCTCGACGTCAACGGAGCGTCTCACCTTCGGATGTGACCTCGGTTCGGTGGTCGACCGACCGGTCGCTGGACTGGTCGGCTAAAAGCTGTCGCCGGTTCGCCAGGGCATCTCTTGCAGTGTCCAGGTGTTGTCGTCCGGATCGGCGAAGCCTGCGTATTTGACCCCGCCGCCCACATCTTCGACATCTCCCACAGCGACGCCGCGTTCGATCAGTGCTGACCTCGATGCTTCGATGTCCTCGACCACCAGATGCAGCCCCTTGGTGGATCCGGGCGCCATGGAATACGCCGGCAAGCCGGTACCCATGCTGATGGAACACGCCGATCCCGGCGGAGTCAGCTGAACCACCCGAACGCCGGGAGCGGGTTGGACGTCGACGTCGGCGACGAATCCAAGGCTCTCGGTATAGAAGGCCTTTGCCCGGTCGACGTCCGCTACTGCGATGGGAACCAATTCCAGCTTCATCTTCATTCGGGTGCTCCTGTTTTGCGGCGTCGTGAATCATTGTCGGTTCGGTCTTCCCGAAGTTACCGGGTCTGCGGGGTCGGTCCTACCGGGAGGAGTGAATCATCCGAAGTCGACGGCATCCGACGTGATGGCGGCGGCCACGCGACCCGGTGCAGTCTGATTGCCCCAGTAGAGGTTGGTGTGGGCGATCACCTGCTGTGGGGGAGGGGCACCCCATTCGCTGAGGTCCTCGGTCGTGTGAGCATCGGTGACGAGCGTCACGTCGTATCCTCGGGCCAGCGCACCGTGGAGTGTGCTTCGGATGCAGAAGTCGGTTTGAGCGCCGACCACGACGAGGCTTCCGATACCGAGTTCGGCCAGAACGGATTCCAGTTCGGTGTCCTCGAATGCGTCGCCGTAGCGCTTGTGAATCAGCGGTTCGGATTCTTGCCGCACCAATCGGGGGACGTACTCCCAGCCAGAAGTCCCCTGCACCAGCTGCTCCGAAGAATGCTGAACCCAGACGATCGGCGTGGCCTCGGCTCTGGCCTTCGTCACGAGCTCGCCGATGTTCTGCACGACGATGTCGGCGTCGACGGACGCGGACATCACGTCGTTCTGAACGTCGATCACGAGCAACGCGGTTCTCGGCCGATCGGTGAGTGTCGTCATACTTGTCAGGATAGCGACGGCGACCGACAGAAATTCAGTTTCTCGTTATGCGTACGAACGATTTTCGCGAATTCGGTATACCGCGCATTCGTCGTGGCCGGGGTGTATCAATTGCATGTATCAACAGATGTCGGTGTCCCTCCTGATCGGTGTGACCACGATTGATGCCGTGGACGGGGGTCCCATGGAATGCACTACCGAACCTGCCGACGAAACTCCGGCGCGCCCGAAAACAGAGTCCGACCGTGAACTGTGGTTCACCGCGGGCCGTCATTTCGGGACATGGAGGCGTAACGGGGATTCGACAGAATTCGACGCGCTCGTTCGATTGCTGACGCCTGTGCTGTGGCACGTCGTCCGGGCAGCTGGAACGGACGAAGAGCAGGCACGAGATGTGCTGCAAACCGTGTGGCTCGCGTTGGTCCGCACGCCGGACTCGGTCCGTGACGAGCGTGCCGTCGGGCACTGGCTGGTGGTGTCGGCGCGTCGTGAATCGTGGCGAGTCGTCAAACGAGATCGCAGCATGATCGTCGTCGACCCTGCGCTGGTGCCTGAGCCGTTGCCGGTGGCCTCGGCCGAGTTCGATGCCCTTGCGGCATCGGAGTCGGAGATGTTGTGGCGGGTCGTCGGCACACAGTCGGAGCGCTGCAGGAGGCTTGTTCGAGTCGCCGCCAGCCTCGAACTCAGCGACTACCGCTCACTGGCCGAAGAACTTCACCTCGCGATCGGAAGTCTGGGAACGATCCGTCGGCGCTGCCTCGACGCACTTCGCTCCGATCTCGCACGAGCGGGGATGACTCGTGGCTGACGTGGACTGGTCGGCAGACCGCGACCTTCTCGGTCGACTGAGTTCGATGTGGGAGGCCCACGACCCACCCCCGGTAGGACTGGCCGACGACATCATTACTTTCGTCGCTGCCGCTGGGATGGAGCGTGAGTGGGAACTGTTGCGCGAAGTCGGCGTCGGCGAGTTGGTCGGAGTCCGAGACGACTCCGACGTACGCACCTTCGAGTTCCAACTCGACCGCATCGGCCTACTGGTGCGCATCGCACCGGAATCGATGACGCACAGCCGCATGGATGGTTGGTTGACGCTCCACTCCGACGGCGACGGCGACATCGACAGCGATGTCGACGGCGAGGGCGTGGCGGTAACTCTGGTGACCGACGACGGCGAACGGACGACGTCAACGGACGACAACGGACGATTCGAATTCAGCAGGCTCGGTGGGCGGAACTGGAGACTGAGATTCGCCTCGCCCGACGGGACGGCGCTCGTACAGACACCCGAACGGGCACGTTGACCGAACGGCAACGAGACAGGTGAGACAGCGAGACAGGTGAGACAGCGAGACAGGTGAGACAGCGAGACAGGTCAGACAACGAGACAGGTGAGACAACGATGGAGAGGGCACGATGACCAGTGGGCAGCCTGTGGAACGTTGGCGAAAGATCCCGAATGTGGCGATCGGTGTACCCGGAGATCCGGACCATGTCCACGAACAAAGTCCCACGGTATACGTTCGCGACACCGTACTCGTTGCGCGCTTCGCGTCCGCCGAGGACGACTCGTTCGCCGGGCTGGAAGACACTGCATCACAACTCGGTTGGGTCATTGCTCGTGAGCGAGATGCGGACGACCGTAGACCGATGACGATTCGATTCGTCTCGACGGCGCAAGACGGCAGCCGGACCGAACGCGTCGTGACTCGGATGTTCATCGCGGCGACGGGGCGATCGACGGTCCCTACCGTCGACGCGGCCACCCTGCTCCGCGCGTACAACGCCGTGGACAGGTCCGGCGACGGGGTCGATGTGCAGCTCGAACATGTCCTGGGGCTCGGACCGTTCATGTCTCCCTTCATGAGTCCCTTCATGTCCCCGTTCATGTCGCCGTTCATGTCGCCGTTCATGAGTCCGTTCATGTCCGGCTCGTCTCCTGTTGGTTCGTATGCGGTTCCGGGTGCAGGAGGACGGCAGCCGGTTGCGTACGTCGGGCCACCACCGGCCAGGCGCGCCGACGACCAGGTTCAGGGTCGACGCCCCCGAGTTGCCATTCTGGACACCGGATGCGGCACCCACGACTGGCTCGGATTCGTCGCCAGGGGCGTCGACCAGCCGACCGTCATCGGAATCGACGATCCAGGCACCGACCCCGAGATCTATCCGGATCTGCTCGGCCCGCTCGACGGTCAGATGGATCCCCTCGTCGGGCACGGGACGTTCATCACCGGCCTCGTACATCAGGAGGCCCCCGATGCCGACATACTCACGGTTCGGGTGCTGCACGGCGACGGAACCGTGTACGAGGCCGACGTCGTGGCCGCGTTGGCCGGTCTGTTGGATTACGTTCTGTCGGCCGACGAGCATCGAATCGACGTGGTGAACCTCTCTCTCGGCTTCTATCACGAGGACGTCCTCGACCCGACGTTCCCGTCGGAGGTGCGCAGGTTGCTCGTCGAACTCAGAAGAACCGGGGCCGTGATCGTGGCGTCCGCCGGGAACGACGCCACCACCAGGCCGTGCTATCCGGCAGCGTTCTCGCGTGATCCGGAGGATTCCGATCTTGCGCCGTTGTTGTCCGTCACGGCCGACAACCCGAACGGCACCACCGCATTGTTCTCCAATTCCGGGGACTGGATCGACGTGTCGATCGTGGGAGCTTCGGTGATCAGCACCATGCCGGACTTCGGTGCAGGCGCAGAACCGTTGGCACGTACCGGCACGGGTGGAGCGGACGCGAATCGAGAGTCTCTCGATCCCGACGACTACCTCGGCGGCTTCGGGGTATGGAGCGGAACCTCGTTCGCAGCACCGATCGTGGCAGGGCGAATCGCAGCGGCACTGGCGGATCGGGTCTCGTCGACGACGACCGCGGCCGAGCGCGTGGCGCTGGCGCAGCGTGCTGTCGCGGACGTGCGCACGACCATCGCCGCGGAGAAGCAGGCACTGCGAGCGAAGTTCGATGCACGTCGATCCCGGAATCGACCACGGTGAACTCCGCCCGACGCATCCTCGACGAAGCTCAGGCGCTCATCAGCGCCGGACGTCACGAGGACGCCCGGGCGGTACTTGCCCGTGCATACGAGTACCCCATGGACGGTGCGACTCGCGCCGAGGTGGTGGCCTCCACTGCATGGGTGATGGGGGAGACCGGCGACCTCCGCGGGGGTCTCGAGTACTGCAGAGAAGCGATCGACCATCACGAGCGAGGCGTGAAGCCGCTGGGCGAGAGTGGCCGTGCGATCGTGATCGGGCGTATCGCTGCTCTCGAAGTTCGAGCAGGTAACGACGACGTCGCACTCCCGCTGTTCGGTCACGCTGTCGACTTGCTCGGCAGCCAGCCGTCGGCCCGTGGGCGTGTGCTGATCAATCGTGCGTACCTGTTCCTGCGTAGGCGGCAGTTGGCGGAGGCTGCAACGGATCTCGACGGTGCAGGAATCGCGTTCGCCGAAATCGGAGACACGGTGGAACAGGCGAAGGTGCTCCACAACCGAGGCTACGTAGATCTGCTGGCCGGTGATCTGGCTGCAGCCCTCGATCGAATGAACACGGCGCGCGAGACTCTCCGTCACCTGTCCGCATCACATCGGGCGATCTGTGATCTGGACCGGGCAGAGGTACTGGAAGCCGCAGGAATGGTCGGTGACGCCCGGGTGACTCTCGAAGAGGTTCTGGTGCTTCTCGGCGGAACCACGGAGTGGCACACCAGGGCCGAAGCGGAGTTGTCGCTGGCGCGAATACTGGCGCGCGACGAACCTGATCGCGCTGCAGCACTGGCATTCTCGGCTGCCGAGCATTTTCGCGAGCACGGCAGCGATGCTTCGGCGGTGCGTGCGGATGCAGTAGGTGTGCGTATTCGGTCGGCCACCGGTGTGGACGAGGACGTTCTGGCGCACGCGGCGCTGATGGTGGAGCGCCTCGAAGAGTTGCATCTGAACGCGTTCGCAACCGAACTCAGGCTGCACGTGGCATCGGACGTACTCACACGAGGCGGTGTGGGCGATGCAGAAGCCCTTGCCGCGCACATCACTGTCGAACCCGATGCCCCGATGACCACTCGGTTGTTGAATGCGCGCCTGTGGTCTGCCCTCGATCGCCGACGTCATCGGCCCGCCGACGCCGTGATCCATGCTGCCCGATCGATGGACGACTTCATCGAATGGCAAACCCACTTCGGCAGCCTGGGAATGCAAGTCGCGACACAGCGAATCGCGACCGACGTCGTGCTCCAGGGAAGCAATGCCGCTTGGGAAACCCGAGACCCCGAACGGGTGCTCGAGTGGTCCGAGCGCGCCCGAGGCGTCGGAGCGGCCTGGAATCCGGTGAAAGCGCCGCGCGACGAACATGTCGTCTCGGTCCTGGCGGAGATTCGGTCGCTCCGTGACTCCGGCACTGAGCGCGCGCATCGGCGGCGCATCGAACTACAGGAAGCCGTGCGAGACATGGGCTGGCGCGGATCGTCGTCCGCGATCACCGAGAATCGGAGGACCACACTAGGAACAGCCGACGCCACCACGGCACTCGACAGGGCGGAGGCAGACCTCGTCACCTACCTCTGGCTGGGGGCGAGACTGGTTGCACTGACGTTGTGCGCGGGGGAGCCGACGTTGGTCGATCTCGGTGACTGGCACCGCATCGAACAGGAGCTGGCCGGTCTGCCTGCCGATCTCGACCTCGCCGCTGCTCGTTCCTCTCCTCGGCTTCGTGCGGCGATCGACAGATCATTGTCCCGCCGTCTCGAGGCACTCGACCGAATGCTGGTGGGGCCGCTGGCGTCGTCTCTGGGGCGAGCGCGCATTCTGTTGACCGTTCCCGGTGTCCTCGGCGGCGTGCCGTGGGGTTTGTTGCCGAGTTTCGCTCGAGTGTCGCTCGGCGTAGCGGTGTCGGTCGACTGGTGGATGGGCAGTGCTGTAAGCCCGCGTCGCTCGGGTGCGGTAGGGGTGGTTCTCGGACCCGGCACCGAGAACGGTCGACGCGAGGCCGACGCGGTGTTCGAAGCATGGTCGGGCGCATCGAACGCATGGCTGCACGCGGATGCGACGACGGTCTCGGCGGATGCTCTTGCTGCGCGCTCGGACATACTCCATGTGTGCGCGCACGGTGGACACTCGCGAGAGCATCCACTGTTTTCATCGGTCGCTCTGGCAGACGGTCCCTGGTTCGGCCACGATGTCGGTCAGCTGGCACATGTGCCGGCGCTGGTGGTGATCTCGGCGTGCCAAATGGGTCGAGCAGTAGGCGAACTCGACACCCTCGGTATGGCGCGTGCCTGGCTGCACGCCGGTGCGCGGTGTGTGATCGCTGCGCCCGCGAACATCGACGACGAACGCGCCGCGGATGTGTTCCCTGCCGTGCACCGTCGGATTGCGGACGGCACCGCGCCGGGTGATGCGCTGGCTTTGGAACTGCACGGTGAACTCGGCGTCGCTGCGTTGTGCTACGGCGATGCATGGTGAACGAAAAGTAGCTGTATCAAACAGCATTCGACGACCCTCCTGACAGTCGAGAACCACGACACTCGACGAAGGAGAAGACATGGCAGTACGCACCATCGATCTACTCGAGCACGAACAACTCGTCGTGTTGCGCGCTCCCGCACGATCGGCAATGCGAGACCCGAACTCCGGGCCTCTCGCGATGCAGGCAGCAGCGCCGGGAGACATCAAGATCGACGTCGAGAGTCGGGTCGGCAAAGCCGATCTCGCGGCTCTCGCCGGGGACCCGACCGTGGTGGGGTTCTGCCCGTCCATGCCCATGAAACTCGTCGAGCCGGTCGAGGATCCGGTTCGGGTGAAGCCGAAGGGAGCCGGTGTCACCTGGGGGATCGGCGCGGTCGGGGCCTCGACGTCGCCCTACGACGGTAGCGGAGTCACCGTCGCGGTACTGGACACCGGGATCGACTCCGCCCACAGCGCGTTCCGCGGCGTCGAGCTCGTCACCAGGGATTTCACCGGTGGTGGATCGGCGGCCGACAAGCACGGGCATGGCACACACTGCGCCGGAACAATTTTCGGCAGAAATATCGACGGCCTCCGAATCGGCGTCGCGACCGGTGTGTCGCGGGCCGTCATCGGGAAGGTACTCGGTCCAACCGGAGGCGGAAGTGAGATGCTCGCGCAGGCGATCCTGTGGGCACGTGACAACGGCGCGCAGGTGATATCGATGTCGCTCGGCTTCGACTTTCCCGGGTACGTGCACGATCTGGTCGATCGCGGCGGACTGTCGATCGAGGTCGCCACGTCGATGGCGCTGCAGGATTACACCGCGAACGTTCGACTCTTCGAGAAGTTGTCCGAATTCATGAACGCCGGTATGGGGCAGCCGGTCGTAGTCGCAGCCAGCGGTAACGAAAGCGGCAGGAGCGCAACGCCTCCCTTCGAGATCAACGTGGCTCCACCGGCAGCAGCACCGGGAGTCATCTCCGTCGGCGCCCTCGGTCAAGGTTTCGGCGGATACGCCGTTGCACCGTTCTCCAACACTCGTCCGACGGTGTCCGCCCCGGGAGTCGGAGTGATCAGCGCGGCACTCGGTGGTGGCACCGTGCCGATGTCGGGCACCAGTATGGCGACCCCGCACACTGCGGGAGTCGCAGCACTGTGGGCGCAGAAACTCGCCGCCCAAGGGCAACTCAGTGCTCTGATGCTTCAGTCCAAACTCATCGGCGAGGCGACGCTCGCGGGCGTCGCTTCGGGGTTCGATTCGCTCGATATCGGCGCGGGCCTCGTTCGCGCGCCTCAGGTCTGAACACTCGTCGACACTCGATCGCAACCGAAAGGCCGGACAATCATGCATTCCATCGCCAACACAGCAGGCTATCTCCTCGACCGCGCCGACGTTCCTGCCGACGTCAAGGAGTTACTCCATCGCATTCCTGGTCAGGGCCGTCTCGCCCTCGATCCCGCCGAAGCCCCGGCGCCGAAGAATGCTGTGACCGAGCCCTATTGCCCGTCCTGGGCGAAACTGGTCGAACCAGAAGTGACGGACACATTCGAACTCGACGGCCACACCTATCTCGAGCCGCTCGTCCACGAAGAACCGAATCCGCAGCTCTTTCCGATGTGCACGATCGGTGTGGTGTTCAACAGCAACGGAAAACGTGGGAGCGGTGTGCTCGTGGGACCCAATCTGCTCCTGACCGCCGGGCACGTCGTTCCCTGGGGCGCATCTTCCTGGAGCATGGAGTTCGTCCCTGCCTACCGCAACGGCAACCGTCCTTTCGGCAGTTCGTACGTGCAGGAGTACCGCGGCTACAACACCGACCGCGATGTGACGGGGTACGACTACGCCATCTGTCGGTTGTACAACCCGTTGGGCAACGCTCTTGGTTGGATGGGTTCGGCATCCTTCGCCGACGAGTCCGACTACTACAACAAGAGATACGTCTCTTCGGGATACCCGGGCACCTACGGCGAGCGGCCCGCCGTCGAGCTCGACATGGGAATCCGTGACATCGACAACGACAGCCCCGGGCGTGAACTGGAATTCGCGCTACGTACCGATGTCGGGCCGGGGTGGTCCGGCGGTCCGTTGTGGCAGCACACCGCCAACCCGTACGTCGCGGGTATCTACAGCGGCCGTGAGAAGGACGGCCTCGATCCGACCCGACACGTGTTCGCTGCCGGGAGTGCGATGGTGGATCTGGTGAAGTTCGGTCTGGCGAACTGGCGCCCCTGATGTTCTCGGGCGGCGGGGCCCGTTCGAGGCTCCGCCGCCCGAACGACCTGACGGTCGTCAGTAGACGTCGCGAACATATCTCTTCTCCGCCGACAACGCCTTGACATATGACTGCGCGCTCGCCGGTGCGAGCTTTCCATGCTGTGCCACAACACCTTCGAGTGCGTTGTGGACATCCTTGGCCATGCGTGAGGCATCGCCGCACACGTAGAAGTGCGCACCTTGTTGCAACCACTTCCAGAGCTGAGCACCGTTCTCGTTCATACGATCCTGCACGTAGACCTTTGCCGACTGGTCACGCGAGAACGCGAGGTCGAGACGTGAGAGTGAACCGTCCTCGAGCATCGCGGTCAATTCGTCTCGGTAGTAGAAATCGGTGGCAGCATGCTGTTCGCCGAAGAACAGCCAGTTCGGACCGGTATGCCCCAGCGCACGCCGCTCGTGCAGGAAAGCTCGGAACGGCGCGACACCCGTTCCGGGTCCCACCATGATCATCGGGGCCGCCGGATCCTCGGGTGGCTTGAAGTGGGCGGACTTCTGCACGAAGATGCCGATGTCCTCACCCTCGGCGTGGTCGGCCAGGTAGGTCGAGCACACACCACGCCGCGGAATGCCGTGCACGTTGTACCTGACGGTCGAAACGGTCAACTGAACCTCGCGAGGATCTTCCTTCGGGCTGGATGAGATCGAATACAACCGTGGTTGAAGGGGTTTGAGGACGCCGAGCCACTCGTCGATGTCGGCGCGAATCGGAGCATGCGTGAGCACGTCGATCGATTGTCTACCCCACATCCAATCGGCCAATGCGCCCTTGTTCTCCGGCATCAGCAGACGCTCCAGGTCGGCGTCGCGTGCGCGGCTCTGAACGAACTTGAGTAGATCCGGCGACGCTTTGGCAATTTCCAGGCGCTCGCGCAGCGCGATCCGTAGCGGCATCGAATCGTAACCGGAGAGTTCGACGACCGCTTCACCGTCGAGTTTCGTTGCCGTCAACCATTCTTCGACAAGCGTGTCGCTGTTTCGAGGCCACACCCCGAGAGCGTCGCCTGCCTCGTAGCTCAGCGTTCCCTCGGGTAGGTGAAAGCCGAACTGCCGGACGTCCTTGCTGGAGCCGGCGGCGCTGAGCGGGGTGTTACGCACGAGTGCGGTCGGAAGGGGTGCTTTCTTTCCATAGGTGGCGACCGTGGTGTCGGCGACCGTGGTGTCGGCTACCGGCGGCGAGGGCGGGGGCGCAGCAGGGGTTGGGGCGTCGTCGGTGGAGCGAAGTTTTCCGCGCACACGTTCCAGCCACATCGACGACGCTTCCTCGAAATCCGGTTCGCAATCGACTCGACCCACCAAGCGTTCGGCCCCGAGGTCGGAGAACCTGGAGTCGAGACGGCGTCCGTGTCCACAGAAGTCGTCGTAGTTGGAGTCGCCGAAAGCGAGGACGGCGAACCGCACGCCGGTCAGATCGGGCGCCGAATCGCCGGACAAACCGTCGAGAAATGTGGTGCCGTTGTCCGGTGCCTCGCCGTCGCCGGTGGTGCTGCTGATCAGCAGCACGTCGCGGTGGCGGGCGAGTTCGGAGGGTGAGAAGTTTTCCATCACATGCTCTTCGACGGCGTAACCGTCGGTGCGTAGTTGTTCCACGGCCGCGAAGGCAAAGTCCTCGGCGTTACCTGTCTGCGAGGCCCACAGAACGAGTATGCGGTCGATATCGTCCGCCGATTCGTCCGACGGATCGCTGATCGATTCCGCAGGCCGACTCGTCTCTCGGGAGAACAGTCCGGCGAGCATTCCGTCCAGCCACGCTCGCGTCTCGGGCGAGAGGGGAGTGGTACTCGGAAGTAGCGGCACGCCTGCGCTTCCCAACGCGGTGTCCTGGCGAAGGCCTGCCAGGAGTCCGGCGATGTAGCGTTGCTCGATGACGGGCAGGGGCATAGCGGGGCCCGACGGTTCCCCGACGAGTACTGCCAACGCATCGATCGGCGTCATGGGTGCCCCTGTGATCTCGGATGTAGACGTGATCTCGGATGTCGATGTGGACACGTGCGGTGCAACCTTGGTGAGGGTGACTGCGCAGATCTTGAATTCCGGCTGCTGTGAGTACGGGTCGATGGCGTCGTTGGTCACCGCGTTGATGGACAGGTACTCCCCGAAGGCGTCGTTCCAATGGAACGGTGCGAAGCAGTCGCCCGGGCGTACTCGGTCGCTGACGACGGCAGGGAGGACGGCGCGGCCCCTCCTCGACGCAACCTCGATGCGGTCGCCTGCAGTGCAGCCGAGCCGCTCGGCATCCAGAGGGTGAATTTCCACGAACGGCCCTGGATTGAGCTTGTTGAGCTTGCTGACCTTGCCGGTCTTGGTCATCGTGTGCCACTGATGTTGCAGCCGACCGGTGTTGAGCAGGAACGGGTAGTCCTCGTCCGGCATTTCGGCGGGTTCCATCGAGGGCCGTGCGAAGAACTGCGCCCGACCGGTGGGTGTCGGGAACGAGAGGCGAGGTATCGAACCGTCGGCCTCGACGCGCAGCGTCTGGCTCACGCCGTCGTTGATGTATCGGATGGGATGGCGATCGGCATCGTCGTCGGGTGGACACGGCCACTGCAGTGGTGTGCTGCGGAGGCGGTCGTAGGTGACTCCCCGCAGGTCGTAGCCGGTACGCGGATTGGAGAACAGCTTGATTTCTTCGAAGATCTCCTCGGCACTCGCATAGGTGAACGCATCGGCATAGCCGAGTTCGCAGGCCATCAGGGCAATGATCTGCCAATCCGGTAGCGCGTCACCCGGTGCCTCGACGGCCTTCTGGAAGAGAGTGAGATTGCGTTCGGAGTTGATCATGACGCCCTCGGACTCGGTCCAGAGAGCTGCGGGCAGCATGACGTCGGCGTACCCGTTCGTCTCCGTGTCCGCGAAGGTGTCCTGCGTGATCACCAGCTGGGCTCGTTCCAGACCGGCGATGACTGTCTTCCGATTGGCCACCGAGGCAACAGGATTGGTGCAGATGATCCAACATGCTTTGATATCGCCGTCGGCCATCTTGGTGAACATCTCGATGGTGCCGCCGCCGACGTCGGTGCGAAGGGTGCCGGCAGGAACCTTCCACTGCTGTTCGACGAATTGGCGGTCTTCCTCCGACAGAACTGCGCGTTGACCTGGTAACCCCGGTCCCATATAGCCCATTTCGCGACCGCCCATGGCATTGGGTTGGCCGGTGAGAGAGAAGGGGCCACTGCCCGTTCGGCAGATTGCGCCGGTGGCGAGATGCAGGTTGACCAGTGCGTTGGTGTTCCACGTGCCGTGGGTCGACTGGTTCAGGCCCATCGTCCAGCAACTCATCCAGTTGGTGGCCTCGCCGATCCACCGTGCGGCCGTGCGTAGATCCGCTTCGGGAATGCCGGTCTTCGCGCTGACCTTCGCCGGGGTGTACTCAGGCAGGAAATCGTCCATCGCCTCCCAACCGTCGGTGAACTCGGCGATGAAATCCTGGTCGGTGTTGCCGTCGTCGACCAGCAGGTGCATGAGTCCGTTGAGCAGGTCCAGATCGGTTCCGGGCGCGATCTGTAGATGGAGGTGTGCTTTGTCGGCCGTGGCGTTTCGCCGAGGATCGACGACGATGAGTTTCGCGCCCTGTTTGACGCGATCCATCATGCGCAAGAACAGGATCGGATGGCAATCCGCCATGTTCGCGCCGGTCACCAGAAACACATCGGCGTTGTCGAAGTCCTCGTAGGACCCGGGCGGTCCGTCGGCTCCGAGTGACTGCTTGTACCCGGTGCCTGCGCTGGCCATACACAGGCGGGAGTTCGACTCGATCTGATTGGTTCCGATATAACCCTTGGCCAACTTGTTCGAGAGGTATTGAGCCTCGATGGACATCTGGCCCGATACGTAGATTCCGAGAGCGTCCGGACCGTGCTCGTCGAGAATCGCTCGAAGTGTGCTCGCGGTGGTCGCGATCGCGTCCCTGGTGTCGGCGGGGACGGGGTCGGAACTGCGATCCGGACGAATCCGCGCTGTGTCGAGCCGTCCGGGGGCAGCGAGCATGTCCGAGGTGGTGGAGCCCTTGGTGCACAATCGCCCGAAATTTGCTGGGTGGGAGACGTCGCCGACCGACTTCTGAACGGTCGCAACGCCGCCCGGCGAACCGATTTTCAGCGTCATTCCGCATCCCACGCCGCAGTACGCGCACACCGTCTTGACGGTGTCCGTGGCGAGGTCGACGGTTACCGGGGGCACGAGTCCACGATCCTCACTCCAGGATTCGAGTCGATGACCGGTCAGTTAGCCCGACGTGACGTTGTCCTCACAGGTGGTGGGACTCGGGCGTGATGTCGCGAGGTGTGAAGGGTCCGTCGGTCGGGTACATCGTTGCGTAGTCGTTCGTCACCACATCGGCGAGTCAGACAAAGCGGACGTAGCCCCTGGTAGAGCTACTGGAGCGACGTTGACATACAAGACTAGTCATGTGAGAGTAGTCGCGTGTCTTCGATCCGCCTGTTCATTCTCGGCTCTCTCGCTCAGCGTGGTGAGATGCACGGTCATCAACTGAAGTTGTTGGCGGAAGAAGAGCGGATTCAGATGTGGACCGACATCTCGGTGGGAGGACTGTACGGCGCCTTGAAGCGCTTGCATTCGGAAGGGCTGATCGCCGATATCCGGACCGAGCAGTCGGGCAACTTCCCGGCACGTCAGGTCTACGGCATCACCGAGTCCGGTGTTTCGGCTCTCGGCACTCTTCGCGGCCGCGGTCTGGCGGACTTCGTACTGCGTCCGGACCCGTTCGATCTCGCTCTCACCAGGCTGGATCCGGACACACTCGAACAGCTTCCCGGCGTCATCGCCACCCGAACCGCATATCTCGACGAACTACTGCGAGCCGCGGTCGAAGCGAACGCCAGGGCTCGGCCGCACCTCTCCAAGGCCGAGACCTTCGCGCTCGAACATCGTGAAGCCAGGCTCCGTGCCGAGATCGATTGGCACCGAACGCTTGTCGACGCGCTCCCCGGCATCGTGTCCGAAGAAGCGACGCGAATACACGACGCACTACCTCAGGATCCCTTGACGGACGAATCGAAGGACGCACACTCATCATGACCGAAACGAATTCTCGGGCATCCGCCCAATCGGTGGAAGTCCCACGCCGAGCATGGCAGGCGCTCTCGGTGCTGCTGCTCGGAATGTTCATGGCTCTGCTCGACACGACGATCGTCAACGTCGCGCTCCCGACGATCGAGACAAGTCTCGGTGCATCGGAGGCGACGCTGTCCTGGATCATCTCCGGCTACGCGCTCGCATTCGGCCTCGCCCTGATACCTGCAGGCAAGGTGGGCGACCGGATCGGACACAAATGGGTCTTCTTCGCCGGACTTGCACTGTTCACGGTTGCCAGCTTTGCCTGTGGTCTCGCCGACACCGATCTACAGCTGGTCGTCGCTCGTATCGTGCAGGGACTCGCCGGCGGAATCTTCGTCCCCGCCGTCACTGCGTTCATCCAGCTCCTGTTCCCCGGTCGGGTGCGGGGAAAGGCGTTCGCGATCATGGGAGCCGTGATCGGCGTGTCCACAGCACTCGGACCGATCACCGGCGGACTGATCATCGAGGCGTTCGGCAACGAGAACGGTTGGCGCGGCGTCTTCTGGGTCAACCTGCCGATCGGTGTCATCGGACTCGTCGCCGCAGTGTTCCTGCTGCCCAAGCGAACGGAAACCGAGACCGCCCCGCAGAGCGGAATCGACTGGGTCGGCCTGGTTCTTGTCACCGCAGGCCTGGTGGCGCTACTGGTTCCGCTGATCGAAGGCCAGGACCAGGGCTGGCCGAGTTGGACCTACATCACACTCGCTGCAGGCGTGGTGTTGATCGCGGCCTTCGGGGCATGGGAAGTCCGGTACACCCGCGCGGGCCACAACCCGCTCGTTCCGCCGAAGCTCTTCACCCACCCAGCGTTCACCGGAGGAACGATCCTTGCGCTCGTCTACTTCGCGTCCTTCACCAGTATCTTCTTCACGCTGTCGCTTCTCTGGCAGTCCGGGCTCGGTAATTCAGCGCTGTCCTCCGGTGCCGTCATGCTGCCGTTCGCGATCGGCAGCATCATCGCCTCGTCGCAGAGCAACAAGCTGACACAGAGACTCGGTCGTACGGTCCTGCTGATCGGAACCTCGCTCGTCGCACTCAGCTTGATCTGGATGTGGTTGCTGCTGGCCAATACCGACCCGTCAGATCTGACCAACTGGAAGCTGCTGGCGCCGCTGTTGATCGGTGGCCTCGGCAACGGAGCGTTCATCGCGCCCAACGCGCAGTTCATCGTCGCGACCGTCGACCGCCAGGACGCCGGTTCCGCCAGCGGCGTGATCTCGACGATGCAACGCATCGGCAGTGCCGTCGGCATCGCCGTCATCGGCAGCGTTCTGTTCGGGTCGCTGAACATCACCGGGCCCGATACCGTCGCCAGCGGGTTCATGCATGCGGCATCGGTTGCGATGTCCGTCAGTGCCGCGTTCGGCGTCGTCGCTCTGTTACTCGTGTTCGCGCTGCCCAAGCGCGTCGACGCACCGGGACCCCCTGCCCGAACCGAGTGACGGCCTCCGTCGAGGCCGATCCGCGCTGTTAACGCGGCGCGGATCGGTCAGGTGGTGATACTTCGCTTGTGCGACTCGACGACGGACTGGGCGAGTGCAGCAATCTTGACGTTCATGTCCTGCGAGGTCTTGCGCAGCATGTCGAACGCCTGGTCGTCGTCGACATCGTGCATCGCCATCAGCAGTCCGATGGCCTTGCCGATCTCTCGATTGCTCTCCAAACCGCGGCGAAGAGTATCTGCTTCTTCGCCGCTGATGATCGCCGAGACCGTCACCGCGGCGAACGCCGTCAACATGATCGCCTTGTCGGCGGTGTCGGCGTCGAAGAGGCCAGGGGTGTCACTGAAGAGGTTCAACGCGCCGACCTTCTTCTGGTCGAGCATGAGCCGGAACCCCATCGCTCCGCGAACAGGAGTGCGCATCAGGACGCCTCTCGCGAGCGCAGGCCATTGGCTCGGCGTCAGAAAATCGGTTTCGACCTGGGCTGCCTCGTTCTCGATGGCGTCGAGGCACGGACCCTCACCGGTTGCGCGTTCGATGTCGTCGACCGTGCGAGCAACCTCGTCGGACGCCGCCACAGTGACTGCTTGACCGCGCCTGACCAGCATCAGACTGGCGTGGTCGCAGCCGGGAACGAGGAGAGTGGCGGCGACACAGATTGCCGAGTACACCTCGTCGACGCTCGTGCCTTTGTACACGATGTCCGCCAGCGCTGCGAAGACCGTTGCCGGGTCTGTGGAAGCAGTCTCGTTCGGCCTAGAGTCGCTCATGAACACTCCGATCGGTCGGTGCGAAGTCGCAGAGTTGCAGTAGTGCGCCGCCCTGGACTCGAGAAGCTGCATTCGACCGTCGATCTTACTCAGTGGTCACCGCCGTCGTTCACCAGGCAGTCTGCCGAGGCTGCTGGAGGCCTACTCGGCGGCCACGGCACACGGCGGCGCAGCGGCATCCTCCGCGAACGGCTTGCCGGGCGGCTCGATGTACGCGGCGTACAGGACAACGGGGACCGACCCGAGATTCGTGCCCTCGTGGACGTGATTCGCGTCGACTTCCTCGGTAACGATCTGACCGGCAGGAGTGGACTCCGTCGTGCAATCGTGCAAAGTCCTTGTCAGGACGCCTGATTCGACGTATGCATAGACCGGTCCGTCGTGGTAGTGCCAGCCGGTGGTGCCGCCGGGTGCAATGGTGATCTTGCGGGCGGTGAAGTCCGTTCCAGCGATCTCGGCACTGCCGGGCAGCAGAGGGAAAGACACATGGGCGAGCGTCTCGGCGGTCACTCCCGATGGTGGTGTGGCGTTCGCGAGCGCAGGCGACAACCCCGCCACCGCAACGCAACAAACCCCGATCGTGCTCCAGCGGACGATGGTGGACATCGTGTTACCTCTCGTCGAGCGACCCCGAACCCACCCAGACTAATTTCCGGCGGTCGAGCAGGGGTGGGTATCGAATTTTCGGAGAATCGCGGGCGCAGTAGCGTGAGGGTCGTGGATGAATCAGCAGGTGCGCCCGAATCCGAACCGACCGGCTTCGAGCCCGAGGCGGCCGCATCGCACGTCTTCGAATACGGAGTCGACGGCCCCAAAGTGATCTTGACGGGAATCGACGGATCCGACTCCGCGTGGAGGGCGGCGGCATATGCAGCGGGACTGTCGAGGCGACAGGGTTCACTGCTCGTCCTCGTCTACGTACAGCCACTCGCCACGGCAGCCTGGGGGCAGGCGGGCATCTCGCTCGTCGAAACAGGCAAGGAAATCGCCGACGAACTTCTCGCCTACATTCAGAAGTCGACCGAGGGCCGAGAAACAATTCGATGGGAGTTCCGCACCGCCACAGGTGATCCCTACAACGGCCTGGTCGCCGTGGCTGACGAGCTTCGCGCCGACGCGATCGTCGTGGGCGCCTCCGAGCACGCAGGACACCGGATGTTCGGATCCGTTGCAGTGCGGTTGGTCAAGGCGGGCCGATGGCCGGTGACCGTGGTCCCGTGACCACCGAGTCGGTGGGGCGGGCGGGGCTCGAACCCGCGACCAATGGATTATGAGTTATATCTTGGTGTTCCCAGGCATTCCCGTCGATTCCTCGAATTTCCCGTAAAGCGACTGTAGCGCAGGTTATTCGCAGAATCAGTTCCCGATGGATCACGCCGTATCACGGCAAGGAACGGCGCTACTGCTATCCCAGTGCTATCCCAGTCGGCTCGTACGACGATGATCGGCGGGCGCTCTCGCTGGCGTCTCAGGTACCCGCTCATGCCGCTGCGCCGTGTCGAGCGCGCCGATAGCGCGTGTAGGCGCGCGACTCCCTCCACGCGTCGAGACCCATCGCTTCGACGTCCGCTCGGTCGCTCTCCAGAGGCAGTTCGAAAGGGTCAAGGTAGTCGCGCCATGTTGTCGCTGGCGCTGCGCGACGTTGGACGTTTATCTCGCGCAAGGCGATGGATGATGTCGGGTCGCTGTGGCTCATCTCGGGTTTCCTCGGTGCTCTCTTGGCGGGTGGTGGGGCGTCGGTCGGGTCGGCGTCAGAGAACTGGTGGCCGCTCTCGAAGTGGACGCGCGTCCACCAGTGCGATGCCTGCCAGCGGTACTGGCGTCCGAACTTTGACGCGTGCAGGATCTCAGCGGGTGCGGGTTCTCCGGTAGAGGCTTCGTATACGTCCGCGCGGATGCAGGGCACGCAATGCCACGACGTGGCCTCTTGTCGACGGCTCGTGCGGCTCGTCGCGACGGTCTGAATGTTGAACGCGACGGTGCGCGGCTCAAGCGGGTGGCCGCGCGGACAAGTTTCGGGGATCACGAGAACCAACTCGATCCGCTCGGCGTCGAGGTCGACAAGCTCGGTCATGCTCGGCTCGCTTCCCACTCGTTCCGTGCTCGCCATTGCAGCTGTGCGGCCACTTCTTCGCGCCAACCTGCGAGTGGTGGCGGCAAGGCATATGCGCGCTTCTCGGCCACCGTGCCGAACGGGTTCGCGGTCCACCCATTGGGAAATGCAACGTCCTTCTCGAAGTCCGTCGTCGGCTCGTCGCTCACTTCTGCCAGCCACTCGTGCCAGTTTTCGGGGTGCAGCTCGGCAGGCATTTGTGAGCTGGTCGAGTCGGTCGGCGTCGAGCGGGTGTCCGCTATGGGTCGCGCCATTACCGGGATCGCCTCTGCGCTGTTCGCGACTGGCGCGTCTCACCGCGCCGCTGTGCCCGCTCAGCGTTACGTGCGCCGTTCTGCGCTCCGTCGCCGGTGTAGGTGCCACGGATTCCACGGCTGCCACCCTGAGCCGCTACGACGCCGAGACGCCGATCCACGTCGGCCATCAGCTTTGCCTGCGTGAGGCTCTGTGCGCGTTGCTCGGCCATGAGTGCCTTCATCGCGGTAGCGCTCAGCTCGGGCGACTCCAGCGACACTGCACAGCGGTCGGCTGCGTCTGACGCCTGCTGTGCGCGCCGCACGATCTCGAGGTCATCGGCGTCGAGAGCGAGCCCTAGCTCGGTGGCCTTCGCCGTGAAAATGGCACAAAGGTCGGTGCTCACTTGAGACCCGCTATCGCCAGGTGCAGCGAAGCGAGCAGGGCCTGAAAGTCAGGCGAGATCTCGTAGCTCGGATCGGCCAGCCGGTAGGCACGCGCGAGGGCTGCTTCGGCTGCGGCGATGTGCTCGGCCTTCGTGGTCGCGGTGGGTTGCTGAATTGCCATCTGGGAGGCTCGCATTCGTTGAGTGTGGTACCCGCTTGTGGGTATGTAGCAAGGCTAACGACTTCGTCAAATGTGGTCAGCCCTGATCGGTGCGCTAGACCCGCTTAGGTCGGTGGTCGTGAAAGACGTTAAGCGACAGTGCTGCTCGCGTTTCTCGGCGGTCTGGTTGACCCCTGGCGGGTGCCGAACGTCGCCCTGTGTCGCCCCTCGGCGGTCGTAAACCCTCTGGTCAAGGCTTATCTGGCTCCCCAGGGCCGTACTCTTCGCCCCGCAGGCATGAGGAAACGCAGTACTCGGCTGCCTCCCTGCGAACACCCCAGGGGGAGGTGGCCCCCCTACCCCAACACGACGAACCCCGACACCACACGCATGTGCAGTGCCGGGGCTGTACGCCACGCTAACGACTCAGCGTCGGTCAGTCGGCCAAGTATCTGCCGAAGCCCTTCCCGTTGTTCTCGCGCCGCTGAGCGGTCTTGAGCGGTGAGCCGCCACCTTCTCCGCTCTCGACGCCGGTCACCAAAGCCGAAGCGCCGTGCGATGTGTCAGCTTCGGCTTGCCGTTCCGCTTCTCGCTTCTGGCGCTTCGCTGCCATCGCGTTGTCGTGCTCCCGCTTGCGCTCGTCGCGGTCGTCCTGTGCCTTGGTAGCGCGCTCCTGCGCTGCTGCCTGATGGTCGTCGCTCAGGTATGCGCCAAAGCCATTGCGTCCTGTGCTCATCACGCCTCCACTGTTTCTCGTGCGTATGCGACCCCTACTGCCTGCGGTCGACCGTTCTCCAGCCACCACGCCAACGCTGAGTGAGACCCCTCTACGAACGGAGATAGGACCCCTCCCTCAAACTGACCACTCCACGAGACCCGCTCGGCTTCGTTGTCGCTCACAAGCTCCAGAGGCCGGTCCTCGCGGAACCCGCTAGCTGCTGCTACGAACACCCACCTGCGAGCACTCTGCAGATCTGTCCAACTCTGCACCGCTGCGCGCCATCCACGCCACGCTGCGCTGACCGCTGTGTCCTCGGCGTCGATCACGTCATCGGCGGTCGCATCAACCGACAGACCCGCTGCCTGCAAAGTGTCAGCGGTGCTCGCTGCCCTGGACAGCACACCCTCGGCGTATTCGAGAAGAATCCCGTCAAGCACCTCCAAGTCCTCCCGTACGCGCTGCGCTGCGCGCTCGGCGTGCTGCTGGCGCAATCGAGCGCGTACATCGACCGCGAAACCTTCGGGGCGACCTATCGGACGCTGGTGTTCAGCGTGTTGCATGAACGGCGCGAGGATGGCCGGTACTGCTCGTTTGCCTTCGCTGGCAGTCCACCCGCCAGCGAGAAGATCATCGAGTAGCGCATCCTCGGCTGCCTTCGTCTTCGCGGCCTCCAATTCCTCGGTCTCGGCGTTGATCCGGTGTTCGATAGCGGACGCCTGCCGCACGATGTCGTTCAGTCGCAGGAGATCGCTCACGGCTTTGCCGACGTCGCCGCGCAGTGCCGTCGAGATCCCCTCGCCGCCTCTGGCTGCGACGCTCTCGGCTCGTCCTCGCTCCGCTTGTGCGCGGTCGTCCGACAGCCGCATGTCCCGCTGTGCTGCGCCGATTTGTGTCGTTCCCACAACGGCGTGCATGTCCCGCTGTGCTGCGTCTGCCATTGCGAGCCGGTTTCCTGCGGCTACGGCGTCCGCTGAGAGAACGTCCGGCGTCTCGTCGGCGCTGACTTCCTGGGCGATGTCGTCGCCGAACCTCGGCGGGGTGTTCGGGTCGAATGACGCGTTCGTGATTGCGGGCATGGTGTCCTCTGTTCTGATTATTGGAGTGTGACTATTTCTGCTGGTCAAAGCTGCAAACGGGAAAAACGGGAAAATGAATGTATGACACCTCGCGTACACATATAAGAACTAAGGTTTGGTTTTCCTGTTTTTCCCGTTTCGGTTCAGTCGCCGTTCGCTGGCATCTGAAATTTCAGCGTGGGGAGGGTGAATCCGTGGACTTGGTTTTGCTTACTCGCTCCTCCTGTTCGTACTGTGATGCCTCGCGACTCAAGTGCTTTCCTGAACTCGCCCTTAGCAAGTGGTGGCTGCGACTGTCGTTCTGCCCAGTTCACCCATCGGGCGTACATCGCAGAGAACAGGGCTCTCCCGCTGCTGTCCTGCTCGGGAACCTGCTCTAGGAACTGCTGTACGGCATCCTCGGCGCGCTGGTAGTCGCGTGTGGCTGCGAGCACGGCCTCGGGCGCGTCAAGTCCATTGCGGGCGTCGTAGTCGTGGCGTCCTGCAATGGACCACATCAGGATTGCGTCCGCTGCGAGTTCCAGTTGCTCCGGGAGATCCGAAATTCGTTCGGCCTCCGGGATGATGACATCGAACGGCACAACGCGGAGGCGAGCCCAGAGCGCCGGGTCATCGCCGCGCACCTTCGGTAGGTGGTTCGTGACGAGAAACGGGGTGTGCGACGGTTCGAACTCGACAAAGTCTCGGCGCATCCGTCGCGCTTTGATCTTGTCGCCGCCGACCAGCCGCTTGACGGTGCCGTTGGCGAGCTGCGCTCCCTGCCCTGTCTCGGAGACGGTCACCAGCCGAAGCCCGCGAAGGTCCATTTCTCCGGTCGGGTGACCGCCTTGACGGGAGAGAAACAGTTCCGGTTCACCGATGCCAGCGTAGGAACCGAGTGCATGATTCAGAGCGCCGTAAAGCACTCCCTTACCGTTGCGACCTGCGCCGATCAGGATTGCGAGAACGTGCTCGGTGACCCTCCCACTGAGCGCATAGCCGACGTATCGCTGCAGGAACCCGCGAACTTCGGCGTCGGGAATCGAGGTCTCCAGAAACTTCTCCCACGTCCCCGAGCGGGCATTCGGGTCGAACCTTGCTCGGGTGATCTTGGTCATCCGGTCAAGCGGGCTGTGCGCGCGTCTACTGCCGTCGAGCAGGTCGACGGTGCCGTTCGCGACGTTCAGCAGATTGGGATCGGCATCGAGGTCGGCCACGGAGAAATGAAACTCCGGCATTGTCCGCGCCAACTCCAGCACAGACCGAATGCCCGCCGCCGTTTCACAGCTCGCTATCTCTTGCAGCGTTTCCCGGTCGACGGTCGCGCTTGAGCGCTTGATCCGTAGAAGGTTGGCGACCATCTGCGTAGCGCGAGCGGCGTCCGCGTCCTCGACCCATCGGGTGCCGTCGTAGTAGAACCAGCCGATCTGCGAGACGTACATCAAGTCGTCGGGGTGGTTCTCGACCAGCACATAGGCCCATCGCAGATGTTTTGTGTGATGGTGGCTCTTGCGGCCAATCTCGGCGTCGACCATTAGAAAATGTCCTTGTACTTCGGAGCGGGCAGTGGGGTGGTGTGCCGACGCTGTGGTGCTCGACGGGTCGGAGTGCTCTCGTCGTCCACTTCCGCTGGCTGGGTGACGCCTTGCGCCTGCAGCTCGTCCACCTGATGACGCATGACGCGCAGGCAGATCCGGTCGGGCCCTAGCGACGCCAGCAGTTCGTCCTGGCGAGTTCGGGAGGTCTCGCCGACACTCCACATCGCTGCGCGCGCGTCGATGGTTGTGAAGACCGTGTATCCGTCGAAGCCGAGTTTTGCCAGGTAGTCGACCTGCGCGACTTTGTCGGTGATGCCCTCGGCTGCGAGCTTTTGCCGCGTCCTCGGCAGCATCGGTCGGTCGTATCCGTCGCCGCTCCACATGCACCACTTGCAGCGTTCGTCGTTCTCGTGCGGTTCAGCACCGTAGCTTGCCTGCAGCTCGATGCATTCATCGAACAGAAGGAACAGGGTCCAATCGCCTGCGTTCTGTCGACCTGTGGAGAGGTCGCGAAAAATGCGCTTGTTGGTGTCGAACTTGCTTCGGGCGCGAAGCTCATCGGCGTAGGGGAGTTCGTGCATGTATGGGCGGGAGGGGATAGAATCGAACACAGTCGCGGTAGACTGGCCCGATTCCCCACCCCCTCGCAGGGTGGGGTTTCGCATATCTGGGGTCTCCATCTTTCATTGAGCGACAACGGGTTTCAGCCTTGGATGGGTGCCGTCGCTGCCTTGGATGGGAGAAGCGGAGACCTCTACGCGCCGACGAGCGTTGCGGCCTTCTCACGAGCAATCCACACGTTCAAATCGCGCAGGTCGTACCAGACTCGGCCACTGATCCGGTAGCTCGGCGGGCCGATTCCGCGTGCTCGCATGTTGGCGAGCGTCTTGCTGGACAGGTCGAGGAATTCGGCCGCGCCGCTGGCGTTGAGTCGGTCGGTGGGTTGCATCGGGACCTCCGGTGTTTCGGTGTTTGCTTGCTGTGACGTCATCAGACCACGCCGAAATGTGTTGTGCCACATGTCAACTTTGACGAAAGAAATGGACATCGCCAGGTCAGCACACTTGATAGTTTGGTGCTCAAGGTTTTTAACCGCTGGTCAAGTGGGGTCAGTTCTATATGATGCAGATCACAAGGATAGCAAATATCCATTGGTCGAAGGGTGCCGTAAAGTTCCCGTCATGCCCTCCAGCACCACACGACGCGTCCGCTCGAATACCTTTGACCGCTGGCACACTCGCGAACTTCTCAGCCTCGATGACGCGCCGTGCAAGTGCCGCGCGGAGAAGCACAAGCCATCGGCGCGCCACGGCGTAGGCAAGCGATGGACGGCTCGCTATGTGCCCGCTTTCGGGGGTTCGCCGATCTCGAAGGGATTCGACACGAAAGCGCGCGCCGAGTCCTGGCTCGCAGAACAGATGGCGTCGGTACAGCGCGGCGATCACGTTGCTCCCGCGCGTGCGGAGATGACCGTAAAAGCTCTTGCGGAGGTCTGGCGAGCTGGGCTCGCCTCGCGGACCGCGTCCACTCGGCGCTCTTACGAGTCCGTGCTCGACACGCACGTTCTTCCCCGCTGGGAGGGTGTGCGTCTTGTCGACATCGAGCACGGAGACCTTGCAGCGTGGATCGCATCGCTGACTACGGATCGCAAGCTCTCGCCGTCGAGCGTCCGGCACGTCCATGTCGTGATGCGGATGATTCTCGACCTCGCAGTCCGCGACGGTCGGATGCCGCGCAACTTGTGCGACGGAATACAGCTCCCGCGAGCGCGTCGGGCAACTCAGCGGTTCCTCGCGCGGACCGAACTCGCTCGATTGGTTCGCGCCGCCGACTTCCTTGCCGTCGAGCGCGACATCGCTCAGCGGGCAGGCAAGCGCGCCGCGCCGTCAACGATCGAGCAGGACGGCGAGGGCCGAAACATGACCCCCGACGCCGAACCCTCGGTCGACGGTCTGATGATCCGCGCGCTCGCTATGACCGGGGTTCGATTCGGCGAGATCGCAGGGCTTCGTGTCGAGTGCGTCGATCTGGACAAGCGCCGACTGCGCATCGAGCGCTCAGTCTCAGAGGTGAACGGCAAGCTGGAGTGGTCGGACACGAAGAATCACACTGCCCGCTCGGTGGCGTTCCCTCGGTCGCTGGTCGAACCGCTCCGAGCGCAGATTGCGGGCGAGAAAGACGTCGCGCTGGTGTTCCCGTCCAGGTCTGGCGAGCCGATTCGTAATCCGTCATGGAGCAAGCGGGTGTTTCGTCCCGCTGTCGAGCTTGCGCAACTCGCGCCGTTGACGCCGCATGACCTCCGCGATACTTACGCCTCGCTTGCCATCGGCGCGGGGGCCTCGGTCAAAGATGTGCAACGGCAGCTCGGCCACAGTTCCGCTGCGATGACTCTTGACGTCTACAGCGGACTGTTCGAAGACGGTCTCGATGCCGTGGCCGACGCTCTCGATGATGAGTAGCGACCAGGCGAAACGCTGGGGGAGTTTGGGAACTGCTATCCCTATGCTATCCCTGGAGGATTTCAGAGGCTTTGCTATCCGGCTCGATGGCCGAACTACCCGCTCTGAACTGGTCTTTTTCTTGGTGGGGCGGGCGGGGCTCGAACCCGCGACCAATGGATTATGAGTCCACGGCTCTAACCGACTGAGCTACCGCCCCATCTCGCACTGCGCGAGCCGTCAGAATGCTACATAGCCGGTTGTCGGCGATGGCTCGGAGGGTCGGTCACACTGCCGCAATCGAGACCGGAACCCCGTTGAGGACTGCGTTTGCCGTCACGGCGTCGACACGCTGAGGATCGGTGACATCGTTTGCGCTCGGCCCGGCAACCGTGCGGGCTTCGGACAGTTCGACGCCGGGACGCTGGTGCCCGAATCCATGGGGCATGCTCACCACTCCCGGCATCATGCGGTCCGTTGCCTGCACCTCGATTCTGACCGATCCGGCAGCCGAGGTGACCGACACGATGGACCCGTCCTCGATCCCGCGATCGAAGAGATCGTCGGGATGCGCCAGCAGCTGGTGTCGAGGCTTCCCCTTCGTCAGGCGAGGCGCGTTGTGCATCCACGAATTGTTGCTGCGAAGGTGGCGCCGACCGATCATCAGCAGCTCACCGTCCGAGGGGACCGGTGCGGTGGACATCAGATCGTGCAGCGCGGGGAGCTCGCCGACGATGATGGGTTGGACGAGCTGAATTCTTTTGTCGCGTGTGTGCAGTTTGTTCGGAAGGCCAGGCTTCAGCGGACCGAGGTCGACGCCGTGCGGCGACTTCCGTAGCGCCGCGACGGACAGGCCGCGCCTCTGGCTGCGCAACAGCAGATCGATCGTTCGCCGGGGAGAGAGGCGTAGACGTGCTTCGGTGACAAGGGACTTCGGAGTCACACGCGCGCGGACGCGGTCTGCCACGGAATCGGAGAGCCGCGCGCGATACCGCAGCGCGAGATCGCGGAAGATCTCCCAATCGGCGCGTGCTCCAGGCTTTCTCTCCACGATCGCGGGCATGAACTTGGCGGTGTTGCGGACCGCAAAAGTCGAGAACACAAGATCGTAGTGATCGCGTTCGAGCGCCATCGTGGGCGGCAGGATCACGTCGGCGTGCCGTGAGGTCTCGTTGATGTAGAAATCGAAGGACACCATGAAGTCGAGGTCCGCAAACGCGCGGTCCAACTTCTCGCCACCCGGCATCGACAGCACCGGATTGCCGGAGAACACTGCCATCGCCCGAATCTGCCCGTCGCCGGGAGTGGTCATCTCGTCGACAAGCGTCGAGCAGGGTAGTTCGCCCGCGAACTCCGGAAGGTCTCGCACGCGTGAGCGCCACTTGTCGAAGTGACCGCGGCCGACGATCTTCTTTTCGGCGAGGTCGATCGCCGGATCGGTCATCAACGCACCCCCGACGCGGTCGAGATTGCCGGTCACGATGTTGAGAACCTGAATCGCCCACTGGCAGACGCTGCCGAACTGTTGGGTGGAAACACCCATGCGTCCGTACGCCACTGCAGCCTCGGCCGCAGCGAATTCGGTAGCAAGGTCGACGATGTCCCCGGCGGAAATACCGACGATCGGCGCCACAGCGTCCGCAGTGAAGTCCGAAACCAGGTCGGCGACGGCGTCTGCACCGTCGACGTAGGACGCGGTCCGTGCACGACCGGAACCGAGAACGACATTGATCAGTGCAAGGAGCAGCAGCGCATCGGTACCAGGGCGAACGAAGTGATGAACATCGGCCACGTCGGCTGTTTCGGTTCGGCGCGGATCGACGACGACCAATTTCCCACCGCGAGCCTTCAGATCTCGAACTCGGTGCGCAAAATCGGGAACCGTCATCATCGAACCGTTGGATGCCATCGGATTTCCACCGAGTACCAGAAAGAAATCGGTGTGGTCGATGTCCGGTATCGGCAGCGCCAGTTGATGACCGTAGAGAAGATAATCGACCAGCTGATGAGGCAATTGGTCCAACGAGGTCGCCGAATACCGGTTGCGAGTACGAAGCATCGAGGTGAACGGAACTCCGTGCGTCATGGCGCCGAGGCTGTGAACGTTCGGGTTGCCCTGGTACACCCCGACTGCGTTCGATCCGTACTTCTTGCGCGTCGAGATCAATCCCTCGACCACGAGGTCGTAGGCCTCGTCCCACTCGATTGCTTCCCACCCGGACTCGGTGCGTCTGACCGGAGTGCTCAGCCGATCCGGATCGAGGTGAATGTCGGTGAGCGAGAGCGCCTTGGGGCAGATGTGTCCGCGGGAGAGCGGATCGTTCTTGTCCCCGCGAATCGATGTCACCGCATTGTTCTCCACGGTGAATTCGAGGCCGCAGATTGCCTCACACAGGTTGCACGAGCCGTGGCGCACCGTCATGGAACTGTTCTCCTCGTCGTGGAGTCCTGAGCCTATCGCGGCGCCCGGGTGGCGCAGGAAAACCCGAAAAACCACTGGTAACGGGCTGTTCCCCGGTATCGGATTCGATGCGACACGCAGTACCGACCGGCGATAGTCTTGTGGTCGATCGAATGCTTGTCGACCGTGTGTCTCACCGAATTCGTCTGGGGAAAAAAATGAACCATCGATACAATGCTCTTCGTCTTACGGCAGGTATCGGCGCCGTCGCCGCCGGATCGCTTCTCTTCGCCGGTGTCGCGACCGCTGCGCCCGCCGACACCGTCATCAACACGCCGTGCTCGTTCTCGCAGGTCGTTGCGGCAACCTACGCGATCTCCGAGGACGAGGGAGCCGCTCTGGCCGCGTCGCCGTTGTCGTCCAGTTTCGCGGCCTTCCTTGCCGCGCCGACGTGGCAGCGCCAGATGTTCCTCAATTCGCAGCCGGCGATCATCGACCGCGTGAACGCCTTCTTCGGTGGACCCGGATCAGGCTTTGCGCGAACTGTGTTCGCCACGTGCAGCGACTTCTGAGAATTCTGAACCAAACTACTAGAACGTGTTCCAATTTTGGGAATCTGTGACTATCGTCGGATTCACTGCGATCGGCTCGAACGGCGGGTCGAACTGTGTGGAAAAGGCGGGTCGCGATGAAAACCAAGGGCGCGGTGCTGTGGGGTCTGAACGAGCCATGGTCGGTGGAGGAAATCGAAGTCGGTGACCCCGTCGCCGGTGAGGTGCAGATCCGCATGGAAGCGGCAGGAATGTGCCACTCCGACCATCACATCGTCACCGGTGCCACCCCCATGCCGTCCTATCCGGTCATGGGTGGTCACGAGGGCTCGGGTGTCGTGATCAAAGTCGGTCCCGAGGTGAAGACTCTGAAGGAAGGCGACCACGTCGTCCTCTCCTTCATTCCCTCGTGCGGTCACTGTCCGGCGTGCGCGAACGGACACCAGAACCTGTGCGACCTCGGAATGGGTCTACTGAGTGGAATGGCCATCAGCGACGGTACTTTTCGCATTCAGGCCAGAGGTCAGGACGTCATACCGATGTGCCTGCTCGGTACGTTCTCGCCGTACATGACGGTGCACGAGACGTCGGCCATCAAGATCGACGACGACATCCCGTTCGATGTCGCCTCGCTCGTCGGATGCGGAGTGCCGACCGGATGGGGATCGGCCGTCAACGTCGCGAAGGTGACGCCGGGCGAGACCGTCGCGATCATCGGAGTCGGCGGAGTGGGGTTGAGCGCTCTGCAGGGGGCCGTGCAATCCGGTGCCACGAAGGTGATCGCCATCGATCCTGTTGCGTTCAAACGAGATCAGGCACTCAAATTCGGTGCGACCCACGTATTCACCAGCGCGGCAGAAGCATTGATGCCGTTGATGGAGCTCACCGAAGGTCGGATGGCCGAGAAGACGATCATCACGGTCGGCGAGATCAAAGGCGAGGACATCGAGGCCGCGTTGCTGCTGACGGCCAAAGCCGGTCGCTGCGTGGTGACCGGAATGGGCCGCATGGAAGACATGGACGTCAAACTGAACCTGTTCCTGTTCACGATGCTCCAGAAGGATCTCCAGGGCGCTATCTTCGGCGGCGGAAACCCTCGCCACGACATACCGTTGCTTCTGTCGATGTACAAGAGCGGGCAACTCAACCTCGACGACATGATCACCAACACCTACACGCTCGACAACATCAATGCCGGCTATCAGGACATGCTCGACGGCAAGAACATCAGGGGCGTCGTCAAGTACACCGAGTCCGACAGGTGAGGTAGCCCGACAGCTGAGGTAGTGAGTACCAACTAGGCTCGTCGTCGTGCACAGTCTCGATTTGATTGCAGGATGGCCCGTGGACAACGCGTCGGCGACGGTGGTGTCCGGACAGAAAGTCGTCGACTCATTCGGCGATCTCGATCGGACGTACGAGTTGGCCTCGGTCACCAAACTGCTCGTCGCCTACGCCGCGTTGGTTGCAATCGAAGAGGAAGCAGTCGAACTCGACCAACCGGCGGGTCCGGAGGGTTCGACGGTGCGGCATCTGCTGGCACACACCTCGGGACTCGCATTTGCCGAGCAGAAGGTCCAGGCAGCACCGGGGACGCGACGCATCTACTCGAGCGCTGGATTCGAGGTGCTGGCCGACACCATCGCCGCTGAGACAGGCATCCCGTTCGCCGAGTACCTCCACGAGGCGGTATTCGCGCCCCTCGGTATGGCGTCGTCGGTTCTCGCGGGCCCCGCTGGACACGGCGCGAGATCGTCGGCGAACGATCTGACGGCCTTCGCGGCGGAACTGCTGAATCCTCGACTGCTCTCTCCGTCGACGCTGCACGCCGCAAGCTCGGTGCAGTTCACCGGACTGTCGGGAGTGCTCCCCGGTTACGGATCCCAGAAGCCGAACGACTGGGGTCTGGGGTTCGAGTTGCGAGACGGCAAATCTCCGCATTGGACCGGGCTTCACAATTCGGCCGCCACCTACGGTCACTTCGGGCAATCCGGCACGTTCCTCTGGGTGGACCCGTCCGTGAACCTCGCCGCTGTGGTGCTGACGGACCTGGCGTTCGGCGAATGGGCCAAGCCGTTGTGGACCGAACTGTCCGACGAAATCGTGGCCAACAACCCTGTTGCGAACAACTGATTACTTCCGTGCACTGGCGCAACAGGGGTAACTCGGGGCACACTAGTACACACACGTAAACGAAGGCAGCATTCCAGAGCCGTGTCGAGGTCGTTGGGGAAGACGTCCCTCGTCGAAGCTGGAGGTGTTTTCGAATGCGCGCATCGAATCAATTCGCGGATGCGACGTCGGGTGTCGTGTACATCCACTCGTCGCCTGCTGCGTTGTGCCCACATGTGGAATGGGCGCTGTCCGACGTGCTCGACTGCCGTGCGAACCTGAAGTGGTCCGCGCAGCCGTCGTCGGACGGGCAGCTCCGTGCCACGAGTAACTGGGTTGGTCCCGTCGGAACCGGTGCGACCCTCGCCGGAGTTCTGCGTTCCTGGCAGATGCTCCGATTCGAGGTGACCGAGGATGCAAGCGACGGCGTGGACGGCGAGAGGTTCGCACACGTGCCAGGTCTCGGACTGTGGCGTGGCTCCACCAGCGCCAACGGAGACGTGATTCTGAGCGAGATGCGGCTGAAGTCGATGATCGACGGCAACTCCGGGAACCTGGCTGCGGAGATCGAGCACGCACTCGGTAGTAGCTGGGACGACGCGCTCGAGACGTATCGCACCGGTGGAGCCGGAGCAGAAGTGACCTGGTTGCACCGCAACGTGGGCTGAGTGACGCGCACGAGTCATGGCGCTGGTCTCGACCAACGTGCGTCACCGCTCCGGTACCGTTGCTTACCGTGCCAGGTCAGGCATGTGGGCAAGTAGGTCTCGAACGAGGTGGTGTCATGTTGTCGACCGGTAGGGTCATTCGCTTCGACGAATTCAAGGGGTATGGATTCGTTGCGCCGGACGAGGGCGGCGAAGACGTGTTCATCCACGTCAACGATCTCGACTTCGACAAGCGTCTTCTCGCGCCTGGTGTTCGAGTCGAATACGTAGCCGAGCACGGCGATCGCGGACTCAAAGCAGGCCAGGTCCAGATCATCGATTCACCCAAGCCCGTGACACGTGCAGCGGTACCGGCCGTCGTTCCCGACGCGGAGACGACAGAGTACGACGACGTCGTGTGCGACGTCCTTTCGCTCCGAGAGTTCTCCGCCGAACTCACCGAAGGACTGCTCCATGCCAACCGCGGGCTGACGGCCGAGCAATTGCTCGACGTGCGCCAGGTTGTTGTCCGTATCGCCCAGTCCCACAAATGGCTGGAGGGCTAGAAGCCTCGTCCTCGAACGAGGTACGCGTTCGTGCAGCGACTTCGGAGCTACGAGGTCACAACGGGATGTTCTTGTGGTTGCCCCGCAATGCCGGTGCCGCTGCCAACGCCTTGGCGATGATCGATCTGGTCTGTGCCGGTTCGATGACCTCGTCGACGACTCCGATTGCCACCGCGCGCTCAACTCCACCTGCGATGGTTTCGTGCTCGATCGTGAGGCGATCGTGCAGCGCTTCGCGCTCGTCCTCGGGGGCTGCGGCAAGCGCCTTCTTGTGCAGAATTCCGACGGCTGCCTTGGCGCCCATGACGGCGACCTCGGAACCGGGCCAGGCGTAGACGGCCGTCGCGCCGAGAGCCCGCGCGTTCATGGCGATATACGCGCCGCCATAGATCTTCCGAGTCACCAGAGTGACACGGGGAACCTTGGCTTCGGCAAAAGCGTGAAGCAACTTGGCTCCACGACGTACGACGCCTTCCCACTCCATGCTGACGCCCGGAAGATAACCGGGAACGTCCACCACGACCACCAGAGGAATTCCGAAGGCATCGCAGAGTCGCACGAAGCGGGCGGCCTTCTCGGCGCTCTCGGAGTTCAAGCATCCGCCCAGTCGGATCGGGTTGTTCGCGATGACACCGACGGTCCTGCCACTGAGGCGGCCCATGCCGATGACGATGCTGCGTGCCCATCCGCCCTGGAACTCCTCGAACGTCGACTCGCCTTCGACGTTGTCCAGCAACTCGTCGATGATCGGGTGGACGTCGTAGGCGCGGCGGTTGGACTCCGGCAGCAGTGCGCGTAGATCGGTGTCTCCGTGTTCGGCGGCCGCGATGTCGAACGTGCCCTGTTCGCTGAACATCGACACCAGTCGACGAGCGCGGGTGAGAGCATCGAGTTCGTCGTCGGCGACGATGTGGCAGACGCCCGACTTCTTGTGGTGGGTGTCGGGACCACCGAGCGAGGCCATGTCGACCTGCTCGCCGGTGACGCTGCGAACCACGTCGGGTCCGGTGACGAAAACGCGTCCTTCCGGAGCCATGATGACCACGTCGGTCAGTGCCGGGCCGTAGGCTGCGCCGCCCGCGGCGAAGCCGAGGACGACCGAAATCTGGGGGACGAGGCCGGAAGCGCGAACCATCGCCTCGAACACGAGGCCGACGGCGTGCAGCGCTTCGACACCCTCGGCCAGGCGGGCGCCACCGGAATGCCAGATTCCGACGAGTGGTGCGCCGCGGTCGATTGCGATGTCGATGGCGGAGACGATGTGCTTGCATCCGTCGACGCCCATTGCGCCACCCATGACGGTTGCGTCGGAGCAGTAGGCGACGGTGTGCACTCCGTCGATGTCGCCGTAGGCAGCGAGGAGACCGGACTTGTCCCGGTCGTGTAGCGGAACCATCGTTCCGGCGTCGAACAGCTTCTCGAGGCGAGCGACAGGATCACGTGGGTCCACCGAGCTACCCGTGCGTGTTGCGGGGGACAGAATGGTCATCGCGTTCTCCTTCTGCGTGCCCCGTGAGGGGGCGATCCCCAGGTGAGGGCGTAGTGCCCCCACCTGGGTTCGATATTTTCGAGTCAGAACGTCACCGTGAGGCGACGATCAGGCCCGACCGAAGGCGAGCGCGACGTTGTGCCCACCGAATCCGAACGAGTTGTTGATCGCGTAATCGATCTGGCCGGTTCGGGCTTCGCCCTTGACGACATCGAGATCGATTGCGGGATCCTGGTTCTCCAAATTCAGCGTGGGAGGGATGATTCCCTCTCGCACTGCAAGCACCGTCAGCACCGATTCGAGAGCGCCGACAGCGCCGATCGAGTGGCCGAGTGCGGACTTAGGTGCGTAGACCGCAGCATGGTTGCCCACGGCCTTGTTGATCGCGAGCGCTTCGGCTGTATCGCCGATAGGCGTTGCCGTAGCGTGCGCGTTCACGTGCGAGATGTCGGACTTCTGCAAGCCCGCGATCTCGATTGCACGCTGCATTGCACGAGCTGCGCCCTTTCCTTCGGGGTCGGGTGCCACGAGGTGGAATCCGTCCGAAGTGATGCCTGCGCCGAGGAGACGCGCATGGATCGTGGCCCCGCGAGCCTTGGCGTGCTCTTCGGTCTCGATGACCATGAGCGCGCCGGCCTCGCCGAACACGAATCCGTCGCGGTCCTTGTCGAACGGCCGCGACGCACCCTTGGGATTGTCGTTGTTGGTGCTCATCGCCCGCATCATGGAGAAGCTGGCGATCGGCACTGCATCGATGTATCCCTCGACGCCACCGGTGACGACCATGTCGGCGTCGCCCATGACGATCATCCGCCAGGCGTGTGCGATGGCTTCCGAACCCGAGGAACATGCGGACACGGGCGTGATGACGCCTGCCTGTGCCTTCAGTTCCAAGCCGACGACCGCTGCCGGGCCGTTCGGCATGACCATCTGAACTGCGAGAGGTGAAACTTTGCGGTAGCCGCCGGCCTTCATCTTGTCGTTGGCGTCGATGAGTGAATCGCCGCCGCCGAGTCCGGTTCCGATCGAGACCGCGAGGCGAAGTGGATCCACCTCGGGACTACCAGCGTTTTTCCAAACCTCGCGACCGAGCACCGTCGACAGCTGCTCGACGTAGCTCAACCTGCGAACCTCCACTCGGCTGAGCAGAGATGTCGGGCTCACCGCAAGGTGTCCGCCGATGCGAACGGGCAGATCGTACTCGGCGACGAAATCGTCTTCGAGCGTTGCGATTCCGCTCTCACCGTTCAGCAGACCCTTCCACGTTGCGTCGACGTCGCCCGCGATGGACGTGGTCGCAGCGAGGCTGGTGACGACGACACTCGGGAAGCGTCCGTTTGCTGTGGATGGGTTGGTCACGGTTCGACTCACTCGCTCGCGGAGTCGTCGAGCTTGGACTTGATTGCTTCTGCGGCTTCGGGGTTCTCCGCTTCGAGCTTCTGGATGTACGACACTGCGTCGCCGACGGTACGCAGGCTCGCGAGGTCTTCGTCGGGGATCTTCACGCCGTACTTGTCCTCGGTCTGAACTGCGATCTCGACCATGGACAGTGAGTCGATGTCGAGGTCGTCCACGAAGGACTTGTCGATGGTCACCTCGGAGGGCTCGATACCCGTGACCTCCTCGATGATCTCTGCAAGTCCGGCGATGAGGTCTTCCTGGCTGGCCACTGCGTGGCTCCCTTCATTCAGTGACGGTGCGCCGTGAATCGACGTACCGAAATGGTGGTGCTGGTCGTTGTGCGGCGCCGCGGTCGAAATCGACGCCACGTGCACGTCTCGAAATTGCAGACGGCACCCTGAACCCGTGGAAAGAACGCCCACGGGAGGTTCGTGTCGAGCTAGATCAGCTCGGCCAGTGTGGCAATGTCCTCGGGCTTCTTGAGCCCGAGAGTCGGAGTGCCGCGCAGTTCGCGCTTGGCGATTCCGACGAGTGCTCCGGCTGGTGGCAGCTCTGCCACGACCGTCACGGCGGAATCTTTCAGTGTCGCGGTGCACAGGTCCCACCGGACAGGCCTGGTGACCTGAGCGGCAAGTTTGCTGATTGCATCCGCCCCTGATGACACCGGCTTGCCGTCGGAATTGGACAACAGCGTGCGTACGGGCTCCGACGGAGTGATCGCGGCGGCTGCCGTCGCTACGGCGTCCTGTGCGGGTGCCATGAAGCGGGTGTGGAACGCGCCTGCCACCGGGAGCGGACGAACCCGTGCCTTCTCCGGCGGATTGTCGGCCAGTTCGGCCAGCGCGGTGAGCAGTCCGGCCGCGACGATCTGACCGGCGGCGTTGACGTTCGCCGGTTCGAGCCCGAGTTCGTCGAGGCGAGCCAGGACAGCGGCCTCGTCGCCGCCGAGCACGGCGGACATTCCGGTTGCTTCGAGTGCACAGGCCTTGGCCATCTCGGCTCCGCGGACTGCGGCAAGGGTGACTGCCTCGTCGGACGAAATCACCCCGGCGATAGCTGCTGCAGCGAGTTCGCCGACGGAGTGGCCCGCGATGATGGCGTCCTCCGGCAGGATCGACCGAACAGCGATCTCCTCGAACGCCAGCAACGCCGCTGCGACGACGAGCGGCTGAGTCACCGAAGTATCGGTGATCTCTTCCGCCGTCGCGGTTGTACCCAGTCGCGCCAGATCGAGGCCGGAAGCCTTCGACCACAGTGCGACGCGGTCTGCCGCTCCTGGCAGTTCGAGCCATGGCAGGAGCATGCCGGGTGTCTGGGAGCCCTGGCCGGGCGCAAGCAACGCAATCACATCGTTAAGAGAACACCGTTGGACCCTGTTTGGGAGATGTCGCTCCGAATGAACTCTCGACCCTCATTTTGTGGAGACCCTACAAACCGGCTTGTCGGTACCGCGCATCGCCGGTGTGCGGTCGGGCGTTACGTGACAATTTCCCCGAATGTTACGTGTGTGGCGTGTGTGACTGGATACTGCGGTTCGTGATGGTTTCGAGTCAGTCGACCCACCGTTGCAGCGACCCTCAATACATAAGCATCACGAGATTGCGTCGGATCTCGTCCTGTGACTTCCGCTATTCTTTTCAGCCGATATCGGACAGTATTTGGATGAACAAACAGCAGACGTGAGCACGTTTCCACCGCGCCACCGCAATCGAGGTACGCATCCAACGTGTCGGCGAGACTGGATCCGGCCGAAGACAACGGCTGAACAACCAGATCGTTGAGGGCAGCGACGGCGGCGGTGTCTCCGAGCAAGGCGCGCTCCGGCAGCAGCTCGCCGGCGTGAACAGGACGGGGAGCGCCGCGCCAGCCGGCCACCGCTTGCATCCCGGCGAACGCTTCGACCGCACTCGAATGCGCGGCACCGAGCGTCCGTGTGGTCGGGCCGATCACCACCGGGCCGTCCGAAAAGTTCTTGAGCATGTCGTCGAGGAACGAATGGCTCGGCGCGTCGTCGCCCAACTGCCCGCTGACCACCATCACCAACCGAGTCCCTTGAACCACTGCCAGCGCGGCTCGGCCGTACTTCTGCGCAACCGCATGCACGGTCCCGACCACCGACACGCCTTGATCGTCCGGAGGAGTACCAACCAACACCGTCGCAGGCGCCGTCGCATCCCAGTTGAGGGTCGCCGCCCGCGACAGCATGTCCGATCCGGTATCACCCCTCACCACCGCGTCGACGACGAGAGCCTCCAGCCGTGTGTCCCACGCTCCCCGCGACTCCGCGGCACTGGCATATACGGAAGCAGCCGCGAATCCGAGCTCACGCCCATAGCGAAGGACGGCCTCGGTCAACGCCACCAACTGCTGGTCGTTGCGGGCGAGCGCAGGCAACCACTGCTCGAAGAACTCCATCGCTACCCGAACCATGTCGACGGTCTGGCGAAGCGTCAGACGCCGGGCCAAGTCCTGCGGAATGACCTGAAAAGCATCGAGGCTGAAACGAATATCGCTCTGCGGATTCTTCAGCCACTCCAAGAAGTTGTCCACCGCAGTCTGAATCAACAGCTGAACACTGGCGCGCTGAGCAGCATCGAGACCACCGAAGAACGGCAGCTGATCCTGCATCGCCGTCACAGCCTCGGTCGACAGGCGGCCCGAGAACTGCTTGACCCGCCGCAGCAACGCGTCGGGCAGAGGATCTCGCTTCTGCCGAGCCGGGGTCAGCGCCTTTCCCGGAAGATGCACTTCGTTGTCGGTGATGTACTCGTCCCAGCCTGCGCTCTCGTCCACCGGGGTCACTCCGCGGGCTGCGCTCTCGTCCACCGGGGTCACTCCGCGGGCTGCGCTCTCGTCTGCCTGGGTCACTCCGCGGGCTGCGCTCTCGTCCACCGGGGTCACTCCGCGGGCTGCGCTCTCGTCCTCGGCCATGGGAAAAACCTACGCCCGCCCGCCCGCGCCGATGGAAACGGACACGAGTGGGCGGGCGCGATGACGCATCGTCCGGTTATGCAGACCCGGTATCGGCGAACGAGGTGGGCGCTGCCGCCACGTCGTCGATCTTGTACTTGTTCGCGGCCTCGACAGCCTTGGACTTGTCGAGTTCCCCTGACGCCGCAAGCGCGGACAGAGTCGCGACGACGATGGACTCGGCGTCGACGTTGAACACACGCCGCGCAGCCGAGCGGGTATCGGAGAACCCGAAACCGTCGGTACCGAGGGTGACGTAATCGCCTGGAACCCACTGACGGATCTGGTCAGGAACAGCGCGCATCCAATCGGACGCCGCGATGACCGGGCCCGCGGCATTCGCCAACGCCTGCGTCACGAACGGCACGCGCTTCTCGGAACTCGGATCGCGAAGCGCATCACGCTCGGCGTCGACACCGTCGCGGCGCAGTTCGCCCCAGGACGTGACCGACCAGACGGCCGAACGGACGCCCCACTCGTCGGCAAGCAATTCGCGTGCCTTGCGGGCAGCGACGAGACCGACGCCCGACGCCAACAGTTGGGCCTCCGGTCCGTCACCCTCCTGCGGCGCTTCGAACCGGTAGATGCCCTTGAGCAGACCCTCGACGTCGAGGTTCTCCGGCTCGGCCGGCTGCCGGTACGGCTCGTTGTACAGGGTGATGTAGTAGAAGATGTTCTCGCCGCCGAAGCCTTCGACACCTTCGGTGCCGCCGTACATCCGTCGCAGACCGTCCTTGACGATATGCGCGATCTCGAACGAGAACGCCGGATCGTAGGCAACCGCCGCAGGGTTGGTCGAGGCGAGCAGTAGCGAGTGACCGTCGGCGTGCTGCAGACCCTCACCGGTCAATGTCGTGCGACCCGCGGTGGCTCCGAGGACGAATCCGCGTGCCATCTGATCCGCTGCGGCCCACAGTCCGTCGCCGGTCCGCTGGAAGCCGAACATCGAGTAGAAGATGTACAGAGGGATCATGACCTCGCCGTGCGTCGAGTACGACGTACCGACCGCGGTGAACGACGACGTCGACCCTGCCTCGTTGATGCCCTCGTGCAGGATCTGCCCGACGGGGCTCTCCTTGTACGCGAGCATCAGTTCGGAGTCGACCGAGGTGTAGAGCTGGCCGTTGCGGTTGTAGATCTTGAGCGACGGGAACCACGAGTCCATGCCGAACGTGCGGGCCTCGTCGGGAATGATCGGCACGATGCGATGGCCGATCTCCTTGTCGCGCAGCAGCTCCTTCATGACGCGCACGAGCGCCATCGTGGTGGCTACTTCCTGCTTACCGGAGCCCTTGAGCAGTGTCTTGTAGGTGTCGTCGCTCGGCTGCGGCAAGGGCTTGACGTTCACGCGCCGCTCGGGGACGAACCCACCGAGCTTGTTGCGTCGATCGAGCATGTACTGGATCTCGGGAGCATCCGCGCCGGGGTGGTAGTACGGCGGCAGGTACGGATCCTTCTCGAGCTCCTCGTCGGAGATCGGGATGTGCTGCAGATCGCGGAAGGTCTTGAGATCGTCCAGCGTCAGCTTCTTCATCTGGTGCGTGGCATTGCGACCCTCGAAGTGCTTGCCGAGGGTGTAGCCCTTGATGGTGTGCGCCAGGATGACCGTCGGCTGGCCCTTGTGTGCCATCGCTGCGGCGTACGCGGCGTGCACCTTGCGGTAATCGTGGCCACCGCGCTTGAGGTTCCAGATGTCGCCGTCGGAGAGGTCCTTTACGAGTTCCTTCGTGCGGGGATCCCGTCCGAAGAAGTGATCACGGACGTAGCCGCCGTCGTTGGCCTTGTAGGTCTGGAAGTCGCCGTCGGGAGTGGTGTTCATCAGGTTGACCAGCGCACCGTCGCGGTCGGCGTGGAGCAGTGCATCCCACTCGCGGCCCCACACGACCTTGATGACGTTCCAGCCCGCGCCGCGGAAGAACGACTCCAGTTCCTGAATGATCTTGCCGTTACCGCGCACCGGGCCGTCGAGGCGCTGCAGGTTGCAGTTGACGACGAAGGTCAGGTTGTCGAGGCCTTCGGTCGCTGCAACGTGGGCGAGGCCGCGCGATTCCGGCTCGTCCATCTCGCCGTCGCCCAGGAACGCCCACACGTGCTGATCGGTGGTGTCCTTGATGCCGCGGTCGTTCAGGTAGTGGTTGAACCGTGCCTGGTAGATCGCGTTCATGGGCCCCAGGCCCATCGACACCGTCGGGAATTCCCAGAAGTCCTGCATCAAGCGCGGGTGCGGGTAGGACGGGAGGGCGCCGCCCTCGTCCTTGTGACTCGCTTCCTGGCGGAAGCCGTCCATGCGCTCGGCCGGGATGCGGCCTTCGAGGAATGCGCGGGCGTAGATACCGGGGGAGGCGTGGCCCTGAATGAAGATGTGGTCGCCACCGCCCGGATGATCCTTGCCGCGGAAGAAGTGGTTGAAGCCGACCTCGTAGAGGGCTGCCGAGGACGCATAGGTGGAGATGTGGCCGCCGACGCCGACGCCTGGGCGCTGAGCGCGGTGAACCATGATCGCGGCATTCCAGCGGATCCAGGCGCGGTAACGCCGTTCCATGCCTTCGTCGCCCGGAAACCACGGCTCGTTCTCGGTGGGGATGGTGTTCACGTAGTCCGTCGACGTGAGGGACGGCAGAGCGACGCGGCGCTCGCCGGCGCGTTCGAGCAGTCGCAGCATCAGATAGCGGGCGCGTGCCGGGCCCGACCGTTCGAGGAGACCATCGAAGGATTCGATCCATTCGTTGGTCTCGTCATTGTCGATATCGGGCAGATACGACGCGACACCCTCACGGATGACGCGGACCCGACCATCCGAGCCGGTGGGCCCGTTCGTCTTGCCGGCAGTCTGTGTGTTCTGCCGATCGTCCTGGTTCAACTCGGACAACGTGTGTACTCCTCAATGTGGCGGTCGCTCGATGTGGCGGCCGTTCCAGGTATCACGCCTTCTGTGACGGCGCTCAACGTTCCTCATTCTGGTGATTCTCCTCAATCCTCCTACATATCTTTCGGCGAGGTCGTACGGACTCCCAATACCCACCAGTAGAAATTTATGTACGCAATTTCGGCGCGGTCAGCTTGCGGATGCGGCCAAAACACTGTTCGCTTGCACTACTTCACCCACTATGCAAGGAGGTCACCACCGTGGTCGCCGCGGCGGACGCTCAGAACTACGCTCAGAAACTTGGAATCACCCGCGACTTGGTCGTTCAGGAGCTGGGCTGGGACGAGGACACAGATGACGATCTGCGTGCGGATGTAGAGGACACCATCGGTGGTGAAACCCTCGACGAGGACTCCGACGAGGTCATCGACGTTGTGCTGCTCTGGTGGCGCGACGGGGACGGCGACCTGGTCGACGCTCTCATGGATGCCATCGGTCCTCTTTCGGACGGTGGTTTCGTCTGGGTCCTCAGCCCCAAGACCGGTCTTTCAGGTCACGTCGAACCCAGTGAGATCGCCGAGTCGGCACCGACAGCAGGGTTGACGCAGACTTCTGCGGCCAACCTCGGTGACTGGATCGGAAGTCGTCTGGTTCAGCCCAAGACGCAGGCCACGAAGCGGTAGAGACACCTGGAACAGGAAGATTGATTTCGATGCCACTCGAGGTGGGCGCTCTTGCGCCCGACTTCACGCTGAAGGACCAGAACAACCAGGAAGTGGCCTTGTCGTCGTACCGCGGCGACAAGAACGTCTTGCTGGTGTTCTACCCGCTCGCGTTCACCGGTACGTGTCAGGGTGAGCTCTGCAAGGTGCGTGACGAACTGCCCAAGTTCGAGAACGACGACACCGCAGTCCTCGCCATCTCTGTCGGTCCCCCTCCGACCCATAAGATTTGGGCCGCCGAGCAGGGATACACGTTCCCGTTGCTCTCCGACTTCTGGCCGCATGGAGCCGTCGCGCAGGCCTACGGTGTGTTCAACGACAAGGCAGGCTTCGCCAACCGCGGCACGTTCGTCATCGACAAGACCGGCGTTGTTCGGTTCGCCGAAATGAACGAACCGGGTGAGGCACGCGATCAGTCAGCGTGGGAAACGGCGCTCGCCAGCGTGTGATCGGCGGCGCCTGACCTGCGGAATTGGAGATCGGGCTTCGACACGATAAATTTCTTCAAGCGTTCCGGTGGGGTGTACTCACCGGAACTCGGGCGTATAGCTCAGCGGTAGAGCTCTGGTTTTACACACCAGCGGTCGGGGGTTCGAACCCCTCTGCGCCCACTCTCGACGAAGATGCCTCACCACGCGCCGTGGTGAGGCATCTTCGTCCGTGACGAATGTTGCTCACGCCGACACCGTCCCGGCGATTCGGTCGGCCAGTTCGACGCCTGCCTCGACGAATCTCTTGCGGCCGAGAGTGGAAAACGACGGATCCTCGGAGAGATACGAGGAGGCGAAGGTCTCCAGTTCGGCGATGGTCGCAACCGCGATCACCCCAGCTTCGGCCGCGGCCAAGCGACCGCGTGACTTCTTTGCTGCCGCGCTCAGAATCGGTATCAACACGAGGGCGTTTCGGCGTCGTATGGCTTCGACCTGTTGGCTGGAGCCGCGAGATTGAACGAAATAGACCGAAGCGTGGATCTTGTTGTCCTCGAGCCACTTCAGGAACGGGACGACGAGCGCACCCATACGGCGTGCCGGTGTGACGATCTCCGTTGCGATCCGCTCGATCTCGGCGACATAGGTCGAGGCGAACTCGCGTAACCCTTCGAGGAGAATTTCTTCACGCGAGGGGTAGTGGTAGTAGATCGCCGCCGACGTCATGTCCGCCGCCGCAGCGATATCGGCGACGGTGACCGAATCCACTGGCTGGGCCGAGAACAACTCGAATGCGGTCTCGACGATGACACCGCGACGCGACGGACGATGCGCTGGACGTTTCACTGTTGTCGACATCAACTCTCCTTGTACTTCGGTCATGCAAGACTAGTGCTTCGCGAGACGAGAAGGAGGGCTGCCGTGGGAGTTCGGGGTCAGAACGAGGGCGGCGAGGGGGAGACGGAGCGAGTCGAGAGCAAGTCGCCTCATCGCCCGTCTCGACGACACGAAATCGTCGATGCTGCGATTCGAGTGTTTGCGGCGAAAAGCTTCTCGGACGCCAGCGTTCAGGACGTTGCCCTCGAGGCCAACGTGGTTCCTTCTGCCGTGTACTACCACTTCGCAGGCAAGGACGAATTGTTCGAGTTGGCGATGCGACGCGTACTCGACATGATCAACGCCGTCGTGGCCGACGTACGGGCGCAAGAAGGTTCCGAGGCCGATCCATCGCTCGAGGCGGTCATTGTCGCCGTGTGGAATTGGGTCGAGGAGTATCCCGACGAGGCCCGGTTGCTGCATTACCATCTTCCAGGAGCAACGACCGAGGCGTCGTTCCTTCGCCGCGAGTTCGAAGCACTTCACGTTCAACGGGCCTTCGATTATCTTCCGCCCGGTCCCGAGCGCACTACCAAACGCGCCGCCGCGATCAAGCATGCCTCCCACGCGTTGTCCACGCGAACCCTCATCGAACTGCTGATGACCATTCACGCGTTACGGATGGACGAGGGACCCCTCAGCAAGCACGCGTCGAAAAGTCTGTCTCGCGCAGTGGTTTCCGTCAGTGAGAGAATCATGGTGGGTGACTGAGTTCGCCGGACATGCTCCACGGCCGTGACCGGCGGTGCTTTTGACTGGCGGTGCTCTTGACTGGCGGTGCCTGTGACTATCGGCGCCGGAGATGGAGTCGTTCGTAGCGCTCGCGCTCGTCCTCGACGGCTGCACGCTTTCGGTCGCTTTGCAGATTGGCTGGTAGCCCATGCAATTCGAGTCGCCGGGCTCGATTGAGTTCCATGAATGCGGCGGTGTAGAACATTGCCAACAGCACGCTCAGCAGAACCATCGCCCCTCGCAGCCACAGTGCCCCGGGAAACAGTGTGAGGAAAGCGATGAAGATCGGCAGAAACGGAATCATGGAACGCACCAGATGTCTCGGTACAGCGCCTTTTCCGACGAGGTCGTTGCGCACCCAGTCCTGCATGGACATGGGCAGTCTGCGCCCCGCAACGTAGCCGAGCCACTGCTTCGGGTTGGGGCTGGTTCGTTCGGTTTCGGTCATTTCAGTGCTCCGGCGTCGATGGCAGCTCGGTTGATCCGGCCGAGCACGGTGTGGAGCTCTTCGAGTTCGGACATCTGGACGCCCAATTTCGACACGACTGCAGGAGGAATTTTCTCGGCCTCTGCGCGTAGAGCGGTTCCGGCGTCGGTCAGCGCGACGTCGAGCTGCCGTTCGTCCGTTCGGCTTCTGCTGCGGACGATCAGCCCGTTCGATTCGAGACGCTTCAGTAGGGGCGACAGAGTGGGGGAGTCGAGTTGAAGCGAGCCTGCGATGGATTTGACCGACATCGGCGAATGTTCCCAGAGCGCCAACATCACCAGATACTGCGGATGGGTCAGACCCATCGGTTCGAGTAGTGGCCGGTATACGGCGAGTACTGCTCGATTGGTGACGGCAAGTGCGAAACACACTTGACGGTCGAGCGCCAATGGATCGGTTTCCGGCATATTTGAAGAGTACACGAATGATTAGTGCACTAACTAGTTGTGGCCTTTACGGCCAACCCGATTCCGAGGGCGAGCATGAACATCGCAATCGCGCCGTCGAGAACGCGCCACGCCGACGGCCTGGAGAACGCCGGACGCAATAGCCGGGCTCCGTAGCCCAGTGCGGCGAACCAGACCACACTGGCTGCTGCCGCACCGACGCCGAACCACACTCGGGCAGTGTCGTAGGTTGCGGCAACAGAGCCGAGCAGGACCACGGTATCGAGGTAGACATGCGGATTGAGCCAGGTCAGCGCAAGGGCGGTGACCACCGCGGCACCAAGATGCGTCGGATCGACGTCGTCGCCCAGCGTCATCGCCTTCGGTCGTACCGCCCGCCTGGCCGACAGGATTCCGTAGGAGACCAGGAACAGCGCACCGCCCCAATAGGCAAACTGGAGAACTCCAGGCGCGGCGTCGACGATCAGGCCTGCCCCGGCCACGCCCGCGGTGATCAGGACGAGATCGGAGACTGCGCACACGCTCACCACCGTCAGGACGTGTCGTCCCGCAATGCCCTGTCTCAGTACGAATGCGTTCTGAGCGCCGATCGCGACGATCAGCGACAGACCGAAGGCGAAGCCGGCAAGTGACGGTGCAAGCAGAGAGTGCATGAATCGAAGTTACGAGCCCGAAGTGATTCAGTACAGCGAATGTTTCTGAAGCCACGTTAGTATTGCTAATGCAAGGAATCGATCTTCCGCAGCTCGAAGCGCTGGCGGCCGTTGTGGACGAGGGCTCCTTCGATGCTGCTGCACTGCGGCTGAACGTCACTCCATCTGCCATCAGTCAACGCGTGAAGGCGTTCGAGACGGCGATCGGCGCCGTGCTGCTCCAGCGGTCCAAACCGGTCCGCGTCACCGAGGCCGGTGTGCCGTACCTGCGGCTCGCGCAGCAGATACGAACGCTGGTCGCGGAGGCGACGACGTACGGGGGTGGCGACGGTGTGGTCACGGTACCGATCGCCGTCAACGGTGACTCGTTGAACACGTGGGTCCTGCCCGCACTGGCGCGGCTGTCTGAAGCAATGGACTTCGACATTCGCCGTGAGGACCAAGGTCGATCGGCGGAGCTGCTGCGACAAGGGGTCGTCATGGCTGCGGTGACGGCGTCCCCTGACGCCGTGCAGGGATGCTCGGTGACCCGATTGGGAATCATGAGATATCGCCCCATGTGCTCGCCGGACTTCCGAAACCGATGGCTGTCGGACGGGCCGTCGGGCGGGGCACTTGCCAGGGCGCCGATGGTCGTGTTCGACAGGTCCGACGATCTCCAGGATCGGTACCTTGCGCAGTGGGGCGGACCTCGGCAGCCCGGTCGGCGACATCACGTTCCGTCATCCGCCGATTTCGCCGAGGCCGTCCGGCTCGGCCTCGGGTGGGCGGTGTTGCCTCGGCAGCAGAGTGCGCAGTGGGAAGCCGAAGGCCGGCTTGTCGACATCGCCCCGACGACGGGGCTCGACGTCACGCTGTATTGGCAACAGTGGAAGGTCAGGACAGCGGCGCTTGCGAGATTGTCGGACGTCATCGTCACAGCGGCTCGGGCGGCGTTGGACTGACGAAGGTGGCGAGCCGGCCGGTACCACGCTTCGAACATTCGTCGAGTTTCGAATCTTCCTAAAAACCGTCGATTGGTATATGTTCAGCCGACAGAAGAAGTCCCCACGGTTTGTTACAGCTCACAAACGGTGTGGAGCCATTCTCGTCGGGAGCGGTCAGCCCACCCAACCTGTCCCGCCCGCCTGGGCACGGTCGAAGTGAGTCAGTGACAGTGGTCGAAATCGAAACAGCATCGAGGCCCGCGCGCTCGGTCGATCCGAGGTGGAAGCTTTCGTCGTGGCCCCTCCGAAGCAAGGTCGCGGCTGTCGTTGCGCTTCCCCTGGTGCTGGCAATGGTGTTCGGCGCTCTCCAGGTTCAGCGGGAACTCGCGGACGCAGCCGAGCTGTCTTCGGCGTCGGAAAACATGCGGATGGTAGATCCGCTGGTCCGTCTGGACGGCATCGTTGGATCGGAGTCGATCGCCGGAGTCCCGAGCGATAGTACGGTGTTCGACGATACGGTCGGCGCCGTGCGTGCCGCCGCCGATACGACAAGTGAACCCGGATCCGCTCGATCTGCCGATGTCGAGAATGCGATCAGCATCGCCGTGGCGTTTCACGAGCGCCTCGCGGCTGGACCCGTCCCACCTCTCGCGCGAGCCGAAGCGGCAGCCTCGGTCACCGGTGCGATCGGGCGCGTGTTGTCCTCGGCAGTCGCAGTCGGCGACTCCGAGATCGAGGCGAACCTCTCCGAACTCAGCACGTTGCTGTCCGGAAACCGAGCGGCACAGACACAGCAGTTGCTCGTGTCGGTGACGGACCCTGCAGTGCTGGCGCAAGCGAACCGAGCGGCTGGCCGTGAACTGTCGGACATAGATGCGTTGTCCGATGCGCTTGGTGCGGACAACGCTTCGGTTGTTCGGTTGCGCGAGTTGCTCGACCAACGGTTGAGCATGTATTCGTCCGCGGCGACCGGTGCACCCACCAACCATTTCCTAGCCGCCGAACAGTCGGCGCAGACCTACGCCGCGATGGCATTCGATCTGCAGAAGTCGTTCGGAGGTTTGCTGTCGTCGGCGACGGCCGAGAAAAGATCGGTCGCACTCCGTGACTCGGCACTCGTGCTCGGTTCGGTGTTGATCGCTCTCGTGCTCGCCCTTGTCGTGGCGCGTTCGCTGGTAACGCCGATCCGACGACTCCGCCTTGGTGCGTTGAGCGTTGCGCGTCGCGATCTGCCCGCCGAGATCGAGGAAATTCGAGCCGGTGGCATCACCCCGGTGATCACTCCCGTGCCGGTTCATACTCGGGAGGAGATCGGACAGCTGGCGAGAGCCGTGGACGCCATCCACGAGGAGGCGCTCCAGCTCGCCGGTGAACAGGCCCGGTTGCGAGTTCAGATCGGGAGCATGTTCGAAACCCTCTCGCGCCGAAGCCGGTCGTTGGTCGATCAGCAACTCGCCTTGATCGAGGAACTCGAACGTGACGAGGACGAACCTCGACGTTTGGACAGCCTGTTTCGCCTCGACCATCTGGCGACGAGAATGCGACGCAACGGTGCCAACTTGATGGTTCTCGCCGATACACCGACGCGGCGCGGCCAGAACGATCAGCCCGTGGCCCTCGATGCCGTGATGAGTGCCGCCATATCGGAAGTCGAGGACTACCGACGGGTACTGATGCTCGATGTGCCGGACGCCGCGTTGACTGCCGCTGCTGCACCCGACGTCGTCCACCTCGTCGCCGAATTGATCGACAACGCACTGCGTTATTCACCTCCGGACAGCGCGGTAGCGGTGACCGCAGGTCGAGCCATCGAAGGTGGAATCCTGCTCGAGGTCGCCGATCGCGGTCTCGGTATGCCGTTGCCGGACATCGAAGAGGCCAACCAGCGATTGGCTACAGGCGGAGAAGTGACTCCCGAAACCGCACGCCGGATGGGGCTCTTCGTGGTCGGGCGACTCGCTGCGCGTCACGGAGTGACAGTCCGCTTGCGGGCAACTCAGGTCCAAGGATCGTCCTCGGGCGTCACGGTCAGTGTGCATATTCCCGTCGAGCTGGTGGTGACGTCGTTTCCTACTGTCGAGCAGATGCGCCCACACCGCCGCGACGCCGTCGAGGCAGGCGCCAAGCCGGCCTCGACTTCTTCGAACGGCGCCAAGCGTGATCTTGGTTCGGCCGACTCGGAGATTCCGAAGTCGGCCGCAGCGTCGACGTCGATCGGACCGAAGGACGAATCGAAAACTCCCCATTCGTCCACATGGACCGAATCGCCCGCCGAGAGAACAGCTCCCGTCACGCTGATTGCAACCAACGGTCATACGGCGGCGGACATCGATTCGACATCGTCGCGACTTCCGCGGAGGCGTCCAGGCGCGAGTGGAGTCGACGAGCACATCGCTCTCTCGAGCGGGCGCCCCGACCAGCCGTCGCCTGTCGCAGCAGTACCGGATCTTCCGGCCCGGAAGTCCAAGGGTGCTCCTTCGGATACATCGTCGTTCTTCGGAGCGCGACCTGCTGCCCAAGCATCGCAAGGTTCGGCGCATCGCTCCGAGGCGGCTGCGCCGCCCCCGATAGTTCCCCCGGACCCACTGGCCCCGCCGCCGCTCGCCATGCCGATCTATCAGCGGATGGTGTCGGAATGGTTGGTGGATCCAGCGACCGGCCAAGGGCGCTCGCATTCATGGTCGTCGCCCGCGGACGCCGGTTGGGCCGCGGCAGAGGTGGCCACCGAGACATCGGTACGGACCCGAACCGAATCAGGGCTTCCGGTGCGTCGGCCAGGCGCTCGCCTCGTGCCTGGAGCAGTCGACAACACCAATGGCACCCCTCGCAGCGACGACGTCCAGACCTCGGGTAACCACCGTTCACCGGAGGTCGTCCGAGACAAATTGACCACACATTTCACCGGTGTCCGAACAGGCCGTGCCGAGGATGTCAATGGCCGACACAGAACGGAAACAGACGAATGACACACCCGATCGCGCCGACCCCTGACCGGTCGCTCGACTGGCTGGTATCGAACTTCGCACGGGACATCGTCGGCGTGGCTCACGCAGTCCTGGTTTCGGCGGACGGCTTGCTGATGGCCGCGAGTGAGCAGCTTCCACGCGAGCGCGCCGAACAGCTGGCAGCAGTCACGTCGGGTCTGGCCAGCTTGTCGGCGGGCGCTGCTCGACTGTTCGACGGCGGGCCTGTTCTCCAGTCCATCGTGGAAATGGAGAACGGATATCTCCTCCTCATGAGCGTCGGGGACGGATCGCACCTCGCGTCCCTGACAGCTGCCTCCTGCGACATCGGGCAGGTTGGCTACGAGATGGCAGTGCTCGTCGAACGTGTGGGCAGCATGGTGCAGCCGGCAGCTCGGATCCGAGAGCGGTGACGATCTGTGGCATCACCTGACAAGAGTGAAGAGTCGGAGGCGGAGGCTCCGGACGTCGTGACCGAGGATAAGTCGACCTCGGAGCCCCGACCGGAGGTGGACTCTGCCGATGACGCTCCGACTTCGATCGACACGACAGAACCTGCGGTGACGCTGAAGCAGTCGGAGCCCGCGGGCCCGGATGCAGCGACGCCGGGAAGCCGAACCGTCGACGAATTCGACGACGATGCACCGGTGCCGAGTCTGGTTCGCCCGTACACACTGACAGCGGGGCGCACGAAGTCCGAGGTATACCTACCTCTGGAAGCTCCCGTGCACACGGTGTCGATGGTTGCTGCCAGTTCCTGGCCCGCAACCGACCCACGCGCGAAAATCATCGCGCTGTGCGGCGACGGACCGTCGGTAGCCGAGATTTCAGCGAAACTGAAGCTGCCACTCGGCGTCGCGCGGGTGCTCGTCGGAGACCTTGTCACCTCTGGAATCTTGCGTGTGTCGGAGACTCTCGACGACGACGCGACTGCGGATGAACGCCGCGAACTTATCGGAAGGACACTTCGTGGACTACGCGCACTCTGACCACCGAGGCAGGGGAGCCGCTTCGACGAAGATCGTCGTCGCAGGCGGATTCGGCGTCGGCAAGACCACTCTCGTCGGTGCGGTGTCGGAGATCGTGCCGTTGCGCACGGAGGCGATGATCACCGACGAATCCGAAGGTATCGACGAACTGGACGTGGCCGGAACCAAGTCGACCACGACGGTGGCGATGGACTTCGGTCGAATCACGCTGTCGGACGACCTGATTCTGTATCTGTTCGGTACGCCAGGCCAGCGGCGGTTCTGGTTCATGTGGGACGACCTGGTACGTGGTGCGATCGGGTCGATCGTCATCATCGACACCAGACGTCTCGACGATTGCTTCGCCGCCATCGACTACTTCGAGGCTCGCGGCCTACCGTTCATCGTCGCTGTCAACGAATTCGACGGTGCTCCGCGGTTCGACATCGAAGACATCCGTGAGGCATTGGCGATTCCGTTGTCCGTTCCGATTCTGACGGTGGACGCCCGCCGCGCGGACTCCGTACGCCACGCATTGATTGCTCTCACCGAGTACGCGCTCGACCGAGTGCGTTCGGCCTCTTAGGAGTTCACATGGATCATTCGCACTCGATGCAGCATTTTTCGATGGGGATCTGGCTGCTGTTTCTCGCCTACATCGTGTCCGTCGTCGGATGTGTCGTCGGGCTCGCGTGTACGAGGCAGTCGGCCATCGCTCCGACGTCGAGGGGCCGAATCGGTTGGCTCGTCATGGCCGCCGTGTGCATCGGCGGAATCGGAATCTGGCTGATGCACTTCATTGCAATGTTGGGGTTTTCGGTCGACGGCAGCGTCACGAGGTACAACATTCTGTGGACGGTTGTCTCGGCTCTGCTGGCGATCGGAGCCACGTTGGTCGGCTTGCTGACCATCGGACGCCGCGTCAACATCTGGACGTTGCTGCTCGGTGGCGTCGTGATGGGTATCGCGGTGAACGTCATGCACTACACCGGCATGAACGCCATTCGAATACAGGGTTCGGTGACGTACGACCCGGCGCTGGTTGCGGTATCGGTTGCCATCGCGGTGGTGGCAGGCACGCTGTCACTGTGGTTCACTCTCGTGCTCCAGAAGCCGCTGCTTCTCCTCGCCGCAGGTCTCGTCATGGGTGTCGCCGTCGTCGGTATGCACTACACCGGGATGGCCGCTGTGAGCGTGGACGTGGATCCAGGAGCCCCGGTACCTGCCGGAATCGAGGTATTCAACCTGCTGTTCCCGGTTTTCGTCATCGGTCTTCTCGCACTTGCCGTACCGATCGCGTTTCTGTTCACCACGAACGAAGACGATCAGGAAGAGGCTGCGGTCGTTCCCGAGCGCACAGCCGTCGGCTGACATGCGCACTGCCGTCGGCTGATCGGTCACTGCTTGGATCGTATGTAAGCACGTCCGAGATCGGTGCCCGAGCGCCACGCGCTTTCGATTCGCGGTGAGCCGGTAGGACACCACTGATCGCCCGCGAAACCCAGTGTGCCGGTATCGGTATCGATCAGCCGGTAGGTTTCCCCATGACTCCCTGCGGGTTTGGCGAACGTCCAGCGATGTGCATGCGACCACTGCGGGGTGGGAAGACCCAGCAGTTCACCGATCGCGCGTGTGACCGGAGAGATCGCGCCTGCCGGCTGCTCCAGGTGCTCCCGTGCGAACTCCGCTGTGGTGTGGACTACCAGGACCGGCGCGTGGTCACCCCGCCTCGAACCGTCGTCGGCGACGAATTCGACGACACGATGATCGTTGACGAAAGCGGCGTGCTCGAAGGGCAACGGCAATGTGTCGAACCCGAACACGAGGGTGACGACGGGGTCGTACGACACGGCGTCGGCGATCGGAGCCAGCCGCTGCGCTTGCGGATCCGGCATGGCAAGGAGAACATCCCCTGTCGGGATCTCGGTGACCTCGTCGGTCGTCGACGAGATGCCGGTCAGTAGGTCTCGAACGAGGGAGCGGAGACCGGCGGGGGTCGACCACCTGACGGGCCCGGTGCTGCTGGTGGGCTCGGCGTCGGGCTTCACGACGCCGAAGGTGTCGGTCCACGGTGTTGCCAGACCGGCGGATTCCCAGCGGGCAACGACTTCGGTGAACTCGTGGTCGCGGACGGTGAAATATCCGGCGCCGATATCCACCCGGCGTCCGTGTAGTTCGGGTGATGCCATCCGGCCGCCTACGGCGCGGCCACGGTCGACCAATCGGAACGGAATGCCGCCCCCGCGGAGTGCGACGGCACATGCCGCTCCCGCGATGCCTGCTCCGATGATGGTGACCGTGTTCGGGGGAATGCTCATCACTTCACCGTAGGCGCAGACGTTCGATGAACGATCGTTGCGCGCTGCCCAACGGCAGTATTCGCTATTGCTAAGTACTGGTACCTAGTGTTACTTTCTATCGGTAGTCAGTGTCGCTGGGTAGATAGGGGACGGTTCGATGGGCAACCAGATGACGGAAATGCTCAAGGGAACACTCGAAGGCATCGTGCTCGCAGTTCTGTCCACACGGCCTGCATATGGATACGAGATCACCGCCGAACTCCGAGAACAGGGATTTTCAGAGATCGCCGAGGGCACGGTGTACGCACTGTTGGTCCGGATCGAACAACGCGGCCTCGCGGATGTGAAGAAGGTTGCCTCCGAGAAGGGGCCTCCGCGAAAAGTGTATTCGCTCAATGGGAAAGGCCGCGATCAACTGTCCGAGTTCTGGAAGACGTGGAACTTTCTCGAAGAAAAAATCGACAGCCTCCGGGAAGCCGCCGTCACACCGCCGAACAAGGGAGAACAATGATCATGCCCGCCAAATGGATCGAGGCAATCACCGGCTCGATCGAGCAGAAGAAGCAGTACAAGATGCACGTCGGTCGCATCGAGGCACTTGCCGAGCCGCACCGCAGCGCAGCGAAGGCGTGCAGCCGATACTTCCTGTACTACGGCGCGATCTCGGACGGGGACCTGCTCATCACGATGATGGGAGATCATGCCGACCTGTGGGAGAGCGCAGTGGCAGACGGTACGCCGGTGCGTGACGTGGTCGGCGACGATCCGGTGGAGTTCGCCGAAGCCTTCGTTCGTGCCTACGCCGGCAAGGAATGGATCGACAAGGAGCGCGAGCGCCTGCGCGATGCCGTCGATGCCGCCACCCGAGTCCGAAACACGGAGACGGACTCGTGAGCGTCGACGCGAGCGAGCAGGCCGCGATTCGGATCGTGGGGATCACGAAATGTTTCAAGGATCTGCCGGTATTACGCGGCGTCGACCTCGAGGTGCCGACAGGAACCGTGATGGCACTGCTCGGCTCGAACGGGGCAGGCAAGACCACCCTGGTGCGGATCCTGGCAACACTGCTGCGAGCCGACTCCGGCACCGCGACGGTCCACGGCTTCGATGTAGCCGCGGCGGCGAACGAAGTACGAAGATCGATCAGCTTGACCGGGCAGTTCGCTGCGGTCGACGAGGTGCTCAGTGGCCGCGAAAACCTCGTTCTCGTCGCCAAGCTGCGGCATCTGGACGATCCTGAAGCGATCGCCGATGACATGCTCGAACGCTTCGCGCTGGTCGATGCGGGAAAACGCAGGGCCGGAACATATTCCGGCGGCATGCGTCGTCGTCTCGATATCGCGATGAGTTTGATCGGCAATCCACCCATCGTGTTTCTCGACGAACCGACAACCGGCTTGGACCCCCAGGGGCGCATCGAGGTGTGGGCGACGGTCAAGGAGCTCGCCGCGCAGGGCACGACGGTTCTGTTGACCACTCAGTATCTCGACGAGGCCGAACACCTCGCCGATCGCATCGCGATTCTGCACCAGGGCAGAATCATTCGCAACGGTACCCTCGCCGAACTGCGAACGGAATTCCCGGCCGCGGTGGTCGAGTACGTCGAGAAGCAACCCTCGCTCGAAGACGTATACCTCGCGCTCGTCGGGGATGCAGGCGTGGCCGACGACGGGTCAGGCCTGGGGAGTGGCAATGTGTCCGCAGGAGAGGAGCTCCGATGACAACCTATATCGTCGGCGACACAGGCACTTTGACTGCTCGATCTCTCCGTCACATCCTCCGCAGCCCCGACACGATCATCACTACCGCGATCACCCCGATCGCCCTGATGTTGCTGTTCGTCTATGTCCTCGGCGGAGCCATCGATACCGGGTCGGACCAGCCGTACATCGACTACATGCTTCCCGGAATCTTGTTGATCTGTATCGCATCGGGTATTGCCTACACCGCCTACCGACTCTTTCTCGACATGCAGGGTGGCATTTTCGAACGGTTCCAGTCGATGCCCATTGCGCGCTCCAGTGTCCTCTGGGCCCACGTTTTCACCTCGTTGGTTGCGAACCTCGTCTCGGTCGCGATCGTCACCGGAGTCGCTCTGGCGATGGGATTTCGGACCGGAGCATCGATCGGTGCGTGGCTGGCCGTGACGGGAATCCTGACACTGTTCATTCTCGCGCTCACGTGGGTTGCCGTGATCGCGGGGCTGACAGCGAAGACAGTGGACGGTGCGAGCGCCTTCAGCTATCCGCTGATCTTCCTGCCGTTCGTGAGTTCGGCCTTCGTGCCGACGACATCGATGCCGGGACCTGTTGCCTGGTTCGCGGAAAACCAGCCGGTGACCTCGGTGGCGAACACGATTCGAGCGCTGTTCGCGGAGGAGCCCGTGGGTAACGACATCTGGATTGCCATCGGGTTCTTGTCCGCCGTCGTCGCTCTCGCGTACGGCGCGGCGCTGGTCATCTACCGCCGGAAGATCAGCTAGGCGGTCCGGAGAGTCAGCCGCGAGCCCACGGCCCCCTGGACGCGACATCCGCCCAATCGACGATGTTCCAGAACGCCGTGACGTAGTCGGCCTTCACATTCTTGTACTGCAGATAGAAGGCGTGCTCCCACATGTCGAGCATGAGCAGAGGTGTGATGCCGAGGGGAACGTTCGCCTGCTGATCGAAGAGCTGGAACGTCAGCAGGCGCTTGCCTAGTTCGTCCCAACCTAGTATTGCCCAGCCGGAACCTTGGAGACCGTTGGCGGCTGCGGTGAATTGCGAGCGGAAGCGCTCGAACGAGCCGAACTGATCGTCGATCGCGGCAGCCAGTTCACCTTCGGGTGTGCCACCGCCGTCCGGCGAAATGTTGGTCCAGAACTGAGTGTGATTGAGGTGTCCACCGAGGTGAAATGCAAGGTTCTTCTCGTGCAGGAAGATTCGCGCGTGGTCACCCGCTTCTCGGGCATCGACAAGTTGGTCGACGGCGGTGTTCGCGCCGGCGACGTAGGCGGCATGATGCTTCGAGTGGTGAAGCTCCATAATTTCGCCACTGATGTACGGCTCGAGTGCTGCGTAGTCATAGGCAAGCTCGGGCAGCACGTACGGGTTGGAAGGCATGATCGGTCTCCTGAAGAAATCGTGTTCTGCTGACCATTCGATCTTGGAACCTCGAGTGCGCTCGAGGTCAAGGCCTGTGTGGCGACCGTCACCGAACATCGCCGCGCACGCGAATCGGCCCCACACCTGGCAAGGTGCGGGGCCGGTCGAATCGATGTACCGCCGTCAGAAGACCTCGCGGTACAGAGCGGCGATGTCATCGGCAGTCGGTACCACCGGATTGTTCGCCGGTGATCCCGATGCCAGTGCTTGTTCGGCCATCAGCGGAATCAACGACTCCCAACGAGCCGCGTCGATTCCGTAACTGCTCGGTGTCGGCACCTCGACATCCGAACACAGGGTGTCGATGAACTCCACCAACTTCGCCGATGCGACATCGTCGGAGTCGGTCCGCTCGGCCGTACCCAACTGACGCGCGCAGTCCGCATACCGGTCCTGTGCCCCCGGAATGGAAAACGCGGTGACGGCGGGCAACAGCATTGCGTTCGAAAGCCCGTGCGCCACATGGAAATGGGCTCCGATCGGTCGGCTCATGCCATGGACAAGGCAGACGCTTGCGTTCGAGAACGCCATCCCCGCCTGGGTGGACGCGTGCATCATTGCCTCGCGTGCGTCCCGATCCGAACCGTCGCGATATGCCCGCAACAGATACTTGCCGATCGTCTTCATCGCGGACAATGCAAGGCCGTCGGAGATCGGGTTTGCTTTCTTGCTGACGTACGCCTCGATGGCGTGAGTCAGCGCGTCGACTCCGGTATCGGCGGTCAATCGAGCAGGCATCGACGTCGTGAGTTCGGAGTCGACGATGGAGGCAACGGGCAGGAACGACAAGCCAGGGCACAGCATCTTCTCATCCGACGCAACATCGGTGATGATCGTGAATTGAGTTGCCTCGGAGCCGCTTCCGGCGGTCGTGGGAACGGCGATGATCGGCAGCGCCGGACCGGCATAGGCGCGCGGCGCCTTGAAGTCGCGCATCACCCCGCCCTGTTCGGACAGTACCGCCAGAGCTTTCGCTGTATCCATCGGACTGCCGCCGCCGAAACCGATGATCGCATCGGCACGGTGTGCCTCGACTGCGTCGAGTCCGGCCTGCAGTGAATCCGTCGTCGGATCGGGCACCGTCTTCGAGAACACGGCTGGCGCCTTACCTGCTGCCTCGATGATCTTGGTGAGCCGCTCGGCTGAACCGTTCCCGACCATGAAAGCGTCGGTGACGAGCAGTGGGCGTTCGATGTTCAGATCGTCGAGGACCGAACCGAGTTCCTCGACGGCACCTGGTCCCAGCTTCAAGAACCGTGGAAACGAAATGTTGGCAACCATGCACTACTCCTTTGTAGGTACAAGTGACGCACCCCACTGAACACTATTGGCACACTATTGGCCGGAGCGTCGAGATCTGGACGTTCGTAGCGGGGTGCGACGAGGGTGGCTGGTGGCGGACACCCCCACGCGAACGCTCGTGCGTTTGTGTGGGGGTGCGGCGTGGGGTGGTGGTGTTGGGCAAACGCTCGTGCGTTTGTGTGGGGGTGCGGCGTGGGGTGGTGGTGTTGGGCAAACGCTCGTGCGTTTGCGTGGGTGGGGGTTCTAGTTGTTTTCGGGGAATCCGAGGTTGATGCCGCCGTGGGAGGGGTCGAGCCAGCGGCTGGTGACGGCTTTGCCGCGGGTGAAGAAGTGGACGCCTTCGGTGCCGTGGGCGTGGGT
>NZ_JAHFVG010000026.1 GCF_023264675.1 Rhodococcus sp. (in: high G+C Gram-positive bacteria)
CCGAGCTGCTCAACACCCGCCCACGCAAGACCCTGACATGGAAGACTCCCACCAAGGCCTTCACCGAATTCGTGCAGGACTACAACACGGCGCTCGTTGCGACCACCGATTGAACCCGCCGTGTATTCGCACGCACATGGCAGCGGAGCTGCCTACCCCTTCAGCGCCGCCAAATTCGCCACCGACTGCCTGACGTCGGCGTCGAGTGCCTTTGCCACAACCTTGCCGACCGGCCCGAAGAGCACGCCGCCACCGAAGTAGGCGTCGAGAGTCAGCTCGGAACCGCCGCCCTTGCGCTCCTTCACGTGGATGGTCAGCGAGATCTTGATGCCGCCCTTCCCACGCCCGGACATCTCGATGAGCTCGGGTTCCTTGAACTCGGTGAACGTCCACGAGATGGTGTTCTTGAAGCCCTTGACCTTCACCAAAGATTCGACTTCGGTGCCCTTGGTCAGCACCTTCGGCGGCGGGCTGCACCACCCACCGTGAATGGTCATCCATTCGTCGAATCGGTCGAGCGCCGACGCCTTGTCCCATGCGCCCTGCGGGTCCTCGGGCATCTGTACGGACACTGAGATCGTCGCCATGCCCTCAAGCATGACCCACGTGCGCGGCGACCAAACTACTGTGGCCCTCATGGCGACGCTCGACATCGGCGGTCGGAAGGTCTCCGTCACCAACTTGGGGAAGGTCCTCTTCCCCGAGACCGGTACGACGAAGAGCCAGGTCATCGAGTACTACACCACCATCGCGCCCGCGATGCTTCCGCATCTGGTGGGTCGCGCGGTGACGCGTAAACGGTGGCCGAACGGGGTGGATCAGTCGTCGTTCTTCGAGAAGAATCTGGCTACCTCGGCGCCGGAATGGCTCGACCGCCGCGACATGAAGCATTCCGATCGCGTGGTGACGTATCCATTGTTCGCAACCGTCCCCGATCTGGCGTGGCTCGGTCAGCAGGCGGCAATCGAGGCACACGTCCCACAGTGGCGGTTCGAGGGCGAGGAGCCGGGGCCTGCGACGAGGATGGTGTTCGATCTCGATCCCGGCGACGACGTCGACCTCGATCGCTGTGCCGAGGTCGCCTGCGAGATCAGGGACATGATCGGCGAAATCGGTTTCACCGCGTTCCCGGTCACGAGCGGGAGCAAAGGCATTCACCTCTACGTCCCCCTCGAGAAACCATTGACGCCCTCGGGGGCATCGACCGTCGCCAAACGCGTCGCGACCCTTCTGGAGGAGCGATCGCCGGATCGCATCACCGCGACGATGGCCAAAGCCAAACGCACCGGCCGCGTCTTCGTCGACTGGTCGCAGAACAACGGCAAGAAGACGACGGTGGCGCCCTACTCGATGCGCGGCCGACCGCATCCGACCGTCGCCGCGCCGAGATCGTGGGACGAACTCGAGTCACCGGGACTCCGACAGCTCAGCTACGAGGAGGTCCTCGAACGTTACGAACGCGACGGCGACCTCCTGGGCGAGTTGGACCCACCGCTCGAGACCTCCGAGCCAGACAAGCTCACCCCTTATCGCAACAAGCGCAGCGCGAAGAAGACCCCCGAGCCCATTCCTGCCGGCCGAGAGCCCCAGGGCAACGACGACACGTTCGTGATCCAGGAGCACCACGCCCGACGCCTGCACTACGACTTCCGACTCGAACACGACGGCGTTCTCGTGTCCTGGGCCGTGCCGAAGAACATCCCCGACGATCCGTCCCAGAATCGGCTCGCGGTACACACCGAGGATCATCCGCTCGAGTACGCGACCTTCGAGGGCAGCATCCCCAGCGGCGAGTACGGCGGCGGCGAGGTGACCATCTGGGATTCGGGCACCTACGAACTGGAGAAATGGCGGGACGACGAAGTGATCGTCGTTCTCGACGGCGCCAAAGCCAAAGGCCGATTCGCCCTGATCAAAACGGGGGGGAAAAATGGCGGCGCCAATCAATGGCTGATGCACCTTATGAAAGAACAGTCACCGGACGAAAGAAGAACCGCAAACACACTCCCCAAGAACATCTCGCCGATGCTCGCCTCTCCCGGCGATATCACCGATCTTCCCGACGGTGAATGGGCCTTCGAGGGAAAGTGGGACGGTTTCCGGGTCATCGCCAGTTTTTCGCACGGCGAAATGAAACTCGAATCCCGAACCGGTAAAGACTTGACCCAGCGTTTCGGCGCATTCTCCGCGCTGGCACGCGACCTGGCCGACCACGAAGCAATTCTCGACGGCGAAGCGGTGGTCTTCGCCGGTGCTACCGACACTGCAGGACGTTCCGACGCGCTCGGAGTCACCAGCTTCGAGCTCCTGCAGAGCGACTCGGGGAAGAACGTGCGCTTCATCGCCTTCGATCTTCTTCATCTCGACGGGACGTCGTTGGTGAAGAAGAAGTACTCCGATCGACGACGCCTCCTCGAGCTGCTGACGACCGGTCTGGACTCGGTCCTCGTGCCGGAGGTCATCACCGGAACAGCTGCCGAGGCGCTCGCGCACAGTGTCGAACGAGGCTGGGAGGGCGTGGTTGCCAAGCGCGTCGACTCGATCTACCAGCCGGGGCGACGTGCCAACACCTGGGTGAAGACCAAGAATTGGCGCACGCAGGAAGTGGTCATCGGTGGGTGGCGTCACGGCCGCGGACGGCGGGGCGGTGGTCTCGGCTCGTTGCTGGTCGGCGCTCCCGGCCCCGACGGGCTTCGCTATCTCGGGCGCGTCGGGACAGGGTTCAGCGACCACGCGCTGGAGACGCTGCTCGAGATGCTGTCACCTCTTCGGACGACGGATTCTCCTTTTGCGGAGGGACTCCCGACGGCGGACCGAAAAGATGCGGTATGGGTCACACCTACCCTTGTGGGCGAGGTCAGGTTCTACGAATGGACCGACTCGATGCACCTGAGGCACCCCAGCTGGCGTGGGCTTCGTGACGACAAACAGCCCGAAGACGTAGTGCTCGAGAGCAATCCCTAGTCCACTGGCGAGCGTGCGACCACTTGCCCTAAAATCACTGCCTGCGTACTCTTCGGGCATCGTTCCGGGGAAGCGCGATGAGATGGATCTGATTTCGTGTACCGCATTCGGTGGGGTGGATGAAATGCGTTTCGCTCGAAATCATTGAGCTTTACTCGGGAGGGGTTTCAACGCAATGCGTGTATTCAAATTGGCTGGGGCGGCCACACTTACGGCAGTCGCACTCGCGTGTTCGGCTGTGATCGCAGCAGGACCTGCAGCTGCGACGCCATTGGAACCGACACCGATTTCGGACACCTTCTACGCGCCGGTACCGGATCTGGAAGCCAGAAATCCAGGCGACATCATTTCCAGCAGGCCGATGCCGCCTCCCGGTGGCTTCTTCGACGTCGACGTCTGGCAGCTGCGGTTCCGTTCCACCAACTCGGCGGGCGATCCGATCGCAGCGGTCACCACCGTGTTCGCACCGAAGAACAAGGCACCGAACGGCCCGCTTCTCTCCTACCAACACATCGTCAATGCTCTCGGACTCGAATGCGCACCATCGCAGGCGCTCTGGACACAGGATCCCAACCTGATCATCCGCGAAGCTCCGGCTTTGAACGTTGCTCTGCAGCGAGGCTGGACGGTCAACATGCCCGACCACCTCGGACCGAACAGCGCCTACGGTGCCGCGAAACTCGGTGGGCAGATCGTTCTCGACAGTATCCGTGCAAGCCAGCGTTTCGATCCGCTCCAGGTCCAGCAGAGTCGTGTCGCCCTCGCCGGCTACTCGGGCGGTGGCATGGCAACGGCGTGGGCCGCTGCACTGCAGAACGATTACGCACCGGAACTCAACATCGTCGGTAGTGCCGCAGGCGGAGCGCCGATGAACCTCGAGCGCATGGCCCGTGATCTCGGTTTCGCCCCGCATCCGGTGTTCGGGCTGGCGTTCGCTGCCGCTCTAGGGCTCGAGCGGGAGTACCCCACTCGCATCCCGATCAGCGATCAGCTCAACCCGTTGGGTAAGCAAATGGCAGCTCAGCTGCAGAATGCATGCACCAACGACATCATCGCCGTCGGCGCAGGCAAGAGCGCGATGCAGGTCGCGAACACGATCGACCTGATCAACAGCCCGGAGATGATCGCCGCCGTCAACGAGAACAGCGTCGAGCTGTACCCGGGAGTGCCGAAGGCACCGTTCTTCGAATGGCACAGCCCGACGGACGCTCTGATCCCGGTCTCGTCGATCACCAACACCGTCGGCCGCTACTGCGCGGCAGGCGTGCCGGTGACCGAACTGCTGGTTCCGAGCAACGACCACCTCACGGCGGCAGTTCTCGGCCTGCCGCAGGCACTCGAATGGATCGATGCCCGCTTCAACGGGATTCCCGCACCCAGCAACTGCTGATCGATATCGGAAACGCCTAACCGACCTTGAATGTTTGATTACCTTCAAGGTCGGTTAGGCTAACCTCGCATCAAGTTGCCAATGCGAGGAGTTCGACCGTGCTTTCCCGTGCCAGCGTGCGTTCCAGTTTATTCACCGTCGCCGCAGCGGCGACCGCAATCGCCCTGGTCGCAGGGTGTTCGTCCGAGAACGGTTCATCGTCGGAGTCGACCGAGGAGTCCGGCAACTTCCCGGTCACCATCTCCCACAGCTTCGGCGACACCACCATCGAGACCGAACCATCGCGTGTGGTCACCATCGGATTCAACGAGCAGGACTTCGTTCTCGCGCTCGGCGTGAAGCCCGTCGCGACCCGGGGCAATCTCAGCTACGACTATCGCGCCCGCCCGTGGGCTCAGGAAGCCCTCGGCGGCACCGAGATTTCCGAGGTCGGTACAGATGAGCTCAATCTCGAGCAGATCGCTCAGGCAGGACCGGATCTGATCCTCGGCCCGTATTCCTTCATCGAGAAGGGGCAGTACGACCAGCTGTCCGAGATGGCCCCGACGATCGCCGATATCGGCGGCTACGACGATGTCCCGGCGGCAACCTGGCAGCAGGAATTCGAGGTCGTCGGCAAGTCGCTCGGCAAAGAGCAGGAAGCCAAGGACCAGACCGAGGCGCTGGAGCAGAAGTTCCAAGCGACGAGGGACGAGAACCCAGAGTTCGCCGGCAAGTCGCTCACCCTGGCCTTCGTGATGGACGACGGCAGCTACCTCGTCCTCGGCAAGGACGACCTGCGTCCTCTGTTCTTCCAGGACCTCGGATTCGAGATTCCCGAGACCACCGAAACGATCAGTCCCGAGAATCTCACCCAGCTCGACACCGACGTCCTCGTTATCGCCGGAAAGGGCCGCGAAGAACTCGGCACCAACCCACTGTTCGCTCAGCTACCCGTGGTGGCCCAGGACCGGACGGCCTACGTCGGCTCGTTCAGCGAGGACCTGCCGTCGGCGCTCGGATACTCGAGCCCGCTGTCGCTGGACTACGCGATCGACGGTTTCACACCGATGTTGGCCGCTGCCGCGGACAACGACCCGTCCACCGCAGTCCCTGCACCTGCTAGCTAGTCACCGCAAACTAGCTAGTCACCGCAAACTGCGTTCGATGGAGCTCTTCGTAGCGGCCTCCCGCCGCGAGGAGCTCCTCGTGCGTTCCGCGCTCGGCGATGCGACCACCCTCGACGACGAGAATTACATCGGCAGCTCTGATCGTGGAGAGCCGGTGGGCGATGACCACGGATGTCTTGCCTTCGAGGGCCTCGCTCAACGCTGCCTGCACTGCTGCCTCGGACGTCGAGTCGAGCGACGCCGTCGCCTCGTCCAAGATCACCACGCGCGGCCGAGCGATCAGCAACCGGGCAATCGTCAACCGCTGCCGCTCCCCGCCCGACAACCGGTATCCGCGCTCACCCACGACGGTCGCGAGGCCGTCGGGTAGCGAACCGACTAGATCACTCAATCGTGCACGCCGCAATGCGTCCCACACCTCGTCGTCGGTAGCGCCGGGACGCGGGAGAACGATGTTGGCACGGATGGTTTCGTGAAACAGATGTCCGTCCTGGGTCACCATTCCCACACTCGTGCGGATGGACTGGGCCGTCAGATCCTTCACGTTCACCCCGGCGAGCCGGACGGCTCCGCCGTCGACGTCGTAGAGCCGTGCGATCAACTGAGCGATGGTCGACTTTCCAGCCCCCGACGTCCCGACGAGTGCCACCATCTGGCCTGGCTCTGCTCGGAAAGAAATGCCGTGCAGAACTTCCTCGCCGCCCCGCGAATCCAACACAGCGACCTCTTCGAGCGAAGCGAGCGAGACCTTGTCCGCCGACGGATACGCAAAGTGCACGTCGCTCAACTCGACCGAGACGGGGCCGTCGACGAGATCGACGGCATCGGGCTTGTCCTCGATCAGCGGCACCAGATCCAGAATCTCGAAGACACGCTCGAAACTGACCAGTGCACTCATCACCTCGACCCGAGCACTGGCAAGCGCCGTCAGTGGCGAATACAACCTCACCAACAGAAGCGACAGTGTCACCACCGAACCGGGATCCAGTTGTCCGCGAAGCGCATAGAAACCCCCGAGCCCGTACACCACGGCGAGCGCGAGCGCGGACACCAGCGTCAGCGACGTGACGAATACCGTCTGCACCATCGCACTGCGCACCCCGATGTCGCGAACGCGCGATGCCCGGACCGCGAACTCCTTCGACTCCACCTCCGGCTGACCGAACAGCTTGACGAGCGTGGCACCGGGCGCGGAGAACCTTTCGGTCATCTGAGTGCTCATCGCGGAATTGTGTTCGGCTGCTTCACGCTGCAGTCGCGCCAGCCTGCGGCCCATTCGTCTCGCCGGAATCACGAACACCGGCAGCAGAACCAGCGCGAGAAGCGTGACCTGCCAGGAGATGCCGACCATGACCACCAGCGTCAGGATCAGAGTCACCAAGTTGCTGACGACCCCGGACAGCGTGTCGCTGAATGCTCGCTGCGCCCCGATGACATCGTTGTTCAGCCGGCTCACCAGAGCGCCGGTCCGCGTTCGGGTGAAGAACGCGATCGGCATCCGTTGCACGTGGTCGAACACCGCCGTACGCAGATCCAGAATGAGCCCTTCCCCGATGTTCGACGACAGCCACCGGTTGACGAGCCCGAACGCTGCGTCGACGATCGCAATCAGTCCGATCAGCAGCGACAGGCGCAGGACTGTCCCGAACGCTTCACCGTCGACGATTGCATTCACGACGCGGCCGGCAAGGACCGGCGTTGCCACGGCAAGTACCGCCAGTACGACGCTGAGCACCAGGAAGGCCCCGAGCATGCGCCGGTGTGGGCGGGCGAACCCCAGAATTCGCTTCGCCGTCACCGTCGAGAATTGAGTCGTCTGGGACGACGCGCTCATCGTCCGATACATCTGACTCCACGCCGTGGATTCCATGCTCATACCCCCGACGGTAGAACCTCGACCGTAGTAGAGGTCAACAGCGGGGGTATGAGCGTGGAAAAGTCAGGCCGCGTTCTCGTTCGACGCTGTGTTTTCGTTCGATACAGCCACGGCAGGCGCCGCGTCCTCCAAGGCGAGCGCAAGGATGTCAGCGACGTCCGTCATCGGGCGCACGTCGAGCGCTTCGAGCACCTCGGCCGGGACGTCGTCGAGATCGGGCTCGTTGCGCGCAGGGATGAACACGGTCTTCAACCCGGCACGCTGAGCCGCCAGCAGCTTCTGCTTGACGCCGCCGATCGGCAGAACACGTCCGTTCAACGTCACCTCACCCGTCATTCCGACGTCCGAGCGCACCGGACGGCCTGTGGCCATCGAGACCAGCGCCGTCACCATCGTCACTCCTGCCGACGGGCCGTCCTTGGGTACCGCTCCGGCAGGCACGTGAACGTGAATGCTGCGTTCGAGTGCGGCGGGATCGACTCCGAACTGCTCGGCATGCGAGCGGACGTAGGACAACGCGATCTGAGCGGATTCCTTCATGACGTCTCCGAGTTGCCCGGTCAGCGCCAGGCCCGGTTTGCCGTCCGTGGATGCAGCCTCGATGAACAGTACGTCGCCGCCCAAGCCGGTGACCGCGAGTCCGGTTGCAACACCGGGCACTTCGGTTCGTTCGTGCACATCCGGAGTGAACCTCGGCTTGCCCAGGTACTCGACCAGACCCGGCTCGTCGATTCGCAGGAGATCTGCGCCGACGACGAGCTTCGTGGCCGCTTTTCTCAGCGCCTTCGCCAGAAGACGTTCGAATTGCCGTACGCCGGGTTCGCGGGTGTAGTCCGCAGCAATCTTGTGCAGCGCGTCGTCGGTGATCTCCACTTCCTCGGCCGTCACGGCGGCCCTCTCGAGTTGGCGTGGGAGCAGGTAGTTACGCGCGATCGCCACCTTGTCGTCCTCGGTGTAACCGTCGATCGTGACCAGTTCCATACGGTCGAGCAGAGCGGCCGGAATCTGTTCGATCACATTGGCTGTCGCAAGAAAGACCACGTCGGACAGGTCGAGATCGAGATCGAGATAGTGGTCACGGAACGTGTGGTTCTGCGCGGGATCGAGAACTTCGAGCAGAGCCGCACTCGGATCGCCCCGGTAGTCGGCACCCACCTTGTCGATCTCGTCGAGCAGGACCACGGGATTCATCGAGCCCGCTTCGCCGATGGCGCGGACGATACGGCCCGGTAGCGCACCGACGTAGGTGCGACGGTGACCGCGGATCTCGGCCTCGTCGCGGACGCCGCCGAGTGCAACTCGAACGAAATTGCGGCCCAGCGCCTTTGCGACGGACTCACCGAGCGAGGTCTTGCCGACACCGGGAGGCCCCGCGAGAACCATCACGGTGCCCGAGCCGCGTCCACCGACGAGCTGCAAGCCGCGCTCGGCCCGTCGGGTCCGGACGGCAAGGTACTCGACGATACGGTCCTTGACGTCACCGAGCCCGTGGTGATCGGCGTCGAGAATCTCTCGGGCGGAGGCTATATCGGTCCTGTCGGTTGTGGTCACGTTCCAGGGTAGGTCGAGTACGGTGTCGAGCCAGGTTCGTATCCAACCGGATTCGGGACTCTGGTCGCTGGCACGTTCGAGTTTTCCGACCTCGCGCAGTGCTGCTTCGCGCACTTTCTCCGGGAGATCTGCGGACTCGACTCGGCCACGGTAGTCGTCGGCACCGTCCGGCTCGTCCTCGCCGAGTTCCTTACGGATGGCAGCGAGTTGCTGACGGAGCAGAAATTCCTTCTGCGTCTTCTCCATGCCTTCGCGTACGTCGTTGGAGATCTTGTCGCCCACTTCGACCTCGGCGAGATGAGCCTTGGTCCAATCGACGAGGAGAGTCAAACGCTCCTGTACATCGGGAGTTTCGAGCAGCTGACGCTTCTGGACGTCGGTGAGGTACGAGGCGTATCCGGCTGTGTCCGCGATGGAGCCGGGATCGGTGAGTTTGTTGACCGAGTCGATGACCTGCCAGGCATCGCGGCGCTGAAGCATCGCCACGACGAGTTGCTTGTACTCGGTCGAGAGCGCTTTCAGTTCGGGGCTGTCCGCGGCGTCGTCGACGGTTTCGGCTTCGACCCACAGCGCAGCACCGGGACCACTGACACCGTGCCCGATGTGTGCGCGGCGCTCGGCCTTGACGACGGCCGCGGGCTCGCCGGTGGCGAGGCGACCCATCTGGACGATCTTCGCGACGACGCCGTAGGACGCATAGCGGTCCTCCAGCCTCGGCGCGACGAGCAATTTACCGTCGTTGGACGCCGTCGCGGTGTCGACGGCGGCGCGGGCGGCCTCGTCGAGTTCGATGGGCACGACCATGCCGGGGAGGACCACCGGATCGGTCAGAAAAAGGATGGGCAAGCGGATGGATTCGGACATCGGACAACCTCCTGGGGAGTTGAGCTGTATCGACTCAACTCGCATTCGGCTAGCGGTGTTCCCTCAGGTCGGCGTGTTCTCCGTGGGCAGAACTGCACCCGATCGAAAGGCACCGACCACCACCGTTCCGTCGAGATCCTCCGAATGAATCACGGTCGGGTCCAACCCGGCGTCGGCGAAGATGGCCGCCGTCCGCTCGGCCTGACGCACGCTCGTCTCGACGAGGACGCTTCCCCCGTCCGAGAGCCACTCGCGGGCGTCGACGGCAATGCGACGATGAACGTCGAGGCCGTCCGCACCTCCGTCGAGAGCAACCAACGGCTCGTGATCGCGCGCTTCGGGGGGCATCGAACCGATTGCGTCGGTCGGCACGTACGGTGCGTTGGCCACGACGACGTCGACGATCCCCCGGAGATGTTGGGGCAGAGCCGAATACAGATCGCCCTCGTACACCTGCCCACCGAGGGGTTCGATGTTGCGGCGAGCGCACAGGACTGCAACCGGGTCGATGTCGGCGGAACAGAGGTCCAGATCGGCGAGCCGGTGAACGAGCGCGGCCCCGACTGCTCCTGAGCCACAACAGATGTCGACGACTTTGCGTGGGCGTCGGGCAGCAGCCTCGCGCACCAGCAGCTCGGTCCGTCGGCGCGGCACGAACACACCGGGCGCGACCAGGATGCGCAGGCCGCAGAACTCGGCCCACCCGAGTAGTTGCTCGAGCGGAATCCCCGCGGCGCGGCGGGCGACCATCGCGTCGAGTTCGGCCCCGGCGAAGGCGTCGGACAAGAGCTGCGCTTCGATCTCGGCGTACACGCACCCGGCGGCGCGGAGAGTTGCCACGGTATCGAGGCGAGCTGGAGTCATGTGCACGAATACCTTTCGGGACGCCTGCGGCGCTCTCCTACTCGGAACGGAGGCGCGCCCTCGACCGAACAACGTTCACGGGTACCACCTCCTGTGTGTCTCGACGCCTCGACTCTAACTCACGGCAGGAAGATCCTGCCGCTGATCGAACCGTGGGCGGTGCGGGTGGCAACGACGATCCAGGCCCCGACGAGCAGTGCGTACAGAAACACGGCGAGGACGTGAAGCGCTCCCCAACCGAGTGCTGTGCCGAGCGCTGCCGCACCGGTTACGCACGTACCGACAGGAAAGGTAAAGCTCCACCAGGTGAGCGAGAAGGTCAATCCCGCGCGCGCAGCTCGGAGAGTCAGAAGAGTCGCGGCGACGAACATGATCACCCCGAAGGTTCCGGCCGACACTCCGTAGACGATCCCGAAATCGTGCAGGCCGGAAGCGATGCCTGCATCCTCGCCGGCGAAAAGCGATCCGGCGTCGGCGGCGAGCAGATTGGCGGCGGTGATCGATTGACCGACCAGTCCCAAGGTGATCCACACGGTGGGAATTGCTTGGAGCGGCGGCCTCCCGCCGGCGCGGAGATGCCGGCACACGAGCGCCAGGATGATCCCGCCGGCGAACAGTCCGACCGCGAACAGCGCGTAGCAGCACACGAGAAACGCGACTCGAAGGTCGGTGGCACCGATGTGCGGAAGCAGCAGAGCACCGGTGGTCGCCGACACCATCGGCGGCACGACGGGCATCAGCCATGCAGGCAGAGGTGCACTGCTGTGGTTGCCTGCCTTCATCATTCGGTACGGAATCCACACGCACGTTGCGAGACCGAGCACTGTTCCCGCCGTCCACAGTGCGGACGCAACGATCAGGGCCGAGCTGTCGCCGATGACATCCTTGCCCAACACGAGCGTGCCCGCGCCGACCGTCATCAAGGCCATCGGCGGGGCGCCGTAGAACAGCGACACCGTCGGATGATTCGCATAGCGACGGGCAGCTGATCGGTGCAGCAACCAGTGCGCGACGAACGCGATCGACAGCGCGACGAGTGCAAGGGAGGCCAGCATCCACACACCCGTCGCGAACGCCCGCAGACCCACGACGTTCAGCGGAAGAGTCGTCGCAGCGGTGGCGACGATCCCTGTCCCCATTACCGACGCGAACCAGTTGGGTGTGATGTGTTCGAGCAGCTGCGATGGACGGTCGAGCGCCCCGAGAGGCCGGTGACGGCGGTCGGCCGGGGCGGAGGGGCCCAGAACTGCTGTGGTCATGAACTCCACAGTCGTCTGGCCGGAGAGCCACCGGAAGATGGCTCATTCTTGTACGGCCACAAACAGCGGTTGTGCCCCTGGTTCGAGTAGGGCACGGTCCAAATAGAGGCACGTCATGAATCGCCATGGCCTGAACGAGTCGGTTGACATGTCGGAAATATCCGACGTATCTTGATTCGCGTGACCGATACTTTCCTGGCGCTGGCGAACCCTGTTCGTCGAGAACTGCTGGCGCTGCTGCGGGACGGCCCGATGTCCGCCGGCGAGCTTGCCGACAAGTTCGCATTGAGTCGGTCGTCCGTCGCCGAGCACCTTCAGGTGCTGCGCCAGACCGGCCTCGTGAGGTCGGAGAAGTCAGGTCGACAGAGCAACTATCACCTCGTCCCCGAGCCACTCGCCGAAGTCGACGACTGGCTACATCCGTTCGAAAAGTACTGGCGCGCACGTCTGCGCACGTTGGCGAGTATCGCCGAGGAGGAATTGTGACCACGTCCATCACCGTCGACCAGTTCGTTGCTGCACCACCCGAGAAGGTCTGGCGCACACTGGTGGAGCCGGAACTGCTGGCGAGGTGGTGGGCCGCAGGAGACATCTCGGACGAGCTCGGCCACTCCTTCACACTGGACATGCCGGGGTGGGGACCACAACCGTGCACGGTCATCGAGTCGAGCCCGTTCACGAAGTTCGCCTATACCTTCACCGAAAACTGGACTCTCACCTGGACTCTCGCCGTCGAAGGCTCCGGAACCAGATTGATGCTCGAACATTCCGGCTTCGACCTCGACGACAAACGAAGCCACGACGCCTTCACCAGAATGGGATCCGGGTGGCGGGATCATATTCTGCCGACGCTGGCATCCATCGCCGTCGAAATCAGCTGATTTACTCCGGCTTTCATCGGGCTCACCGTTCTGCGCAAACGCACGTGCTTTTGCGTGGGTGACGGGGGTCAGCCACGCTACCTACACAAACGCACGTGCTTTTGCGAGGGCAGTGGGGTCGGCCACGCTTCCTACGCAAACGCACGTGCTTTTGCGTGGGCGGGGGGCCGGCCACTTGCCGCAAGCTTCAGCGGTGAGCATCACTGTCGAACAACAGATTCGAGCGCTGTCGCTCCGATTCCAACTCGGGCGTGCGCCGGGCTCACCGTTCTACACAAACGCACGTGCTTTTGCGAGGGCGGGGGGCCGGCCACTTGCCGCAAGCTTCAGCGGTGACCAGCACTGTCGAGCAACAGATTCGAGCGATCTTGCTCCGATTCCAACTCGGGCGTGCGCCGGGCTCACCGTTCTACACAAACGCACGTGCTTTTGCGTGGACGGGGGGCGGGCCACGCTACCTACACAAACGCACGTGCTTTTGCGTGAGCGGTGGGATCGGCCACGCTACCTACACAAACGCACGAGCTTTTGCGTGGGTGACGGGGGTCAGCCACGCTACCTACGCAAACGCACGAGCTTTTGCGTGGGTGACGGGTTCAGCCACTTACCGCAAGCTTCAGCGGTGAGCATCACTGTCGGACAACAGATTCGAGCGATCTTGCTCCGATTCCAACTCGGCCATGAGGCCAATTCCATAAGGTTGCATTCGAACGTCTGTTCGACTACAGTAGGCGTATGGAACAGCCGGGGGGCTCCGCACAGATTCGATCCGACGCAGACACCGCTGCCTCGGAATCTCTCGCACGCATCGCCGACGCTCGACGCACCGAGAACATCGCAGCAGCAAATCTTGTCCATGAGGTCCACGAGCTCACCGAAATCCGTCTCGCCGCCGAAATGGACATACACCTCCTCGGCGCGGACAATTCTTCCGATCACGCCGATGTAGGGCGCGCTCGCCATACCGCTGAATGCGAAGCAGCCGTTGCACTCTCACTGGCCCGACGAGCCGCGAAAGAGATGATCGCCGTCGCCAATCAACTCGCCTGGCGGCTGCCTCGAATCGACGCAGCATTCACAACCGGCGACTTGGACTACCCCCGGGCACGTACTATCGCTCTCACCCTCGTTCGCGCATCGGATGCCACCGTCGATGCCCTCGAAGCCGACATCCTCGCCGTTGCCGTGCGGTGCAACAGTCGCGCTCTGCGAGAAAGCATCTGGAGACTCTGGATCGCGCACGACCCCGACGAGGCTGCCGATGCACAGAAGAAGGCCGTCACCGAAGAACGCTGCGCCGACATCCGGCGCGGCGACGACGGAGTCGCCACCCTCGTCGCCAAGATGTCCATCCTCAATGGCGCCGAATGCGACGCTCTCATCCAGGAACTCGCCGATACCGTCTGCCCGTCGGATCCGCGGACGAAGAAGCAATTACGAGGCGACGCGCTCCTGGCCCTGTTTCACCGCGAACAGACGCTCACCTGCCAGTGCGGGTCGGAACACTGCCCGGTAGCGGCAGCGGCCGAGAACCATGAACCGCGCCGCGGACCACTGATCAACGTGCACATCGACATCGACACCCTCCTCGGTCTGACCGACAGCCCGGCAACCCTGTCCGACGGCACCGTGCTCGATCCCGACACCGCACGGTTGATCGCGACCGATGCCCGTTGGCAAGCCATGCTCACCGAAATGCTCCACGCCGCAGACGCGTACAAGCACGCCGGCCCTGGTGTACGCAGCCACACCGACGACACCGACGACACCGACGACACCGACGACACCGACGACACCGACGACACCGACGACACCGACGACACCGACGAGGGTCCCACTCGGCGCGGTCCGCAACCACCGTCGTCGCCGGCATCCACCCCGGCAGGCTCCGACCCGATACCTCCACGCAGGAGAACGGCACCACCAGCCCGGGCTCGGCGCTTCATCGCGCGCGGCCGAACCCGAAAAGCGGCTCCGCTCCCCACGCCGGCCAATGGGTCCCACACACGGACTCGACCTGAATCCGGAGTTGGCGGAGTCGGCGCTGACACCGAGCACGCATCAGGAACCCTGAACAGTCGGTCGCACAGACCCACTCGACGCTCGACCACCGGCGAAGAGTCGGCACTCACCTCTGCCATCTCTGCGTTTCTCGCTGCGGCTGCGGCCAATCCCGCCCTCGCCGAAGGTATCCACCCCGATGGTCACGGCGGACTCACCACCCCACCACCGGGAGCCCTGACCTACCGGCCCAGCAATGCCTTGGTAGCGCTCGTCCGCGCAACCTATTTCATGTGCACATTCCCTGGCTGCTGCGTCCCAGCCGCGCGGTGCGACATCGACCACATCGTGCCCTACGACAAGACCGATCCCAGTGCAGGAGGCTGGACCATCCTTGCCAACCTGCACCCTCTCTGCTCCTATCACCACCACGCCAAAACCCTGAGACTCTGGAGCTGCGCCAAGCTCGACGGCAATGCCATCTACTGGCAATGCGCCGCGGGACTACACCGCATCACACCGCCGACCCATGGCACTGTCGCGATCCCCGACGACTTCACCCACCACACCCGCTACCGACAACCCGTACCGCTCACACCCGAGACCGGAGTCGAGTTCATGGTCGTGGCCGACGTCTGCGTCGACAACAACCCCGGTGACAACACCGGTGACCACAACTCCGACGCCCCCGATCCCGACGACACCGATCAGGGGCCCGACGCCCCCTCCGACGAACTCTTCGAACCCACCTGGTGGGAAACGAATATCTCCGACCGCGCCACGAACTGGTATCGGCTTCTCAACCCCGACGCTTCTACCGGAGCACCCACGCTGCGCGACATCGCCGGTCTCACGGACCCTCTCGCACGGGCCGACGCATCGTATCTACGCGGCAAGTTTCTCGAACACCGCGCTATCGTCGCCCAGCGTCACAAATATCGGCCGCCGCCGTTCTGATCATGAGCACCAACGTCTCAGGGCGCCAGTCCAAGTCCTCGCGATTCAAGCGCGGCTTTGACCACGACAATAGATTTTGGACCTACACCGTGCAGAGCCGACAGTTCGGATTCCGTCGCGCTGGCAAGGTCGTCCAGCGAGAAGTATCCGGCGGCAAAGAATGCGCGGGATGCCGGACGCCCTGTTCCTTTGGGGAAATAGTCGACGGGTTCGCCCTCGGTGTCAGATGACATGGGCAGATTGTACTGTCGCAGGTACCCTGGGCGCGGTGTCGAACAACAAGCAGCGACGAGTCATTCTGACCGGCGGAAACACCGGTATCGGCTACTTCACCGCTCTGGAGTTGGTGAAGCAGGGCGACCATGTGACGTTGGCGTGCCGGAACGTTGACAAGGCCAACGCGGCGGCGGAGAAGATCGCAGCGGAAGCACCCCAGGGCACCGTCGATACAGCACAACTCGACCTCGCCGACCTCGGGTCGGTTCGATCGTTCGCCGAGTCGGCACCCGCCACCATCGACGCGCTGATCAACAACGCGGGCGTCATGATGCCCGCGAAGCGAACCGAGACGAAGGACGGGTTCGAGCTTCAGTTCGGAACCAACCACCTCGGCCATTTCGCGTTGACCGGCCACTTGCTCCCCAACCTCCGCGCAGCGAACGACGCACGCGTCGTGACAGTGTCTTCTGTCGCGCACAAGCAGAATCCCAAACTGAACTTCGACGATCTCCAGGCCACCCGCGGCTACAACCCCCAACGCGGATATGCCAATTCGAAACTGTCCAATCTGTTGTTCGCCCTCGAACTGCAGCGGCGACTCGACAAAGCCGGCATCCCGGTCACCAGCACTGCGGCGCATCCCGGTATCTCCGAAACTGCGCTCTACACCAGCCCCGACGGCTTGGGCAGCTCAAAAATCTTGTCTTTCGGCGCAGCGATCGGCCTGAAGTTCATCTCCCAGTCGGCGAAAGCCGGAGCGCTTCCGACGCTGTATGCGCTCGAAAGCGGCGAGCCGGGCTCGTACACCGGACCCAAGTCTCTGTTCGAATCACGCGGCGCCCCTGGCCCCGCCAAGATCTCGGACAAGGCGCAGGACCCGGCACTCGCCGAAAAGCTGTGGGAAGCAAGCGAAAAGCTCACCGGAGTGGTCTACGACCTCAGCTGATCTCCGCACGTCCCTGTGCAGGTCGGCACCTGGTTTATGTCTTCGGGAGCATGTACGCCTTCCGCGCACCCTGCAGATAGGTGGCGACGGGAGTCCGTAGATCGTTCGCTCCCTGACCCAGTCGCGCCACGACCAGCCCCTCGCACAGCGCGACGTATCCCTCGGCAATTGCCCTGTCGTCGAACAGCTCGGTTGCTCGTTCGATCGAGAAGAGACACCCGGCGAGCGTGGTGCGATCCGCGCTGTCGATGCTCGGATCGATGAGCAGTGCGTGGCGCGCGCGCAATTGCTGTGCTCGCCCGTCGAGCAGACGCTTGAGGTAGAGCACGGTGGTCGTGACGGGTTCCTGCCCTTCAGCGATCAAGGCTGCGAAGTCGGACCTGGACGACTCGGCGATTCTCTCGATGACCGCGGACAGCAGCGCATCCTTCGTCCGGTAGTAGTACGACGTCGAACCTGCTGGTAGCCCGAGCTCGGTATCGATTGCGCGATGAGTCAACGACCGCAGGCCGGCGTCGGCAATGAGCCTCGTTGCTGCGTCGGCAATCACACTTCGTCGGTCCATACCGATTGACTCTACATCTGTAGAGTTCAGTTCATGAACTTCAGTGTCAGCCGAACGGCCTTCGAGTCCGAATTCCGACTCGATGCCGCGCAACTTGCCGCTGTCGACGAGCTCACTGCAGCCGACCACGGCGGGATGTATCTGTGGGGGCCCGTCGGGCGGGGCAAGACGTGGCTCCTCGATCGCTACTTCGACGGCGTCGCGAGCAACCGAAAGAAGCGGGTCCACTTCCACAGCTTCTTCCGCGATCTCCACGCGTCGTACTTCCGTCACGGATTCTCGATCGACGCGGCCATCGACGAACTTCTCGGCGACACCGATCTCCTGTGCTTCGACGAGTTCCACGTCCATGATGTCGCCGACGGCAGGCTCATTTCTCGGATGCTCGACGCTCTGTTCTCGCGGCGAATCACGCTGGTCGTCACCTCGAACTACCCGCCCGACGGATTGCTCCCGAACCCGCTGTTCCACGAGACGTTCGTCCGGGCGATCGAGCTGCTGAAGGCCGAACTCCGCATCGTGAACATCGACGGACCCGTCGACTACCGCTCGCGCGGCGAACACACGTCGACGTTCTCGCAGGGAAAGTGGACAGTGGACCCCGGAGCGACACGGGGAAAAGACCAGGCAAAGCGGCTGGGCACCTGCTGGACCTTCGACGAACTCTGCAATTCCCCGAGGTCGACGGGTGACTACCTGGGGATGATCGACAGGCACGAGATCGGCGCAATCAGCGTTGTTCCGAGGTTCGCCGACGCGAACACGGACGCAGTTCAGCGCTTCTTCAACCTTGTCGACGTGCTGTACGACCGGGACGTTCGCGTGGATTTCCGTTCCGACATTCCACGATCGTCGCTCGCTGACGGCTGCGAGGGTCTGGACAGCGAGCGGATCGTCAGTCGGCTGTCTCAATTGCAGTCAGAGCATCTCTGACGCCGGCAGTCCCGCCCGAGCGAATGAGGTCGGCTCCGCGCTCGAGAAGCACGACTTCGTTGACCTCCTGCAGCAGACCGCGGCAGGCGAGACCGGATTGCTCCCATCGAAGCACCAGCTCGAGGACGAGCCTCGCCATCGAGGCGAAGGGCTGCCGATTCGAACTCCAGGCCCAGGCACCGACTTCGATTCCGCCGACTTCGGCCAGGGCTTCGCTGAGCCGCGCACCCGTTCGACTGGGGTACGGATCGTCGACGATGGGACCGAACGCCGCGACGAAAAGCGTGGCAGCGATGTCCGTACGGTCGGCGGCCAGGAGATTTGCCAGTTCAGGACCGCGATCGGAGTCCACCCTCTTCTTGAACACAGGGTGAGGATATAGGGAGACGCCCACAGCTGACGGCGGTCGGGGGCGACAGCAGCGGCGGGCGTCTCATTGTGCATTCGGCCCAGGTGGCGGGGTGGATGGGTCGGATTGAAAAGTTTTTTCGAGGGTGCAGGAGTGGAGCCTGCGGAACGACCAGAGCACACCAGGAGTGGAGCCTGCGGAACGAGCGGGTCGTGGAAGTTCTAGCCTTGGTCCATGACTTACACAGCAGCCAATCACTGGGTTTTCGAGGGAGACGACGTCTCCGGAACGCTGGACTCCGCTTCGGTCGCGGGAGTGCTCGTCGCGCAGATCGTTCTGAGTGGAGCCACGTTCGAGTCGACAGCGGTGACCCGCGCGGATCTGGGTTACGAGGTGCGCGCGATCACCGAGCAGGAGCATGACGGGTCTTCCACTCACCTGCTCGTCGTGCTGCCTCGCGTGAACATCGAGAACGATCCGGTCGATTTCACCTCGTACGCGGTTCTGTACACCACGCGCAGCAACGTCGCGGGTGACCGTTTTGTGCATGGTGCCCTGGAGTCGTACGACGTCAGGACCCTGTCGGGTACCGCGAAGCTGGTGAGCAGCTAGCACGGAATAGTTCTGCGCCCGGTCGAGTTACGGTAGAAGTCAATGCAAACGCATGAACTTTCAGTCGAGGGACATGCGAGTCAAGAATTCGGCCAGGGAGCAGACCATGCAATTCGGAATCTTTACCGTCGGCGACGTCACCGTCGATCCAACAACAGGTCGAGCGCCCACCGAACACGAGCGCATCAAGGCAATGGTCACCATCGCCAAGCACGCCGAAGAGGTGGGTCTCGACGTCTTTGCGACGGGCGAGCACCACAACAAGCCGTTCGTACCGTCGTCTCCGACGACCATGCTCGGTTACGTGGCCGCGCAGACCGAGAAGCTGATCCTGTCCACGTCCACAACTCTGATCACCACCAACGATCCGGTGAAGATCGCGGAGGACTACGCGATGCTGCAGCACTTGTCCGACGGTCGCGTCGACCTGATCATGGGTCGGGGAAACACCGCACCGGTGTACCCGTGGTTCGGCCAGGACATCCGTCAGGGCATTCCGCTGGCACTGGAGAACTATCAGCTTCTGCGACGCCTGTGGACCGAGGAGGCCGTGACATGGAAGGGCAACTTCCGCACACCGCTCGACGGATTCACCTCGACGCCGCGTCCACTCGACGACATCCCGCCATTCGTGTGGCACGGTTCGATCCGCAGCCCCGAGATCGCCGAAATCGCCGCGTACCACGGTGACGGGTTCTTCGCGAACAACATCTTCTGGCCGAAAGAGCACTACATTCAGCTGATCAACCTCTACCGCGAGCGTTACGAGCACTACGGACACGGCCGCGCAGATCAGGCCATCGTCGGCCTCGGCGGCCAGGTGTTCATGCGGAAGAACAGCCAGGATGCCGTCAAGGAATTCCGTCCGTACTTCGACAACGCACCGGTATACGGGCACGGCCCGACCATGGAGGAATTCACCGAGCAGACCCCGCTCACAGTCGGTTCGCCGGAGCAGGTCATCGAGAAGACCCTGGCATTCGCGGACTTCTTCGGCGACTACCAGCGTCAACTGTTCCTGATGGATCACGCCGGACTGCCTCTGAAGACGGTGCTCGAACAGCTCGATCTGCTCGGCGAGGAGGTCGTGCCCGTTCTGCGCAAGGAGTTCGCAGCGCGACGCCCCGAGGGCGTTCCGGAAAACCCGCCGACGCACGCGAGCATGCTTGCGAGCAAACAAGAGGACAAGGAAACGGCAGTTGCCGTCTAGTACCGAACTGTCGGTCGACGCCTGGGAGGCATTGTTCCGCTCCCAGGTGTCGCTGATGCGGCGATTCACCTCCGACGACATCTGGGATCCGATCAGCCTTCGTGAGTACGACGTGCTGTTCACCCTCAGCAAGTGCTCGCCCACGAAGCTTCGACTGCACGATCTGAACAACGAAATCCTGCTCAGCCAGCCATCGCTGAGCAGGCTGTGCGAGCGGCTCGACAAGCTCGGACTGGTGACACGCGAACCGGATCCGGACGACAAACGGGGAACGGTCGTCGTACTCACCGACGACGGCCTGGCCATGCAGCGCGACATCGGACGCAAGCACGCGGCACGGATTCGCCGCTACGTCGGGGGCGCACTGAACGACGAGGAACTCGCCACACTCGAAGCACTGTGCACCAAACTACGACTCGCGCAGGGAGACATCTCATGAAAGTCGACATACTCTCGCCCCGCGACGTTCCCCTCGGCGGGCCGCGGGCGATGACGGTTCGACGAACTCTGCCGCAGAAACAGCGGACCCTCATCGGCGCCTGGTGCTTCGCCGACCACTATGGTCCCGACAACATGGCTGGCCCCGACGACATAGGCGGCCCCGACGACATAGCTGGTCCCGACGCCACAGCCGGTCCCGATGCCACAGCCGGCAATCCAGGTATGGACGTTCCGCCGCACCCGCACACCGGGCTGCAGACCGTCAGCTGGTTGTTCTCCGGCGAGATCGAACACCGTGACAGCATCGGATCGCACGCGATGGTCCTGCCGGGCGAACTGAACCTGATGACCGCCGGCCGCGGAATTTCTCATTCCGAGGTCTCGGTATCCGATCCCGAGCGCCCCCGAACGCGCATTCTGCACGGCATGCAGCTGTGGGTCGCACTGCCGGGACGGGCGCGGTTCACCGCCCCCAATTTCGAACACTATGTGCCCGAACCAATTTCATTGACCACTCGTTCACCCCACGGTGCGGGCGCTCTCCTGAGGGTCTTCCTCGGAACGCTCGCCGGCAGCACATCACCGGTGGCCACGTTCACGCCGCTGCTGGGAGCCGAACTCGTCGTCGACGCAGGCGGTTCCGTCACGCTCGACATCGACCCGACATACGAGCACGGAGTCATCCTCGACGAAGGCAGCATTCAACTGGAGGGCGAAGCAGGCGCGGCAGGCACACCCGTCGCTCGCGCCGAGTTGGCCTACCTGGAACCAGGCCAGGACACTCTGACCATCCGCAACACCGGCAACGAGACCGCGCGGATGCTGATAATCGGCGGCCCACCCTTCGGTGAGCAGGTCGTGATGTGGTGGAACTTCATGGGCCGCACCCACGACGACATCGTCGCGTACCGACAGGCCTGGCAGGACGGAAGCGAACAATTCGGCACCGTCGAGGGCTACCGCGGCCGCGGCGCGAAGCCGAACCACAAGACGGACAGTCAAGAGACCGACTGGCGGTTACCGGCTCCGGAGCTACCCAACTCGGTGCTACTGCCGCGCGGCTGACCGGCGAATCCCTGAAGAGCGGCGAGACCCTAGAAGAGGGTTGCGACCTCGTCGACCGATGCCGCGGCCCTCGACGATGCGGACCTCGATGTTGCAGCCCTAGATGCTGTGTCCCTGGATGTTGCAGCCCTGGACGCCGGGCGCGAAGCAGAATCTTTCACCGCCGGGGCACTCTTCACCGAGGAGACTGCACCGTCGGCGGGCGATCCCGAACCAGCGGCCACCGAACCAGCAGCAACCGCGCGGGCGGCTTCGCCGGCAAGTGCGTCGGCGGCTTCGTTGAAGTGATTCCCGACGTGCCCGCGAACCCACCGAAAACGAACCGGCCCGGTGCGCTCGGTGATGGCTCGGTCGATGTTCTTGATCAGTTCGAGGTTGCTGACCGGTGCACCGCCGGACGTCTTCCAGCCCTTGCGCTTCCAGCCCGGCAGCCACTCCGAGGCACACTTGATGGCGTACTGAGAATCCGATTCGATCAACATCGGCTCGTCGCCCGGATGGGCGAGCACAGCTTCCAACAGCGCGCGCAACTCAGCGATCTGGTTGGTGCCCGATGGTTCTCCGCCGGAAGCACTGGGACCGGTGTGATCGACCCAGGCCCACCCGATGGCACCACCAGGATTGCGAAGACAGGAACCGTCCGTACTCACGATGATCACGGAACAGGACCCTACTTCGGCGCACCGACAATAAACAGACGCCGCGCCCTGAATAGGTACTGTGGGAAAGCATCCGAGATCGGAAGGACACCCCATCGTGACCGAGACCGCCCCCGCAGGAAACGCATCCGAAGCGCCGACGCCATCAGCCCTGCCGTCGTCGTTCGACGCTCTCGTCGCCCGCGAGTCCGACGGCATCACGCTCGCCGAGGAGACCGTCGACTTCGCGTTTCTGCCGACCATCGACGGGCCCGCGGTGACCATCGCCGTCGAGTATTCGTCGGTCAATTTCAAGGATGCTCTGGCGATCACTCCGAAGGGCGGGGTGGTGCGTGAGTATCCGATCGTTCCCGGTATCGACATCGCGGGCACGGTCGTCGAATCCACGAGCGAGAGCATCGCCGTAGGGCAGAAGGTCGTCGCCCACGGCTACGACATCGGTACCGCGCAACACGGTGGCTACGCCGAGTTCGCGCGGGTGTCCGCTGAGCAGGTCGTGGCACTGTCGACTCTCTCCACCCGCGAGGCCGCCGCCATCGGCACCGCGGGATTCACCGCGGCGATGAGCGTCGAAGCGCTCCTCGCCGCTGGAATCACTCCCGACGACGGACCGATCCTCGTCACCGGGGCGAGCGGCGGAGTCGGCACCGTGAGCGTCGACCTGTTGTCCGCCGCAGGCTTCGAAGTGCACGCCTCGAGCGGCAAGGCCGGCGCTACCGAACTGCTGACCAGCCTCGGAGCCACCAAAGTTATCGGAAGACTGCCCGAGGATCCCGATGCCAAGCCCCGCCCACTCGGGCGCGCCGAATGGGCAGGCGCCGTCGACTGCGTCGGAGGAAAGACACTCGCGCACGTTCTCAGCACCACCCGCTACGGCGGGGCAGTCGCCGCGAGCGGCCTCACCGGTGGCGCCCAGCTCCCGACGACCGTGCTTCCATTCATCCTGCGTGGAGTCTCGCTCCTCGGAATCGACTCGGTGCAGCTTCCTATCCACCGGCGCCGGGCAATATGGCAGCAACTCGAATCGGCACGCCGCCCCCACCGCCTGGAACAGCTCACCACCGAGGTCGCGATCAGGGACGTCAGGTCCAGCCTGGACACCATCGGCGCCGGTGGCGTCACCGGCCGCACCGTCGTCTCGGTCGCAGGCGGTTTCCGCTAGCGTGTCGGCCTCGGGGGCTACCCTGACGGGCGATGCTCTCTTCCGCTCCCTCGGCCGACACCGGTCCTGAATACGGCACCGCATCCGGTGCCGAACCTGTCGTCGCCGTGTTCGAATCAGAGCGTCCACTCGACATGACGATGACCGTGTCCGGCCTACGGCGGGGCAAGGGCGACCCCACCTTCGAACGCGACTTCGCGGGCAACGTGTGGCGAACATCACGCCTGCCGTCGGGGACCGTCACCTACCGACTGACCCAGGAGAGCAGGCATGCGGTTCGCTGCCACGCGTGGGGACGCGGCGCCGCCGAGTTCACGTCGATGCTTCCCGCATTCCTCGGCAGCGAGGACGATCCGTCGGGTTTCGCGCCCGAGCACCCGACGTTGGTGGAAGCACACCGGCAGTTTCCGCACCTTCGACTCGGGCGGACCGGTCTCGTCATGGAAGCGCTCGTTCCAGCGGTGCTCGAACAACGAGTTCACGGGGTATCGGCGTTCGCGTCGTGGCGACTTCTCGTCACCAAGTTCGGTGAGCGTGCACCGGGACCGACGCCGCGGCCGATGTTCGTCCCACCCCTCCCCGAGGTGTGGCGGCGAATCCCGTCGTGGGAGTACCACCGTGCCAATGTCGATCCGGCTCGATCGAAGACCATCGTCCGCTGCGCAATGGCCGCAGGCAGACTCGAAGAAGCGGCAACCATGGCGCCCGCGGACGCGCTGAGGAGATTGCGTGCCGTTCCCGGTGTAGGCATCTGGACAGCCGCCGAGGTCGCTCAACGTGCTTTCGGCGACGCCGACGCGCTGTCGGTGGGCGACTACCATCTGGCCGCCGTCGTCGGCTGGTCTCTACTCGGCCGCCCTCTGGACGACGACGGAATGATCGAATACCTCGAACCCCTTGCGCCGCACAGGCATCGCGCGGTCCGCCTCCTCCAGGTCAGCGGCAAGGCGATCAAACCGAAATTCGGTCCGCGGACTCCGCTGGTCGATCACACCTGGCATTAGTCGAAAACTGCTGTCGGGCAATACATTGTGAACTGCGCGATCCTTACGGCACCACCGTGGAGATCGAGCGCCACGTGGGCCCGCTCCCGCGCGTGACGGCATCCGAAAAGCTCGTCGAATTCGGGTCGGTCTGCGTCGTGAGGTGTACAGTTGAGTTGAAGGTTCAAGTTAGATGAGTTCACTCAGCCGCGTCGATCGAGGTACCCATGGCAATCCAACGTCTCAACCACGCCGTCCTGTACGTCAGGAACGTCGAGAAGTCCGTCGCGTTCTACACCGACGTGCTCGGCTTCCGGACGGTCATGAGCATGGGCAGTGCCGCCGCTTTTCTCCAGGCGAGCGCCAGCACCAACGACCACGATCTCGGCCTGTTCCAACTCGGCGACGACGCAGCACTCAGCCCAGCAGGCAGCAACGGTAGAGGCCGCGGGACTGTCGGTCTGTACCACCTGGCCTGGGAGGTGCAGACACTCGGCGACCTCGTCGACATAGCCCAGAAGCTCACCGCTGCAGGCGCTCTCGTCGGCGCCTCCGACCACGGCTCGACCAAGAGTCTCTACGGAAAGGATCCCGACGGCCTCGAATTCGAGATCGTCTGGCTCATCCCGCTTCATCTCCTCGACGAAGCAGCCATCGAGGCAAGCAAATCCATCCGCGCATTGGACCTGCACGCCGAGATCGAACGGTACGGCGTCGACACCCCCAGCGGAACGGGTGTGTCGAGTCCGGCGCGAGCCTGAAACAGCAGCGCCCGTCAACAGCAGCGCCGTACGGCGGGGAACAATCGGGACCGCGCGCGGCGTTCTCCTGACGAATAGTTCGCTGAGATAAGGAGTCACTGTTGGTTGCCATCGGAAATTCGAACCTCGACATCTTCCCCCTCGCCCTCGGCGGAAACACGTTCGGCTGGACGAGCGACGAGAACTCGTCGTTCGAGGTGCTCGATGCGTTCACCGCGGGCGGCGGAAACTTCATCGATACCTCTGATTCCTACTCTGCATTCGCCGACGGCAACTCCGGTGGCGAGTCCGAGACCATCATCGGAAACTGGACGGCCGCACGCGGTAACCGCGAAGACGTCGTCATCGCCACCAAGGTCAGTCAGCATCCGGAGTTCAAGGGACTTGCACCGCAGAACATCAAGGCAGCAGCCGAGGCATCGCTGAAGCGCCTGCAGAGCGACCACATCGATGTCTACTACGCGCATTTCGACGACGAGAAGACGCCGCTCGCCGAGTCGCTCGCTGCTTTCGACGAACTCGTCAAGGACGGCAAGGTCCGCTACGTCGCGATCTCCAACTACTCGGCAGCCCGGATCGAGGAATGGCTCTCCATCGCGGCCCAAAACGACTTCGCCAAGCCCATCGCACTTCAGCCGCACTACAACCTCGTAACGAGGAAAGAGTACGAATCCGAACTCGCCGCGGTGGCGACCGACAACAACCTCGGAGTCTTTCCGTACTTCGCGCTGGCCTCAGGCTTCCTCGCGGGCAAGTACCGCACTCGCGAGGACCTGGAGGGCCAGGCTCGTGCTCGAATCGCGACCGGCTACTTCACCGACAAGGGTCTCGACGTGGTGAACGCGCTCAGCGAGATCGCCGATGCCCACGGCGCCGAGATCTCCACGGTGGCACTGGCATGGTTGCTGGAGCAGCCGAGCGTCACCGCACCCATCGCGAGCGCCAGCAAGATCTCGCAGCTGCCTGCGCTGCTCGCGGCGCCGTCGCTGAAGTTGGCGGCCGACGAAACAGCGCGGCTCACCGAGGTGTCCGGCCGAATCTGAGCCGTAGCTTCGCTCGAACGAGATGGATGGTGCCGTCGGGAACCAGGAACGTTTCCTGGACCGCGACGGTCACCATCCGCTTCCCGAGCACTCCGGCGTCGATCAGAAAACGTGCTTCTACCGTGTCGCCCGATTCGGTCGTCTCGATGTCGCGCACCGCGAGAATCGTGCGGTAATAGAAGGCCGACTCGAGCCCCCTGGCGAGTCCGGGTCCCGAGCGACCCGTCGTGATCCCGTTCTCGACTCGGCGCGCGCCCGGTGCGAACTTCACGGCTCGGGCATCATGGCTGGCCAGCGCATCGATGTACTGACGCGCGATGGTCTGCCTCGACTCGGCCCCGCTGGAATCGGTCGCGCTCGGCTCGCCCACGCCCTCGGACTCTAGCTCGAATCCGTCACACCGGGAACAGATCGCCGCATCGCATTGCTGAGAATTGGGTGTCACATGCAACCGTGCCCACCCAGTCCACAAGTGCCGAACCGACCTCTCGTGAACGTCTGCGGATCATCCTGGTACTCGGTGCGCTCATCGCACTGGGACCGCTGACCATCGACATGTACCTGCCTGCGCTTCCCTCGATCGTCGACGACCTCGACTCGACGTCGGCAGCCGTGCAGCTCACCCTGACCGGAACCTTGATCGGTCTCGCCCTCGGCCAGCTCGTGATCGGACCACTGTCCGATATCGTCGGGCGCCGACTTCCGCTGATCGTCGGTACCGCCGTGCACATCGCGGCGTCGCTGCTGTGCGTCATCGCTCCCAACGTGGCTGTCCTCGGCCTGTTCCGTGGTCTGCAGGGCCTCGGTACTGCTGCAGCCGCCGTCGTCGCGATGGCTGTGGTGCGTGACCTGTTCACCGGTCGCGCCGCTGCCACCGTTCTCTCGCGCCTCATGCTCGTCATGGGCGTTGCGCCGGTCCTCGCGCCGTCCATCGGCGGCGGCATTCTGCTCGCCGGATCGTGGCGCTGGGTGTTCGGCGCGCTGACGATACTGGGCGTTGCACTACTGATTCTCGCCGTGTTCGCACTGCCCGAGAGCCTGCCTCAGGAACGTCGTCGCAGCCGCGGCGTAATGCCGGTCGTCCGCACGTACGGCGGACTTCTGCGCGACGGACAGTTCGTGGTGCTCGTTCTCGTGGCCGCTCTGGCGATGTCCGCGATGTTCGCCTACATCGCCGGGTCGTCGTTCGTGCTGCAGGAAGAGTTCGGGCTCAACGAGCAGGAATTCGCCATCGTCTTCTCTCTCGGAGCGATCGCCCTGATCGGCGCCTCCCAACTCAACGTCGTTCTGCTCGGCCATTTCACGCCGGTACGCATCGTCATCGCTGCACTGTCGGTGGCCGTCGTGGCCGCACTGGCAATGACGGTGATCGCGACAGCGGGAATCGGCGGCATCCTCGGCTTCCTGATTCCGCTGTGGTTCGTGCTCGCTGCAGTTGGATTCGTGATGCCGAACGCCCCGGCACTCGCGCTGTCCCGGCACGGTGAAGCCGCCGGTACGGCAGCAGCGCTCCTCGGTGCGGCTCAATTCGGATCAGGAGCAATCGTCGCCCCCATCGTCGGAGTCCTCGGCAACGACAACGTGGCAGTATCGCTCACGATGGTCGTCGTCTCGGCAGTCGCACTTGTCGCTCTCATCGCCGTGACGATCAGGACTCGCAACGCCGGCAGGAGCAGCAGTGTCCTCGAAGAAAGCAGTGTCCTCGAAGAAAGCAGTGCTTTCGAGAAAAGCAGCACCGAGTCCCACGTCGCCGCGGGAACGGGACAGCACCGGTAAACCACTGAACGGACGCCCCCGCGACGGCCTGGGAAGGCCGCTGCCGCGGGGCGCCGTCGGCGTCGAACGAATTCCCGACGACCTCAGGCTCCCACCCGACGAGTCCATCGCCCGAGCTCAAGAATTGCTCGACGCCGGCATGCCTTTTCACGCCCACGAGATCCTCGAAGGAACGTGGAAGGACTCGCCCGAATCGGAGCGGATGCTCTGGCAGGGACTCGCCCAACTCGCCGTCGGATTGACGCACCTGTTGCGCGGGAACCTCGTCGGCGCTGTCTCACTGCTCGGTCAAGGCCACGACCGCATCCGAGGCTACGAAGTGAATCCGCCGCACGACCTCGACGTAGCGGGCCTCCTCGATTGGTCGGAATCCCTACTGAGCAGCATCGATGCGGACACAGTGATCAATCCTCCGCGCATACCGCGATTGCTGGCCGAGCCCCGATCCTGACCCCCGTGGTCGCAATCCGTCCCGGACATCGCTACAGTGGCGGAAGGTTAGGTAAGGCTTGCGATATGAGGGTGGTGTGGTGCTCGCTGCAACGGTCGACCACGACGATGTCTCCGCTGGTATCACAGCCCAGGTTCCCTACTGGGTGGCGGTGCTGACCCCCGAGGAACGCTCGTTCGGCACGCGGCGCACCGACCCGAGAATCGACACCGTCGACTCATCCGTAGTCTCCGAGATCAGCACCCAGTGGGCGGGCTCGGAACATCCCTCCTTCGCCACACTGCTCGCCGTACTCGCTGCGACGGTGGGCGCATGGCAGAGCGATCGCTGCCGCAGCTGCACCTCGGGAGTACTCGTCGACATCGCGGCGAATCCGGACATCGGGACTTGCTCGGACGGATCTGCACTCTTCCCCGTTCGGCTGCCCACCACCGGTCACACCGACACCCTCGTCGCCGAGGTTCGACGTCGCGTCGCTGCCGCCCCGAACGACGGTACCGACTTCGCCGAGGCCAAGTACACCTTCGGCTCCCCGGCACTCGCCAGGAAAGCCGGAGCTCAGATCGCGTTCCTCGGGACAGCAGGTACGTCAGCCACGCCCCTCTCCGATGCCGACGAGGCTCTGCACCACAGCCTCACCGTCCGCTACGACGTCAGCGAGATCGACGGCGTCACCACCGTGGATGCAGAATTTCGCTGGAACAGCCGGATCTTCACGCGCAGCGACGTCGACGATTTCGAGCGCTTCTGGGAGAAGACGCTGAGCGCGTTCGCGTGAGCTCGTTCGACTGATCAGGCGCAGGCGGATCGACCCCCGCTAGAGCCCTTTCAGCAGCTCGACATCCGCGGCGAGACCTTCGGCCGGCGTTTCCAGAATGATCGGGGCGCCCGACGCCTCGGCGACCGCCGTCAGGACCTCGGCGTCGATCGTTCCGTCGGCGAGGTTGGCGTGCCGGTCTCGCGCCGAGTCGAATTCGTCACGCGAATTGTTCAAATGCACCAGGTCGATTCGTCCGGTGATGGCCTTGATGCGATCGACGACGCCCACCAATTCCTCGCCTCCGGCCCAGGCGTGACACGTATCGAGGCAGAAGCCGGCCCCGAATTCGCCGACGGCATCCCACAGCCGAGCGATGTCGTCGAAGTGGCGTGCCATCGCGAAATCACCGCCCGCGGTGTTCTCGATGAAAATCGGTACGCCGAAGCCGCCTTCGCCTGCCTGACGTTCGAACAGCTTTCGCCAGTTCTCGAATCCCTTGGCGGTGTCCTCGCCGTCGCGCACATGTCCGCCGTGCACGACAAGTCCGATGGCCCCGATCTCGGCTGCTGCCGCCGCCTGATCGATGACGGCCTTGCGCGAGGGGATACGGATCCGGTTGTTCAGGCTCGCGACGTTGAGCACGTACGAGCTGTGGACGACGACGTCGACGGCGCTCGCTTTCAGTTCCTCGCCCTGCGGATGTGGTTTCAGCTTCTCCCACTTCTGCGGGTCGGTGAGGAACATCTGAACGAAGTCGACTCCGACGCTCGCCGCGGAGCCGAGTGGGTCGGCACTGTCACGTACGTGTGCTCCGATGCGCATGGTGACAATCGTAGAAGGCCCCATCCGCCCGCGCACCCTCCGAGTATCAGGGTGTCCCCCGATAGTGGAGGGCCGAAAACACTGAAACACTGTCACCATGACTGATACCGCCCTCTCGGGTAGTTCCGCGGGTTCCACCATCGCCGCCAGCGCAAAAGCACTCACGAAGACCTACGGCACGGGAGACACGCAGGTTCACGCACTGCGGGACGTGAGCGTCGAGTTCGCACGCGGCGAGTTCACCGCCATCATGGGGCCCTCGGGGTCGGGTAAGTCGACCTTGATGCACTGCCTCGCCGGGCTGGACAGTGCCACCTCGGGCACCGTCACCATCGGGGACACCGAACTGACCGATCTCAGCGACAAGCAGATGACCGGATTGCGTAGGGACCGTATCGGTTTCGTGTTCCAGTCGTTCAACCTCGTGCCGACACTCACGGCGCTGGAGAACATCACCCTGCCCCTCGACATCGCCGGGCGTAAGCACGACAAGGAATGGCTCGACACCGTCGTCGATCGTCTGGGTCTGCGCGATCGGCTCGGCCACCGTCCGAGCGAGCTCTCGGGTGGGCAGCAGCAACGCGTCGCCTGTGCCCGCGCGCTCGCCGGTCGTCCGGACATCGTCTTCGGTGACGAACCCACCGGCAACCTCGATTCGCGCTCGTCGGGCGAGGTCCTCGGGATTCTGCGCGCTGCCGCGGACGAGTTCGATCAGACCGTCGTCATCGTCACGCACGATCCGCGGGCCGCGAGCTACGCCGATCGGGTGGTGTTCCTCGCCGACGGTGCCGTCATCGACCATCTCGCGAACCCCACCGCCGACGCCGTCCTCGACCGCATGAAGCAGCTGGAGACGGTCTGACATGTCCACCTCCACCGCTCGATCTTCCGGCAACCCCATGCGGAAGGTCTCCCTGCGAAACCTCGCAGCCCACAAGGTCCGGCTGGCCCTGACCGTTCTCTCCGTTGTGCTCGGAACCGCCTTCGTCGCAGGCTCTTTCGTGTTCACCGACACACTGCAGCGCACGTTCTCCTCGATATTCTCCGACACCGCCCAGGGCGCCGACGTCCGCGTGAGCACCGAGGACGCGCGCTCGAGCGGTGTCCCCACCGCGGATGCCGCCGTCATCTCGGCCCTGCCGAACGTCCGCGCCGTCGTCCCCTACGTCGGCGGTCAGATCGTCCTTCTGGACAAGTCCGGTTCGGCTGTCCAGTCCGGCGGAGCCCCGACCATCGGCGAGGCGTACGTTCCAGCGGACCGACGACTCGGCGACGCCGCGGTGTTCGCCCAGGGAACAGCACCCGTCGCACCGGGCGAGGTCGCGATCAACGAAGGCGGCGCCACTCGTTCCGGCCTCGGCGTCGGTGACCGAACCCAAGTCCTCGTGCCCTCCAAGGGCACCGTCGACGTCACCATCACCGGGATCTACGACACTGCCGTCGAATCCGGGGGATACATCGGGCTGCAATTCGTGGAACCCCAAGCGAACGAATTGTTCTCGGACGGTGAGCACGTTCAGTACTACGACATCGCCGGCACGGACCTGGCGGCGAAGGGTATGACCCAGAGCGATCTACGTGACGAGGTCGCGGCCGCCTTACCCGATCTGAAGGTCCAGACCGCGGACGACGTCCGCGCCGAGGCACAGGCGCAGATCGAGCAAGCCCTGTCCTTCGTCAATTACTTCCTGCTCGCATTCGGCGGGATCGCGCTGCTCGTCGGCACGTTCATCATCTACAACACGTTCTCGATGATCGTCGCTCAGCGTGTACGCGAACTGGCCCTTCTACGGGCAATCGGCGCCAGCCGAAGCCAGGTCAGCCGATCCGTCGTTCTCGAAGCGCTCGTGGTCGGGGTGATCGGCAGCGCCATCGGCTTCGCAGGAGGCATCGGCCTCGCGTACGGTCTCCGCGCTCTGCTCAACGCATTCGACCTCGGATTACCCAGCGGCACTTTGGCACTGGAACCGAGAACGGTGATCGTCGCATTCGCCGTCGGAATCATCGTGACCGTTCTCAGCGCGTACGCCCCTGCACGACGAGCAGCGAAGATACCTCCGGTCGCCGCCATGCGCGAGGAGTTCGCGTCGGCAGGCGACAGCCTGCGCACCCGCACGATCGTCGGCGTCGTACTGGGCGCGATCGGAGCTATCGGCGTCGTCGTCGGTGCGCAATCCACCGGCGGCGGCGCCGCAGGAACCGTCGGCGCCGGTGCAGTCGCGATCATCGTCGCGGTCTCGCTGGCGGCACCGTCGCTGTCGCGACCGATCGTCGGAGCACTCGGCTCGGTCCTGACGAAGCCGTTCGGCCCGATCGGCCGCCTCGCCCGAACGAACTCCGTCAGAAATCCGCGTCGGACGGCGGCGACCGCCTTCGCCCTCATGCTCGGGCTGATGCTCGTGTCGGTGATCGGCGTCCTCGGGTCGACGGCCAAGGCGAGCGTCGATGCACTCGTCGACAACGGCATCGAGGCCGACTACATCTTCAGCGGACCCCAGGAGATCGGAGTTCCCACCGGAGCAGGGATCGCGGCGCGTTCGGTGCCGGGAGTGGACCGTGTCGCCGTCATTCACCCCGTCGCGGTGGACATCGACGACGAGTCGACCTTCGGCGCCGCTCTCGACGGACGTCCCGACGGCCTGTTCGACCTCAGCGTCGTCTCCGGGTCGGGCGAGCTCAGCGGCGACAGCATCGCCGTGTCGCAGACGTACGCGAGCGAGAAGGGCTGGCAGCTGGGAAACACCGTCCAGCTCGACACCGTCGACGGCAAGCGGGTACCGGTCGCCGTGACGGGCATCTACGAGGACAGTCAACTCCTCGGCGACTGGCTGGTGTCGGAGGACGTCTACGAACAGGTCATCCCGAGCATTCTGCGTTCCGACATCGTCGTTCTCGTCGGCGCGTCACCCGGCACGGATCTGGAGACCCTTCGCAGCGATCTGGAGGCCGCGACGAAGCCGTTCGTTGTGGTCCAGGTGCAGGATCGCGAGGAATTCAAGGGTTCGCAGAGCCAGCAGATCGACACCCTTCTCGCGGTTCTGTACGGCCTGCTGGCGCTGGCGGTCGTCATCGCCATCCTGGGCATCATCAACACGCTCGCGTTGTCGGTGGTGGAGCGACGCCGCGAGATCGGCATGCTGCGTGCCGTCGGGATGCAGCGTTCGCAGGTGCGGCGGACCATCTACCTGGAGTCGCTTCTCATCGCGCTCTTCGGTGCGATCGTCGGCCTCGCGCTCGGCGTGGTCTTCGGCTGGGGATTCGTCCGGACTCTGCGCGACGAGGGCCTGAGCACGCTCACCATCCCCTGGGGTCAGATGGTGGGAATGCTGATCGGATCGGCCGTCGTGGGGGTCCTGGCTGCCCTGTGGCCTGCTGTGCAGGCTGCTCGAACGCGCCCGCTGGAGGCGATCACCGGCGCCTGAGAGTATTCGATTATCCGAATTGTCCGGTAAAAAGTTGCGCGCAAAAGGACTCCACGGCTACCTTGAAGGTGTAAAACAGACTTGACGACGGTTTTCGCCCGAGAACCCGACCATTCTGCACGCACGCGCGAGGAGAGCCATGTCGATCCAGGACCTGGACACCCGCAGCTATCCCGCGCTGGCTCCGTTGTGCAAGCCGCATGCTCGCGACACTCTGATGGACCGTCTGTGCGAAGTCGCCCACACGACACCGCAGGCAACGGCCATCGTCGCCGAGGACGGTGCAGTGACCTTCGACAAGTTGCTGCACCGTACCTACGCCGTCGCACGCAAGATCGCCCGAATCTCTCCGGACGATGCGCGGCCCATCGCAATCGACACCACATGCACGGTCGAAGCACTGACGCTGATGCTGGCCGTCATGGCCTCCGGGCGTGGTCTCGTTCCCCTCGATCCGAAACTGCCCGACTTTCGACGAGACCACATCGTCGAACAATCGAATGCGGTACGGCTTCAGGTCGACGACATCCAGAACTTCGAAGAATCGTCGATTCCGCTCCCGGTGGCAACGGGTGAGCGCATCGCGCTCATTGCGTTCACGTCCGGTTCCACCGGCGCAGCCAAAGGCGTGCTCCTGAGCAATCGGATGTGCCTGAGCAAGGCGTACGAGGTCAGCTCCGCATTGAATTTGTCGCCGCTGGATCGAATCGGAAATGCTCTGCCGATCAGCTTCGGGGCCGGACTCAACACCGTGTTCGCCGGCATCCTCAGCGGCGCGACGGTCTACTGCCGCGACCCGAGGAACACTCAGTCGGACAGTCTCGTCGAATGGATCTCCTCACACTCGCTGACAACGCTTCACTGCTCGCCATCGCTTGTTCGCAGCACCTTTGTTGCCTCCGACACCGCAGAGACGCACCCCTCTCCGATTCATGCCGTCCCCGACAACATCGTTCCGTCGTTGAGGTACGTCACCACCTACGGTGAACCGCTGCACGCGCAGGACGTGACAGCGTTTCGCGCGGACTCGGGCAGCGTTGCGACGTTCGTCAACTGGTACGCCACCACCGAGGCCGGAGCCATCGCGTGCCACAAGTACCGGATGAACGATCCGCTCCCGCACGGATTTCTGTCGGCCGGAGTCTCACCGAACGGGAAGTCGCTCGACATCGTGCGATCCGATGGGCACCTTGCCCGACGAGGTGAAGTCGGTCAGATCAGGTTGACCGCCGAGTGCCTCGCCGACGGCTACCTCGATCTCCCGGTTCAGACGAGAGAACGCTTCACCACGGACTCGGGATATCGGCGCTATTGGACCGGCGACATGGGCCGAATCGACGAACGTGGCGTGCTGCAGCTCGTCGGTCGCGTCGACGACGCGGTGAAGATACGCGGCTACCAGGTCGAACCAGCCGAGGTGGAAAGCGCACTGCGCTCGTTGGACGGTCTTTCCGATGCGTTCGTCACCGCCCACGAGGACGACTCGTCCACCGAGTTGGAGGCCTACTTCGTCGGAGGCCCGTTCACCGACGCCGACGTCCGCGTTGCACTCCGGGAGCAGCTTCCCGAGTGGATGGTCCCCAAGTACATCACCAAGCTCGATGCGCTCCCTCGCACCGAACGCGGCAAGGTCGACCGCGCCGCGCTTCCCAGCTCGGCCCAACGCGCTCCGCATGCTTCCACCACGGTGCTGATCGGTGCCACCGAGAACTGGCTGGCGCACATCGTTGCCCGCGAACTCGACCTCACCTCGGTCCACCGGGACGACGATTTCGCCGAACTCGGGGCCACCTCGCTCGTGACCACCAAAATTCTGGTCGAGGTCCGGGTGGCGTTTCACGTCGAACTGGCAGCGGAGGATCTCGTCGACGCCATGACGGTCCGCACGCTGGCAGCGGTGATCGACAGCCGCCATGCTTCAGCCGACCGCGTCACCGCGCGCTCGAACAAGAATCCGGTACTCGTACCGCTGCGTTCGGGCGGCACGGGGACGCCGCTGTTCGTCGTTGCCGGTGCAGGTGTGCCTGCAGTGGGGCTCGCGCCGCTGGCCCGGCGGCTGGAGGGCCGCCCGGTCTACGCACTTCAGTCGAAGGGCCTGGAAACCCGGGCGCTACCGCATCGCACCATCGCCGGGGCAGCACGTGCCTACGTCCGCGAGATCCAACAAGTTCAGCCACACGGGCCGTACAGCCTGGCCGGCCACTCGCTCGGCGCGTGGATCGCGCTCGAAATGGCCGAAATCCTCCGTGCACGAGGCGAGAGCGTCGAGCGCGTCATCCTGCTGGATCCCCGACTGTTTCGCTGGCTGTTGGACAAGCTCCCGGGCGGCACCCAGCTGGAGGCAGCGCCGGCCGATCCGGGCAATCCGATGTACAAGGCAAGCCCGAGGGTCGTACTAGAGCAAGCCTGGCGGATCGCCACGGCAGGCCTGATCCGCTTCCGCACCACGGAGCGATGGCTCACATTCGGGATCATCGGCGCCATGGCGCTCAAACGACACACGCCGCGGCCGTGGGACGGACCGGTCACCGTCGTCGTCACCGAAAGCAACACCCCCGATCGGCGATCGTGGCGGGCGCTCGCCACCGGTGACCTGGACATCACCGAGGTCCCCGGTCATCACATCGGGCTCGTCCGTGAACCTGTGGTCGCCACCGTCGCCGATGTGATCGACCGAACAATGGACTCGACGCTGTGAATATTCTCCGTGCGAACACGCCAAGGCTGACCGACGCAATCGCAGCTCACCGAGCACACAACGACTGTCTACCGGCGTCGATTACGCGTACGTTGGGCCACGAGGCTGTTGAAATACAGCGAGGAGGCTCACGATCGATGACCGAACACGTATCGCCCTACCAACTCGACTCCGTCGAACTGCACAAGGACGTACTCCGCTACGTCGACGTCGGTGACGGACCTCCCGTGGTCCTGGTGCACGGATTGCTCGGATCCCACGAATCCTGGGCAGGACAGATCGAACGCCTGTCGGAGAAGTACCGCGTCATCGCGCCCGATCTCTTCGGCCACGGCAGCTCCGACAAACCGTCGGGCGACTATTCGCTGAGTTCGCACGCCGCGACCATCCGTGATCTGCTCGATCACCTCGACATCTCGTCCGCACCGATGGTGGGTCACTCGCTCGGCGGCGGAATCGTCATGCAACTCGTCTATCTCTTCCCCGAGCGAATCGACCGGCTCGCTCTCGTCAGCAGCGGTGGACTCGGTCCGGAAGTGAGCTTGCTGCTCAAGGCCGCGACCCTGCCGGGCAGCGAGCTGGTGCTTCCGGTGCTGGCATCGGACTGGGTTCGCAAGAACACCGAGTCGCTCATCGGCCAGCTCGGCAAATGGGGACTACCCGTTCGTCCCGGCAAGAGCATGGAAGAAACCTGGCGTTCGTTCCAGACCGTCGCCGACAAGGGATCCCGTGAGGCATTCCTCGCATCCACCCGAGCAGTGGTCGGGCCGCGAGGCCAAACCGTCAGCGCCAAACAGCATTTCGAGAAGTTCGGCACGCTCGCATCGCTGCTGATCTGGGGCGGAAAGGATCGAATGATCCCGGCAACGCACGCCGACAACATTCGACGCGAAGTTCCCAACTCCAAGGTCGAAATCTTCTCCAACGCAGGTCATTTCCCGCAGCTGGACGAGCCCGATCTGTTCTTCCGAATTCTCGACGAGTTCCTGGCAGCCAACCAGGCCGTCGAAGAGCGCACGCAGGCAGCAGTTTCGGACTGACTCGCACTGTGACCGTGATACCCATGTTTCCGCTCGGCAGCGTACTGCTGCCGGGTGAGCGCCTACCGCTGCACATCTTCGAACCGCGCTACCAGGAGTTGCTGCGGGACTGTCTGACGACCGAGGACCCGAGCTTCGGCGTCGTTCTCATCGAGAGAGGCCACGAAGCCGGCGGAGGCGATGCCCGGCACGCAGTGGCGACCATGGCCCACATCGTCGCGCACCAAGACATCGGCGACGGCAGATACCTCGTGGAATGCGTTGGTGCCGAACGCATCCGCGTCGATGCCTGGCTGGAAGACGATCCGTACCCCCGTGCCGACGCACGCGCATGGCCGGACGAGGACGACACCCCGGTCCTCGCTGCACAGTTCGACGTGCTGCACGAAAAGATCCGCGAGCTCTACCGCCTGATCGGCACGCTCGCCGAAGCCGAGGGATCGGAACCGCCGGGAGAGCCGGCCTTCTCGGAGATTCCGGCCGATGCAGGCGAGCGGTTGTTCACCCTGGCATCGATGATCCCCCTCGGCGAGTCCGACCGTCACGACATCCTGTCCGCACCCGGCGCCGCGGCGCGGATCGTGGCACTGACCGACGGCCTCGACAACATCACCGACATCGTGCGGTTCAGACTGCAGTAGACGCTCGCGCGTCGGCCGGGCGACAACACCCGCGAAAGGCAGAAATACCCCGGAAGCATGGCTTCCGGGGTATTTCTTTCCTGCATTGGTAGCGGGGACAGGATTTGAACCTGCGACCTCTGGGTTATGAGCCCAGCGAGCTACCGAGCTGCTCCACCCCGCGTCGTTGTTCCTCAACAGTACATGCATCCGCTCCAGCATCCCAATCGCCTGGTCACGGGCACTCTGCTGTGGGCTACATACGCCGTGAGCAGAGAAACCTTTTCGCCGGTCCAGGAACTCGCCACTGTTGACGAAGAACGACGAACCCGATCGAAAAGGACCGAGAAGATGACCGACCCAGGACCCACCAGCTCACCGTTCGACGACCAGCTCGCTTCTCGATTGCTCGACCAGCGGATCGTGGTGCTCGGCGCCGCAGTCGACGACGCCGTCGCCGGACGCATCTGTGCACAATTGCTTCTGCTCTCGGCGTCGGACCCTCGCCGCGACATCGGCCTGTACATCAATTCGCCGGGCGGATCGGTCAGCGCCGGGCTCGCGATCTTGGATACGATGCGGCTCATCCCCAACGATGTGTCCACTGTTGCAATGGGTTTCGCCGCGAGCATGGGCCAGTTCCTGCTGACGGCCGGGACGAAGGGAAAGCGGTACAGCTTGCCGCATGCGCGGATCATGATGCATCAGCCGTCCGCAGGTATCCGTGGCACGGCCGTCGACATCGAGATCCAGGCTCAGAACCTGGAGTACACGAAAGCGTTGATGCACAAGCTCAATGCCGAGCACAGCGGCCACGACATCGACACCGTGACCGCCGACAGCGAACGTGATCGGTGGTTCACCGCCGAGCAAGCGCGTGACTACGGCCTCGTCGACAACATCGTCACCACACTCGACGACATCAATCCCTATGGTCGTTCCGCCGGATTCTCGTCACCGCAACAGAAAGTGGGGATCTGAGCCATGAGCCAGTACACGATTCCGACCGTCATCGAACGAACGCACAGCGGTGAACGCGCCTTCGACATCTACAGCAGGCTACTGTCCGAGCGAGTGATCTTCCTGGGCACCGAAATCGACGACGGGGTCGCCAACGTCGTCATCGCTCAACTCTTTCACCTCGAATCGGACAACCCCGACGCCGACATCAGCCTGTACATCAACTCACCCGGCGGATCGTTCACCGCGATGACCGCCATCTACGACACGATGGAATACATCCGCCCCGACGTGTCCACGTTCTGCGTCGGGCAAGCGGCGTCGGCCGCCGGAGTACTGATGGCGTCGGGAGCGCCGGGGAAGCGAATCATGTTGGCACACGCCCGAGTACTGCTGCACCAACCGTCGGGCGGCGGCGAAGGCACCATCTCGGACCTGACGCTCCAACGTGACGAAATCGTCCGTATACGTTCGGAAATGGAGATCATCCTGGGCAAGCACACCGGGCAGCCGCCCGAGACGATCAGGCGTGACACCGACCGAGACAAGATCTTCACTGCCGTGGACGCCGTCGACTACGGGCTCGCCGACCTGATCGCGACCAACCGAAACTGACGGCGTTCGGTGGGGCTCAGGCCGCCATCATCGTGACCGGAGCCGGGCCGCGCGATGCTCGCCGGATGCCAGGTGCACCGGCGAGTTCGCGTCCGGTCAGAATCAGCAGCGTGGACGGTGTTATGTCGAGCGCGCCGCACACGGCCGCGAGAACCTCCGACGATGCTTCCTTGCGGCCGCGCTCGATCTCGGACAGATAGGGCATCGATACACGGGCCTGCGCACCGACCTCGTCGAGCGTGCGTCCCTGTTCTCGGCGCAACCGCCGAAGGACACGTCCGAGCCCCTCTCTCATGAGAGGTTCGCGGACGACAGGATCGCGCGGTCGCAGCGGCAGGACTTTCGCGGACTTGTCAGGGGACACGCAAGGTTCCTCGGCCATGGGCTCAGGCTAGAAGGAATCGCGCAGGCTCGGGGACGTACCGGCCCACTTTCTGCTCACGGCAGAAAGGCGTTCCCTAGAGTGGGCCGATGGCTGCTGTTCAGTGCGACGTCTATGGCGGCATCGCCGTGCTCACCCTCGACAACCCACCCGTCAACGCGATGACGCGGGCATCGACACGAGAGCTGAACGCGTTGCTGCGGCGATGTGTCGCCGACGAGTCTGTCAGGGTCGTCGTCCTCACCGGAGCCGGCGAGAAGGCATTCTGCGCGGGTTCCGACATCTCCGAGATGCCGGAGATGCAGCGCACGGAATCGGTCGTCGCCCGCAAGACGGAGTTCGAGAACTCGGCAATGGACTTCCTCGCGGAAGCGCCGATACCGACGATCGCGGCGCTGAACGGGGTGTGCCTCGGCGGGGGACTCGAACTCGCGATGTGTTGCGACTTCGTCGTCGCCGAGGAAGGCGGGTTGCTCGGTCTCCCCGAAGTCGATCTGGGATTGATCCCCAGCAGCGGCGGACCGATGCGCGCAATTCGGCGGATCGGACTGACGCGAGCCACCGAACTCGTCCTACTCGGCGAGCCGATCACCGCCGAGACCGCACTGGCGTGGGGGTTGATCTCGCGGGTGGCACCGAAGGGCGAGGCGGTGCCCGCGTCCATGACGTTGGCGCGAACGCTGGCGTCGAAGTCGCCCTCGGCGCTCGCCCTCAACAAGCGTGCGCTGGCCCGAACCTTCGGCGACGAGCCGAACCTCCCGGCCAGGGCATCGGTTCGGCTCTTCGAGGAGTCATTCGAGTCTAGTGACGGCCGCGAAGGCGTTCGAGCATTCCTCGCCAAGGAGCGGCCCCGGTTCGGGCGCGCTCGCTAGATCGAAGCAGAGCGAAGGCAGTAAGGATCTCCCAGCCGGTGAACGTATAGATCGCGGCGCGCTCGGCCAGTCCGACCGGACCGATACCCGCGACGAGGCAGGCCGCTGCCGCGAACCCGGCGACACCGAGCGCCACGCTTCCCGAGCGATACCACTGCGGGCACGCGGGTACTCCCGTTCCGACCACCAGTGCGATGACGTTTCCCGCACCGATGGCCAGGACCGCGCCAATCACGTGGGCGCTCCCGTCACCGGCATGAACTGTGGCGACCAGCGCGGTGCCCACCGAGTACGCCGCGACTGCCGCCAGATATGGAACCCTTCGACGTCCGAGCGCGCCTGCCGAGCAGATGCCCGCGGCCAACACCGACACTGCCGACACACCGAAGGCCACGTTCATCGCGGCATAGGCGTCGGAGCTCCCGGGAACGCCGAGGTCGCTGACCGTGTCCCGGATGTAGGAATAGCCGTCGGTGGCCGCGGCCACCGCGGCCTCCACCACCAGGTACTGCGCGGCGGCGAAGCCGAAGAGGCTGCCGGCAACGATGTCACGACGGCGCACGATCGAATACTCCTATCGGTTGTCGGTCGGGGGCGCAGAACCTCCGCGTGTACCGATAGGTACAGTCGGTGCCGTCCCATACAGCGTTGTCTGGAACACCCCCTCTAGGAGCAACTGTGGCACGAGCCGCTGCACCACGTTCGACCCCACCACGATCTACCCCATCACGATCTACCCAGCTCAGATCTGCCGCCGACCGTCGCGACGTGGTTCCTGTCCTCGCAGGCGTCTTCGGCGATCACGGCTGGAACGGCACGTCTCTGTCGGTCATCACGAGGAAGACCGGGCTCGGCAAGGGCAGCCTCTATCACTTCTTCCCGCGCGGAAAGACCGAGATGGCCGAGGCCGTTCTCGACGATGTCGACGCCTGGTTCCAGGTCAACGTGTTCGCACCGTTGCAGGCAGCTACCGATGCGCGCCTTCGTTCCCAGCAGATGTTCGCCCAGACCCTGAAGTATTTTCAGTCGGGTCGCGGTGTCTGCCTGTTCGGTGCGTTCTCCCTCGGCATGGAGCGCGCACTGTTCGGTTCGCGGGTGTCGAAGTACTTCAGCGATTGGATCGACGCTCTGACTCCCGTGCTGCGCCAGTTGGGGCACGGCGACGACTCACGCGGGTTGGCCGAGGAGATCGTGGCAGGCATCCAGGGCGCCCTCGTGCTGGCGCGGGCTTCCGAGGACGGGGTGAGCTTCGAGCGACTGCTCAGCAGGCTCGAGACTGCGGCGTTGGGCGTGAGCCGATGAGTCACATACCACCGCCCCCACTGCGCAAGATCGGGATTCGCGAGCTGCTCAGACTCGTCGTCATCGGATTCGTGTTGGTGTTCTACCAGGTCGTTGCCATCGGCAAGTGGATTTTCAGCCCGCGACGAGGATGGGCGATCCACGCATCGGAGGGCGTCGTCGACGCGTTCTTCTCGCTCGGGCCGACATTCGTCAAGGTCGGGCAGTTGATGGGGTCCTCGCCCGGATTGTTCCCGAAAGTGCTTGCGGATACCTGTCTTCGATGTCTCGACGAGGTGCCGTCGTTCCCCGGTTCGCAGGCACGCGCGATCATCGAAGCCGACCTCGGACGCTCCACCGACGAACTCTTCCAGCGATTCGACGACACTGCGCTGTCCTCGGCGTCGGTCGCCCAGGTACATCTCTGTGTGCTCGACGACGGCCGAGAGGCCGTGATGAAGGTGCAGCGCCGCGGCATCTACCACCGCATGAAGATCGATCTGCGTATCGCCTACGTCGGTGCTCGTGCACTCGAAAAGTTCATCGTGTTCTTCAAGACGGCCAATGCGTCGGCCATCATCGTCGATCTGCATGCGGCGACGTTCGCCGAGCTGGACAGCGTCGTCGAAGCGCGTCGCCAGGCATCGTTTCGGGCGGCCATCTCCGCCTTCGGCGACAACGAGTTCGTCACCGCACCCGAGATCATCGCCGAGTACTGCGGCAATCGGGTGATCTGCATGGAGCGCATGCACGGATCGCCCCTCGACCAGTGCACGCCGGGCGAGGAATCCGAGCTGATCGTGCGGCGCGCTGCCAAGGTATGGATGGAAGCGCTTGTGCTGCACGGCCTCTTCCACGGCGACGTGCATGCCGGAAACGTGTGGGTGCTCGACGACGGCCGAGTCTCGTTCCTCGATTTCGGCGTGATGGGTGAACTCGACGAAGAATGGCGATCGCTGCTGCAGGACCTGTTCCACGCCACCGTGATCGACGGCGATTTCACCCGGCTGGCCGGCAGCGTCAAGCGGCTCGGAATCGTATCCGACGATGTCGGGACGGACACCGAGGTCGGATTCATTCTCCAAGCGGTGTTTGCGCCCATGCTCTCGGATACGTTGGCGCACTTCAGTCTCACCGACTTCATCAAGGCGCTCGTCGGGATGGGCAAGCAGTACCGCACCTCCAGCCCCGAGGAACTCATTCTCGTCGGCAAACAGCTCGGTTATTTCGAGCGATACGCGATCGAATTGGCCCCGAACTGGGCGCTCGGGACCGATCCGTTCGTCTTCAAGAATGTGTTCCCCGCCGAAGTGGCCGCGCTGTCACAAGCTCGGGGGGTCGAGCTCCCCGACTAGAGCTCGAGCACCACCTTGCCTGCCGCCGTGCGGTTTTCGAGGGACGCGATGGCTTCGCCCGCCTTGTCGAACGCGAACACCGACGGCTCGGGAGCGGTGAGGGCACCGGAGGCGAACAACGGCTCCAGATCGGCCCACTGGCTCTTCAGGTAACCCGGTCGCGTCATCCACCAGGCACCCCAGCCGACGCCGACCACATCGACGTTGTTGAGGAGCAGTCGATTGACCTTCACCGTCGGGATCTCCCCACCGGTGAAGCCGAGCACAAGGATTCGGCCCGACGGCGCCAGACTCCTGATGCTGTCGGTGAACCTGTCTCCGCCGACCGGGTCGACGACGATGTCGACGCCTGTGCCGCCGGTGAGTTCCTTGACCGCGTCCTTCCATCCCTCCACCAGTACGACGTCGCTGGCACCCGCGGCGCGTGCGATGTCGGCTTTCGCCTCCGAACTCACCACCGCGATCACCCGTGCCGCACCGAGCGCCGGAGCCATGCGCAGCGCGGACGTCCCGATTCCTCCCGCAGCGCCGTGAACGAGGACGGTCTCCCCCTGAGCCAGTCGGCCTCGTTCCTTCAGCGCGAAGTGAACGGTCAGGTCGTTGAACAGCAGGCCTGCGCCGGCCGTCAGCGAGACAGCCTCGGGCAGGGCGAAGACCGTGTCCGGGGAGACGACGGCCACTCCGGCCATGCCGTCGGAGAGTCCGGTGAGGGCGGCGACGCGGTCGCCTGCCGAGAAGCCGGATCCGGCTGGAGCCGAGCGCACGATGCCCGCGACCTCGCTGCCCGGCACGAACGGCAACTCCGGCTTGTACTGGTAGAGCCCCCGCGTCAGCAACGCGTCCGGAAACGCAACGCCTGCCGCGTGGACGTCGATGACCACTGCGTCGTCGCGTCCCGCTGGTTCGTCGACGTCCACGACCTGCACCGAATCCGGGCCGTCGAGACTGCTGATGTGCACCGCACGCATGAACTGTCCTCTCATCGAGTCGACTTCCTCGCTAGTCACGGTACAACCGGACATTGCAGGAGTTACGCGGGCTCCACCAGGACCGATATCGGGCTGTGATCAAATCGAGTGATGAGCACCCCTCTCACCACCATCGCCCCCACCGGAACTCCTCGCGGCGGAATCGTCGTCGTTCAGGAAGCCTTCGGCGTCACCGACCACATCGTCGACGTCTGCCGGCGCTTCGCCGACGCCGGTTGGGTTGCCACGGCCCCGCATCTGTTCCACCGCCAGGACAAGCAGATCCACGACTACACCGACATGGACTCGGCGATGGCCTCGATCGGCGCTCTGGTCGCGTCCGAGATCGACAGCGACGTCGATGCGGGCTTCAGCGAACTCGCCGAGCGTGGATTCGAGCCGACGCAGTCCGCGATCGTCGGATTCTGCATGGGCGGCTCGGTCGCGTTCCAGACAGCGGTACGACGCCAGGTAGGGGCCGCAGCAACGTTCTACGGCGGCGGTATCACCGCGGGCCGCTTCGGATATCCGGCGATGCTGCCCGTGGCCGACGCCCTGCAGACGCCGTGGCACGGATTCTTCGGGGACCTGGACAAGGGCATCCCCACCGAGGAGGTCGAGCAATTGCGCACCGCGGCAGCGACATCGCCGGTATCGACCGAGATCACCCGCTACGCCGAGGGCGAGCACGGATTCAACTGCAACGACCGTCCGGCCGTCTACAACGCCGACGCCGCTGCCGATGCATGGGCAAAGACACTCGAGTGGTTCGACACTCATGTCGCACGGTGACGTGAGCACCGAGGAACAGGACGCCGACTCTTCGCGCGAGATACGTGAAGTGTGGGCGTTCTGGGAGGAACTGGAGCTGCCCGGGATCTTCGATGTCCACACCCACTTCATGCCGAAGAACGTCATGGACAAGGTATGGGCCTACTTCGACTCGGTAGGGCCACTCACCGGCAAGCAGTGGCCGATCCAGTACCGTCACGACGAGGACGTGAGGTTGGATACCTTGCGGGAGTTCGGCGTTCGCGGCTTCACCTCGATGATCTATCCCCATAAACCGAACATGGCGGCGTGGCTCAATTCGTGGGGTACGCAGTTCGCGCAGCGAACCCCCGGTTGCGTTCACACCGCGACGTTCTACCCCGAGGAGTCCGCCGCCGAGTACGTTCACGACGTGATTTCCGGTGGCGCGCGAATCTTCAAGTCGCACATCCAGGTCGGCAGCTACTCTCCGAACGATCCGCTGCTGGATCCGGTGTGGGGCGCGATCGAGGACGCGTCGATTCCCGTCGTCATCCACTGCGGATCAGGGCCGACTCCAGGCGCGCACACCGGACCGGCACCGATCGCGGAGTTGCTCGCCCGGTTCCCGCGTCTGCCGTTGATCATCGCGCACATGGGAATGCCGGAATACAGCGACTTCCTCGACCTTGCCGACACGTTCGACGAGGTTCGACTCGACACGACGATGGCATTCACCGACTTCTCGGAAGCCACGTGGCCGTTTCCCGACGCGGATCGACCGCGACTACGAGATCTACAGGGGCGCATACTGTTCGGTAGCGATTTCCCGAACATCCCGTACACGTACCTCGATGCACTGACCGCTGTTCGACGGCTCGATCTGGGCGACGACTGGGTGCGTGACGTGTGCTACCGCAACGGCGCCGCCCTGTTCGACCTGCCCTGAACTCGGTTCAGTCACCCTTGAACGCGCGCACCTGCTCGACGACGGCGCCGCCCTGATGGAAACCTGCTTCCGCCGCCGCGGCACGGACGCGGGGATCCGTCGGGTCAGGTCCGATCGCGGCCAGGCTGCGTTCGTCCGGGCGTAGGACCTCCACCGAGGCGCCGCGCGAGGTCAGGTACGCGCGTTCGCGATCGAGGGGGTTCTCCACGGCATCGAACACCCCGACCTGCAGTACCAGGACGTGCGCGAAACCGACTGCCAGGTCGGCATTTTCGCTCGACCTGACGCCGCCGTCGATGTAACGATGCACGCCGATCGTCACCGGCGGCCACATGCCTGGAATTGCGCAACTTGCGGCCACCGCGTCGACCAGGCGTACGCCCGAATCTCGGTTGAGCACACGGTGCCGTCCCGATTCGGCGTCGACCGCCACGATGCCGAGGTCTCGTTCCGGCCATTCGTGAGTGGGCAATCGGTGCCCGATGACCGCCCGTCGCTCGGCCTCGGGTGGCGTCGTCGCAGCCAGGGCTGCCTGACCGACGTACCGCGCGAACTTCTGCCGATCTCCGGCGGCGCGCTCGGTGGCGCGGGCAAGCACGTCGTTCAATTCCTCGATGGAGACCTCGGGGCGCGGTTCGTCGATCTGGCGCTCCGGATCGATCTGCCGAGAGTACAACTCGCTCAACGTGATACCGCTGGTCACCTGAGCCGCGACGGTCGCACCCGCCGAGGTTCCGAGCACCGTGTCGGACCAACTCGATGCGGTCACATCGACCCCTGCGTCGCCGAGGCCGTGCAGCAATCCGGTCTGCCAGGCAATGCCTGCTACTCCGCCACCGCCGAGAACCAACGCCGTCCGCGCCATGTGAACCCCTCCTCGCATCGTCTACCCCGGGTGAGAAACTACCCGCTCTCGCGCACCCGCGGCGACAACCATCGGATGAGGTCGTCCAGTACCCGCTCGTTCTCGGGTTCGTTGAACACCTCGTGATAGAGCCCGTCGTACACCTCGATGGTGAGATCGGTCGAGCCTGCTCTCTCGGCGATCATCCGGCTTCCCGCGACGTCGGCGAGCTTGTCGTCGCTTCCGTGTTGCAGCAGAACCGGCAGAGTCAGGGACGGCAACCGCGCCGGAAAGCTCTCCATGGCTCCGACGAATCGGCTGGCCAGGCCGGCCGGGACCTTGCCATGGTGAACCAGCGGATCGTTCTCGTAGGCGGCGACGACGGCCGGGTCGCGGGACACATCGGCCGAATCCAGCGACTGGACCGGGACTCCCGGCGCGACTTTTCCGAGGATCTTGCCGACAGGGATCAGAATCTTGGGGGTGCTGTCGCCGAGCACGACGGCCGGCCCGGACAGCATCAGGGCATCGAGTTCCTGCTGGTGCTCGAGCGCATACGACAATGCGATCGCTCCACCCATACTGTGACCGAGCAGAAAGTTCTTCACATCCGGTTGCGCCGCTCGGGCAATCCGAAAGAGTTCGTGGAGGTCGTCGGTGAAGTCCTCCCACCGCTTCAGCTCCAACCGTTTGCCACCGGAGCGGCCGTGACCGCGATGATCGAGCGCGTATATCGTCAATCCGAGTTCGCCGAGGCGCGCGATCACGTGGTCGTACCGACGAGCGTGTTCGCCGAGGCCGTGCGAGAGAACGAGGAGGCCGGTGCTCGCAGTGTCGGGTGTCCACACGTCGTACACGATCCGAGTTCCTCGGACCCCGGTGAAGGTGGATTCGGTTCGTTGCACGGGTGCTGCTCCTCACGTCGGGGCGATCGGTCCCATCCGATCATGGAGCAGGGCCGAACCACACGGGATCGGGTAAAAAGTTTGCTGCATGGTAGCTGATACCATTAGTTCTAGTAAGAAGTTGTGCGTCGAACGGCCGAAAGGGGGTACTGAACCCTTATGACCGCGCCGGAAGAAACGAGCGGGGCGCCCGCGTGGCGTGATCCGAAACGATATCTGTGGCCCCTCGGACTCGTCATCCCCCTCAGCCCGTTCATGGCGTGGGGTCTGGTGTCCTGGCTGGGACCCGGTGCATTCTGGCTGCTCGGCTTGATGATCATGGGTGTCGTCATCCCGCTGATCGACGCGTTCGCCGGAGTCGATCGAAGCAATCCGCCGCTCGAAGCCGCGGAAGCGCTCGAGAACGACAAGTACTACCGCTGGTGCCTCTATCTGCTGATCCCGTTGCAGTACGCCGGGCTGGTCGCGGCGTGCTACCTCTGGACCTACGGCCCACTCGGCCTCCCGGAGCGCGTCGGTCTGGCCATCACCATCGGCATCGTCGGCGGAGTCGGCATCAACGCTGCCCACGAACTCGGGCACAAGCGTGAGAACGTCGAGCGGTGGATGTCCAAGGTCACCCTCGCGCAGTCCTTCTACGGCCACTTCTACGTCGAACACAACCACGGTCACCACGTCCGAGTGGCCACGCCCGACGATCCGGCGTCGGCGAAGTACGGCGAGAGCTTCTGGCGGTTCCTTCCCCGCAGCATGATCGGCGGGATCGTGTCCGCCTGGGATCTCGAGCAGCGGCGACTACACCGCGTCGGCTCCACGAAGTGGACAGCCCACAATCATCTGTTCAACGCGGCAGCGATATCGATCGTGCTGTTCGCGGTGCTCATCGCCGTGTTCGGGTGGCAGATCACCCCGTACCTGGTGTTGCAGGCAGTGATCGCGGTGATTCTCTTCGAGGCGGCCAACTACCTCGAGCATTACGGACTGCTGCGTCAGAAACGGCCGAGCGGTCGTTACGAGCGGTGCAATCACACCCACAGCTGGAACAGCGACCACCTGTGGAGCAACCTGTTCCTCTACCACCTACAGCGGCACAGCGATCATCACGCGAATCCGGTGCGCCGATACCAGTCCCTGCGCACCGTCGACGAGTCCCCGCAGTTGCCTGCCGGGTATGCCGTGATGATCTTCTGCGCGCTCGTCCCACCCCTGTGGCGCAAGGTGATGGATCAGCGGTTGATCGACTACTACGACGGAGACATGTCCCGCGTCAACGCGTGATGCGGCTGCGCCGCCGGTGTGTGCGTAGTAGGTCCCCCGACCGACTTTGCGCACACGGGGCGCGGAGCGCCCTAATCGTCCGTTTGAGCCCGCAGATACCGCCCGAAGTGGGGGACCGTGAACGCGATGGTCCCGCGCTCGGCCGAGTAGATGAGCCCCTTCTTGATCAGACCGTCGCGCGCGGGCGAGAGGGAAGCAGGCTTGCGGCCCAGCTCGGTCGCCACCGACGATGTGGGCACCGACGCGTCGTCGCTGGACAGATCGGCCATGGCCCGCATGTATTCACGCTCGGCCGGCGTCGCACGCTCGTAGCGTGAGCCGAAGAACCCCACCGCCAACTCTTCCTCCGCGGTGGGCATCGCGACCCGCACGTCCTCGGCCGTGATCGGCGATTCGGCGGCCAGGTCCCACGTCGCTTTGCCGTACGCCTGCACGAAATACGGGTAACCGTCGGCCGACTCGTACAAGGCATCGAGCGCCTCGGTGGTGTACTCGACGTCCTCACGATCCGCCGGGGCGATCAGCGCGAGGTCGGCAGCGGTGCGCTCGAGCCGACCGATCCGGTGATAGCTGAACAACCTCTCGGAATAGCTCTTCGACGCCGACAGCACCGCAGGCAGATGCGGCAACCCTGCCCCGACGATGATCAACGGCGCCGCGTCCTGGCTGAGCTCGTGGCACGCCGCGCACAACGCCGAGATGTCCGCCGGCCCGAGATCCTGCATCTCGTCGATGAAGATCGCGATCCCGACGCCCACGTCTGCCGCAAGAGACGACGCGTCGAGCAGCAGTTCGACGAGGTCGATCTCGATGTCTCCCGAGTCGGCTCGACCGGTCTTGGCGGGCACGTCGATGCCCGGCTGCCACCGCTCACGCATGCCCTTGTCCGCCGACGCTCGCAGCGCGAACGCCTTGAGGACTCCGAGAAACTCGTCCACTCGCTCGGGATCGCGGTGTGAGGCCGCAATGCCGCGGACCGCCATGTGCAGCGCCGACGACAGCGGCCGTCGCAGCTCCTGATCCGGCCGCGCCTCGATCTTTCCGGTTCCCCAGCCCCGTGCGACCGCGGCAGATCGCAGGTGATTGAGCAGCACCGTCTTCCCGACGCCTCGCAGCCCCGTGAGTACGACGCTTCGTTCCGGGCGACCCCGGGTGATGCGTTCCAGTACGACGTCGAAGGCATCGAGCTGCTTCGATCGGCCGGCGAGCTCGGGTGGGCGCTGACCTGCGCCGGGAGCGTAGGGGTTACGCACGGGGTCCATGGGGCCAAAGTAACAACTGCGATAGCCGATTATGCGGACATCTAGGCCGTGTCCTAGAGAGCCTTATGAAGAGTTATGGACTCTCTGCGTCGATCTACCGCTCTGTAGCCTCGATGCTAGATACCGATAGACGACCCGATGTTTGCGATATCGCCGAACCTCGGTCTAGATTGGCCAACGTGAAGCGCATTCTCGTAGTACACCGCCGTAGCGGGGTCTGATTCGGACCGACCCCCGCTGCGGGTCGTTGTGCTACCCCGGTCCTTCCTTCACATTCGGAAAAGACCACCATCATGAACGCTCTCACTTCTTTCACTTCCGACGATTGCTTCGCCGCCCTGCTCCCTCGTGCACTGCGCGAGAAGGCGAGGGACATGAGCTGGTCGACCTTCACCAGCACCTTCTGCCGCACGAGCGGACCGATCAAGCTCGGAAGCTGGACTGCCGCCCCAGCACGCGGCGGAAGAATCACCTTCGATGCCACCTTCGGCATCACCCCCGATCACCAGCACCCCCCGTACATCCACACTGCGACGGCCACCTCTTTCGGCCCGATCGACGCGTTGACCTCGATGCTCTACGACGCCGGCTTTCATATCGAGATCATGTCGTTCCACCAGCAGACGATTGCGAGCGGTGATACCCCCGCCATCGCGACGTTCGTTCTGTGCGACTACGACGGACGCCGGGAGTGGTCGATGGCGATCGGCGGGACCGGCGCCGAGTCGTCGATCCGAGCGATCATCGGTGCCGCGAACATGCTCCACGGATGATTCTCGCGCTCTCTACCCGACTCTTGTATGCGTACTAGATTCAGGTAGAGAGCCCCAGAAAGTTCGACCGATAGCTCGGTCTTCGGCTATCTCGTTTCAGCGCTAGAGAGTCGTAAAAACAGCTAGGGCATCTCGATGGTCTGCGCACGCTGCACTTCGGCGACCGCACGCCTGATGTAGACCTCGGCAGCGACCTTTACCTCGGCTGTGACTTTGCGCCTGAGCAGCAGGTCCGCAATGATCAGCACCGCGTGTTCGGCTCGGGGAGCCGGTCGCTTCTCCTCGGTGTCGGCGACCCCGAGGGCACCCGTCAGCACCTCGACGAACCCCGGCACATCCAGATCGGGTATCCATTCCGCCGCCGAGCGGACCGCGCTCGCCAATGCATCCTGCACGTCCTCGCCCGTCAATCCGTCGGGATGCAGCTCTTCGAGCAGCGAACGTACGATCTCCGCGTGAATCAGCCCGACACGCGAGGCATCTTCGGCGCCGAGCACCGCTACGGCGTCGGCGAAGTCGGTGGCCGCCCTGGCACGGGCGGCGGTGACGGCGTCGTCGGTCGCTGTCGCTATCGCGCGGACGGTCGGTGGCCACTCGGGCATCGGAATCACCAACCGATTCTTGCAGCCGATACCGACAGACCATGTACATGTAACCGGTGTTCATACTAAACTCGGCTCGCATGAGCACCACCGTGGAACGAACGACCGTTGTCAACGAAGGCCTGAGCCTCGCCGTCTTCGAAACCGGCAACCCGGACGGCGAGACGATCGTGCTGGTTCACGGCTGGCCGGACACCCACGAACTGTGGAGCCACATCGTCCCGTTGCTCGCCGACGACTACCGCATCATCAGCTACGACACCAGGGGCGCGGGCGAGAGCACCGTTCCCCAGGAGCAGTCGGCGTATCGACTCGCGCATCTGGCGTCGGACTTCTACGCCGTCATCGACGCCGTCAGTCCTGATCGGCCGGTCCATGTGCTGGCCCACGACTGGGGCGCGGTGGAGGTATGGGAAGCTGTCGCCGAACCCCGCGCGATCGATCGAATCTCCTCGTACACTTCGGTTTCCGGGCCGAACCTGGATCACCTCGGCAAATGGTCGCGGTCCAGACTGACGAAGCCGACCTGGACCGGGATCAAACAGGTTCTCGCACAGTCTCGCGCGTCGTTCTACACCGTCACCTTTCACATCCCCGGGCTGTCGACGTTGCGGATCAAGCGTCAATTCGCCAAGGGCTGGCCCGCGTTTCTGCAGGAGTTCTCCAACGTCGATCCTGCACTCGTGAGCCAGAATTCGACGCTGTGGTCCGATGCGGTCAACGGAACCAACCGCTACCGCGCGAACATCATTCCTCGGCTGACCCAACCCCGCGAACGCTACGTCGACGTTCCCGTGCAATTGGTCATCAACACCGAAGACGTCGCCGTGCGCCCCTATCCCTACGACGACACCGAAAAATGGGTGAAGAACCTGACGCGCAACGAAATTCCCGCTGGACATTGGTCACCGATTTCCCACGCTGCGGAAATCGCGGCGCTGACGAGGAGCTACATCACCTCGCTGAAGTAGCCGCGCTCCGCTAGGGCACCAGAACAAGCTTGTGACGGGCGCCCGAAGCCATGGCCCACGCTCGCTCGACGTCCGCGAGGGGAAGGTTCTCGTACTCGATCGCGACCTTCCCCTCGGCGACCCAGTCGCCGATCCGTGAATAGGCCTCGCGCATCGCCGCCTGCCCGTAATGGATCGGCATGAATCCCGACACCGTCGCACCGAGGGCTCGCATGAGCTGGGCCGGGATCGTGATGTTCGCGCCGGCGCGCTCACCGATCTGGATGGATCGCACGCCCTGGTTTCCGGCGTGCAACGCTGCCGCCGCTACCTCGCCCCACGTGTAGTCGAGGATCACGTCGACACCGCCTCCCGACGCCTCGCGGATCGCTCCGGTCAGATCGTCGGCATCGGCGAGGACGGTCGCCGTCGCACCGAGGGCCCGCGTCGAGTCGAGCGCCTCGGCGTTGCGACCGACGACGGTGATGGATCCGGCGCCGAGCGCTCGCGCCGCCTGCACCGCAATGCGGCCTACGACGCCGGTGCCTCCGAGAATCACGACGCTCTCACCGGGTTTCAGATGTGCCGCCTCCACCAGAGGCATACTTCCCGCGAGTCCGGCATTGCCGAGCGTTGCCGCTGCCGAGAAGTCGACGGCGTCGGGAATCTCGATGAGGTGATCGCGCGGAACCAGCGAGCGTTCGGCCATCGACCCGAAGGGGCTCGACGGCAGCGAGAAGTAGACCCGAGTGCCGTCGGGAGTGACCCCGGCACCCTCGATCCCGGTGACGACCGGGAGCGACCGTGGGCTGAGATAGTGCGCCCCACTGGCGATTGCGATGTCGACGGCGTTGATCGTGGCCGCGTGCACCTCCACCACGACACCGTCACCCGACGGTTCGTCGAAGTTTGCCAGTGTCGGTGCGCCGTACTGCGTCAAGACTGCTGCTTTCATGATCCCTCCAAGGATGAAGCCGTATTCAGTGAATTGCGATTCAGTGTGTAGCCTACGAGGCAGACTGTCAACGAACGAGGGAAAAACGGTGAAGACCACACGAGAGGCCAGGTCCGAACACACCCGCGTCGAGCTGGAGAAAGCGGCGCGCTCGGTGTTCGAGCGCCACGGGTACTTCGGGGCGAAGATCACCGACATCACCCGCGAGGCAGGACGAGCCGCAGGCTCGTTCTACAACCATTTCGACAGCAAGGAAGCTGTACTCCTGGCGCTGGCACGACAGATCGGCGACGACGCCGACACCATCGTTGCCGAACAGGATGTGCGCGCTCGCGAGAAGCGAACGATGCGGCCGCACCTCGAAATCTTCTGGCAGATCTTTCACCGAAACCGCGTGGTGATCGACGCCATGCGGGACGCCGCCCTCGTCCACCCGGAATTCGCCGAACGCATCGAAGGCTTCACGCGAGTCCAGTTCGAACCCTGGGTGCAGCGGCTACGAGGGTTCGAGGAGGCAGGGGTGGTGTTGCCCGCGAGTGCGGAGACCACCGCCCTTCTGATCGGCGGAACGGCCGAAGGGTTCGCGCGAAACTGGACCGGCGACCGCGCAGAAGGAATGGAAACCCTGATCCGGTTCGTGGATCGGAGTGTCTTCGCCGAAGGTTAGTTCAGCAACCGCGCGTGCATCTGGAAGACGTTGTAGTCCGACCACGTGGAGATGTTGAAATACAGATCGTTCGCGCTCGACCACGGATGCATGAAGCCGCCGTACAGTTCGGGATAGTCCGCCACGCTCACCATCGGCGCACCACCGGACCACGATCCTTGCGGAGAAGTGGACTCACGCAACGTGATTGCCGTCTTCGCCGTATCCAGGTAGGTCATCTGCCACTTTCCGCGCGACTCGTCGTACCGCACCGACAGTTCCGCCGCGGGGGCCGCCACCACCGTCGACGCCGAGGTGTATCCGCCGACCGGCGTCCAGTTGCCGTCCTGCCAGTACTGATACGCAGACTTGTTCAACACCTGATCTTTCGGGACACGCGCGACTCCGACATCGGCGAGCCGAGTATTGGGCGTGCCGAACATGTAGACGTAGTCGCCCTGCGGCACCATCGACGTCACCTGAAACTTGGTGACACCGAAGATGTTGTCCCACTGGGCGTAGGGATCCTTCACCCACGTCGATCCGCCGTCGTCCGAATAGGCGATGCCGCCGTAGTTGGTCCACCACGTACCGGGGATGCTGTTCCACGTTCGGATCGACATGTAGCTCATGTACTGCCGGTTCCCGACGGCGAAGCCGGAGGTGGGAATCGTGGTGATCTCGACATTGTCGAGCTTTCGACTGCTCAGTAATTCGGCTGCGTGACAACGACTGTCCTGCACCATCGAGTCGTAGGTGACGCCGTCGGACAGATCGGTGTCGGTGCTGAAAGCCAGCACATTGCTTCGCCAGTCCGGCCCCTGCCCACCCGGCGGGTGAAACCCTTTTCCGACGGTGTCGCCGAATGCCGTCGCGATCTGCCCGGGTGCGCTCTCCCACATGATGCCGAGGTCGGTGCCGTACACCTGCCATCGCTTGTCGGTCCGGTTGATCGAGCCTTGACCGGTCTGCTTCGCGACGCGGGAGACCTCGCCGATCCGCGGGGTCGGCGGCGCCGCGGAGCGCGCGGCAGGTTCGACCGGCGGCTGCGCAGGAGTCGGCGGCTGCGGAAGTTGTTGCTCGGGGCCTGGAACGGGGATCGGGATGACGAAGGGCGTGAACTTCACGCCGATCTGCGGGATGTTCAGAACGCTGGACAGTGTGGCCGGTTGCTCCGCTTCGTCTGTCAGATCGGGGCACGGATCGGTACACGGATCAGCGGGTAGCGGATCCTGGGGTACCCGCACCGACGGGGTGGTCGGCGCGGGATACGGCACGGGCATGACGGCCGGGTAGGGAATGGGAAGGTCGAGTTTCTCCGGCACGAGCGAACCGGTCTCGTTGGTCAGGTCCGTCGCGCACGCCCCTGGCGGTACGGACGGCTGCGCCTGCACACCACCGGGCACGAGGACCGACACCCACAGAACTGCTGTCGCTGTCACGGCCAGTCGAACAGGGGGACGCAGGGGCATACGGGCATCATCGCAGATGACCACGCAATGTGTCTGCCGAGTACTCACGGCGAAACATACCGCGAGACTGAAGAATTGGAACGATTTCATCCACGAAGTCGGTCAGGCCGTCCGGGTACAGGGGAGGCATCAGATTGAAGCCGTCTGCAGCTTCTCGGCGCACCCAGGCCTCGATCTCGTCGGCGATCGATTCCGGAGTTCCGATCATCGTCGCGTGTCCGCCGCCCGCCGCGAGGGTACCGAGTAGTTCGCGGACCGTCGGGGAATCCTTGGCAACGATCCGCAGAATTGTCTCGTAGCGACCGTGCGGGCCGGTGAATTCCTCGATCGGTGGTAACAGCGGGACCGGGGCGTCCAGTTCCCAAGCACTGCAGTCCTGTTCGACGAACGTCCCCAGCTGACGAAGGGATTGCTCGACGGGTAGCAGCGCATCGAATTCGGCTTTCTTGGCGCGAGCCTCGTCCATCGTGGAACCGATGTACGTGACGAGACCGGGCATGATCCCCACCGAACCGGAATCACGGTCGGCCTTGTCGATTCGAGCCTTCACGTCGGAGTAGTAACTCGCACCGGACTCGATGTCGTAGGCGACCGCGTAGATCGCCTCGGCATACCGGGCCGCGAGATCGCGGCCCGGTCCCGACGCGCCGGCTTGGAACAGCACCGGACGGCCCTGCGGCGAACGAGGAACGGTCAGCGGGCCGTCGACGGAGAAATGTTCACCCACATGATCGATCCGATGTACGCGATCGGGGTCCGCGTACATTCCTCCGCGGTCCAATACCAGCGCATCGGCGTCCCAGCTGTCCCATAGCGCGAGCGCCACCTCGACGAACTCCTCGGCACGTGCGTATCGCTCGGCGCGAGCAGGGATCTCCGCGAACCCGTGGTTGCGGGCTTCGGCGTCGAACATCGAGGTGACGACGTTCCATCCCGCACGCCCACCGCTGATGTGATCGAGCGACGCGAGCATTCGCGCCGCGTGAAACGGGGTGTAGAACGTCGTACTGACCGTGGTGACCAGACCGATGTGTGTCGTGGCGCGCGCCATCGCGGTGAGCGCCGTGATGGGTTCGAGAAACCATGTCCCCGCGCCTGCCGGGTCGCGGACGGAATGGCCGTCGGCGAAGAAGACGGCGTCGAACTTCCCGCGCTCGGCGATCCGAGCGAGTTCCTCGTAGTAGCGGATGTCACCCAGATCCTCGACGCGAGAATTCGGGTGTCGCCACGCAGCACTGTGGTGGCCGCAGCTGTGCAGAAAAGCGTTGAAGTGCAGCATCTCTCAGTCCTTGACCAGGCCGCCGTCCACCACGAGATTCTGCCCGGTGACCGAGCGCGACCACGGTGAGGCGAAGAACAGCAGCGCGTCGGCGAATTCCTCGGGGGTGACCACGCGCTGCAGGGGAGTCGACGCGGCGATCATGTCGAATACCTCGTCCGGCGTCGCGGCGCTGGCATCGGTGGTGCGGAGCAATCCGCCGGAGACCATGTTGACCGTGATTCCGTCGGCTCCGAGATCAGCGGACAGTGTGCGTGTCAGCGAGAGCAGAGCCGCTTTCGACGCGGTGTAATCGTGGTACGGCACGACGGGGTTCTGGAAAAGATTGGTGCCCACGTTGACGATTCGGCCGAACCCCGCGGCGCGCATACCCGCCAACGCCCGCTGCGTGGTGATGAGGGCACCGCGGACGGCACCCTGGAACTGGGCGTCGAACTGCTGCCACGAGATGGTGTCGGCTTTGTCCCTCGCATCACCGTTGAACGAGAAGTCGGCGAGGGCATTGTTCACGACGGTGGTGATCGTCGTCCCGAAGTGCTCTTCGGCCGCGGTGAACAGCGCATCGATCTGATCGGCCTGCGTCACGTCCGCGTGCAGTGCAACGCCGCCTACCTCGGCCGCAAGCTTCTCCGCCGCCTCGCGACTGGTCCGGTAGTTCACCACCACGTTGGCGCCCTGCCCGGCGAATGCACGTACCAGTGCCGATCCGAGTCCGCGGCCACCACCGGTGACCAGGACTGTCTGCTCGTTCAGGTTCATGCGCGTGCCTCTCGTCGGTCGGTCGGAGCCGGCGAAGAAGACAATGCACCCGAAACCGGATGCCGACATTCCTACGCTGGTGCTGACCAGATCAGGTTCGACGGGTGTGTTCTCAGCCGCGTCCGTTAGCGGCACCCCGTGTCGAGAAACGATTGTAGTCCCTATCGGTCTCTATCCTGAGAGCTAGAGTCCGATATAGGCTCCTACGATGACGGAGCGCATCTACCTGGAATGCCCGCTCGACGAGAACGTGCTGCTGGTTCTCGATCACCGAACCGTCGATGTCTTCGATGCCACCGAGACCGTCGCGTCAGGCGGTCACAGCCGCTGGCACGTCGATCACCTCGGTGTCGACGCCAAGCCGACCAAGGCCGGGATGCGCTTCACCGTCGGGCTGCGGATGCCGAACGGCGACATCCGCTACACCGGCGGACGCGTCAAGTTCACCGTTCCCGAGGACAAGCTCCCCCTCGTGATGCACTTCTTCGAGCAGGCGAAGGCCGCGCGCGCCCTCAGCCGATGACAACCCAGCCGTGCGGTGGGACCGTGGTTCGCCCTCGCTCCACCGTCGCCTCGCCCGCCAGTACCGGCCCGCTCAGCCGGTAACTCGCGGCGTCGTCGCCGAGATTCAGCACGACGTGAATGCGTTCTTCGCCCGAGTAGGCCCGGTAGACCAGTGCTGTGTTGGTCAGCTCGATCGTCTCGGTGCGCGCCGCATGCAGCCACGAATGACGCCGACGCAGCCCGATCAGTTCCTGATGCAGATGGAAGACCGGCCAACCGCCTTCGTCGAGTCCTTCTCGGTCCATGGGGAACTCGGGACGAACGTCGTCGTCGCCGCCGACGCGCTCCTCCTTGACTCCGCGAAATCCTTGCTCGTCGCCGTAGTAGATCATCGGCATCCCACCGATGGTGAAGAGAACGACGAGGGCATGCGCGAGATGGCGTTCGTCGGTGATGGTGCTGGCGATGCGGTTGACATCGTGATTGCCGACGAAGGTGGCAGGCACGAAGGTTTCCAACCACTCGTTGTGACGACCGAGAGCATGGGAGAGTTCGAAGAAGTTCTTCTCGGTGATCGCGCTCCAGGTTGCCTTCCACAATTCGTACTGCGTCACCGAGTCGAGTGCACTGTCTCGAACGATCGCCGTGTAGTCGCCGTGAATGACCTCGCCCAGGAAGTAGGCATCGGGGAACTTCTCCTTGACCCGCGGAATCACTGCTGCCCACAACCGCGGCGGTACAGCATAAGCCGCATCGAGCCGCCAACCGTCGGCGCCGCGTTCGAGCCAGTGAGCCATGACATCGACGACGTACTGCTGCACGTCCGCGCTCGAGTGGTTCAGAGCGACGAGTTCGTCGTGTCCCTCGAAATTACGGTGGGAACCGTCCTCCAGATGAAACCACGAGGCTGCGTCGGCATCACCGGCGAGGGCGTGCTGGAATCTCGGAAACTGTTGACCCACATGATTGAAGACTCCGTCGACCATGACCCTCATGCCGCGACTGTGCGCTGCGTCGACCAGTGTCGCGAAGTCCTCGTCGGTGCCGAGCCTGGCATCGACATGGAAGTGATCGACGGTCTCGTATCCGTGACCCTCCGACGCGAAGATCGGCCCGAGCGCTATCCCCGAGGCCCCGAGTTCGACTGCGTAGTCGAGCCATTCGACCACTTTGAGCAATTTGTGTTCGTCGGCGAGCGAGGTTCCGTCCCAATCCCGCACCGGCGCTCCGGCGAAACCGAGCGGGTAGACGTGCCACCAGATCGCGTGCTCGGTCCACGACGCGCTCACGCGAGTGCCTCCAGCACGGATTCGCGGCTCAACTCCGAGGCACCGGTATGCCCGGACAAACTGGTGACGAGGTCGAATTCTGCCAGGATGCAGCGCAGTACGTGTTCGACGCCTGCCTGTCCGCCGAGCGCGAGACCGTAGAGGAACGGCCTCCCCAGCAGCACGGCATCGGCGCCGATCGCGAGCGCTTTGGCCATGTCCGCTCCGGTGCGCACTCCGGAGTCGAACAGAACGGTCAACTGATCACCGACGGCATCGACGATCTCCGGAAGTGCGCTCAGCGACGCCCGGGCGCCGTCGATCTGACGGCCGCCGTGATTGGACACCACGATGCCGTCCACTCCGTGCTCGAGCGCCTGACGAGCGTCACCGACGGTACAGATGCCCTTGAGCACGATCGGACCTTCCCAGTGCTCGCGCAGGAATGCCAGCTGGGACCAGCCAAGGCCCGGATTCGGGAACATCTGCGCCCAGTGCATAGCCGCGGCAACAGGATTGGCCTCGACCGACTGATCCAGCCCGGCGAGGAACGCCGGATCGGTCAGATAGTTCGCAATCCCGAGATTCGCCAGGAACGGTAGGTAGCCCCGATCCAGGTCCGCGGGCCGCCAGCCCAGCAGTGTCGTGTCGAGGGTGAGCACGAGCGTCGTGAAGCCGGTGTTCTTCGCGCGTTCGAGGAAGCTGAGCAGCACGGATTCGTCGGTGGGCCAATATAACTGGTACCAGCGAGGCGCGTCTGCGCCCGCTTCGGCAACCTGCTCGAAAGAATGCGACGCCTGGGTCGAGTGAATGTAGGGAACGCCGAGAGCTGCCGCCGCTCGGACGGTCGCGAGTTCGCCTTCCTCGTGCGCCAGCGTCTGAATGCCCACCGGAGCGATCAACAGCGGCGCGGGCATCGTCGTGCCGAGTATCGTGCACGAGTGATCGCGTTCCGATGAACTCCTGAGCATGCGCGGTGCGATGGACCAGTGATCGAACGCGTCCCGGTTGGCCCTGGCCGTCGAGCCGCTTCCCGCGCTGGCAACGATGTAGCCGAGCGCCTCCGGCGTCAGGGTTGCGGCCGCCTGCTCTTCGAGCTTCGCGAGGTTCGTGGTGATCTGCGGCCTCACATCGGTGAACATGCCCTGCGCATAGATGCCGATCTGATGGTCACTGAAGTTCATGCAACCCACCGTAGTACGCAGCCCGGACCGGGTGCATGAATTCATCCCCTTGCGGGTACGCCTGTCGGAGTGAGCAGACAACACGTACTCGTCACCGGTGCCAGCATCGCCGGACCCACTCTCGCGTTCTGGCTGGACCGGGCCGGTTACGACGTCAGCGTGGTCGAACGCGCCCCGCAGCTGCGGCTCGGCGGCCAGAACATCGACGTCCGCGGCACCGGCCGTGAAGTACTTCGGAGGATGAATCTCGACGAGACCTTGCTGGCAGGCGGTACGACGGAGGAAGGTACCAGGTTCGTCGACGAGAAGGGGCGAACCATTGCCGCGTTCGCGGCGGGCGACGGGGACTCGGACGGGCCGACTGCCGAATTGGAGATTCTGCGCGGACAGTTCGCGAAGATACTCGTCGAGCATGCAGGTCCGAATACCGTCTACCGGTACGGCGACCACGTCACCGGCGTCGACCAGGACGCCGACGGGGTGGATGTGACCTTCGCCGGTGGCTCGGTCGAGCGCTTCGATCTCGTGTTCTTCGCCGAGGGAATCCGCTCCAGCAGTCGGGAATTGGCGTTCCCCGGCGAGATCGACACTCGCGCCGTCGGGCTCTACACGGCGTACGGGGTGTTGCCGAGAAGCAGCTCCGACGACGCGTGGTGGCGCTGGTTCAACGCACCGGGCTCGCGGGTCGCGGGCTTGCGGCCGGACAACCTGGGCACGACTCGTTTCAGCCTGTCCTGGGTGTCGGATTCCAAGGGTTACGAGTACGCCCGCCAGGACGTTCTCGTCGACGCACTGCGCGAGACCTTCGGCGATGTCGGCTGGGAGGTGCCCCGAATACTCGATTCGCTCGGGCCGGATTCCGAGCTGTACATCGACCATCTCGCTCAGGTACGCGCTCCCCGGTGGTCGAGCGGCCGAGTCGCTCTCGTCGGCGACGCTGCTTGGTGCGCAACACCGTTGAGCGGCATGGGGACTACACTCTCGGTCACGGGCGCCTATGTCCTCGCCGGCGAACTGGCGAGATCCACCGACCATCGTGCGGCATTCGCGGGTTATGAACGACTGATGCGACCGTTCGCCTCGAAAGTCCAGGATCTGCCGCCCGGTGTTCCGCGCTTGGCCCATCCGAAAACTGCTGCGGGAGTGGCGGTCATGCGCGGAGTCCTGCGCATCGCCGGCTCGAAACCTGTCCGGTCGATCACCAGCAGGCTGATGGGCCCCGACGCTGCCACGCTGGAGCTACCCGACTACGACTTCGCCCGAAATCCACGCATCCAGTAGCGCACTGCAGCGAGCCCGGGCCGCCGACTCGCCGGCTTTCAGTTCTGTGCGGATGGTCTCGACCGATTCTTCGTCCTGCTCGATGCCGTCGCGCACCCAGGCGTCGGCCCAGGACTGAAAGACGTCGACGTCGATTTCCGGGTGAAACTGGAGCCCGAGGTGTCGGCCGTGAACGAATGCCTGCTGACCTGCACTGTTGCGCGCGATCACCGACGCTGACTCGGGGGCGAGGAACGTGTCCTCGTGGTATTCCATCCACGGGCCCGCCAAGGCGGGCAGCGAGGTGGTGATGTCGGTGAAGCCGTGCTCCGGGTACTCGGACTTCGCCACGGACCCGCCGAGCACTCGCGCGAGCAATTGGCCACCGAAGCAGATTCCGAGGATGGGGACGCCTCGCTCGATCGCGCTCTCGAGGTAGGCGATCTCCGGCGTGATCCACCTCGATTCGTCGTAGGCGGCATCAGGAGAGCCCATGACCACCACCATCGCGGCATCGTCCAGATCGGGGGGCTCCAGTCCCAGGCCGTAGTCGAAGGAGTGGACGTCGAGCTCGTACCCACGGCCCTGCAACTCGGGAACCAACGTTCCGATGTTGCGGTACCCCAAGTCTCGGTCCCGGTCGTGCACCAGCACAACGGCTCGGCTCTTGCTCTCGGTCACGGCGGCTCCCGTCGATTCCTGTTCTGCGGTCCACGGCGTCTCTCGGAGACAGTACGACAGGTCGGCCCGAGTACGCCCGTCCAGAGTTGTCAGCGTCTCTACCGATCGATCCGCCTACGGCCGGCAGAAGACCGGAACGGCAGGTGATCGTGCAGGTATCCCGGTATCTTGATGGCTATGGGCGTACGCACCATCAACGACGGTTCGGGCTTCGGCGCGGGCGGATGGCGCTGGAACGCGGGCGACGTCACACTCCTGATCGGGGCGACGCTCGCGGCCGTACTGGTGTTCGGCGTCGTGCTGCGGTTCTGGGTGTTGATCGCCGCGGTCCTGATCGTTGCTGTCGCATCGTGGCTGATCCACGACAGTTCGGTACAGCGGCAGGTCCGGCACGAATTGGACGAGCAGCATCGCGCCGACCTTCGCTCACGTGCCGACGCCGAACACCAGGCATTTCTACGCGGCGAACGTCGCGGACTGTACGGGCAATTCGAGCCACCAGAGCTGTGATCGCTGATTGTCCTGCTGCCTGATGTCAGTCGAGGAACGGTCGCAGTACGGCAAGCAACTCGGCTGGCCGATCCTGCGGGATGATGTGCCCGCAGTCCTCGAGGACATGCCCGACGAGGTCGTCGGCGACCGTCGACAGCTGCCGAAACGTTGTGTCGCCGACCGGAAACGAACCGACCGCCATCGTAGGCATCGTGAGGCGCCCCCGCGCGGAGGCATCGGCGATCTGCTGGGCCCCGGCAGGGAAGGCCCGGTAGTACTCGAACGCCGATCGCAACGATTCATGGCCGGAGTAGCTTCGCGCCACCGCATCACGAAACGCAGGTGAGACCCCGCGGCCCATCGTTCCCGCCTGGAGAAAGAAGTCGAGGTACTCGGCCTCGTGGCCTAGGAGAACGCGCTCGGCGAAACCGGGCACTGCATGGAACCCGAACCACCACGGTGGGGAGAACCCCTCTGCGCCCGGCAACTGCCCGACGAGCGATTCCATCAGTACCAGGCGATCCACGCGATCCGGTCGGCCGATCGCGGCCAGGAACGCGGCCTGTACCCCGAGATCGATGGCCACCACGGCAGCACGCTCGACGGCGAGAGCGTCGAGCAGGGCGACCACGTCATCGGCGATGGTCTGGGCGTCGTAGCCCGACTCGGCACGCGTCGTCCCGCCGAGGCCTCTGAGGTCCGGTGCGATCACCGTATGAGACTCGGCGAGCTCGGGAATGATGTTCTCCCACAGCTGCCACGTATGTGGGAACCCGTGAACAAGGAGAACCGCGGGACCCGAGCCGGCCACCGCAACGTTCATGCGTAGACCTGCAGCCGCGACGTCGCGGACAGAGATGGGCAATGCCATGTCGCCTCCGGTGCTCGGTTCGTCCCCGGTATTCGGTTCTCCGACCACGATGCCAGACATCGGCGAAGCCAAGGCCCTGTGTCATGAGGCGCTGTGTCGATGTGGTTCCGTGTCGGTGAGGTGCTCTACGGTGTTTTCGTGCCTCCCCGTAGACGAAAACCCACCGCCACCACCGCGCGTACCGTCGGCGCGGGCAAGAGTGCGGCGGCTCGAAAGTTCAAAGCCGCACAGGGCACAGGTTCCACAACTTCGGCATCCAAGACTTCGGCATCCAAGACTTCGGCGTCCAAGACGACTACCACTGCGAAGAAGCGCGCACCGGCGAGGAAGAGGGCAACCCGTAAGACCGCGTCACCCGACCTGCGGCTCCCCGATCCGGGGGAACGGGTGTGGGTACTCGACGTTCCGTTCGAGGATCGGGCACTGGCATCGGCGTCGGGCGCGCGGTGGCACCCGGGTCCCCGAGTGTTCGCCTACTACGGCACCGAGCTGCCCGACGGTCTGGCCTCGTTCGAGTCGATGCCCTACAGCCTGCAGCGGTGGGTGGAGGACGACGCCAACCCAGGAGTGGAGCCTGCGGAACGACCCAAATCCGCGGCCTGGCGCGACGAGGTAGTGCACGGACGATCGATGACGCCTCGTGAAACTCAGCTCGAGTCGGTACGTCGTCAACTCGACGCCATGGACAACGGCTTTCCGTATTTCGCACAGATGGACTCGACGGGCCTCGGCAAAACCTTGGCCGTGTGCGAGGCCGTCCGGCAGATGGATGATCCCGCGATCAGTACGGTGTTGGTCGTCGCTCCGAAGGGCGCTCTCCCCGGTTGGCGCCGGACGATCGCCGATACCGAGGCAGATCTCGATCCGGCGGATCGCAAGCGATGGCTGCTCGTCACCTATCAGTCGACGAAGAAGCTGCTGACGGTTCCCGAGGACACCGATCTCGGGAAACGGAAGAAGACGCAGAACAAACGGACCATCACCCTCGGCGAGCTTCGATTCGATATCGACATCGTGATAGCCGACGAGTCTCATGCGCTGATGAACATCGAGTCGCAGCAGTCCCAGATTCTCTGGCGCTACCAGGAGGCTGCCCGCGCGGTGGTGTGGATGTCCGCGACTCCCGGTTACCAGCCGATGCACTTCGCGTACATGGCGAGGGCGATCGAGCAGAGTCGCGGCAGCGAGATCGTTCCCGTCGACAGCGACACCGGCGAGCAGGTCCTCGGTTACGGCGTCACCGTTCGGTGGGCCGCGTTCCTCGAGGAGTCGGGTTTCGCACTCAAGGAGGGCAAAGCGGGCACCGGGCTGAAGACGTGGCGGTGGGAACCGGAGGATGCGGCGAGGCGTGAACGCGACATCGGCACCATCCATCGGTGGTTGTCCGGCGGCGCCGTGCCCTGGTCGATCTCCCGGCCGTCGCCTCCTACCCCGCGTGAGCCGCTCGGCCAGGAGCTCACTGCTGCCGAGAAGCGCCTCTACAACTCTGCGTGGGTGGACTACCGCAAGGAAGTCGGTCTGCCGATCTGGAAGTCGGTCGGCGGCAAACGGGTCCTGCAGAAGAACCCGAGTACACGGGCGGCGGCTCTGCGGTTCCGGCAGAAGTGCTCGTACCTGCGCATTCCGTCGACCGCCGATCAGGTGCGGGCGTGGGTCAGGGACGGCAACCAGGTATTCGTGTCGATGTTCTACCGCGAGTCGGTGGCTGCGTTGGCCGAGACTCTTCGCGACGAAGGGCTCGATGTCGCCGTCGTCGACGGCAGTATGAGCAGTCCCGCCCAGGAAACGGAAATCCGACGCTTCCAAACCGGCGCCGCCCGAGTGATCATCTCTACCACCACCAGTGCGATCAATCTGCACTCGAACGAACTCCTGCTGCCGGAGCCGCGCAGTCCGGGCGCTCCGCAGGCTCCGCTCGTAACGGTGTCGACGTCGGCGCCGCGAGTCACGCTGATCCACGATCCGCGCTGGACACCCATCGACATCCGCCAGATCGAGGGTCGCGCCAACCGGATCGACAAGGACCACGCTCACACGTCGTCGACGTGTTACTACGGCTACGCCGAAGGCACCGTCGAGGAAGAAATGGTGCTCGTCGGAATCGAAAGGATCGCCGATCTCGGTTCTATAGTCGGACAGGCAGACCTCATCGATCCGGAGGCGTTCCTCGCCGCCCGGGCCGAACGGTGAAGGCCACGACGAGCGGAGGCATCATGCCCGAAAAGTTCGATCCCAATGCGCTGTTGGCCGAGGGCCGGGTCAGCGTGCTCGCCACCATCAAGTCCGACGGTCGGCCCCAACTCTCGCCGGTCACGCCGTTCTACGATCGGGCCGGGGGAATCATCTACGTCTCGATGACCGATGGACGCGCCAAGACGAAGAACCTACGCAACGATCCGCGGGCGACACTGGAGGTCACCAGCGAGGACGGCAGATCGTGGGCCACCGCCGAAGGCGTCGCGACGCTCGTCGGTCCGAGTGACGATCCCGACAGCCCGGAGGTGAACGCGCTTGTCGAGTATTACCGTTCCGCCGCAGGCGAGCACCCCGATTGGGACGAGTACCGGTCCGTCATGGTTGCCGACCGTCGAGTGTTGATGAAGATGACCGTCGACCATGTCTACGGACAGCGTATCGGCTGACCTCTTCGCTTCCGTGAGGTACGACACGGAATATATGAGGCCTAGTAACTATTGTGCTTGTATAGATAGATAGTTCAAGCTTCAATAAAAGGAGATGGTCGACATGGCCACATACGACGTAGCAGATCGCTCCGCGATCGTCACCGGTGCCGGATCCGGAATCGGCCGAGCCGTGGCGCTGGAACTGGCAGCGAACGGCGCTTCGGTAGTGGTCGCCGACCTGAACGGCGACCACGCCAAGGCAGTCACCGAAGAGATCCTCGCTGCAGGCGGACAAGCCGAAGCCTTCGTCGGTAATGTCGCGAATCTCGACGACGTCGACGCCATGGTTGCCGCGGCAAGCGCCCTTGCACCTCTTCGAATCGCCGTCAACAACGCAGGCATCGGCGGAGACCCGCTTCCTATCGCCGATGTGTCACCGGATAACTGGCACAAGGTCATCGAGGTCAACCTCAACGCTGTCTTCTACGGGATGCGGGCTCAGATCCCCGCGATCGCCGCTGCGGGCGGTGGGTCGATCGTCAACATGGCATCCGTTCTCGGCAGTGTCGGCATTCAGAACTCCGCCAGTTACGTCACTGCGAAGCACGGTCTTCTCGGCCTCACCAAGAACGCCGCGCTCGAATACGGTGCCGCAGGCGTTCGCGTCAACGCCGTGGGCCCCGGCTTCATCCGCACCCCGCTGCTCGTCGCCAACATGGACGACGATGCGCGAAAGGCGTTGGAGGCCAAGCACGCTCTCGGCCGTCTCGGAACATCCGAGGAAGTATCGAGCCTCGTCGCTTTCCTCGCGAGCGATGCCGCCGGCTTCATCACCGGCAGCTACCACCTCGTCGACGGCGGCTACGCAGCGCAGTAACACGGCTGCTGCGCAGCAGGACCGTCAGCGTACGAACGGCATCACGGTGCGCACCTTGGGATCGCGAAGGTACAGCGCGCCCCACACGACGGCACCGACGTAGACGGCGAACAGAACGGTGCTGAACAACGGCTTGTCGACGCGCCAGTTGGTCAGCACCGCCCCGCCGAGGTAGCCGGTGAGCAGGACAGCACCGAGAAATGCAGTGCGGGGCAACAGGTACAGCGCCAAGCACACCAGCAGTATGGCGCCGATGATCGGCGTCATCTCCTCGCGTAGGCCGAGTTCGATCGATGCTGTGCGCACCTCGTCGACCTCCAACAGCTTGGTGACTCCGTCGAAAATCAAGAAGATCGCGATCAATCCCGTCAGTACCCAGCCGATTCGAGCTGCGGTGCGCGAGTTGGTCGGTGTCGTCGATGTGGTCGGTGCGCTCATGGTGTTCTCCGATGTTCACGAGGGTGGACGTACTTGCCTGTATCGACACCTCTCGTCTCGAGAACTCATCGCGGGCCCCCGTCGGGGCAGAAAACTTACGTCCCCAGCTCGCCTGAAATGTCGCCGGCGGAGAGCATCGAGACGAGCAACGGTATGACCTTCTTCGCCCCGATTCGGTAGTCCCCGCGAGAGTGCTGCTCGACGATGTTCGCCGAGCTCAACGTCTTGAGATGGTGGTAGACCTGACCAGGGGAGCCGAGGCCGACCTCCTTCTGGAGCTCGGCCGCATTGGCCGGCCCGCGCAGGAGCATCCTGACGATCTGCAATCTCACCGGATGGCCGAGCGCCGCCAGTACCTCCGACGTCCGTGACACCGGTAGCTCCAGAATCGCGTCGGGTGTGTAGCGGATGTTCCACGTCACCTCGCCGTCCAGGCGACTCTCGCCGCCATAGGTGACGAGGCCACCTGTCGCGGGCCTCGCCGGAGCCACCGGACGGGCCGCTGCTTCCAGGCCTGCCACGCGTGCCTCCAATTCGGCCAGCCTGGCCTCGACGTCCTCGCTCACACGACGCAGGCTATCCGGTCGAGCGCCGAGAGCCCTGAGCCGTCGCTCGATCCAGAATCACCGCCCGATCCAGAATCACCGCTCGCCGAGTTCATGGCGTCGATGATGAGGGCCTGCTCGTGGACGAGTCCCGCAGTCGCTGCCTGATACCGGTCGGCATCGAGGCCGTCGATCAGCCACACCGCCGTCGCGGTCGAACCGTCCTCACGCCTGAGCTCGAAGGCCTGCGTCAAAACCCCGGGAAAGCTGCCTCCCTTGAAGCCGAGGCCGAGTACGCCCTCGGGAGGCTGTTGGTACTCGAGCTTGCTCAGAGCCAGATCGCTTCCGTCGCCGAAGCTTCCGTCCGCCAGTGCGCGGTAGATGCCGTTCAGCTCGCGTGCGGAGCCCTTGGCGAATGTCGACTCCAGACCGGCGGCTTGCGCGTCGTAACTCGGGATGACGACAGCGTTGTTCACGTCGGCGCGGAACTGCGAGTCGAACGCCCACTTGTTGGCGACGTCCCAGGGGTCACCGACGGCAACACTCGGGGCGAAGAGCGCCAGGAAAGTGCCCGCGAGGCTCGGGACCTCGAAGTCGTCCCACCCGCCCGCGGCGGCGGCGTCGACGATTGCCTGATCACCCAGTCGGTGACGCAGGTAGTCCGGAACCGCGTTGTCGCTCTCCTGGATCATCGCCGTCACCATGTCGTCGAGGCGGACGGTCGAGCTGGGATCCGTCGCGCCGATGCCGTCGTTCGCGATCCCGAGACGCTTCAAAGCCTCGGGGTGCGCGCCGCCGTCGGTTCCGGGGACATACCACCGCTCCCAATCCGTGAGCGGGACCTGCTCGTCGGGATCGAGGGCACCGCCGGCGACCGCACGCGAATAGGCCGCGAGGTGAACAACTTTCACCGCTGACGCCAGAACCTGCGGATCTTCCGGCCGATGTTCGACGACGCGGCCCCTGCCGTCGTCGATCAGCACACTGACGTTCTCGGGCGATTGGTCGATGAGGCCGAGCCAGCCGTCCTCGGTGTTCAAATCTGTCGAGGTGACGGGTGCACAGTCCGCAGGTTCGGCGACGTCGGTGACGCCCGTGTCGGTTGCCGTTCCGGCACATCCCGCCACCAGGACGAACGCCGCACACGAGGAGATGATGCGTCGCACAGTGCCTCCAATCCAATATTCCGTAATTACGGTTTAACGTAACCCGGGCGGGCAACTGGATCAATGGGAACATATGTTCGATTGCGTGTTAACCTGATCGGGCCGTCCGGGAGTGATGCTCACGGACGGTCCACGCTTCCGATCAGGTGTCTCAGGCAGCCGTGTCACATAGAGCCGTGTCACATACAGGCAGGTGTCGCATATGGATGTTCCCGGCACCCCGACAACGCTCCATCGATTGGGCGATCGATGGGTCGAGAGCGCACCGTCGACGTGCGCTCGCGGTCATGCCCTCGGCCCGCGAACCGTGCTGGTCGGGTCGAGGGCATGCTCCTGCGGCCGCGGACACCACCGCACCCATGCCTGCCGAACGTGCGGTGACGTCACCTTCACGCCGCCGCTCGGCCCTCGCTGCTCCGACGCCAGCTTCGACTCACGCGGCAGTGACATCACGGGCGGTGACCAGCACTGATGCCGCCGAGTCGGACATTGGTACAGAATCGTTGATTATGGAGAGCAAGAACCCGGCGCCGATCGATTTCGCCCAGTTACGAAACGACTTCACGCGTTTCATGATGAGTTACAAGTTCGGCATCGACGAGCTGATGACCAAGATCACCATCTTGAAAGAAGAGTTCACGCACATCCATCGGTACAGCCCGATCGAGCACGTCAGCTCGCGGCTGAAGACACCCGAAAGCATCATCACCAAAGCCGGCCGCAAGAACTGTCCGCTGACGCTCGACGACATCCGCACCAACATCGTCGACATCGCCGGCATCCGGATCACATGCAGTTTCATTTCCGACACCTACCGCATCGCGGACATGCTGAGCAGCCAGTCGGATGTGAAGGTTCTCGAGGTCAAGGACTACATCGCGCACCCGAAACCCAACGGCTACAAGAGCCTTCACGTCATCGTCGAGATCCCGGTCTTCATGAGCGATCGAGTACAACCGGTCCCGGTGGAATTGCAGATTCGGACGATCGCGATGGATTTCTGGGCGAGCCTGGAGCACAAGATCTTCTACAAGTACCACGGCACCATTCCCGCCCCGCTGCTCACCGAACTCACCGAAGCCGCAGCGCGGGCGAACGAGTTGGACGTAACGATGGAGCGCCTCCACGACGAGGTCGCCGAGTTCAAGAACGACCAGGTGGACGACGCTATTCATCTCGACTCCATGCCGCCGCTCGCACTGCCACGCGAGTTGCTGATGACCATCATGAACGGAAGCCGGGAAGTCTGAGCAGTCGATCCATTGCGTCGTCTATGCCAGTCTCGAATCGATGCTAGAGAGCGCTAGATATCCCTACAGTCGTTCGATCAGCCTCATCGCATCGTGCGGTGCGTAGCCCTTGACGTCGTTGTCGAAGTAGACGAACACGTCGAGCCCCCGTTCCCTCCACTCGGCGATACGCTGCGCCCACCCGTCCAACGCGACGTCGTCGTATCCGCTCGCGTAGAGCTCCTCGGCCCCGTGGAGACGGACGTACACGAAGTCCGCTGTCGGCGTCTCCACGTACGGATATTTGCCTCCGCTGTCCGCGACGACGAACGCGATGTCCTTCTCCCGCAGTAGCTCGACGGCGTCCGGGATGTCGAAACTCGGGTGCCGTACTTCGAGCGCATACCGCAGTGGTCTGTCGGCGTCGGCGACAAGGCTGACACGATCCTCGGCCAACTTGTCGTCGCGCCTCTCGGCGAGTTCGATTGCCGCCGTTGTGGTTCGCGGCAAGAGATCGAAGAATGCTGCAAGCTTGTCGGCGTCGAACTGGAAGTTGGGTGGCAGCTGCCACAGGAACGGCCCCAACTTCGGGCCGAGACTCAGCACACCGGTGGCGAAGAAGTTCGCGAGCGCAGGTTCCGCGCCGACGAGACGCTTCACATGGGTGATGTACCGGCCGCCTTTGATCGAGAACACGAAGTCCTCCGGCGTCTCCGCTCGCCATTTCGCAAAGCTCGACGGCTTCTGCATGGCGTAGAAGGTGCCGTTGATCTCGATCGAGGTCAAATTCTCCGACGCGTACTCGAGTTCCCGTCGATGCGGTAGACCCTCGGGGTAGAAGTCGCCGCGCCACGGTGCATAGGTCCAACCCGAGATGCCTACCCTGACCTCGGGCTCGCGCCTGGCTGCTGATGACGTACGACGGGCCGACATGCGACACAGTATGCGGCTTCGCCACTCGTGAGCGCACGACCACCGCCGAGTGTCGCCCCGCACGCGCGGGGCGACACCTCGCTACACGGGCAGAGACGACTTGCCGGTCTCGCGAATCGTCAGCACGGTGGCGAACCCGATCGCACAGACTCCCATCACCCAGTAGGCGGGCGACATACTGTTTCCTGTCGATTCGACCAGTTGCGCTGCGACGTACGGGGCAGTTCCACCTGCCGCGATCGTGCCGATGTTGAATCCGAGCGACACTCCGGTGTATCGGACTGCACGCGGGAACAATTCGGTGAACAGCGGGAACGCAGGCACCTGCACCACGCCGTTGAGCACCATGTACACGAAGTACACGATCCCGACCACCACGATGCTGGCCGTCGATCCCAGAATCATGAACGCGGGCAGCGCGATCACGATGTAGGCGAGGTAACCCGCGAGCAGAACCGGCTTACGGCCGAAGCGATCGGTCAACATACCGCTCAAGGGGAAGGTGGCGCATGCCAACGCAATACTGACCGCAGAAGTCCAGTACACCGCGTCCTTGGAGAAGCCGAGATCCTTGATCAGATACACGCTGAAATAGGTGAGGCCGATGTAACCGGATCCGTTCATCGCAATGGCAATACCGATGACGCGAAGGACCGAGAACGGATTCTTCTTGACGACATCCGCCAACGGACTCTTGGCGACCTGGTTCTTCTCCGCCATCTCCTCGAATTCCGGAGTGTCTTCCAGCTTCAGACGAACACGAAGACAAACGAAGGCAAGAGGAAGCGCCAAGAGGAAGGGAATGCGCCAACCCCACGACGACATCTGCTCGTCGGTGGTTCCCAGAGCCACGAGGCCGACAACGGCTGCAGCGACGGCGAATCCGAGAGTCGACCCGATGGGCGTGAACGAGCCGAAGAATCCCCGACGGTTCGGCGGCGCCGACTCGGCGATATAGGTTGCAGCACCACCGATTTCACCACCGGCAGAGAAGCCCTGCGCCAGACGAATCAACACCAGCAGAACCGGGGCGAGGAAGCCCACCGACGAGTGCGTCGGAAGCAATCCGAGCACACCGCAGGCAATACCCATGCATACGACGGTGATGACGAGCGCCGACCGACGACCACGCCGGTCACCGAGCCTGCCGAAGAAGATCCCACCGAGCGGGCGCGCGATGTAGGCCACTCCGAACACGGCCAGGGTAGCCAGAATCGACACGCCGGGGCTCGTCGACGGAAAGAAGAGCGGTGCGATGACGACGGCAAGAAATCCGTACACGGCGAAGTCGTAGTACTCGATCAGGGTCCCGACGCCGCCGGCAATCGCAGCCCGTCGCGCAGTCGTGTTGGCGGCGGCAGAATTCGAGGCCGGTACGGCAGAAGTCGCGGCGTCCAGAGCTCGGGCGGGAGGGTGTTCCACGTTGGTCATGTCGGCTGTCCTTGGTGTGCGAGTGAATGTTCGGCGAGCAAAAGTTCGTAGGAACCGCCGGCCTCGACGACCTTGACGGTTCTGGCATTGGGCGGCGTGCCGATCAGTTCGGTGCCGTCGGCCGTACGCAACGACGCCGACCGCCAGTCCAACGTCACGGCATCCCCGGTGGCAACACCGTCGCGCACACCAGGAATCGTGATGAGCGGCATTCCGTTGAAGGTTTCGCCTCGCCAGAACCCGGGAGAGAAGGATTCGGCGACGATCGCGGCGATTCCAGCGTTACGAAGCGCCACCATCGGCGGATAGTGCGGATGACCGTAACCGAAATTACGACCCCCGACGATGATGTCGCCCTGACGAACTCGATCGACGAACGTCGAATCGTACTCAGCCATGCACACCGACCGCAGATGATCCGGATCGTAGGACTTGATGTTGGAAACTCCGACCACAAGGTCGATGTCGAAATCGTCCCCGAAAACCCAGGCAACCGAGCCGACGATGACGTCCGGTGGCGGCGGATACGAACTCACTGCACTACCTCCTGCTGCATGGTCACCCGGTCACTCTGGTCATTCCGCAGGCTCCACTCCTGCACCGAACCGGCGAGGGCACTCGCCGCCACCGTGTACGGGGACCCCATGTAGATGTTGGCGTCCGAGCTCCCCATTCTTCCCGAGATGTTCAGCACCCCGGTCGAAATGCAGTTTTCTCCCGCCTGCAGCGGCTTCTGATAACCGAAGCAGAAGTCACAACTCGACACGGCGATGGTGGCACCCGCCGCACGGAGAACGTCGAGGATGCCCTCGCTCTCTGCCTGCTCGTGCACCTTCTGCGACGTCGGGACCACATTGAGCTCCACACCGGGTGCGACCGTCCTACCGTCGAGCACCGATGCCGCCGCTCTCAGGTCCTCGATTCTGCCGCTCGCGCAGGAACCGATGAATGCCTTCGTGATCGGCGTACCGGCAACCTCCTTCGCTGTCTTCGTGTTCGCCGCGCGTGCCGATCCCGGCTGGACGACGCGCGGAACCACCGAAGACAAGTCGATCGTGTAGCGCGCGACGTACTCGGCGTCGGCATCGGGATACACGGGCTCGAACTGTTGTCGCGCGACGTCGTGCGAGTACGCCAGCGAGATCTCGTCGGGCTCGAACACCGCGGAGACGGCACCGGTGAACATCGCCATTCCGCACAGTCCCTGACGGTGGTCGATCTTCATCGACCGAGCGCCAGGCCCGCCGAACTCCATCACCTGATGCGCACACCCGTCGGCACCGACCATGTCGATGATCGTGTGAACCAAGTCGCGGCTGTCGACCCCAGGCGCGAAGTCGCCGACGAGGTCGAATCGGGTGGTGGCCGGGATATCGACGTGAACCTGCCCGGTGACCCACGCCTCGATGAGGTCGCGGCGGATGCCCCAGCCGAGTGCGCCGAACGCTCCGACGCCGCTGATGTGCCCGTCGAAATGCACCAGAAAATCGCCCGGAACAGCAAGTCCCAGTTCGGCAGTCAACTGATGTCCGATCCCGCGGCCCTCGTGAAGTTCGATACCGTAGAAGTCGCACCAGTCACGCGTGACCTGATGAACTTCGGCCTCTTTGTCGTTGTTCTTCGTCAGCATGTGATCGATGAACACCACGTAGCGGCTCGGATCGGTCAGCTCGGTGATACCGAAATCGTCGCGCATCTGACGGAACATCACGTCGGTGTATCCGGGGAAGTCGTACGCGATCATGCGGGCGGGGCGGACCGCGTGGTTCTCCCTGGCCCTGACCGTCGTGGCGTCGGCAGTGCGAGCCAGAATTTTCTCCGTCATCGTGAATCCCACGCCGATCACCGAACCGATTCGGCGGGAAGGTATTTGCGCTGCTTCGCTTCCACCTCGGGAAATCCGATGAGGTCGACGAAGTCGTGATGCGAGAGCGCATCGGCGCTCACCGCCGCGGGTGCCTCCCCGCCGGCCAGGCGTCGCAGCGCCTCGCGCGCAGCCCCCGTTGCGGCCATGAGCACCTGGGTCGGGAGGAGAGCGAGCCGCACACCGATCTGATTCAGTACCTCAGGAGTGAAGTCGCGTTCGGTCCAGGTCGACGCGGTCAGAGTGGCCATCAGGGGGACACCGACCTCGGCGTGGCATCGTTCCCATTCCTCGATCGTCTCGAAGGTCTTGGTCACCGGCATGATCATGTCGGCCCCCGCATCCACGTAGGCCTGACCTCGTCGGATCGCGTCGTCACCTCTCGAGTCGGTACGCGCGATCAGCAGCACCGAGTCCGGGATCGAATCACGAACCGCGCGGATCTTGCCTGTCGCTTCGGCGATGTCGATCAGGGCCACTGGCTCTCCGACACAGATCGGGCAGGATTTCGGAGACACCTGGTCCTCCATGAACATTCCCTGAACGCCTGCATCGACGAACTTCGAGGCGGTACGTGCCGCGTTCACGGCATTGCCGTAGCCCGTGTCGATATCGGCGACCAGGGGAAGCTTCGAGGACTCGCGAATGGTTCGCACTGCGGTCAGGTTCTCGGTCATCGTGTACAGCTCGGCGTCGGGTAAGCCGAGAGCAGCGGACACCGCGAAACCCGATGCGCACAGGGCGTCGAACCCTGCCTGTTCGGCAAGCCTCGCGGTCAGTCCGTCCCACACGCCGGGGGCGTAGACCAGCCCGGCGTCGGTCAGCTCTTTCAGGGTTCGATCCGTCATGTCGCACACCATCCGTTTCATGCATTCGTTTCGCATTGCGGAATGCATTCCGCATTTCGTAGTTCGAAAGGTAGAGTGGCGCCAGTCACATGTCAAGGCGCGTTCACCAGGAACACGCTTCGTATGATGGCGAGACCGATCACGCCTCGACCAGGAAAGCGGGTACCAGTGGCTGCGCCCATCGAGTCCGAAACTCAGGCGGGACGCGACATCGTCGGATCCGTGCTCAAGGCGTGCAGCCTGCTCGAGCATTTCGATGCGTCGAGGCCCAACTGGACGTTGAACGACCTGACGTCGGCGAGCGGAATGAACAAGACCACCGTGCACCGTCTGATGACGACGCTCATCCACGCTGGATGGATCGATCGAACAGCCGACGGGGGATACCGCGTGGCCATGCCGGTGTTCGAGATCGGCTCCGCAGCCCTCGTCCACCTCGACATCCGAACTGCGGCTCGCCCCTACATGGTGCAACTAGCCGAATCATTCGGCGACACAGCATATTTGATGGTTCCAGCAGATGAGGGTGCCGTCTGCATCGACCGCCTCGAAGGCAACAACCCACTGGTGGTCGCAGGCATCAACATCGGATCGGTACTGCCGTATCACGCGGCGGCAGGGCCGATCGTGATGCTGGCGAACTCCGACGGGCTCCGACAACGCTGGATACGGGACGATCTGGCGACCTACACCGACCGCACGCTCACCGATGCGGACGAGCTGAGGAAGCATCTCGACTCGGTACGGGTTCTCGGCTATTCGGTGAGCAACTCCGACTACCTGTCCGGTGTCGCTGCCGTCGCCGCCCCCATCCTCGGTCGCAGCGGCGACGTCGTCGCCTCCATCAGCATCGGAGGACGCGTCGAAGCATTCGAAGGCGACGCTCTCCAGCGGAAGATCGACAGCGTGAGGGACGCAGCCACACGACTGAGCAGAGCTGCGCAGGCTCTGCCTCGGCAGAACTGACGCCCGAGTCGCAGCCTCGGTAGCCTGGACAGAGTGAAGGCCGCGCCGACCATCGGATCTCTCGTACTCGCCTGTGCTCTCGTCGGCGCCGATGCGGTAGCCGACCCACATCAATTCCGAGCGCAGCTGCCCGCGGCCGCTGTCCCCGCCGTCGGGTTGAGCGCCGAGCCGATGCCACTGAGCTCCGACATGGTCGCCGGTGTGAGCGGTGACGTCGGCAAGGGCGACGAGAGATCGGAGTCGCAATCGCAGACCTCGGTGTGGGACGAATATCCGTACCTCCGCTACACCGCAACGTTCGCCCCAGGGGTCGAGTCGGCCCAATTGCACTGGCAGGGAACCTCGGTCAACACCAACGATCTGGCGATGCATGTGTTCGACGGCGAAGGATGGGGTCGGCCGCTGGCGGCGGCAGCGCCATCCACAGCGGGCGGAACCATCGATCTCACCGCGACCGTCACCGACATCGATGGGCCTGTCGAGGTGATGATCATCGACTCGCCGCGTGTCGATCAGTCGTTCTCCGAGGCCAATTCGTCGCCCGATCAGGCATTCGCCGCGCCCGGAACGTACGACTTTGCGCTACAGCATATTTCCGATACCCAATACGTCACCCGCGACAATCCGTCGGTCTACGACGACATGACGCAATGGACGGTCGACAACGCCGACGAGTACGACATCGCCTACAGCATGCACACCGGCGACATCATTCAGAGCTGGATCAGCCCGGGACGCCCGGATGACCAGTCGCGCGTGGAATTCGAAGCGGCGAGCGAGTCGATGAAGAGTCTCGAAGACGCGGGTATCCCGCACGGCGTGCTTCCGGGCAATCACGACAATCTGTGGAACGTGGCGGGCAAGCTGGTGCCGGGTATGCACGAGGAGAACCACGCTCTCTACAACGAGTACTTCGGGCCGGACCGTTACCGCGACCAACCCTGGTGGGGAGACTCTTTCACCTCCGAGGACAACTCGGCCCATTACGATCTGCTCGATATCGCCGACGCGAAATTCCTGATGCTCTACATCGGGTACAACCCGCCGGAGAAGGTCATGAAGTGGGCAGAGCAGGTGCTCGCCGACCATCCCGATCGCAATGTCGTCATCGGCACTCACTATTACCTCGACGAGGGTGGCGAGAGGAAGATGATGGCGTTCGGAGATATCGGTGCCAGCTCGGGTCAGCAGATCTGGAACCGACTGGTCGTGCCGAACGAGTCGGTGTTTCTGGTGCTGTCCGGGCACGTCGACGGGCAGGCCACCGTCGTCGACCGCAGTATCGGCGAGAGCGATCGGACCGTCGTGCAGCTACTGGCCGACTACCAGTACTTCGAGGTCGACGGCAAGCGGGAGACCGGGTTCCAGCGGCTGCTGCAGTTCGACCTCGACGCAAGTTCGCTTGCCGTGACGACGCATTCACCCGCTCTGGACAAATTCGACGTCGAGAGCTTCGACCCGAGGCGCCGATTCGAACCCGCGGACGGTGAGTTCGTCACCGATTTCACTCTCCGCGCCGATGTGCCGCGGGCGGTCAGCGCGCGATAGCGTCCCAGGTCTCGTACTGAGTCTCCAGGCCCAGGAGGCCCGATTGCGTGACCACGACCTCCGTCGCGCCTGCGTCGTAATAGCGTCTGATCCCGGCCCTCACCTCGGCGGCTGATCCCACCAGAACCAACTCCGCTGCACGATCGAGTCCCTCGGCGGCAACGACCCGCTGATAGGACGGGATCGAATCGTAGAACGCCATCGCATCTTCCGCCGCCGCGCGACCCGCTGCCACATCGTCGGTGACGATCGCCGCAACGAATGCGATCACACGGATCGGCGGGCGCCCTGCATCGGACGCAGCCGCCGACACCTGAGGGACGATGCTGGTCTCGAGCACGCGCGGGCCGGCGAGGAAGGGAAGGATGCCGTCGGCCAACTCGCCGCTCGCCCTCAATGCGCGAGGACCCATCGCGGCGACCAGGAGAGGCAGATCGGTTCCGGCACCGGCAATCGTCGTCGGCCGAGACGGAGCGGCGGTGAGCAGTTCACCGTGATGGTCGGCCGTCCCGGTGTCGACGAGTGAGCGTGCGACAGTCAGGAATTCGCGGACCAGTTCGACCGGGCGCTCGTAGGCAATACCGAACGTCGACTCCACGAGCGCAGGCGCGCCCAGAGCCAACCCGAGCTGGAATCGACCCTGCGTCGCCGCCTGCACGGTCTGGGCCTGCGAGACGACAAGCAGCGGGTGACGCGCGAAGATCGGCACCGCCGACGTGCCCACCGTCAACTCGGGAACCTCGCGTCCGACGATGCCCGCGAGCGTGATCGCGTCGTAGTCGTATCGCTGGCCGAACCAGACCGACCCGATGCCTGCCTCGGCCGCTCGGCGCGCATGCTGCACTGCGGTATCGACGGCGTTTCCGGTGTCGACGGTATTCAGCGAGATTCCGATGGTCACGAGAAGGGCAACGCATGCCGTGCAGCGGATGATTCCGCTACCGGCACTTCCGATCACGCTGATTTCAACGCTTGATCGCGGCGGACCGGATAGCTTCGATGTCGTGCATACCGCCCAGGAACTGCTCACCGCCGTACAGGGATCCCCCGATGCCGTCACTGCCGGCGACAAAGAACGGTGGGTGAACCTTTATTGCGAGGATGGGGTCGTCAACGATCCGGTGGGTTCGGCTCCGCACGTGGGCAAGGCTGCGATCGCTCGGTTCTACGACACGTTCATCGCCCCGAACACCATCAACTTTCACGTCGACAACGACGTCGTTTCGGGCATGTCCGTCGTCCGCGACCTGTCGCTCGAGACCATCATGTCCACCGGTGCCACGCTGAACGTACCGATGCACCTTCGCTACGACCTCGTCGAAGAGAACGGTGCCCTGAAGATCCAGCGACTCGAAGCGCACTGGGAACTCGCCACGATGATCCGCCAGCTGCTCGGTGCCGGATCGGCAGGACTCGTCGCGTCCGCCAAGCTGACTCCACAGTTGATCGGCAACCAGGGTGTCGCTGGGGTAGTCGGATTCATGCGTGGTCTGCAGAGCGTCGGGAGCAAGGGTAAGCAGGCAGCGAGGGCAGCACTGGAGGGAGACCATGCCGTCGACATGAAATTCATTGATGGCGAACCGATTTCGGAAGCCCACCGCCCTGGTTCGTGTCGAAAGTTCATCGCCGCCGGCCGGACCGTGAGCGCAACCACCCAGAGCCCGTCGGGAAACGGCGTCGTCTTCGTTCGATTTGCGCCACGCAGCCTCGACATCGAGGCCACCACCCTGTTCCCGGGGTGACGCCGTCTCTACGACCTTGCCAGGGTGAGAATCTCGGCGCCGTCGTCGGTGATGGCAATCGTGTGTTCGCTGTGCGCGGTGCGGCATCCGGTTGCGCTGCGGAGCGTCCATCCGTCGTCGTCGGTGACGAGTTCGGCCGTGTCGGCCATGACCCACGGCTCCAATGCGAGCATCAGACCTGGGCGCAGCTTGTACCCGCGGCCTCGTCGGCCGGTGTTCGAGATATGGGGGTCCTGATGCATCGTCGATCCGATTCCGTGTCCACCGAAATCGGTGTTGATCTCATATCCGGCATCGTCGAGTACCGATCCGATGGCGTGCGAGATATCGCCGATCCGAGCTCCGGGTCCGGCGGCTGCGATTCCGGCCGCCAGCGCACGCTGGGTGGCATCGATCATCGCGACGCTCTCCGGTGGCTGCGAGTCTCCGACGACGAAGCTGATGGCCGAGTCCGCAGCGACCCCACCGAGGACGACCGCGAGATCGAGCGAGAGCAGATCTCCGTCGGCAAGCGAATAGTCACGGGGTAGCCCGTGCAGCACCGCATCGTTGACGCCCGTGCAGATGTAGTGGCCGAACGGACCGCGACCGAAGGACGGCGCATAGTCGACGTAGCAGGACGTTGCACCTGCATCGACGATCATTTCCTTGGTCCAACGGTCGATGTCGAGAAGGTTCGTACCGACAGTGCTGCGCCCCTTCAACGTCTGCAATATGTGACCGACCAGGGCGCCCGTCTCCCGTGCTCGATCCAATTGGGCTGGGTTCAAAATCTCGATCATGCGGCACCTTCCGTACGCGAACCAATAACTATACCGGCCATATTATCCCGGCTAGTATCGGAACCATGGTCAGGTTGCCTCTCACACTCGCCGAGGTCGAGCGAGGACGACGCCTCGGCGCACTGCTTCGTCGCGCACGAGGAGAACGCTCGATGCTCGAGACGGCGCTCGATGCCCGCGTATCACCCGAAACCCTCCGCAAGATCGAGTCCGGACGCGTGGCCACGCCCGCGTTCCCGACGATTGCAGCCATCGCCGACGTGGTCGGCCTCTCCCTCGACGCAGTGTGGGCCGAGATCAACCAACCCAACGACGCACGCGTGCATCTCGACGAACCGGAGCGACTCACCTCCTGACGCCTTCCGCGGTCTATCGAACTGGTGTTCGAGTTCTTGTCGGTGGGTCGGGCTAGGTTGAGATCATGGCTTCGGGGGATGAGCGATCACCGGTGAACGGTGCGGGTGGGGGTGCCGCGTCGGGTCCTGTTCTGCTCGAGGGTGATCTGTGGGAGCCGGAGGGTATCGACGAGGAGTTCGTGGCAGCGGAGTGCGCTCGGTGGGCCGCGGGGTTGCCCTCGTATGCGGAGCAGGTCGCGGCCGGTCGCCGCGATGATGTCGAGGATGCCGATCAATGGTCGAGTCCTCTGCCGCCGGCCGAATCCGAATACCCCGACTCCGACTTTCCTGAGTCCGGTAGCCCTGAGTCCGGTAGCCCTGAGTCCGGTAGCCCTGAGGCGGTGGTTTCGCCGGTGCCGGTGATCGAGGCCGCGTATCTGGCGCGGGTCGTCGCGATCATCGAAGAGCAGGTCCAGATTTTGGGCCGCATCGATACCGTCGGCCTGCACAACGCCGACCGCCGGGCCCTGGTGGTGCGCACGGAAACTGTGCAGCGGGCGTTGTTCGGGTACACGCACACCTGGATCGCGGATCTGATCGCTCAGCACGGACTCGACGACATTCCCGGGTCCGTCCCGCATGCACTGTCGCTGTTGATGAGGTTCTCCCCGCGGCGCGCCGGGCAACGGATCCGGTTGTCCCAGCAGTACGGCAGCCGCACAGCGATGTCCGGGGAACGCCTCGCCCCGGTACTGCCCGCGGCCGCTGCTGCCGCCGAGGACGGTGTCCTCGACGAAGAACACCAGATCGTGATCAAGAACTTCTTTCACAGTCTGAGCTCCGAGGTCGACATCGAGACCCGCGAGAACGCCGATCGGCAGTTGGCGGAACTGGCACGCCAACTCGGCCCGGAGGAACTGCGGGTGGCGGCGCGGAGACTGTTCGAGACCATCGACCCCGACGGCACCCTGCGCGATCAGGACAAGGTCGTGGATCAATGCTTCTTCAGATTCGCCAACGAAAGCCGGGGCGGGCTCTCCAAAGGCAGTTTCGTCGTCGACGCCGAAACCCGCGCCTACCTCGAAGCGGCCTTCGCGAAATGGGCGAAACCGGGAATGTGCAACCCCGCCGACGACATCCCCAACACCGACACTCCCAACGACACACCAGCCGACAACGCACGACCGGGCAGCGACACCACAGCAGGGAGCGACCCCGGCGGGTCCGGTGCCGACGTGCAGGAGCGGTCGCTGTTCGACCCCGACCCAGATCCCGCAGCAGGGGAGGGCACTACCGCCACCACAACCGCTGCTGCTGCTGCTGCTGCTGCTGCTGCGGACACGGACAGGGAAAAGGAGGTGGATGGTCGGGCGGAGCGTGATCACCGCAGTCAAGGGCGACGCCAGCACGATGCCCTGAAGGTGATCGTCCGTCAGATGCTCGCCTCCGGGCAGCT
>NZ_JAHFVG010000074.1 GCF_023264675.1 Rhodococcus sp. (in: high G+C Gram-positive bacteria)
GACTCAGGGCAGAGTCCTGCGCTGAGGTGGAGGCTGGCGGCCGTACGTTGCCGGGGTCGGGTGGTAGTGAGGCTGCAGGGCGTATCCGTCCACGCCCGAGGATGCGGGTCAGGGCGACCAGCGGTGTGGGTGTTGCAGTGGGTGCGGGGTCGGTGGGTGCAGGGTCGGTGGGTGCAGGGTCGGTGGGTGCAGGGTCGGTGGGTGCAGGGTCGGTGGGGGAACTCGACTCCGGGGGTGTGGCGTTCGCCGCGGGTGTTGTCTCTTCTTCGGGTGCAGGCTCGGGCTCGTCGTCGGGTCTGGCGTCGTCGTCCGGCCCCGCCTGTCCTTCGGCCGCGTACTCCTCGTCAGCTGCGTTCTCCTTGTCGATCCCGGACTCGTCCGCAGCTGGTGTCTCCTTCTGCGCCGCGTCTTCCGGTTCGTTCTGCGAGTGTTGTTCTGCTGCAGTGCTGTCTGCTGTGTTTTCGGGGGTGTTCTCGGTGGTGTGGAGGATGGTGACGAGTTCGGTGAGGATGGCTTGCCAGCGGGCGTCGTCGGCGAGCAGTGCGACGAGGGTGGGGTCCAGGGGTGTGCCGTCGGCGAGGGTGGCGGGCTGGGACGTCAAGCCGAGGAGTGCTTCGACGGTGATGAGGATCTGCAGGAGGTGTCCGCGGCGGGGTGGGTTGGTGTCGGCGTCCCCGGCGACGGGGCAGTCGGCGCCTCGGTCGCAGTTGCATTCGAGGGCATGTTCGCCGTGGAGGAGGGCGAGGAATCCGTCGAGGCGCAACTGTTTGACCCCTCGGGGGTCTTTCGGGCAGACGGTTGCGGCGATGTCGGTGATGAGGGCGTCGGCTTCGGCGCCCTGGAGGTCGGTCATGCGGGCGGTGAGGACGGCCATGCCGTGATCGGCGGGGTCGATGGTGATTCCGGCGTCGCGGCGCCGGGCGGTCTCTTGGGCGGCGGCGGCGCTGTCGGGGTCGTGCAGGCGCCAGTGGTGCCAGATTCTCTTGCGGAGTGAGCGGGGGTTGTAGCGGGCGGCGGCGCCGAGGGCGTGGTGTTCGATGGCGTTGACGACGTGGTCGGGGGCGGTTCCGAGGAGGTCGGTGATGACGGTGAGGTGGGCCCAGTCGAGGGTGCCGCAGACGAAGCGGATGGCGGTCAGGGGGAGGCGGGTGAGGGTGTCGGCGACGCCGAGCATCTGTCGGGCGACGGTGAGGGAGATTCCGAGGGTGGCGGCGGTTTCGCAGAGCGCTTCGCGGTGGGTCTGTTCGGGGTCCTGTTGGGTGTCTTCGGCGTCGAAGTGGCGGATGTCGAGGATTTCGGCGATGGATTCGATGATGCGGGCGCGTCGGGTGTTTTCGGTGATGCGACCTTGTTGGAGGACGCCGAGGAGTCCGGCGATGGTGGTGTCGCTGTCCCAGTCGTGGTGGTATTCCCAGCCGTCGTGGACGTCGGTGATCGCCAGGCGTGCGATGGTTTCTGCGGTATCCCCGAAGTCGAACATGTGTTCGACATTAATGTCGGAAGACCTCGGCGTCTACCTTTCTGGTAAACGAACCCCGTTCAGCCACAAACGAACCCCCACTGGGGAATTCGAACCTGACGAGCAGGGGATGTGTATCAGGTCCGACTGGTCCAACTGTTCACGAAAGCAGCAGTGCCGCGCCGGCGCACAGGCCAAGGGCGAACGTCGTCGCGGCTACGGCGGCAGGGAGTAACCCGTCCGGCAATATGCCGGACGAGTGGTCGGCAAGCGTCCTCGTCGAGGTCGAGTACCGTCGGTGAACCAACGCGATCGTCGCGGCCCCGAAGGCGATCGCAACGAACGACAACAGGTACGCCGCGACTCCTGCCGAATGAGCTGCCAGCCTGACACTGACGATCACTCCCGTGACCAGCGCCAAGACGGTGCGTCGCCAGGCCAACGCCGTGCGCTCGGGCTGGAGCCCCGGATCGAAAGTCATGATGTGAAGAACAGCGCAACGAACACGACTGCTCCGACCACCGCGATTCCGAGCGTCAAAGGCACCGTGGCAACCGAACTCGGCAGGGGTCGTTGGAGGCGCATGGCCTTCTCTGCTCGAAACCATGCGTACCAGGCATATCCGGCGGACAGCGTTCCCATGGTGATGAGAGCGGCGGACGCGACCACCCGTAGTGCCACGTTCATGGACAGGGGGAGCGCCTCCAACGCAACACCGCCGGCCAGTAGCGCCAACGCTGTCCGTATCCAGGCGAGGAAGGTACGTTCGTTGGCAAACGAAAATCGAGGATCCGGCTCGGTACCGACCGAATACAAGCGCTCCGGAAATCGACGAGCCTCTGTCGAGGTCATGCCGTCACTACCGTCTCGGAGCGCATGACCTTGCCGGGATTCATCACGCCGTTCGGGTCGAGTAGCCGCTTGATATCCCGCTGCAGCTGTGCGGCAACGGGATCGAGCTCCTTCTCCAGCAGGCCGACTTTGAGCAGCCCGATTCCGTGTTCGCCGGTGACAGTGCCCCCGAGGGCCAGGGCCCGCTCGGCGATCCTGTCGATTGCACTGTGAGCGAGGTCCATGTCGTCGGGATTGTCGACGATGACCGTGGGGTGCAGGTTCCCGTCGCCGGCATGCCCGACGACCCCGATGACGAGGGAAAGTTCCTTCGCTACGGATTCGACGTAGTCGATCATGTCGGCGAGCCGCGAAATCGGAACGCACACGTCGTCGACGATGGGCGAGCCGAGCGCTTCCAACGCTGGGTAGGAGAGACGGCGAGCGGCTATCAGTTGATCGGCCTCCTGCTGGTCGTCGGCGACAACGACGTCGAAACCGCCGACCGACTCGCACAGTTGCGCAATCTGCGAGAGTTCCTCGGCTGCTGTACTTCCCGCGTCGGACTGAGCGAGCAGCAGCGCGCCGGCGCTGTCGTCGATCCCCATACGGGCGAACTTTTCGATTGCCCGCAACACAGTTCGATCCATGAGTTCGAACAAACTGGGAGTGATCCCTGCTGCGCGAACGGCCGTGACCGCCCGGCCGGCAGAGGCAGCATCGAGAAAGGATGCCGCCATCGTCAGTGGCTTGGCAGTGACAGGATCGAGTGCGACCGTCGCCTCGGTGATGACGCCGAGTGTCCCCTCAGAGCCGACGAACAGCTCGGTGAGGTTCAATCCGGCGACGCCCTTGACAGTCTTTCGGCCGAGAAACGTTGCCCTACCGTCGGGAAGTACTACGCGCAGTCCGCGTACGAAGCGCTGAGTGACACCGTATTTCACGCAGCACAGTCCGCCGGCATTGGTGGCGATGTTTCCGCCGATCGTCGAGGACTCCCAGCTGGACGGATCGGGCCGGTAGGTCAAGCCGAATTCCTCGGCTGCCAGTCGCAGTTCGCGGTTGGTGACGCCGGGCTGAACGACGGCGATTCGATTCGCCGCATCGATTTCGATGACTCGGTTCATCTTGCGGGTGTTGAGCACGATGCACTGGGGTACTGCATTCGCCGCTCCCGACAGCCCTGTGAGCGCGCCCTGTGGTACCACCGGGATCTGGAACTCGTTGGCAAGCTTCAGGATCGATTGAACCTCGCTCTCGGTGGACGGCAATGCGGCAGCCAGCGGCAGGTGCGACTCGCACACCGCTGCCGAGTCGCGGGCGTAGCTTGCGAGTATGTCCTGATCGGTGACGACCGCTGAGGTAGGCAGCACACGGCGTAGTTCGGTGACTGCAGGATGCTCGGTCATCGGTTGGTCCCTTCTGTAGTGACAGCCGTTCGGAAGCCGCAGTTTCCGCTGGCTGAGTCCGGCGGTGAAGCGCTTCGGGCAGCCACGCGGTAGCGGTTGCAGTAGGAGTCGTGGCATAGATAAGAACCTCCGCGCATGACGCGTCCCCGGCCTACTTTCGGTCCCGGAGGATTGTGCGTCGGCGACGCTGGGTAGTACTTCGGGAGGTACCAGTCCTGACACCATTCCCAGACGTTTCCACTCAGGTCGTAGAAGCCGAAACCGTTGGGCTCGTAGGAACCGACAGGTTTCGTCCCGGTGAAGGAATCCCCGTCCTGGTGTTCGGTGGGGAAGGTGCCCCGCCAGATATTGCAGCGTGGATTGGCGTCGGCGTCCAGTAACTCGTCGCCCCAACAGTATCGCGCTCCGGTAAGCCCTCCGCGCGCGGCGTTTTCCCACTGAGCCTCGGTGGGGAGACTGCGACCGGCCCAGCGGCAGTAGGCCTGTGCATCCGACCACGACACGTGAACTACGGGGTGATCGGGGATGTCGCGCCAGTGAGACCCAGGGCCCCGAGGTTGGGCCCAGGACGCGCCCTCGACATCGAGCCACCAGTGCGCGCCCTGCATCCGTCCTCGTACGACCGCGCGATCGGTGACCAGCAGGTGAAACACCGCCGACGACCCGTAGGACTCGGACTCCGTTCGATACCGGGTCGCCTCGACGAACTCGGCGAACGCGGCATTGGTCACCGCTGTCGAATCGAGGCGGTACTCGGAGAGCGTCACCCTGTGCACCGGGACTTCACCGTCGGCCGGGTATCCCTCGTTCTTGCTGTCGCCCATCATGAACGCAGATTCCGGCACCAGGATGTCTCGATGGGGGACGTCCACGTGCGACGGTGCGGGGATGCTGACGTCCGAACTCCCCATGCTGCGCCCGGAGGCGCAGCATGGGGAGTGATGTCGATCTGTCATACGTCCAGGTCTACCTTGTCGGACTGCACGGATGGTGCCGTCACTTCCGGCTTACGAAAAGACGCAGTGGTCGCGCGGAGATACAGCAGGGAGATCAGAGTGATGGCACCTCCGATGGTCAGATACAGCGACACGGTCCACGAATTGCCGTCCGACGCTCTCATCAACAGGCTGGCGATGAACGGAGCGAGTCCTCCGCCGAGCACCGCTCCGAGTGAGTAGCCAAGGGATACTCCGCTGTAGGCGACCTTGGTCGGGAACAGCTCCACCAGGAAAGCCGCGAGCGGGCCGAAGAGTGCCGAGGATCCGACGAAGCCGATGATCATGCCGGTGAGGACGAACGTGGGCTCGGCGGTGTCCATGAACGCAAAGAGGGCGAAGGGGTAGGCCGCGATGAACACTGCACCCGGGATCATGACGGTCATCCGGCCGATTCGGTCGGACAGTCGTGCGAAGAACAGCATCGACACGATCATGGCGACGGCGCCGATCAGCGTTCCGCGCAGCATGACTTCACGCTCGAGACCGAGATACTCGGTCCCGTAGGCGAGGCTGTAGGTCAGCAGGACCCAGATGAACGCGTTGAATCCGAGGTTTACGCCGACGGCGGAGAGCACCAGGCGCCACGACTTCTTCAACACCTCTGCCATCGGCGCCTTCACGGCATGCTCGGCGCCACCGACCTTCTTGAACGCGGGACTTTCGGTGACCGTCGCACGAATGATCAGGCCGACGCCGAGAAGTATGAAGCTGATGAGGAACGGTATGCGCCAACCCCATTCGAGGAAGCTGTCACCGGTCGCTGCGATGGTAACGGTCATGACTCCGGCGGCAAGCAACGTGCCGCCGGGACTCCCGAGAAACGCCCAGCTGCCGTACCAACCGCGGCGGTGCGCCGGTGCGTGTTCGACGGCCATCAAGACCGCTCCGCCCTGCTCACCGCCGTGGAAGATGCCTTGGAGCAGACGAAGAGCGACGAGAAGTATCGGTGCGAGCACCCCGACCTGAGCGTGGGTCGGCAGGACCCCCATGAGAGTCGTACACCCTCCCGCGCCCATGAGAGAGACGACGAGCAGCTTCTTACGGCCGATCCGGTCACCGAAGTGACCGAAAACGACTGCGCCGAAGGGTCGTGCGAGAAATCCGACGGCCAATGAAGCGAACGACAGGACGATGCCCAGCGACGGCGGGACATTGGAAAAGAAGACTTTGCTGAAGACGAGCGCCGAAGCGACGCCGTAGATCTGGAAGTCGTAGGCCTCGATTGCGGTTCCGACTGCGCTACCGGTGGCAGCTCGGCGGACCATGCTGAGTGGGCGCTTGATTTGATCGTTGGTAGACATGAATGCCTTCGGTCGGTGGGAGCGGGAGTCAGGAGCCGCTGGTGGGTGAATAAGCCATGAGGGGTTTCTCCAACACTTTGTCGATGCCTCCGTAGTCCGCGACGCGGCGCTGCTGAGCTTCGCGAACCTCGGTGTCGACCTGGATGGGATCGCAGATGTCGAACAAGGCCGTCCTGCATTCACTCGTGACTTCCGGGTGACTCGAGGCAAGGTTGTTCGATTCCGTTGGATCGGCGTCGAGGTCGAAGAGCTGCTCGGGAAATCCGACGCAGTAGATGTACTTCCAGTGTCGAAGCCGGATCATGAACAGTCCGGAATGCGAATTGGCCGAGTGGTATTCGGAGAAGGCAATGCGGTCGGGATCGGTGGGGGCGAGGCAGGTCTGCAGCAGCGAACGCCCGGGAAGGGAGTCGTCGGACTCGGCGGGAGGCAGATCCAACGCGTCGACGACCGTCGGATACACATCGACGAGCGAGACGGGGGTGTGGCACTGCCCGGTCGGGACTCCGGGACCGGACAGGATCATCGGTATCCGAACCGACATCTCGCCCATCGTCCCCTTGAACCACAGGCCGTCCGTCCCCAGTAGTTCGCCGTGGTCCGAGAGGTAGAGAACGAGAGTGTCCTGTTCCTGCCCGCTGTCCCGCAGCGCATCCAGAACCCTGCCGACCTGGGCATCCATGAACGAGACCAACCCGTAGTACGCCCGAACGGCTTCCTTCGTCTGGAGCTCGGTGAGCGGCTCGTCCAGTCCACACGCTTCTCGATAGATGTCGACGGCCGGATGGTGGTCCCAGTTCTCCGGTGAACTCCTGACCGGCGTCGGGAGTGAATCCACGTCGTACATCTCCAGGTACTCCGGCGGAACGACGAAAGGGTAGTGGGGGGTAACGAAGGAGACTTTGCAAAGCCACGGAGCATCGCGAGTGGCGGCTTCGTTCAGCCATTCGCAGGCCTCGGAAGCGACTGTTCGATCGAACGTGCTGTAGTCCGATTCCTCGGCGCGAACATCGATGACCGCGTTACGCAATTGGATCGCGGTGGGCTGCCGGTCGCGCAAGGCGTGGAACAGATCCCCGGTTCCGCCACGCACGTGCAACGGCACGCGCTGATCGCGGAATCCGGTGTCGTCGTCGACCGACCGGTAGTGAAGCTTGCCGATGGTCGTGGCCGTGATTCCTGCGGACTCCGCCCGATGCCCCCACGAAGGCGCTTCGGTTCCGAGATACGGAGATGCGTTGTCGTAGTTTCCCGTTCGATGTACGTATTGTCCGGTTGCCATCGCTGCCCGCGACGGGACGCAGATCGGCGAATTGCAGTAGGCGGCGTCGAAAGTAGTACCACTGGCGGCCAGCTTGTCCAGATGGGGGGTCCTGGCCAGGCGATTGCCGTAGGCGCCGTACGCGGCCGGTGTGTGCTGGTCGGACATGATGATGAGCAGATTGGTAGCCACTGTGTTCAACCTCGCTGTCGTGCATGATGTCGGGCTGTAGCCGACCATTCGTTCGATTATTGTGTGTTCCAGGTTACAAAAATCGAGCAATAGAGTCGAACTGTCATTTTTGATCAGTCCGATCAGCAATTTCTATCGCCTTGGTCACACTTTATGGCAGGGTCGACCCCATGGAACGGCGGCAACTCGAGTACTTTCTGGCGATCATCGAACACGGTGGGGTGACGAGAGCTGCGGCCCGACTCCATGTGGCTCAACCGACGATCTCGGCCGCGATCCGCAGTCTCGAGAAAGAGTTGGGCGGGCAATTGTTCGAGCGCGCGCGAGGGCGCTTCCTCCTGACGTCCGCCGGTCGGGCACTGGTAGGACCGGCAGGCCGAGTGCTGCGTGAATTCGACTACGCATCCGACGGTGTGAAAGAGGTGCTCGGTCTGACCGGTGGACGGCTGAACATCGGATGCATTCCCGCGGTCGGTGTCGGGTGGCTGACCGGCGTCATTGCGAGGTTCCGGGCTGTCAACAAGGGAATTCGGATATCGGTGTACACCGACACCGACAGCCAGACCATCTCCGAGGGTGTCCGGGAGGGGGCCTTCGACATCGGACTGGTCGTCGAGGACACAGTGGGTGCCGGACTTGTCGGTGAGGGGCTCGGCACCCAGGAACTTCGAGCCTTGCTCCCACCCGGCACCGACCTGGGCGACGAACCGATAACCATCGAGGAGTTGGCCGGGATGGACCTGATCACCATGCATGACTCCGCCGCACGCCGCTGGTTGGAAAACCAACTCGGCCAACGGGGAATCGAACCAACGGTGAAAGTTGAGCTGAGTTCGTCGGACAGCATGATTCCGTTGGTGACAGCCGGTGCGGGCTACGCGTTGTGGTGGGCCCCGATGGACACCGGGTCGTGCGTGCTCCAGCCGATCGAGCCGTCGTTGACGCGGCCGATCACCTTGCTTCGCCGTGAGGGGTATCCCTCTCCGACGATCGCCGCCTTTCTCGCTGTTGTCGGCCGGATGGTGTCCCCGGCCGACAACGGTCACGAGTGAGCGTGCAAAGGCTTGCCGGACAATGCCATCATCGCCTCGCCGAGCGCTTCGTTCTGCGTCGGGTGTGCGTGAACGAACGCCCCGACCTCCGAGGGCAGAGCCTCCCAGGCGACCGCGAGCTGCGCCTCGCCGATGAGTTCACCCGCCCGATCCCCGACGATGTGAACTCCGACGATCGGTCCGTCGTCGCGAGCGCGGATGACCTTGACTCCGCCTGCTGTTCCTAGAATCCTGCTCTTGCCGTTGCCGCCGAGGTCGTACACCAGCGAGGTGACGCTGCCGTGCTCGGTTTCGGCGTCCTTCTCCGTCAGCCCGACGGACGCGACCTCGGGGTGTGAGTAGGTGACACGGGGAATTCGATCTCCGTCGATCCGTGCCGGAGACTTCCCGGCGAGATGCTCGGCGACGAACATTCCGTGCTGAAAACCGCGGTGCGCCAACTGGTATCCGGGAACGATGTCGCCGACGGCGTAGACGTTCGGCACCGACGTCATCAGATAGTCGTCGACCGTCACGAATCCGCGATCGGTGCTCACCCCAACGTCTTCGATGCCGATACCTTCGGTGCGCGGGCCGCGACCGACGGCCACCAACACGATGTCCGCGGTGATGGTGTCGCCGCTCGACAGGGTGACCGTGACGTCAGCGTCGGTCTCTTTCACCGCGTCGACCTTGGTGCCCACACGAATGTCGAGGCCGCGCTTCTTGAAAGCCCGCAGCGCCTGCTTCGACGACCACTCGTCCTCACCGGGAAGGATGCGATCGAGTGCTTCGACGACGGTGACCTTCGAGCCGTACGAAGCCCAGATACTCGCGAACTCGATTCCGATGACGCCGCCGCCGAGCACGACCACGGACTCCGGTACCCGGTCGAGCGCGAGTGCTTGCTCGCTCGTCATCACACGTTCGCCGATGTCGATACCGGGGATGGTGCGGGAATACGAGCCGGTGGCGAGCACCACCGACTTTCCAGTGATGCGTCTCCCGTCGACCTCGACGACATTCTGTCCGACGAGAGTGCCTCTGCCATGCACTATTTCGATGTTCGGCCGTTTCAGCAGCCCTTGCAGGCCGGAATACAGCGCGGCGACAACGCTCTGCTGATACTTGACGGCTGCGGCGGCATCGACGCCGGTGAGCGTCGCCGAGACACCGACGTGCTCGGCCGCGCGCACTGCATCGGCCACCTCGGCAGTGTGCAGGAGCGCCTTGGTCGGGATGCATCCGCGGTGCAGGCACGTTCCGCCGAGCTTGTCTTCCTCGACGAGCACAACGGACATACCGAGTTGCTCGGCGCGGATGGCGCACGAGTATCCGCCCGAGCCGCCGCCCAGAACGACGATGTCGACATCGCTCATCGAACACCTCCCAGAGCCAGAACCGGATTCTCGATGTAGTCGGCGACAGTACGGAGGAAACCGCCGGCGACACCGCCGTCGCAGACGCGATGATCGAAGGCAATCGACAGCTGCGCGATCTTGCGGGGGATCACCACGCCGTCGACCACCCAGGGGCGGTCGATGATTCGGCCGATTCCCAGAATCGCAGCCTCGGGATGGTTGATGATCGCGGCAGAACCGTCGACACCGAAAACGCCGTAGTTGTTGAGGGTGAATGTTCCACCCGACAGGCGCGCCGGCGGGATCGATCCGGTGCGGGCCATCTCGGTCGTCTCGGTCAGACTCTGCGACAACTCACGAAGACCCAAGCGATTGGCCTGCGACACAACCGGAACCATCAACCCGCGGTCGGTCTGGGCAGCAATGCCGAGATGGATGTCCGAGTACTGCAGAATTTCTCCGGCGGCTGTGTCGACCGTGCTGTTGAGTTCCGGATATTTCGCCAGCGCGGTGATGGTGAGTGTGGCCAGGACGGCAAGCAACGAGACCTTGACCCCCTCGAGCGACGCGTCGAGGTCGCGTCGCGCCTGGAGCAGCGCGGTGGCGTCCACGTCGACCCAGACCGTGGCCTCGGGAATCTCGGCACGGCTGCGTGACAGTTTGTCCGCGATGACTTTTCGAATGCCGGTGATCGGGATGCGCGTGACTCCAGCGGCCGGCGCTGGGGCGGTCTTGCTCGGCGTCTGGAGTGCTCGCTCCACATCGGCACGCGTGATGACACCATGACCGCCCGAAGTCGCGATGCTGTTCAGCTCCAGGCCGCCGTCCAGCGCGAGCTTTCTCACGATGGGGGAGAGTACCTTCACCGCTTCTCCCGAAGCAGTGGGCTTTTGTGCGGCAGTGGGCTGTTGCCTGGCAGCGGGCTGTGCTGTGGGCTGTGCTGCGGGCTTCGCGATTCGTCGGCGACGGCCGGTAGGCCCGTGGCCTGTTCCGTAGCCGATGAGCACGTTCCCCGAACCCGCGCGTTCTTCCTCGCGGTACTGCTCGTGAGCGGCAGGTGCATCTGTAACAGCAGCCCCGGTGATGGTGATCAGCGGCTGACCGACCGGCAGTACGTCGCTCTCGCTGCCGTGGAGTTCGGCGACGACGCCCTCGAACGGGCAGGGAACCTCGACGGAGGCTTTCGCGGTCTCGACCTCGACCACGACCTGGTCGATGGTCACCGTATCGCCGACGGCTACCTTCCATTCCACGATCACCGCGTCGGTGAGCCCTTCGCCGAGATCGGGGAGCTTGAATACCTGCGCGGTCATACCGTGGCCGCCTTGATGATGTGAGGAGCGTCGTCCCACTGCAGTCGGTCGATCGCGTCGAGAACGCGATCGGCGGACGGCAGGTGATAGTGCTCGAGTTTGGGTGCCGGGTAGGGGATGTCGAGTCCGCTGACACGGAGGACGGGAGCATGCAGGTGGTGGAAGCAGCGTTCCTGTACCCGCGACGCGATCTCGGCGCCGACCCCGGCAAACGCCTGGGCTTCCTGAACGACGATTCAGCGCCCGGTTTTACGGACTGAACGGGCAACGGTCTCGTCGTCGAACGGGTTGAGCGAACGCAGGTCGACGACCTCGACGCTCCGGCCGTCTTCGGCGGCGTACTCGGCAGCCTGCATGGCGACCGATACGGTCGGACCGTAGGCGAGGAGGGTCACATCGGTGCCCGCGCGGCGAACGGCAGCGGTGCCGATGGGTTCGGTGCGGGCAAGTTCGATGTCGGCCTTGGAGAAGTACAGCCGCTTCGGTTCGAGGAAGATCACCGGGTCCGGATCGGCGATGGCGTCGCGCATCAGCGAGTAGGCGTCGGCCACGGTCGACGGGGATACGACCTTGAGGCCTGGTGTGTGCGCGTAGTACGCCTCACTGGAGTCGCAGTGATGCTCGACGCCACCGATGCCACCCGCGAACGGAATTCGGATGACCATCGGTGCGGTCAACGATCCCCGAGTGCGGTTGCGGAGCTTGGCGACGTGGGAGACGATCTGCTCGAAGGCCGGGTAGGCGAAGGCGTCGAACTGCATCTCGACGACGGGCTTGTAGCCCGACATCGCCATTCCGATCGCGAAGCCGACGATGCCGGACTCCGCGAGAGGTGTGTCGAAGCAACGGTCTTCGCCGAAATCACGTGTCAGACCATCGGTCACACGGAAAACTCCGCCGAGCGTTCCGACGTCTTCACCGAAAACAACGACCTTGTCGTCCTCGGTGAGAGCGTCGCGCAATGCCGCGTTGAGTGCGCCGGCCATAGTGATGGTGGTCATGTCAGTTCTCCTCGGCTGCGATTTCGGCGACAACCTGGTCACGCTGCTCCAACAGGTTCGGTGTCGGTTCGGAATAGACGAAGCGGAAGAGATCTTCCGGGTCGACGCTCTGCTCGACGTTCATGCCTGCGCGGAGGACGGCAGCGTCGGCGTCGGCAGCCTGAGCGAATTCGGCGCGGAGTTCCTCGGTCAGGACGCCTCGGGATTCGAGGTAGGAATCGAGACGAACCAGGGGATCGCGGGCCAGCCAGCCTTCGACCTCGTCTGCTTTGCGGTAGCGGGTCGCGTCGTCGGCGTTGGTGTGTGCGTCCATGCGGTACGTGTGTGCCTCCACGACGACCGGGCCATTGCCTGCTCGCACGTACGCCACGGCCTCGTCCATGACGCCCATCATGGCGATGGGGTCGTTGCCGTCGACCTGTTCGCTTCCGATTCCGTAGCCGACACCCTTGTGCGACAACGAGGGTGCTGCGCTCTGACGAGTGAACGGCACGCTGATGGCGAATCCGTTGTTCTGCACCAGAAAGATGACGGGCGCTTTGAAGACGGCGGCGAAGTTCAGTGCCTCGTGGAAGTCGCCCTCACTGGTCGCACCGTCCCCGCAGAATGCAAGGGCGATCGTGTCACGGCCCTGCTTCTGCTCTGCGTAGGCGAATCCGGTGGCGTGCAGTAATTGCGTTGCCAACGGCGTGCACTGGGGTGCGACGTTGTACGCCTTCGGGTCGTAACCGCAGTGCCAGTAGCCGGCAAGCATTCCGAGAAGTTCGACCTGATCGACCCTGCGTGCGGCAAGGGCCATCGAATCGCGGTAGGTCGGGAACATCCAATCCGACGAGCCAAGGCACATCGCCGCGGCAATCTGGCAGGCCTCCTGGCCACGCGCCGACGGGTAGACCGCGAGCCTTCCCTGCTTGGTCAATGCGGTTGCCTGCTGGTCGAATCGCCGTCCGCTCACCATGGTGCGGTACATCGCGAGCAGGCGCTCGTCCGACGGTCGCGCGTAGCGGGCAGCGCTGTCGACGGATTTGCCGTCGGCACCGAGATACTGAACGGGTGTATCGGCGGGCATGAAGCGTTGATAAGCCGCCAGTGCGGTGGCCGCGATTGTCGCCATGATTGATTCTCCTGATCCGAGATTTGTACTGTGATTGTGCCTCCGGTTCGCACAGCCGAGAAGAATGTGCGTAAATCCATGGATGAATGGTCGCCGTAGCGGCTCATGCGTCCTATATCGTCTACTGGCGTGCAATCTTGAAAGGATGCGGTGGACGAATGGCAGGGACCTCGGACCGGGTGGATCTCGATGACGTCGATCGGCGGATTCTGGAGGAGTTGACTGCCGATGGCCGTATGTCGATGCGGGTGCTCGCGGATCGCGTGCACATCTCTCGCGCTCACGCCTACAACCGCGTCGAGCGTCTGAAGACTGTCGGGGTCATCGAGGGATTTACCGTACGCATCGACCACACGGCGTCGGGATTGGACACGTCGGCGTTCATCGCGCTGTCCATTACTCAGGACTCGTGGCGGGCGGTGTCCGACGAGCTTCGGACCATGGAGTTCGTGGACCATTTCAGCCTGCTCGGCGGCGACTTCGACGTCCTCGTCCTGGTTCGCGCTCCCGACAACGAAACGTTGAGGCGTGTAGTGCTGGAGGGTCTGCAAAGCTTGAACGGTGTGCGGTCGACTCGCACCTGGCTGATCTTCGACGAGGATCGCGGTGGACTGGGCTAGACGTTCAAGCGTGAGTGATGCCGCGAGTAGGTGAAGTACAGAACGGTGGTGAGCGCCAACCACACCGCGAACAAGGCCCAGGTCTCCCAGTGCAGCGTCGAGATCAAGTACAGGCAGGCGAGAATCGACAGGATCGGCAGCACCGGGTAGAGCGGAACCCGGAAACCGCGCTCGAGATCGGGCTCACGGCGGCGGAGGATGATCACGCCGGCCGAGACGACGGTGAAGGCGACGAGAGTCCCCATGCTCACCAGGTCCGCCAAGAAGTCCAGCGGCAGTAAGCCTGCCATCAGTGCGACGACGATCGCGACGATGATGGTATTGGGGATGGGGCTCAACGTCTTCGGGCTCACGTCGGAGAACACCGCCGGGATCATGCCGTCGCGGCTCATCGCGAACAGCACGCGCGTCTGGCCGTACAACGTCACGAGGGTCACCGAGAAGATCGAGATGACGGCGCCGGCAGACAGCACGATGGACGGCCACTCCGAACCCGTGACGTTCTGCAGGATCTGTGACAGGCCGGCTTCCTGACCTTCGAACTCGGTGTACTTCTGGGCGCCGACAGCCGCGAACGTCACCACCAGGTAGATCACCGTCACGACGATCAATGCCGTGATGAGTGCGATCGGCAGCGTCTTCTTGGGATTCTCGACTTCCTCGCCTGCCGTCGAGACCGCATCGAGTCCGATGAAGGTGAAGAAGATCATTCCCGACGCCGCCCCGATGCCGGCAACGCCGAACGGTGCGAAGGGTTCCAGGTTGGAGATGTCGAAACCGAAGAACGCGATGACGGCGAACATCGCGAGAACCCCGATCTTGGTGACCACCATGATGGCGTTGACCTTTGCGGACTCACTGGTTCCGCGGATGAGCAGGAGTGCGCACATCGCCACGAGTACCACTGCGGGAACGTTGATTCCGAAGCCCAGCCCGTCACCGGGTGCGTGGGAGAGTACTTCGGGAATCTGGAACCCGAAGAGTCGATTCAGCAAATCGTTCAGATACTGACTCCACAGCACCGACACCGCGGCCGTCGACACACCGTACTCGAGAATCAGGCAGGCGCCGACGAGCAGAGCGATGAACTCTCCGAGAATCGTGTACGCGTAGGTGTAGGTGGACCCCGAAGCCGGGATGCTGGACGCCAACTCGGCATAACAGAGCGCCGTCAGGCCCGCGGTGATCGCAGCGATGACGAACGAGAAGATGACGGCGGGCCCGGCGAGCGGGACCGCGTTGCTGAAGATGAAGAAGATTCCGGTGCCGACGGTCGAGCCAACGCCGATGCACGTCAACTGGAACGTGTTCATGCTCCGCTTCAGTTGTGTTCCGCCGTGGTCGGATTCGAGAGCCGTGATCTCGCCGATGGGCTTGCGCCTGAGTAGGGTGCTCATGATTCCTCCACGGTGGTTGCTGCGGCGGCACGCATGGAACTACCGCGGGGGACGACGAGCATGGGCACCGGCGCATGCCTGATGATCTTCGACGCGGACGAGCCCAGAAACACTCGCGCGATCGGACCGAGTCGGGACGAGCCGACCACGAGAAGATCGGAGTCGGTGAACGGAATGGACCCGACCGCCGCTTCCCAGCCGTTGCCGACCCCCACCTCGCTCGTGACGGACAGTTCGGGGCGATCCAGTCTCAGCGAGGATTCGGCGTCGGCGATCACCTGATGGGCTTGTTCTTTCCACTGAGCGCTGACAACGTCCTCGGCGCCGTAACCCCCGAACGGTGGGTAGGTGGAGGAAGCCCGAGGGGCGAAGGCCAGCAGGCGAAGCGGAATCGCCAGTGCGGAAGCCAAAGCAACGGACGTCCGGAGCGCGTCCTTGGACTGCGCGGTTCCGACGTAGGCGCAGCTGATTCTCGAGATCGGCGCTGCCGTGCTGCGAGTTCCGTTCGGCGCGAGAGCCAACGGCACCGCCGAGGAGTGGAGCAGCGAATCCGTTGTGCTCCCCGGGGCGAACCGACCGACGGGACCCGGCGCAGATCCAAGGACGATGATGTCGGATCCGTACTGCTTGGCGGCCTCGTTGAGTCCAGCACTCTCGGCGGTGTTGCTGACGTAGAACGCTGCAGGATCACCGACGGGGATCGCATGAATCCGCAGCTGTTCGTCGGCCTGACGGACGGCCGCCACTCCGCGCTCGGACAGCCAGCGCTGATACTCGGCATCGACCTTGGCCATGGACGGGAACGGCCACGACTGCGGCAGCACCGTGCAGGCCTGAGCCGTCACGTTGCCCGTCGACGCCAGCGCCGCCGCCAGTGCCATGGCGTCGCGTCCCGAATCGTCGGGAAGCCACCCGATCAACGCTTTGATCCCGATCCCCATGGCGCCTCCGTGAGACGAACGAGCAAGATCAGATCAGTATGGGACCGCGTGCCCGACGGCGCAGGGTAAGTGGCAGTTATCGATTCTCGGCGAGGACCTTCGAGGACGCGAAGGTCACGGCGTCGGGAATGGTGCTGTTCGTGGTGTAGGCGATGTGGGCGAAGATGTTGAGTCCGCCTCCGCACACCGGATCGCCCACCGTGCAGAAGGCCTTGGCTCGGTCGCCGTACAGCGCGCTTCCAGCTTCGATCGACTGGTTGCGACTGCCGAGAGGATCACCGAAGGTGACGACCGCGGCGATCCTCGGGGCAAGCGCCTCGGGAATCACCTCGCCGCTGCCGAATCGCGTGGGCACACCGAGCGCAATGGCCGTCGCCGAGGCGCCCTGCGAGTAACCGCCGAGCACGAATTCGGTGTCCGAGCAGCGCGCAGCGACGTCGGCGATCGTGCGCGCGATGTCCGTGGCGCCCTCGGGAGCGGTCTTCTGGTTCCAGTCGGCGCCGTACTGGACGGCGTACGCCTCGACATTCTTGCCGGGCAGAGCTGCCGTCAGCTGCTTCACGAACGGTGCGCCGACGATTCCGAACCCTGGTAGTTCACCGGACCCCCGAGTGAAGATGACCTGAACGTCGGGGCATGACGAGCTCGGCTGCGCCGCTGCCGGGGCCGCGAAGGCGAGAACCGATCCGACCGCCGACACCGTGAGCATCGCCCCGAAGTAGGCACGACGGAGTGAGGCAGTGGAGCGCGGCATGGAGGGTCCTTACATTCGATGATGGTGCCCCGCAAGCATAGGGGCGACCCGTGGCATCGACAATCGTTGTGGGGCGGGACATTCGACAGTCTTGTTCGCCACCGGTGGTGACGGTTACCAACGCGCTGCAGCAAGCAGACCGGTCAGAATGTGAGCGTGTTCGAGCAGGAGCGTGCCGAGTTCGCGGTGCCGCTCCGGCCTGAATCGAGTTTCGACGCCGGTGAGGCTGAGGGCCCAGGCCGGTGCGCCCACGCGGTCGAACACGGCGGCTCCGATGCCCCAGCTGCCTTCGACGAGCAACGCCGGGTTCACGGCATATCCCGCCTCGCGGGTGGTGGTGATGCGAGCACGCACCGCATCCGGTGCGTGCTCGGTACCCCAGTCGGGCTGGAGGTCGGTCCGATCGAGGTACTGGTCGACCTCGCGGTCCTTCAGATGCGCCAGGATGACGAGCCCGGCGGAGGCCACGCCGAGCGGAAGTCTGATCCCTTCGTAGAGGACATGCGAGCGCAGCGGAAAGCTGCCGTCCTCCCGCAGTAGGCAGACAGTTTCGTCGCCGCGCCGGGTCGAGAGGAACGCGCTCTCGCCGCTCACCCTCGCCAGCGTGTGTACGACGGCACGCGCATGGTCGGTGATGTCGTAGCGACCCGCCGCTGCCGAACCGAGCAGGTACATCTCCGGCCCCAGCGCCCAGAGACCGGTCGCCGCATCGCGGTCGAGGAATCCTTCCTCGGCGAGGGAGGTCAGCAGACGGTGCGCGGTGGGCCGGGCGAGGTCGGTTGCCCTGGCCAGTTCGGTGGTGGACGCAGCCTCGGCCGCTCCCACCGCACGAAGCAGCGCCGTGGCACGCGCAACGACGTTCGGGGGCACTCGACGAGACTACTAGGCGTTCACTGAATGGACGAATGCAGCGATCATGTTCGGTCGGTGAGCAGTTTTGTAGATCGTTAGGCGGGCTGACGTCGGCGGCGTTCTACTGAGTCCAGCGTTTACTGAGTGGACACCGAAGGAGAACGACCAGTGGCAGGCAAAGTATTCGAATCGGCGGCCGCAGCGGTCGCCGACATCAGCGACGGGGCAACCCTGGCCGTCGGCGGATTCGGTTTGTGCGGAATTCCCGACGCACTCGTCGAAGCGATCGCCGCGGGCGAGGCGTCGAATCTGGAGGTGTTCTCCAACAACTGCGGCGTAGACGACCACGGCCTCGGAATCCTCCTGTCGATCGGCCGGATCGCGAGGGTGACGGCGTCGTACGTGGGCGAGAACAAGGAGTTCGCGCGGCAGTACCTGGCCGGTGAACTCGAAGTGGAACTCACCCCTCAGGGCACGCTCGCCGAACGCCTGCGCGCCGGCGGAACCGGGATCCCCGCGTTCTTCACCCCGGCGGGCGTCGGGAGCCCCATCGCCGACGGCGGAATGCCGTGGCGCTACAACGCCGACGGCTCCGTCGCGATCGAGTCCCCACCGAAGGAGACACGCGTGTTCGGGTCGAAGCGCTACGTGATGGAGGAGGCGATCAGCGCCGACTACGCACTCGTCCACGCCGAAATCGGCGACACCGAAGGCAATCTGGTGTTCGACAAGACCGCCATGAACTTCAACCCACTCGCCGCGATGGCCGGCAAGATCACCATCGCACAGGTCGAGAAGCTCGTCGAGCCGGGTGAAATCGACCCGGGCGCAGTGCATCTGCCGGGGGTGTTCGTGCAGCGCATCGTGCACACCGGCCCGCAGGACAAGCGCATCGAGAAGCGCACGATCACCGCAGGAGGACAGGCATGAGCTGGACACGTGATCAGATGGCCGAGCGCACTGCCGCCGAAATGGTCGACGGCGAATATGTCAACCTCGGAATCGGTTTGCCCACGCTGATTCCTGCCTATCTCACCCCCGAGGTGCGGGTCGTATTGCATTCGGAGAACGGCATTCTCGGGACCGGACCGTACCCGACCGAGGACAAGATCGACGCAAACCTCATCAACGCGGGCAAGGAGACCGTCACCGTCAACGCCGGCGCGTCGTTCTTCGATTCGTCGTTGTCCTTCGGCATGATTCGCGGCGGCCACATCGACACCGCGGTACTCGGCGGGATGCAGGTCTCGCGTACCGGTGACCTCGCGAACTGGATGGTTCCAGGAAAGATGGTGAAGGGAATGGGCGGTGCGATGGATCTGGTCCACGGCGCACGCCGCGTCATCGTTGTCATGGAGCACACCGACCGCGACGGTAACCCGAAGATCCTCGACACCTGCACCTTGCCGCTCACCGGTCAGGGCGTCGTGAACCGGATCATCACCAACTTGGCCGTCATCGACGTCGTGGGTGACGGGACTCTGGCGTTGGTGGAACTGGCTCCCGGTGTATCCGAAGAGCAAGTAATCGCTGCTACCGGCGCCGAGCTGAAAGTGAGTGTCTGATGGTTACATCCGTCATCGTTGCCGGGGCTCGTACCCCGGTGGGTCGACTGTCCGGATCTCTGAAGGACTTCTCCGGGTCGGACCTCGGCGGAATCGCCATCAAGGGCGCCCTCGAGAAGAGCGGTGTTGCTCCCGAGCTCGTCGAATACGTGATCATGGGCCAGGTCCTCACCGCCGGCGCAGGCCAGATCCCGGCCCGCCAGGCCGCCGTCGCCGCCGGTATCCCGATGGACGTCCCGGCTCTGACGATCAACAAGGTCTGCCTCTCCGGGGTCGACGCCATCGCCCTCGCCGATCAGCTCATCCGCGCCGGCGAATTCGAGGTCGTCGTCGCCGGCGGCCAGGAATCGATGACCCAGGCACCGCACATGCTCGAAAAGTCCCGCGCCGGCTTCAAATACGGCGATGTGACGATGAAAGACCACCTCGCTTACGACGGCCTCTACGACATCTTCACCGACCAGGCCATGGGCTCACTCACCGAATCCCGCAACGACGGTGCTGTCGCCTCCACTCGCGAGGAACAGGACGTCTTCGCTGCAGCGTCGCACCAGAAGTCCGCGGCAGCGTGGAAGAACGGGGTCTTCGACAACGAGGTCGTGCCTGTCTCCATCCCGCAGCGCAAAGGCGACCCGATCGTCTTCTCTCAGGACGAGGGAATCCGGGCCGACACCACCACCGACACCTTGGCGAAGCTGCGTCCCGCGTTCTCCAAGACCGGCACCATCACCGCCGGTAATGCCTCGACCATCAACGACGGTGCTGCCGCGGTGATCGTGATGAGCAAGGCCAAGGCCGAGAGTCTCGGGTTGGAGTGGATCGCGGAGATCGGTGCACACGGTGTCGTCGCCGGCCCGGATTCTTCGCTGCAGTCCCAGCCTGCCCGCGCGATCGTCAAGGCGTGTGCGAAGGAAGGCATCGACCCCAAGGATCTCGATCTGGTCGAGATCAACGAGGCCTTCGCGGCCGTCGGGATCGCCTCGACCCGTGAGCTGGGGATCGAGGAGGGCAAGGTCAACGTCAACGGCGGCGCCATCGCCATCGGGCATCCCCTCGGAATGTCCGGGGCCCGCATCGCCTTGCACCTGGCACTGGAACTGCAGCGCCGCGGCGGCGGCATCGGCGCCGCAGCACTGTGCGGCGGCGGTGGACAAGGCGACGCCCTCATCATCCGAGTCCCGCATCGATCTAGTTGACCGGTTCGCCTGACGATCTGGTGCAGCGCCAGTTCCATCGAATCCGGCTCGACGCGGTCAAGCCCCAAGTAGTGGTGTAACTCGTTTTTGATCCTTCGTTGGTGGTTAGGCGGGTAGTTGCATCAGTTCATCGGTGCTCACCTCCGTCGGCGAGCTGGTGTCGGTGTCGGCGG
>NZ_JAHFVG010000027.1 GCF_023264675.1 Rhodococcus sp. (in: high G+C Gram-positive bacteria)
TGGAGGCGTCGGTGGCGAAGGGTGCGGTGGTGGGTGCGGGTCGGGGGGTGTCGGTGCGGCAGGAGGGTGATGGGTCGTCGGTGCTCGAGGCGAGGGTCAGTGATATCGAGGGTGCGGAGGCGGAGGCGTTGGTGGAGGAGATCGTGGGGACGGTGTGTGGGGGTGATCCTCGGTCGGGGCGGGTGTTGCGGGCGGATGGGTTGTTGGCGTTGTTGCATGGTGAGCATGCGTTGGAGTGTCGGTGTGATTTGGGGGAGCAGTGTCCGCAGTTCGGGGTGGCGGATGGGGTCGATGGTCGGCGTGGGCCGGTGTTGCAGATTTTGATCGATGTGAAGACGTTGTTGGGGTTGACCTCGACGCCGGCGCGGTTGGCGGATGGGACGCCGATCGATGCCGGCCTGGCGCGGGTGATTGCTGAGGATGCGCGGTGGCAGGGGTTGTTGATGGAGTTGGTGGAGGCTCTCGATGCTCGCACTGCCGGTGAGAACGACGGCGGTTGCGCGGATACGGCCACCGCTACGACGGCCGGTACCGAGAGCACGAGCACACCAACGGACAGTAAGCGGACAGGTAGTGCGCCGACGAGGAATGCGACGCGCACACCGAATCCGGCCCGCCCCGAACAGCGACCCGACCAGCATCGTCGAACAGACGAAAGTTCCGCGTCGGGTAGTTCGGCGTCGAGCGGCGCTCGGTCACGCGCCGATGAGCCGAACGGTCCCCAATCGAGCAGTACCGAATCGAGCAGTACCGAATCGAGCAGTACCGAATCGAGCAGTACCGAATCGAGCAGTACCGAATCGAGCGGTACCGAATCGAGCGGTACCGAATCGAGCAGTACCGAATCGAACGGGGCGGATCCCGCCGCGGCGGCGGAGCGTTCGGAATCTCGAGTAGGAACCGAACCAGCAGGCACTGCGGGAGGCGGGATTCGAGTACCGCGCCTGCTCTACCGAGGACGGACCCGACCACCGGGAACAGTACCACCACAACCGAAACCACAAGCAACACAGACACCGGGGGCTGCGGCACCTGGCGCCTCGTCGTCCCCGGGTCACGGGAGCATCAGCGAGGCCGCCCGGGCGCAGGCGATCGCCGCCCTGCTCGCCGCGATCGACCGCGACCCCGCCGCAGCGAACGGGTGCAACCCCGACGGTCACGGCGGACACTCGACCCCACCCGCCGGGGCACTGACCTACCGCCCTACCGCGGAGATCGCTGCCCGCGTACGGATGACATACCGCACGTGCACCCACCCCGGCTGCGAGATCCCCTCCACCCGCTGCCAACTCGATCACATCGTCGCCTTCGACCACGACAACCCCACGCGAGGCGGCTGGAGCATCGAAACCAACCTGCATCCCGCCTGCGCCGGGCACCACCAACTCAAAACAGCGACACTGTGGACCGTCGCCTACCTTCACGGCGGCGCGATCCTATGGACCAGTCCATCCGGGAACCGCTCGATCAGCCTCCCCGAACTCGGCTGCCCCACCCCACCGCGGACCCGCCGACGCGGCCGCCGCACCGCCGACCCCGAACCCGACATCCACACGCCGACCTGGTGGGAAAAACACATGCCCGAGGGCACCCCCGAACCGACGGCCGCCGATCAACGAGCCGCCGCCACCGATGCTGCCCGCACCCGAATCCGGCTATTACGCCGCCGATTCCGCGAACAACGCACCATCGGCAAACTCCGCAAGAACGCCGAACCCCCACCCTTCTGAGGCAGCGGCGTGGAACCGCTACGTCAACCCCGGGAGACCAGCGACCGCACGAAGAACATCAGGTTCGCCGGCCTCTCGGCGAGGCGACGCATGAAATAGCCGTACCACTGATCGCCATACGGCACATACACCCGCACATGCCGCCCGTCACCCACAAGCCGTTGCTGCTCGGCATCACGGATTCCGTAGAGCATCTGGTACTCGTACGAATCGATCGATCGGCCGGTGTCCACCGCGAAACGATCTGCAGCATCGATCATCTCGGGATCGTGCGATGCAACCATCGGGTAGCCCTGACCGTCCATCAATACTCGCAGACACCGCAGATAGGAATCCGACACATCGGCCGCCTTCTGAAATGCCACCGACGCCGGCTCCTTGTACGCCCCCTTGCACAGCCGAATCCGTGACCGAGTACCCGAGAACTCCCGACAGTCGGCCTCGGTTCGCTTCAGATACGCCTGCAAGACCGTCCCCAGATCCGGAAAGTCCTGCCGCAGCGCCCGAACGATCGCGAGCGCCGAATCCGTCGTGGTGTGATCCTCGGCATCGATCGTGACCCACACCCCGGCCTTCTCGGCGGCATCGCAGATTGTTCGCGCATTCTCCCTGGCCAACGAAGTGTCGATGCCAAGCCCGAGTGCCGACAGCTTCACCGACACCTCCGACGCTCGTGGCTCGGCAGCGAGAACCGAATATGCCTGCAGCAGTGACAGATAAGCGTCGACGGTCACCGCGGCCTGCGCAGCATCGGTGGTGTCCTCGCCCAGATAGTCGACCGAGACGAATCGGCCGGAAGCCAGCAGCGATGTCACCGCTGCAACGGCGTCGGGCTCGGTTTCCCCGGCAACGAACCGATCGACCAACTGCCTCGTGATGCGCATCTTGCTCATGGTCGCCTCGAGTCGAGGTGACCGTGCCGCGGCAAGAAGCGCCGGACGCAGTGGGTTGGACAGCAGGGGATTGTTCAGGACCGTGGTCATTTGGAACCATCGCCTTCCTGGTGCGGATAGCCGTGAGCCGTCGGCGGAACGAAGGTCTCCTTGACCGTCCGCGCCGATGCCCAACGCAGCAGATTCTGCGGCGACCCGGCCTTGTCGTTGGTTCCCGACGCCCGTGCCCCGCCGAACGGCTGCTGCCCGACGACGGCCCCCGTCGGCTTGTCGTTGATGTAGAAGTTGCCTGCCGCGAAACGCAACGCACGGTGAGCCTCGTCGACCGCGCCCCGATCCTGAGCGATCACGGCACCGGTGAGCGCGTACTTCGAACCCGCATCGACCTTCTTCAGCGTCTCGGCATAGGCGCCGGGGACCGAATCGTCGTAGACATGCACTGCCAGAATCGGCCCGAAGTATTCGGTGCCGAACGCCTCGTCCGTTGGGTCGTCACCGAGAAGCACGGTGGGAGAAACGAAGTAACCTTCGGTGTCGTCGCACGTTCCACCGGTTGCGATCGTGAGGCTCGGCGTCGACTTCGCACGATCGAGCGCCGCCGCATTGCGGTCGAACGCACGCTGATCGATGACGGCACCTCCGTAGTTCGACAGGTCGGTCACGTCGCCATAAGTCAGCTGCGACACCTGCTCGACAAAGGGGTCACCCATCCTCGCCCACACGGACTTCGGCACGAACGCACGCGACGCCGCCGAGCACTTCTGTCCCTGGTAGTCGAATGCTCCCCGGATGAGCGCTGTCGTCAGCACCTCGGGATCGGCGGAAGAATGAGCGACGACGAAATCTTTGCCGCCCGTCTCGCCGACGAGCCTCGGGTAGGAGTCGTAGTTCGAGATGTTGTTGCCGACCTCACGCCACAGATGCTGGAACGTTGCCGTCGACCCGGTGAAGTGGATCCCCGCCAGGCGTGAATCATTGAGTGCAACATCGGAAACAGTAGGGCCGTCGCCGAGAACGAGGTTGATGACGCCCGGCGGTAATCCGGCAGCTTCGAGTAGCTGAAGCGTGAGATAGGCAGCGACTGCCTGCGTCGGTGACGGCTTCCACAGCACGGTGTTGCCCATCAGCGCAGGCGCTGTCGGTAGGTTGCCGGCGATGGCGGTGAAATTGAACGGAGTGATGGCGTAGACGAAGCCTTCCAGCGGTCGGTACTCGACCCGGTTCCAGACGCCGGGCGATGACACCGGCTGATCGGCGAGAATCTGCCGTGCGAATGCGACGTTGAACCGCCAGAAATCGATGAGTTCGCAGGGCGCGTCGATCTCGGCCTGATACGCCGACTTCGACTGTCCGAGCATCGTTGCGGCGGCGATCTTCTCGCGCCACGGTCCGGCCAGGAGATCCGCTGCCCGAAGGAACACGGCAGCTCGGTCGTCGAACGACAGGTCGCGCCACGCAGGCGCTGCCGCGGAAGCTGCTTCGATGGCGTCGGACACGTCCTCATGGGTGGCATTGGCGAAACTGCCGATGACCGAGGAGTGCCGATGCGGCTGCACGACATTCTCGCGTGGTCCGCGCGCTACACGGTGGTCGCCACCGATGACCTGGTGAATCTCGGTGGGCGTCGATTGCAGCGCATCGAGCTGAACCCGAAGGCGGGCCCGTTCGGGACTGTCGGGGGCATAGGTGTTGACGGTTTCGTTCACGGGAGCTGGCACCGAGGTGATGGCGTCCATGCTGGTCCTCCTTCTGTGACGGCGTGTGCTGCTCATTGAAGTCCGGTCGAGCGCCGACGTATTCGACTGATCGGCCAAAGATCCTGTGGTTGACTTGTCCAGGTGAACGAAGAAGTGCCTCTGGGTTCGGTGCTGCAAGCGCTCCACGGGGCCTTCGTGGAACTAGTACTCACGCCTGCGGGAGCCGAGGTGTCGATCGGGTCGGTCAGTTTGCTCGACGCCGGCGATCTGCTCGATGCTGGAGCGGTGGCCGACCTGTGTCTCATCGTCGGAGTCGCCGACGCCCAGGTTGTCGCCTGGCTGGACGAGCTGTCCCTACGTCCTGCCGCCGATCGGCCACGGGCGGTGATGGTCAAGGGCGTCACCGACGGGATCCTTCATGCTGCGCGGCAGTGTGGTGTGGCTTTGATGTCGGTGCACGATCGAACACGTTGGGAGCGGCTTCTCTCGATGATCCGCGGAGTGCTCGAGCACTCGACGACGCGTGCGCCGTCGGACCCGGTCGGCGACGACACCGACCTCTACGGCCTTGCACGCACGATCGCGACCCTGACCAAGGGAATGGTGAGCATCGAGGACGAACGTTCGCACGTTCTGGCCTATTCGGCGGCCGACGACGCCGCGGACGAGCTGCGAACGCTGTCGATTCTCGGTCGTGAAGGACCGGCGGACTACCTCCGACGCCTCGACGAGTGGGGCGTCTTCGATCGCATCAGGCGCAGTGACGAGGTGGTCGAGGTACCGGCCGACGACGCACTCCGCATTCGACGACGGCTCGTCGTCGGTATCAGATCGATCCCGGGCCCCACCGGCGTCGCGACCACCCTCGGTTCGATCTGGATCCAGGAAGGTCAGCAGCCCATCGCTGCCGACGCCGACGGTGTCCTGCGCGGAGCGGCGGCGGTCGCTGCGAGACTGATCAAACGCACGCTCGACGCGCCGACAAACGAAACGTTGCAGATCCAGCGACTTCTCGGCGCCCGCGGCGGTGGAGTCGACGTACCGTCGTTGGCGGCTGCACTGTCCATCTCGGATACCGGGCCTGCGGCCGTGATCGGATTCGCCGGAATGGGAGAAAAAGAGATCGTGCACCTCTCGGCGCCTATCCGTCTGCACGCCAGCGCCTTCCACCGGAGCTCGTTGGCCACTGCGCTGGGCTCGAGGATCTACGTACTCTTTCCGGGCGAGGTATCGGTACGCTCGCTCGAATCGTGGTCACGAGAGTTGATCTCCCGGATCGAGCAACGGACGGGTGTCGCACTGCGCGGGGCGCTCGTCGCGCCGATCGCGGCGTTGTCCGATGTCGCCGCAGCACGATTCGAGGTCGACCGAGTTCTCGACCGAACGACCGGCAACCCCCGGATCACGACGCTCGCCGAGTCCAGGACCTCCGTGCTGCTCGGTGAGATCGTGGAACTCGTCGCGAACCACGAACACCTGCACGATCCGCGGCTGGGAAACCTGCGGCGATACGACGAGAAGAATTCCTCGACGATGGTCGACAGCCTGAGGGTGTACCTCGCACACTTCGGTGACGTTCGCGGTGCTGCCGAGGAACTGCAGGTGCACCCGAACACGTTGCGGTACAGGATCAAACGCATCGAAGAGATACTCGGTGCGGAACTCGGCGATCCGGACGACCGCCTGCTGATCGAACTACAGCTACGGATCGTCAGTCGGCCGTGATGCCCGTGGTCAGGAGCGCCGCGAGCTCGGCGTAGGCCTGAGAGTCGTCCAAACCGGTGCGCGTCGCGACCTCACGCGTCTGGATCCGCGCCATGGTCGACGCCGCGATGTCGGCCACGAACGCGGCATGGACACTGCGAAAGTCGCCGGCGGCGGCGCCGTCGTCGATCAGTTGGTGCACGCGTGTGGCCGCGAAGGCGGTGTTCTGCTCGTAGACCTCACGCGCGGGCGCGAACGCCGCGAGATCGTCCATGAACTGCCGAGACGCCGGCTGTAGCGCAACGCCGACGGCGGAGAGGTAGGCGGTGAGTCTGGCAGCAGTCCCGACGGCGGAGGTGATGGATGCTTCCACTCGCTCGGTCGCGCCTCGGAAGAAATGAACGGTCGCCGCGCGCACGAGTTGTTCCTTGCTGCCGGCGAGGGTGTAGAGCGTCGACTTGCTGCAGCGCAGGCGTGCAGCAATGTCGTCCAATGTCAGATGTGCAAAACCCTCGGCGAGGAAGAGTGCGACCAGTTCGTCGAACAGTTGGGCGCGTCGCGCAGTCGCGTGAGCTGCAGTCATGCCGTCACACAGTACTGCAGTAGCACTCAAAGTACTGCATGCAGTACTGTCGGGGAGTCCCCAGTACTGTTAGGAGTCTCCAGTGCCTGTCGATCGACTGCTGCCCACCGAAGAAGCGCGCGACCTTATCCAGCTGACGCGCGACGTCGCGGACAAGGTTCTCGACCCCATCGTCGACGAGCACGAGAAGAACGAGACGTACCCCGAGGGCGTCTTCGGCACTCTCGGCGAAGCGGGCCTGCTGAGTCTTCCGTTCCCCGAGGAATGGGGCGGCGGCGGCCAGCCCTACGAGGTCTACCTGCAGGTTCTCGAGGAATTGGCAGCGCGCTGGGCATCGGTCGCTGTCGCGGTCAGCGTGCACAGCCTCGCGTGTTCGCCGCTGCTCGCGTTCGGTACCGACGAGCAGAAGCAGCGTTGGCTGCCGGACATGCTCGGCGGAAGCCTCGTCGGCGCCTACAGCCTGTCCGAGCCACAGGCCGGATCGGATGCTGCGGCGCTGAACTGCAAGGCGACACCCACCGGCGACGGCTACGTCGTCAACGGTGCGAAGGCCTGGATCACCCATGGCGGTATCGCCGACTTCTACAACCTGTTCGCACGTACCGGCGAGGGGTCCAAGGGCATCTCCTGTTTCCTGGTTCCGAAAGATCAGGACGGTCTTACCTTCGGTAAGCCGGAGGAGAAGATGGGCCTGCACGCGGTGCCCACCACCTCGGCGAACTACGACGACGCGTTCATCTTTGCCGAACGTCGCCTCGGAACCGAAGGTCAAGGCCTGCAGATCGCCTTCAGTGCACTCGATTCCGGCAGGCTCGGCATCGCGGCCGTCGCCGTGGGCATCGCGCAAGCTGCTCTCGACGATGCAGTCGCCTACGCCAACGAGCGGACGACGTTCGGCAAGAAGATCGTCGACCATCAGGGCCTCGGATTCCTGCTGGCCGACATGGCGGCTGCCGTCGACTCGGCCCGCGCCACCTACATCGACGCTGCCCGTCGTCGCGACGCCGGAATCGACTACTCGCGTGCCGCATCCGTCGCGAAACTCGTGTGCACCGACGCTGCGATGAAGGTGACTACCGATGCCGTGCAGGTCTTCGGGGGCTACGGCTACACCAGGGACTTCCGCGTCGAGCGCTACATGCGCGACGCCAAGATCACGCAGATCTTCGAGGGCACCAACCAGATCCAACGCCTCGTCATCGCCCGGAGTCTCAGGTCCTGAGCTAGCCTTCGGGCATGACTGACGTCAAGGTCGAGACACCGCAGGGTTCCATCGATGCCGTTCTGGAAATTCCCGATGGCGAGGGTCCGGGGACGGATCACAGATGGCCCGGTGTGGTCATCGTGCACGACGTGTTCGGCCTCAGCCCGGACACGCGAAACATCGCCCGACGGTTCGCGGACAAGGGATACGTGGCGTTGGCGCCCGATCTCTATACGCGCGGCGGCATGCGTAAGTGCGTGCGCAGTGTCTTCGCGGCGCTTCTGGGTCAGAGCGGTGTAGCCGTCGACGACGTGCTCGCCGCCCGCGACTATCTCGTCGGGCACGAGAGCACCACCGACAAGGTCGGCATCGTCGGATTCTGCATGGGCGGAGGGTTCGCACTGTTGCTCTCGCCCAATGGTTTCGACGCCAGCGCTCCGTTCTACGGCATCACGCCGAAGCGCGTCGAGGAAGTTCTCGACGGTGCGTGCCCGATCGTCGCGTCGTACGGCAAGAACGACCCTTCCCTGATCGGTGCCGGCAAGAAGATCGAGAAGGTGTTGTCCACCAAAGGCATCGAGCACGACGTCAAGACCTATCCCGGCGCCAGTCACGCGTTCGCGAACGCGATCCCGGAAGGTCTGGCAGGAAAATTCGTCAAGATCACCGGAATGGGCTGGCGCGGAGAGCAGGCCGAGGATGCGTTCGATCGAGTGTTCACGTTCTTCGGCAGTCACCTGTACTGACATGTGAGTGCGAATCCATGACCTGCTATGTATTCGCACTCACATGCGGCAGCCGCCTACTGAAGCTCGTGGACCGTTTGTTTTCCTTTGAGCCAGCGATTCGGTAGCCGGCCGACCAGCTCCCCGAGTGGATTGACTGCCTGCGACAGAATCTCCACCGAATCCTGCAGGATGTCGATGCTGATGCCCATGCGTTCGAGGTTCGGCGCCAGCTGCGCGAGAGTTTCGGAGAGACTGACGAGCTGATCCAGCGGACCGCCCTTCGCTGTCAGCCTTTCGATCGCGCCGCCCTCGGCCAGGAGTTGCTCCAGGAGCCCACCGTCCTCGATGGCGCGCTCGATGATGCCGTTCTCGCGCGTCAGGAGCTCGAGCGGCCCGTCTTTCGCGGTCAACCGTTCCAGCGGTCCGTCGACCGCGGTGATGCGATCGAGGAGTCCGCCCTCGGCGAGAAGCCGTTCGATCGGGCCGTCCTCGGCGAGAAGCCGATCGAGGGGCCCGCCGTTGGCGGTGATCCGGTCGACAGGACCGCCCTCGGCAAGCAGTCGGTCGAGCGTGCCGCCGTCGGAGGTCAGACGGTCGACGACGCCGCCCGGCGCCAGTAGTCGATCCAGTGGGCCGCCCTCACGCAGTGCGTTGCCGAGTGCTCGATCGTCCGACGTCAACTGACCCAGCTGAGCGAGCAGCTGCATCGTGCCGCCCTTGGGGTTGGCGAGAGAGGCGATATTGGCCGGCGCCGACGCGCCGTTCTCCAGGGCGAAACGCGTGGTGGCGAGGATGGTGCCCGACACTTCCAGTGCTGTCTCCGCAATGGCTATCCCAGCGCGTGCGGGCAGTGTGATCGCGGACACCCAGTTCATAGAAGTTACTGTAACCGCTCGCGGGATCAGTGCAGTAGCTTCAGCCCAACCACACAGCCGACGATCCCCATGAGCAGGGCAACCTTGATCCACGACGCGGTTTCGTCGCCGGTGATCATCGCGTAGGCGACGGTGAGGGTCGCGCCGATTCCCACCCACACCGCGTAGGCGGTACCGACCGGAAGGCTACGCATCGCGACGGCGAGCCCGCCCATGCTGGCCACCAGGGCGACCGCGAAGACGATGGTCGGGATCGGGCGCGAGAAGCCTTCGGATTTACCGAGCGCGGTTGCCCACACTGCTTCGAGGACGCCGGAGACGACGAGAATTACCCATGCCATGAGAAAACACTCCCATGCACCGTCTTGTCGCTGGTCGGGTACGGTGCGCTCGTCCGTTCGTCATGGAGACTGGTACCAATGTACCACTATTGGTGCTCACAGAAACCTCACAGCAAGAGTCCAGCGAGCGGCCAGGTAGTCGGTCCATGATGTACGAGTGAGCGAAACACCTGAGGCACGCGTACTGGTTGTCGACGACGAACCGACCATTCTGGAACTGCTGTCGGTCAGTCTGCGTTTTCAGGGGTTCGAGGTGCAGACTGCATCGTCCGGCCCCGAGGGCCTGGACAAGGCGAGGACGTTCCGGCCCGAAGCGGTGATCCTCGACGTCATGATGCCGGGCATGGACGGTTTCGGATTGCTGCGCCGCCTGCGCGCCGACGGCGTCGACGCGCCTGCGCTGTTCCTCACCGCCCGTGACTCGGTCGAGGACAAGGTGTCCGGGCTGACGCTCGGCGCCGACGACTACGTCACCAAGCCCTTCAGTCTCGAAGAAGTGGTTGCTCGTCTGCGCGTGATTCTCCGCCGTTCGGGAAAGACCGAGGAGACGGCACCGTCGCGGATCTCGTTCGCGGACATCGAACTCGACGACGACACTCACGAGGTCTGGAAGTCGGGCGAGCCGGTCTCGCTGTCTCCCACCGAGTTCACACTGCTGCGCTACTTCATGGTCAACGCCGGTACCGTGCTGAGCAAGCCTCGAATCCTGGATCACGTGTGGCACTACGACTTCGGTGGTGAGGTCGGTGTCGTGGAATCCTATGTGTCCTACCTCCGTCGCAAGGTCGACACCGGCGACACCCGGCTGATCCATACTCTGCGCGGCGTCGGCTACGTCATGCGGCAGCCGCGGTGAAATCACTGCGTGACGTTCCGCTTCGGTGGACGTTGGTCGTCGCCCTGCTTCTGCTCGTCGCCGCAGGTCTCGCGGCGTCGGGCATCGCAGTCACCTCGGCGTTGGAAAGTTCGCTGGTTCAGCGATTGGACCGCAATCTCGTCGATGCGTCTCGCGGATGGGCCGAGCCTCGCAACAATGCGCTGCCGCCACCCTCTGGATCGAGACGTCCGCCGTCGGATTTCTACGTCAAGACGACCGATGCGAACGGCACCGTCGACCTGGAGGAGGGGGTGGAATCCGACACCCCTGATGTCGATGGGCTCGACTCGAAAGTTCCCGTTACCGTGGGGTCGACAGATGGCGGCAGTACCGAGTGGCGTGCGTTGTCGGTCACCAATACGCAGGGGACGACAGTGGTCGCGCAGAGTCTCACGCCGACCAAGATCACCGTCGAGAGACTTCTGGTACTCCAGTTGATCATCGGTGTCATCGTGCTCGGAATTCTGGCAGTGCTGACGTACTTCGTGGTTCGGCGAAGTCTGAGGCCGCTCGTTCAGGTCGAAGAGACCGCGGCGGCCATCGCTGCGGGAGATCTTCACGAACGTGTACCCGAGCGAAGCTCGCGCACCGAACTGGGAAAGTTGTCGATCGCGTTGAACGGCATGCTGTCCCAGATTCAGCGCGCATTCGCGGCGAGCGAAGCGTCCGAGGAGGCGGCGCGGGCGTCGGAGGACAAGATGCGACGGTTCGTCGCCGACGCCAGCCACGAACTCAGGACACCGCTGACCACCATTCGCGGTTTCGCCGAGCTCTACCGTCAGGGTGCGATGAGCGATATCACGTTGCTGATGAACCGCATCGAGGGTGAATCCGCGCGGATGGGACTGCTGGTGGAAGACCTGCTGATGTTGGCGCGCCTCGATGCCCAGCGTCCCATCGAAACGAAGTCGGTCGACGTGCTGACGATCGCCGCCGACGCGGTGCACGACGCCAAAGCCGTCGCGCCACAACGCGATATCTCACTGAAGGTTCTCGCAGGCCCGGGGATTCCCGAGGTGATCGGCGACGACGCGCGGCTGCGTCAGGTGCTGGCCAATCTGGTCGGAAATGCCATCCGGCACACCCCCGCCGAGGCAAGTATCGCCATCTGCGTCGGAACGACCGATTCGTCGGTGCTGCTCGAAGTGCGCGACACCGGACCAGGGCTGTCGGCCGAGGAAGCCGATCATGTCTTCGAGCGGTTCTATCGGGCTGACTCCTCGCGCACGCGGGAGAGCGGCGGCAGCGGACTCGGATTGTCGATCGTGTCGGCATTGGTTGCCGCGCACGGCGGTACGGTGACCGTCGACAGCGTCGCCGGTGAGGGCGCCACCTTCCGGGTCGAGCTGCCGCGTGCGCTCTAGCGTCGGCGTGTAGCGAGAACGACCAGGGCTCCGACGACGGTGGCCGCGGCGGTGAACAGCACCGCCGTGTTCCAGCCCTCGACGAATCCTGCTGTAGTCGGGGTACCGGTAGGGATCGCCAGGACGGACACGACGGTCACGCCGATCGCCGAACCGACGTAGCGAGCCGTGTTGTTCGCCCCACTGCCCATTCCTGCTCGGCCTGCCGGAACGCTGGCCACTGCTTCTCGCCCGAGCGCTGCGTTGACGATGCCGCTGGCAATACCGGCGAACACAAGCCCAGGCAAGAACCTGACCCACGTGGATGTTTCGGACACTCCGAGCAGCATCAGCTGTCCGAGCGCAACACCGATGAGTCCGATTGCCAACTGAGTTCCGCCGGTGACGCTCGGCGGGATTCGTCGGGCGAGCAGAGCCGTCACGACGGATGTGCCCGACCAGGCGAACAGCAAGAACGATGCGCCCAGAGCGTTGATTCCGAAGGTGTTGCCGAGAAATCCCGACATGAACGACATCAGCGCGACGATGCCCACGCCCGTCACCAGCGCAGCGACCGTGGCGGCGACGAACGGTGGGTGAACGAACAGTTTCAGGTCCAACATGGCGGCGCGGGAGCGATATTCGTGAAGAACGAAGACGAGAAGAAGAATCAGGGCGCCGACGAGAAGTGCGATCGGGACTGGCTGCGTCCAACCTTGGCGGCCTTCGACAAGGCCCGCCAGCAGTGCACTGACACCGATGCCGAGTAGTAGGGCACCGGCCGGGTCGAGTCCGCGAGGATCGTCGGTTCGAGATTCGGACACTCGCCGATGCGCTGCGATTGCGAGAACGATCGTTGCCAGGGTCAGCAGCCAGTAGGCGTCCCGCCACGTCGCGAGTCGGTCGAGTACCGCGGCAAGCAACGGTCCGAGCGCAATACCGGCCCCGACGCTGGCGCCCCAGATTCCGCTGGCGCGGGCGCGCAACGGGCCGGCCGGATGTGTGTGGGCGATGAGACCCAGGCTGGAGGCGACCAATGCTGCGCCGCCGAGACCCTGCACGATGCGCGCTATGACGAAGACGAGCGTGTTGGGGGCCACCGCGCACACCACCGAACCGAGCGCGAGGATCGCGGCCCCGATGACGAACGTCTTTCGCCGCCCGAAGTCGTCGGAGATCGTTCCGGAGATCAGCAGGGCCGCTCCGAGCCCGATGCTCATGGAACTGAGAATCCACGTCTTGCCTGCGGCGTCGCTTCCGAGGGTTGCCGCTGTCGGGTTGATCGTCGCCAGCGGCGCCGTGAAGGCGACGAGGGTCAGCAGCGTGCCGAGCGCGGCGATGGTCAGCGTTCGGCGTTGGTCTGCGGCGTGGGGCATCGTGATCCTTTTCGGTTCGGTGAGCGAACCATATGTTGAAATTATAGTTCGGTCAACAGACCATTCGGGTAGGCTCGCACCATGGCGCTCGGAGTGGACTACGTGGGGCAGGACTGCTCGATGGCCCGTGCTCTCGAACTGGTCGGGGAACGGTGGACCCTGCTGATCGTGCGCGATTCTCTCTTCGGAGTACGACGATTCTCCGATTTCCAGACCCATCTCGAGATGTCGAAGGCAGTCCTGACCCAGCGACTCGCCGGACTCGTCGACGCCGGATTGCTCGCACGACGTCCGCTCGGTGGCCGAGAAGAGTACGTTCCGACCGAGGCGCTCGAAGACCTCTGGCCGGTGGTTTTCGCCCTGAGCGACTGGGGCGGACAGCAGGTTCCGTCGCCGGGCGGGGTGCGTCGGGAATTCCTGCACACGGGGTGCGGCACGCTGTTGGTCAGAGCAGGCCTGTGCCCGAAGTGCGGGGTGGTGCCGCGTCCGTCGGACGTCTCGATGCGACCGGGACCAGGCATCGGCGACCTGGTGCGGCCGAACGTAGTGTCGAGAGCGCTACGTTCGCCGCGACGGTTGCTCGAACCGATCAGGTAGGGACGTTCTCGCTGTATCCCAGCTCGGTGAGTGCAGCCTTGATCGTGGTTGCCGCCTCGTCGAGCGACTGGGGCGACGGGCTCGGATCGGCGCCGGAGATATCGAAGTTGCCCATGTCGTACGCCGGGAACACGTGCAGATGCAGATGGGGAACCTCCAGACCGGCGATCAGGAAGCCGGCGCGGGGGGCGTCGAAGCCCTTGACCACGGCCTGGCCGACCTTCTGTGCCACCGCCGTCAACTTGCCGAAGACCGCGCCGTCGACGTCCTGCCACTGGTCGATTTCCTCGCGCGGCACGATCAGGGTGTGGCCCTGGGTGACGGGAGCGATGGTCAGAAATGCCACGACATCCTCGTCCTCCCACACGAATCGTCCCGGAATCTCGCCGCTGATGATCTTGCTGAACACGGATGCCATGAGCCCACCATAAACGTCCGCAGCCAACTGCCAGCTTGGATGCAGGGTTGTCGCAGGGGAGCGGACGAATCTTGATCCCATGACATCGAACTCGCTACTCCGAGCAGACGGCCGCCAGCCAGGCTCGAACGCCACGGCCACTCTCGAGGTGGTCATTCCGGTCTACAACGAGGAGGCCGATCTCGAGCAGTGCATTCGGCGACTCCACGCTCACCTGGGCGACAACATCCCATTCCAGGCCCAGATCACGATCGCCGACAACGCCAGCACCGACGGCACCCTCGCCGTTGCGGAGCGGCTCGCGGCGGACATCGACGGCGTACGGGTGCACCATCTGGAGGAGAAGGGTCGCGGACGTGCACTCAAAGCCGTGTGGCTCGCCTCCGACGCCGACGTCGTGGCCTACATGGACGTCGACCTCTCCACCGACCTGAACGCGCTGATGCCACTGATCGCTCCGCTGATGTCGGGTCATTCCGACCTCGCGATCGGCTCGCGGCTCAACCGCTCCTCCCGCGTCGTTCGCGGCGCCAAGCGTGAGTTCATCTCCCGCAGTTACAACATGATCCTGCGTACGTCGCTGCGTGCACGATTCTCCGATGCCCAGTGCGGGTTCAAGGCCATGCGCACCGACGTCGCCCGTGAGCTTCTGCCGCTCGTGGAGGACACCGGCTGGTTCTTCGACACCGAACTGCTCGTCATCGCCGAGAAGGTCGGCCTGCGCATCCACGAAGTACCGGTCGACTGGGTCGACGACCCCAACAGCAGCGTCAACATCGTCGACACCGCCGTCAAGGATCTGCAGGGATGCTGGCGCGTCGGCCGCGCCCTGGCCACGGGCGCCCTGCCCGTCGCCGAACTTCGCAAGAGCCTCGGACGGGAGCCTCTCGTGGCCGGTGTGCCGCACGGAATGGTCGGGCAGCTGGTGCGCTTCGGCATCATCGGTGTTGCCAGCACCCTCGCCTACGCGTTGCTCTATCTCGTTCTGCACCCGGTTATCGGAGCGCAGGCTGCCAACTTCATCGGCCTGCTCGTCACCGCCGTGCTCAACACCGCGGCGAACCGTGCCTTCACCTTCGGCGTCCGCGGATCCGAAGGCGCCGGAAAGCATCAACTGCAAGGACTGTTGGTGTTCGGGTTCGCCCTCGCGGTCACCAGCGGATCGCTCGCGATACTGCACGCCTGGGCGCCGGACGTGTCACGCCACGTCGAACTCGCGGTCCTCGTCGTCGCCAATCTCGTTGCGACAGTGTGCCGTTTCGTCGCACTTCGTTGGGTATTTCGTAACAAGGAAGAGGTTGCACTGTGACGACGCTGATGGAGCGCCACGTGGACGCGCCGGTGCCGGAGAAAAGTAAACGCCTGGAATGGATCGGCCTCGGTGCGCTGCTCGTGGGCACAGCCGTCGCGTACATCTGGGGCATCGGCGCCTCCGGTTGGGCCAACTCGTTCTACTCCGCTGCCGTGCAAGCGGGTTCGGTGTCGTGGAAGGCATTCTTCTTCGGATCGTCCGACGCCGCCAACTCGATCACCGTCGACAAGCCGCCGATGTCGCTGTGGGTGATGTCGCTGTCGGTGCGCATCTTCGGCCTCAGCTCATGGGCGATGCTGATCCCGCAGGCGCTACTCGGTGTCGGGTCGGTTGCGCTGCTGTGGGCGACCATTCGTCGACAGTTCGGTGCGGCCGCAGGTCTTCTCGCCGGACTCACGCTGGCGGTGACGCCCGTTGCCGCCCTGATGTTCCGCTTCAACAACCCCGACGCGTTGCTGGTTCTGCTGATGATCGCCGCAGTCTGGGCATCGATGCGAGCAGTGGAAGACGGCCGCACCCGCTGGCTCGTCCTCGTCGGAATGTTCGTCGGATTCGGCTTCTTGACCAAGCAGCTCCAGGTCATGCTCGTCATCCCGCCGATCGCGCTCATGTACATCTGGGCAGGCCCGCCGAAATTCGTGAAGCGGCTCCTGCAGCTGTTCGCCGCACTGGGCGCCGCAATCGTGTCCGCCGGTTGGTGGCTGCTGGTGGTGGAACTGTGGCCCGCATCGTCGAGGCCCTGGATCGGTGGCTCGCAGAACAACTCGATCCTCGAACTCACCCTCGGCTACAACGGACTCGGTCGCCTCAGCGGCGACGAGACCGGCAGTGTGACGCCCGGCGGCGGTGGCGACGGTATGGGCGGCATGGGCGCTGCCGGCGGCGGTGCCGGAGCTGCCGGCGGCGGCATGTGGGGCGAAACGGGTATCACGCGAATGTTCGACTCCTCGCAGGGCGGCCAGATCGCCTGGCTCATACCGTCGGCACTGATCCTGCTGGTGCTCGGATTCGTACTGCGCGGACGTGTTCGCCGTACCGATCCACAGCGCGCAGCGTTGGGGGTCTGGGGCCTGTGGCTCCTCGTCACGGGGCTGACGTTCAGCTTCATGGCGGGCATCTTCCACTCGTACTACACCGTTGCGCTTGCCCCGGCGATTGCCGCGCTGATCGGCGCAGGCAGTGTGCTCGCCTGGCGTCATCGTGAGCAGTACTGGGTACGGATCGGCATGGCCGTCGGCACGCTCGCCGCAGTCGCGATGGCCTGGGTTCTGTTGGGACGCAGCGCAGACTTCGTACCGTGGCTCCGCTGGACCATCCTGGTTGTCGGCCTGATTGCCGCAGCACTGGTGCTGATCCCGGCGATGACACGCGGAAAGCTGGCCGTCGCTTCGATTCTCGCAGTCATGTTCGCCGGCCTCGCCGGACCGACCGCCTATGCGATCGACACCGTGGCCACCCCGCACACCGGATCGATCGTCACCGCAGGTCCCTCGACCGGCATGGGTGGGTTCGGCGGCAGGGGCGGTGGAGGCCCCGGCGGTATGCGCGACGGCGCTGCGCAGGGTCAGGCCGGTCAGATGCCGGGTGGTCAGACGACGGGCGCTCAGATGCCCACTGCTCCTGGTGGCACGGCAGCCACTGGCACCGCAGCCACTGGCACCGCAGCCACCGGCACCGGAGCCACCGGCACCGCAGCTACCGGCACCGGTCGAATGGGCGGCATGGGTGGCGCCGCAGGCGGACTGCTCAGCGGTAGCACTCCGACCGCCGCGATCACCTCGCTCCTCGAGGACGACGCCGACTCCTACACCTGGGTCGCTGCCGCAATCGGATCCAACAGCGCTTCCGGTTACCAGCTGGCGACCGAGGATCCGGTCATGGCGATCGGCGGCTTCAACGGCACCGACCCGTCGCCGACCCTCGCAGAGTTCCAGGAGTACGTGGCGAACGGCCAGATCCACTACTTCATCGCCGGCGGAGGCATGGGTGGCAGCAGCTCCGGCACCTCGGCGGAGATCTCCGAGTGGGTCACCGCGAACTACACCGCGACCACGGTCGACGGGGTCACGATGTACGACCTGAGCTGACGCGAGATGCTCCCCGCCACGTGGCGGGGAGCATGTTCGTCGTTCGCTGTTTTCGCCACCAGCGGGTCCAGCCGATACTCTTGTCCACTGTGCGCGTACTCGTCATAGGTTCCGGTGCTCGTGAGCACGCCCTCCTACTTGCGCTGAGCAAGGACCCCAAGGTCAGCAAGCTGCTGGTGGCTCCCGGTAATGCAGGGACGGGGAAGCTCGCCGAACAGCACTCCGTCGACGTCGCCTCCGGCGAGGCTGTCACCGAACTGGCTCGTGAAGTCGAAGCCGACCTGGTGGTCATCGGACCCGAGGTTCCACTGGTACTCGGAGTGGCCGACGCACTGCGCGCCGCCGGGATCGCCACCTTCGGACCGTCCGCCGACGCAGCTCGGATCGAAGGCTCCAAGGCGTTCGCCAAGGACGTCATGGCCGCCGCGGGTGTCCGTACCGCGCACAGCGAGATCGTCGATTCGCCCGCGAAGCTCGACGCAGCGCTCGACCGCTTCGGTCCCAACTGGGTGGTCAAGGACGACGGACTCGCCGCAGGCAAGGGCGTCGTGGTCACCACCGATCGCCTCGTTGCCCGCGATCACGCCGCCGAACTCCTCGAAACCGGACATCCTGTGCTGCTCGAATCCTTCCTCGACGGTCCCGAGGTTTCGCTCTTCTGTCTCGTCGACGGTGAGACCGTCGTGCCACTGTTGCCGGCCCAGGACCACAAGCGCGTCGGTGACGGCGACACCGGACCCAACACCGGCGGCATGGGGGCGTACACCCCGCTCCCGTGGTTGCCCGACGCTGTTGTCCAGCAGATCGTCACCGAGGTCGTCGAACCCGTCGCCGCCGAAATGGTCGAGCGTGGATCTCCGTTCTCGGGCCTGCTGTACGCCGGTCTCGCGATCGGTTCGCAGGGCCCGGCAGTCGTCGAATTCAACTGTCGCTTCGGTGATCCCGAGACCCAGGCCGTGCTCGCGTTACTGGAATCCCCGCTCGGCGAAGCATTGAACGCCACCGCCACCGGGACGTTGGCCTCGCTTCCCCCTCTGCAGTGGAAGGACGGTGCAGCAGTCACCGTCGTACTCGCCGCGGAGAACTACCCGGGCCGTCCGCGCACCGGTGATGCGATCACCGGCGCCGACGGCGAGGGCGTGTTCCACGCCGGCACGGCAGTGAAGGACGATACCGTCGTATCGGCGGGCGGCCGCGTGCTGAGCGTCGTCGGATCCGGAGCCGACCTGGCTGAAGCCCGCGCCGATGCGTACTCGAAGATCGAGTCGATCCGTCTGCCCGGCAGCCACTTCCGCACCGATATCGGCCTCGCCGCTCTCGAAGGGCGTATCACTCTCTAGACCGGGTATTTTGCTCCCAGAGTGAGCGGGATTTACTGGATCCCGTCGATCTCACCCACTTCGGGAGCGTTCTGCACCCCTACTCTTCCGGCGTCGACGCACCACAGCGGCGATGTCGTCGGCAACCTTGCCGGGGTCGCGCGACACCCGGGCAGCGGAGTACCGGAGCACGAGCCAGCCCTCGAGCATCATCCAGTTCTGTCGCACTCTGTCGTTGTCGAACGTCGCGGGTTCCGTGTGGAACTCGCGGCCATCGATCTCGACGTCCACCTTGGCGAGGTAGTCGACCAGGTCGCCGTAGTATCGGCCGATCGGAGCATTGATCTCCATCCGAATTCCCCGTGCTCGGACGGCTCGCGCCACCAGTCGCTCGGGCTCCGACAGGGTTCCCGGGCAGCACAGTTCGAGTTGGCGACGGACTGTGCCCACACCCCTCATTCCCTTGACCGCATCGAGGTGATCGGTCACAGCTCGCCAGGACACACGGACCCCGATGTTGCGATCGAAGAACTTCTCCAACTCCGCGCCGGTCAGCAAGGACGCAACATCGACGAAGCACTGTGCGGCGCACACCAACGGAAGGCCACGGTGTTCGGTCACGTGGACCACACGCCGGTGGAGCACGAAGCCGGTGGCGCCGGCACACCGCACCGAATGGGGAACCGTCGCATGAACTGTCGTCGGTTCCTTGTCGATCATGTCCCAGAGCCACGCAGCACTTACATGGCTCAACACTGCATCCGGTCGCCACAGCGTGACGGCAACGCAGCGGTCGAAATACGAGGGGTCCGGGTCGGAGTACACCCCGGGCAGGAGCCTGATCAGAGTGCCCGTCGTTGTCCTCCGTGCAATGCCTGACCGCAATATCCCCGATTCCTCCAACTGCACGCGTGTGTAGACCCCCATGCCGTACAACTGTGCACTGCCGACGACGCCGAATACCTCGAAAAGAGGCTCCCTGTGGATAACCGGGATGCCTGTGGATGAACGGCTACAGTGCGAGCGGTTCGATCCGGGCCGCGCGCAGGTCATCGGGAGTGACCGACGCCAGGGCGTCGAGGTATGCGACGGCGAAAGATCCCGGACCCGAAGAGGTTTCGGCTGCGTGCTCAGAGGCAACCGCAACGTGAACGTGCGCGGCGGTGATTCCGATCAGTGGATTTTCGGCTACCGAGAGATACGCCGCGACCAACGCAGCGAGGGAGCATCCCGTCGCGGTGACCTTGGTGAGCAAGGGGCTGCCGCCGATGACCCGTACACCGACCGGCCCGGATTCGCCGCGCCCGACGATGTAGTCCACCGCACCCGACGCCGACACCACCTGCGCGTGCCCCAGGAGTGCGACCGCAGCGGGCACCGCGGCCTTGGAATCCGACGAACTGTCCACTCCGCGTGCAAAGTTGCCCAACCCTGCCAGCGCAATTATTTCCGAGGCGTTCCCCCGAACAGCGGTGGGTTCGAGAGTGAGCAACTGCGCGGCGAGCTCGGTGCGCCAGGGCAACCCGCCCACTCCGACAGGGTCGAGCACCCACGGTGTTCCCGCTGCACGAGCCGATTCAGCGGCCAACGTGAACGCTGCGGCCGTCCCGTCGTCCGGTGTCCCGAGGTTCACCAGAACGCCACTGGCGATCGCGGCGAATCCGGCTGCCTCGTGAACGTTGTCGATGTGGGCGTTGCTCGCTCCGGCGGCAAGCAGCACGTTGGTGACGAAGTTCGCGGACACCACATTGGTCAGCGACTGCACCAATGGTGTGGACGAGCGAAGCGCGTCGAGCGCCGCGGCAATATCGTCGGCAGTGGGTTCCGGCATCCGTTCAGTCTTCCACGACCGATAGCCTCGGGTGCGTGGTCACCGAGTCGAACAGATCGAAAATCGAACCGTTCCATGTGATGGACGTGTTCAAAGCTGCGGCGGTCAGGACCCGCACCCACGGGGACGTGTTGTCACTCGCCGCGGGTCAGCCGTCGACGTCCGCGCCTGCCCCGGTGCTGCAGGCGACCCGGGACGCGCTCGACAACCACCTGCTGGGCTACACCGAAACACTCGGCATTCTGCCGCTCCGCGAAGCCGTCGCCAAGCACCACGCACTCGAAGCAGGCATCACGGTTCATGCCGACGACGTCGTCGTGACCACGGGATCCTCCGGCGCATTCACCCTGCTGTTCCTTGCCGCGTTCGACGTCGGCGACACCGTCGTCATGGCGCGTCCCGGTTATCCGGCGTATCGAAACACTCTCGCGGCGTTGGGTTGTCGAGTGGTCGAACTCGACTGCGGCGCCGAGTCGAGATTTCAACCGACCGTCGCGATGCTCGACGCGCTGCCGGACCCGCCCAAGGGACTGATCATCGCCAGCCCGGCGAACCCGACGGGCACGATCATCGACGCCGACGAACTCGCCGCGATCGCCCGGTGGTGCGACGAGAACGGCACCCTGCTGATCTCCGACGAGATTTACCACGGCATTTCCTACGGCAACAAGACGACATCCAGCGCGTGGGAGACATCGAAGGAATCGGTCGTCATCGGTTCGGTGTCGAAGTACTTCTCGATGACGGGGTGGCGTCTGGGGTGGATGCTGCTGCCGCCCACGCTCCGACGAGCCGTCGAACGCCTTGCGTCGAACATGACCGTCTGCCCGCCCGCGATCTCCCAACTCGCTGCCGTTGCGGCGTTCACCGAGGAATCTCGAAGAGAACTCGACAGCCACGTGGCGCGGTACGCCGTCAACCGTCGGATTCTGCTCGACGGCCTGACGGCCGCGGGGATCACCGACCTCGCCCCGGCCGACGGCGCGTTCTACGCCTATGCCGACATCGGCCATCTGACACAGGACTCGCGGGCATGGTGCGAGGACGTGCTCGCGAGAACGGGAGTAGCCCTGGCTCCCGGAGTCGATTTCGACACCGTCCACGGACACCACACCGTCAGGTTCTCGTTCGCCGGCACCACCGAGGACGTACGCGAGGCACTGCAGCGTCTCGCGCCCCTGCTTTAAAGACGGTTCAGCGCCTCGCGAATATCGGACTCGGAGACGTCGCGGTGCGTCACGAACCTGATTTTCCCGGTGACCGTGACCGCGGCGATTCCCAGTTCGGCGAGCTGCGCGACGGAGAGCGATCCCTCGGCGAGCACGATGTTGGTCTGCGGCTGGCCGACGGTCCAGCCGCGCTCACGGAGGCCATCGGCAAGCAACGTCGCGTTGACGTGATCGACGGTGAGCGAGTCGACATTGTCGAGCGCCAGCAGCCCGGCCGCAGCGAGAATCCCGCCCTGCCTGACGCCGCCGCCCAGCATCTTGCGGATTCGACGCGCCTCGGTGATCCGTGCGGAATCTGCGGCGAGAACGGATCCGACCGGGGCGCCGAGGCCCTTGCTCAGACACACCTGGACGGTGTCCGCGCCGCGCGTCAGGTCCGACACCGGAACCCCGAGTGCGGCCGCTGCGTTCCACACCCGTGCACCGTCGAGGTGCACCAGCAGCCCTACCGACCGGGCGGCCTCCAGGAGCGCACTCCACTCGGCGCCGTCGAACACTGCGCCGCCGGCGAAATTGTGCGTGTTCTCGAGACACAGCAGCGTCGTCGCCAGCGCGAAGTACGGCCCGGTCCCCACGGCGGCACGGACGGTCTCCGGGCTCGGTCGACCGGGCCCGGCGTCATGAGGGAGTACCTGCGGCATCCCCTGCGCCAGCCAGGCAGCCGTTCCGAGTTCGGAGCCGAGCACGTGGGCAAACTCCGGCGCGAGGAAGGCGTCGCCGCGGCGCAGATGCAACATCAGCGCTATCAGGTTGCCCATCGAACCGCTGGGAACCCACAGAGCCGACTCGTAGCCGAGCATCGACGCGACCCGCTCCTCCAGCCTTGCCATCGTCGGATCGTGATCGAGAACGTCGTCACCGACCTCGGCGTCGGCCATCGCTTTCCGCATTGCAGCATCGGGGCGGGTGATGGTGTCGGAACGAAGGTCGATGGTTCGCGCGCTCATGAGAGTTCACGATTCCACACCGTGAATGGCCCGTTTACCTCAGACGGATGGGTGCGGACTGGCACGATGGCTCGAATGTCAGCTCTACCGCCCGGGGTTCCCGCCAACCCTGCGAGGGCGTCGGGCGCGACTCCGAAAGGGGAACGCCGACGACACGCGCTGGCCTGCGCTGCGGCCGACCTGCTCGTGGAGGGGGGCTTCGACGCCGTCCGGCACCGCGCGGTCGCGACGAGGGCACGACTTCCGCTCGCATCGACGACGTACTACTTCGAATCGCTCGACGACCTCATCGCTTGCGCCGTCGAGGTGCTCGGCAACCGCGAACTCGAAGTCATGCGCGGTCGGATCGTCGAGCGAGGAGACCTGGGCCACGACCTGGAGTCGACCGTCGACCTCGTCGTCGACCTGCTCATCGGACCGGAGGACGGACTCGACGAGGCACACGAACGCCTCGTCGCGCGATACGAGCGATTCATCGCGTCCGCACGCCACCCGCAGCTTCGCGAAGTTCAGCTGAGGTTGCGGGCACAGATCGACGACCTGCTGACCGACGTGCTCCGACGATCGGGCCGAATCGTGCACGAACAGCAACTCCGACGCCTCGTGGCAGTGGTCGACGGTGCTGTGGTCGGCGCCCTGGGAGAGGTCGATCCCGAGCCGAGAGCCATGGCTCGCAGCATGCTCCTCGAAGTCATCGACGTGGTCGCTCCGGCGCACCGGTAAACTGGACTCTCGTGACTATTCCGAACGTCCTCGCCACCCGTTACGCAAGCCCCGAACTGGTGGACCTCTGGTCTCCGGAACACAAGATCGTTCTCGAACGCCAACTGTGGATCGCCGTGCTCAAAGCCCAGTCGGACCTCGGCGTCGACGTACCGTCTGCTGCGATCGCCGACTACGAGCGCGCCATCGACCAGGTCGATCTGGCGTCGATCGCCGAACGCGAGCGCGTCACGCGCCACGATGTGAAGGCTCGTATCGAGGAGTTCAATGCTCTCGCGGGTCACGAGCACATCCACAAGGGCCTCACCAGCCGCGACCTGACGGAGAACGTCGAGCAACTGCAGATCCTGCGTTCGTTGCAGCACATTCACGCGCACGGTGTCGCCGTGGCAGCGAGGCTCGCGGAACGTGCAGCGTTGTACTCCTCGCTCGTGATGGCGGGCCGTAGCCACAACGTCGCAGCGCAGGCCACCACGCTCGGCAAGCGTTTCGCATCCGCCGCCGACGAGGTGCTGATCGCTCTCGCTCGAATTCAGGAACTCATCGCGCGCTACCCACTGCGCGGCATCAAGGGCCCGATGGGCACAGCTCAGGACATGCTCGACCTCTTCGGCGGCGACTCCGCGAAGCTCACCGCCCTCGAACGCCTCGTCGCCGATCACCTCGGATTCCGGCACGTGCTCACCAGCGTCGGCCAGGTGTACCCACGTTCGCTGGACCACGAGGTCGTCTCGGCGCTGGTTCAGCTCGGCGCCGGGCCCTCGTCGTTCGCACACACCGTTCGCTTGATGGCCGGGCACGAACTGGTGACCGAAGGCTTCCAGCCGGGCCAGGTCGGCTCGTCGGCGATGCCGCACAAGATGAACACTCGCTCCTGCGAGCGCGTCAACGGTCTGCAGGTGATCCTCCGCGGCTACGGCTCGATGGCAGCCGAGCTGGCGGGCGCACAGTGGAACGAGGGCGACGTGTTCTGCTCGGTCGTGCGCCGCGTCGCGCTGCCCGATGCGTTCTTCGCCATCGACGGCATGATCGAGACGTTCCTGACGGTGCTCGCCGAGTTCGGTGCCTACCCGGCCGTCATCGAGAAGGAACTGACTCGCTACCTCCCCTTCCTCGCGACGACCAAGGTGCTCATGGCATCCGTGCGCGCCGGTGTCGGCCGCGAGAGAGCGCACGAGGCCATCAAGGAACACGCGGTGGCGGTGGCCCTGGCGATGCGCGAGGAAGGTCAGGAACCGGACCTGCTCGATCGTCTCGCCGCGGACGAGCGCATTCCTCTCGATCGCGCCGGACTCGACGCAGCCCTCGCGGACAAGTCCGCCTTCATCGGTGCAGCGGAAGCTCAGGTCGCGGCGGTCGTGTCCGAGGTCGAGACGCTCGTCGGACAGTTCCCCGCCGGGGCGTCGTATTCGCCGTCACCGATTCTCTAGCAGCTCCGGGAGCGCTGCGACCGAGTCGATGACGTGGTTCGGTTGCAGCCCGAATTCCTGCTGCGCTCGGCGGTCGAGCACGTCCTGCTGAAATTTGCCGGTTCGAACGAGCACTCCGGTCATGCCGACGACCTGGGCGGCGAGCACATCGTTGTCCAGGTCGTCGCCGACCATGACGACATCGACCGGATCGACACCCATCCGTTCGGCCGCCGTCTGGAACCCAAGCGGTGCAGGCTTGCCGACGGCCTTCGCCGTGTGTCCCGACGCCTTCTCCATCCCGGCGAGGTACATGCCGGTGTCGATGCGGAGACCGGCACCGGTGGTCCACATGAGACTGCGATGCATCGCGACGACGGGGATGCCGCGGCACAGCCAGTCGTAGACCTTGCTGAGGCGCTCGTGGGTGAATTCGGGTCCGGCTCCACCGATGACGACGACGTCGGGGTCTCCGGCAGATTCATCCACGAATTCGATGCCGGGCATGTCGCCCGCGATGTCGCCGTTGTTGATCAGCACCGTCCGCGCACCCGGATAGGTCTCGCGCAGATGATCGGCGGTGAGGCTGGCGGCGGTGACGATTTCGTCGGCGTGCACCGGCATGCCCGCCTCGGTGAGGGCGTCGGCGATCTGGGCGCGGGTCTTCGAGGTGGTGTTGGTGAGGAACGCCCGCGCGATGTCCTTGCTGTCCAGGTAGTCCAACGCTTCGGCTGCACCCGGCACGGGCTTCCACGACGTCACCAGCACACCGTCGATGTCGAAGAGGACGCCTCCCAATAAACCCATGGCCAGACTTTAGTCGCGGGGTACTCGTGGTGCAGAACTAGACTCTTGTGTCATGAATCCGTACACGATTTTTGCTGAAATCATTGCCGGCAATGCTGAATCGAGCATGGTCTACCAGGACGACATCGCCGTTGCGTTCATGGACATTCGGCCGGTGACGAGCGGGCACGTACTGGTGGTTCCGCGGCAGCAGGCGCGATCGTTGGCCGAACTGGAGCCCGATACCGGCGCCCATCTGTTCGTCGTCGGGCAGAAGGTCGCGGCCGCTCTGCGGGCGAGCGATCCCCGGTGCGCCGGGGTCAACTTCTTTCTCGCGGACGGTGAGATCGCTGGTCAGGAGATCTTCCACGTCCACCTCCACGTCATCCCCAGAACCACAGGAGATGGCTTCGGTCTGCGTGCGCGGCCGACGTCGCCGCGGCGGGAAGACCTCGACGTCAAGGCTGCGGGCATCGCTGCCGAAATTTCGACATAGCCCGACTGCGTAAGGTGGACCTGGTTCGAATGGGTCGACCGGTTTTATCCGCGGGAGTCAGCGCATGACCAGTACCACCGACAAGCCCGACGGCGTGGAAAGCCCGGTGGCACCAGGCGGTGTGGCGAAGACCAACACCCGTCGCACTCTCGGATTGGTTTCGATTCTCGGGTTACTGGCCGCGATCTGCCTTCTCAGTATCGCGGTGGGGACCAAGTACATTCCGCTGAGCGAGGTTTGGGACGGGTTGTTCGCGTACGGCGACTCGACCAACCACGTCATCATCCGCGAGCTTCGAGTGCCGCGCACGGTCCTCGGTCTGCTCGTCGGCATCGCTCTGGGGGTGTCCGGCGCGTTGATCCAGGCCATGACCCGAAACCCGTTGGCGGATCCAGGAATTCTCGGTGTCAACGCCGGCGCTGCATTCTTCGTGGCGCTCGCAGTCGGTCTGCTCGGTTTCACCGGTATCTGGTCCTATATCTGGTTCGCGTTCATCGGCGCAGTACTGGCCACCGTGGCGGTGTATGCCCTCGGGTCCATGGGACGTGCCGGTGCGACACCCATTCGCCTGACCCTCGCCGGGATCGCTCTGGCGGCGGTGCTCGGTGGGATCACCTCGGGCATGTTGCTGCTCCATCCGGATGCCTTCGACAGGATGAGATTCTGGGGTGCTGGCTCTCTGTCGGGCCGCGGACTGGATATTTCCCTTGCGATCTCGCCGTTCATCGCGGCCGGGCTGATCATCGCGATCGTCATCGCTCGGCCACTCAACGCCATTGCTCTCGGCGACGACCTCGCGCAGTCACTCGGGGCGAAGGTCACGCACACCCGCACGCTGGGAGCCGTCGCGGTGACGCTGCTGGCTGGTGCAGCAACGGCTGCTGCGGGGCCCATCGGATTCGTCGGGTTGATGATTCCGCACATGGTCAGGTGGTTCGTCGGCCCGGATCAGCGGTGGATTCTGCTGTACACCGTCGCGGCCGCTCCGTGTCTGCTTCTCCTGTCCGACATCGTCGGCCGCGTCGTCGTCAGGCCGGGCGAGTTGCAGGTCGGAATCGTGACGGCCTTCGTCGGCGCCCCGGTTCTGATCCTGCTCGTTCGTCGTAAGAAGGTGAGTGGCCTGTGAGCGAAGCCTGTGGAGTGAATCGGAGTGGCCTGTGAGCGCAGCCTGCGGAGTGAATCGGAGTGGCCTGTGAGCGTGGTGGAGCCGAAGAGGGTTGACACGGAAGTCGACTTCGGGCGCAAGGTCCGCATCCTCCGTCTCGCCGGCGACAAGGTCAACGGCCGCATCGACGTCAGGACCGTGCTCGTCTGTTTAGTTCTCGCATTGCTCTCGCTGGCCGTCGCCGTCGTCGCCTTGAGTACCGGTGACTACTACGTTCCACCGGGTGAGGTTCTGCAGGCAGTGTTCTCCGACGCTCCGCGGTTCACCGAGTTGGTCGTCATGGAATGGCGATTCCCGCGGGTCGCGCTGGCTCTGCTTCTCGGTGGCGCGCTCGGTGTCTCGGGGGCGATCTTCCAGTCGTTGACGCGAAACCCGTTGGGAAGCCCCGATATCATCGGCTTCGACACCGGCGCGTACACCGGAGCATTGATCGTCATTCTGACGTTGGGTGGCGGCTACTTCCAGACCGGTGCCGGCGCGCTGATCGGCGGAATCTGCACTGCTGCAGTGGTGTACATGCTTGCCTTCAAGCGGGGTGTGCAGGGATTTCGGCTCATCATCGTCGGTATCGCCATCAGTGCCATTCTTGCCTCGGTCAACACGTGGCTCATCGTCAAGGCAGATCTCGCCGACGCCGTGGCTGCAGCCGTCTGGGGCGCAGGCAGTCTCAATGGACTGAGTTGGGCGCAGCTGGGCCCGGTGGTGATCGTCTTGGTGGTCATCGCACCCTTGCTGGCGGTCGTCGCGGGGCGTCTCCCGATGCTCGAGATGGGAGACGATGCCGCCGAAGCGCTCGGTATTCACGCCGAGCCGACCCGGCTGATCCTCATGGTGCTTGGGGTGGCTCTGACCGCTGTGGTGACCGCAGTCGCCGGGCCGATCTCGTTCATCTCGCTCGCTGCGCCGCAACTGGCGCGGCGATTGACCAGGACTGCAGGCGTGGCTCTGATTCCGTCGGCGGTGATGGGGGCTTTTCTTCTGCTGGTGAGCGATTGGGTGGCTCAGCGGGTGTTCGCTCCCACTCAGCTGCCGGTCGGCGTGGTCACGGTGTCCATCGGTGGCGCTTATTTCGTGTGGTTGTTGGCGCGGGAAGGCAGAAAGCAGTGACGCAGGTTCGGTTGCACGCGGACAACGTGACCATCGGTTACGACAAGCGGGTCATCAGCGAGAACCTGACCGTCGAAATTCCCGACGGCAAGTTCACCGTCATCGTCGGACCGAACGCATGCGGCAAGTCGACTCTGCTGCGGGCACTCTCACGTCTGCTCAAGCCCGAGGCCGGGACGGTACTGCTCGACGGCAAGGCAATCTCGTCGTACCCCGCGAAAGAGGTTGCGCGGCGGCTCGGCTTGCTTCCGCAGACGTCCATCGCGCCCGACGGTATCTCCGTCGCGGATCTCGTTGCACGAGGACGCTACCCGCATCAGAAGCTGATCCGGCAGTGGTCGAAGGAGGACGAAGCTGCCGTCGTTTTCGCCATGAACGCGACCGGCGTGACCGAGCTGTCGGGCCGCCTCGTCGACGAACTGTCCGGTGGACAGCGTCAACGAGTCTGGGTGGCAATGGTTCTCGCGCAGCAGACGCCGCTGATGCTTCTCGACGAGCCGACAACCTTCCTGGACATCGCTCACCAGATCGACCTGTTGGATCTGTGCTCGCAGCTCAACCGAGAGCATGGCAACACGATGGTCGCGGTGTTGCACGATCTCAACCATGCCTGCCGTTACGCTGACCACATCATCGCGATGAAGGACGGCGCGGTGGTCACCACCGGCCAGCCCGCCGACGTGATCACCGCCGAACTCGTCGAGGCGGTCTTCGGTCTGCCCTGCCGCATCATCGAGGATCCGGAATCACATACTCCGCTGGTCATCCCGTTGGCACGACGCTGAACGCCTGTCACTACCGAGGGTAGGCTACCCTGGTTTCTAGTGTCGTGCCGCCGACACCGACACACCCGAGTGCGTGGATGAGGATAACGAATGACCAAGGGTTTTTACTTCGCTGACGTTGTTTCAGTGCAGCAGCTCACCACCCACATGGTGCGCGTGACGTTCGGCGGCGAGGACGTTGCGCAGTACGTGTCCATCGGAGCACCCGACGAATGTGTGACGCTCTTCTTCCCGCGTGACGGCGAGGACGTACCGCCTGCGATGACCGAGGTCGACGGTGAGTGGTGGTACCACGACGTCGAACAAGTGCCGGAAGGGCGCAACTACACGGTGCGACGCTTCGACGCCGGTGCCGGGCAGCTCGTCATCGACTTCGTGGCGCACGAGGGCGGCGTCGCGGCGTCGTGGGCGCTGAATGTCTCGGTGGGGCAGAGAATTTTGTGGACTCGGCCTCGCTCCTGGTACGACATCCCCGTCACCGCTCAGTGGCAATTGCTCCTCGCGGACATGACAGGACTTCCAGCACTCGGACGCATCATCGAAGAATTACCGGCGGGCGCTCGTGCCCATGCCATCGTCGAGGTGCTCGAGCGCGGGGACATCCAGAGTTTCGAGACTGCAGGCGAGGTCACCTACGACTGGCGAATCGGCTCCGGCAACGGCGATTCGGCGAGCGTGCTCGACGATGCTGCCACGCAGTACGTTCTGCCCGAGGGCGAGGGCTACGTCTGGTTCGCCGGCGAGGCTGCCTCGTCGCGCACGGTGCGCAAGTACTTCCGTAAAGAATTGGGCTACCCGGTCAAGCAATTCGAGATCATCGGCTACTGGCGAGCCAACTCCGAGCAGTGGATGGAAAAGTACAAGAAGTACCAGGAGGAAGCGCTCGCGGTGTACAACGGTGCGATTGCAGCGGGCCGGTCCGAAGGCGAAGCCAGTGAAGAGTTCGACGCCATGTTGGAGCGGGTAGGCCTGTAGGCGCCTTCGGCGCATGTGCGTGCGAATACATAGAGGGTTATGTATTCGCACGCACATAGAGGCGACCACGGGGTCCCCGGTAACGCCTGGGGGATACTGGCGCGGTGAGCTCATCCCTTGCCGAACCCGGCGTCCCGCTGGCGGTGTTGTGCGTCGTCATGGTTCTGCTGGCCGCGGTGGTGTACCGCATCTCTTCCGTCGGGAAGGTCTGGACGGTCCCATCGGCTGCGCTGCGCGGATTTGTTCAACTCTCCGTCGTGTCACTGATTCTGGCTGCTGCGTTGGCGCACCTGTGGTCGTCGCTTCTGGTTCTGCTGGTGATGTTCGGGGCGGCGGCGTTCACCTCGATTCGTCGTTCCGAGGCGGGGCGATCGGGACTGTGGCTCATCGCGCCTCTCGGGGTCGGAACCGGGGTGGTCGTGCCCCTGTGCCTGATCACCGGAGTCGTTCCGGCACAGGGAATCGCGATCGTTCCGGTCGGCGGCATCATCCTCGGCGGGACGATGACAGCAACATCACTGTCGGCGCGACGAGCCCTCGATGCGTTGACTTCTCGGCACGGTGAGGTCGAAGCGGCACTCAGTCTCGGTCTCACCGAGCGCGATTCGAGACTCGAAGTCGTTCGGCCGACCGCTGGTGACGCATTGCTCCCCGGCCTCGATCAGACTCGTACCGTCGGGCTCGTGACGTTGCCCGGCGCGTTCGTCGGTGTGTTGTTGGCCAGTGGATCCGCCGTCCAGGCCGGTGCGGTTCAGATCCTGGTGCTCGCGGGTCTGCTGCTGGCCCAGACGCTGGCGGTGGCGCTCACCGTCGAGCTGGTCTCCCGCGGACGGGTACGTCGCACCTAGGTTGCACCCGATCAGTCGACGATCCTGGGCCGTCAGCCGTGGGTTCCGACCATGAGGTCTGCCAAGTCTTCGGGGGCGAGGAACGATGGCGGCGGGGGAGCGCCCCAGTTGAACAGGGACCGGGCTCCGTCCCAGTCCTGGGGTGTCCACAGCTGGTCGTCGACGATGCAGTCGAGGTCGGAGTAGTACTCGCTGAAATTGCCGGCCGGGTCCTTGAGGTACCAGAAGAAGTTGGAACCGATGTGGTGGCGGCCCAGTCCCCAGACATGGCGCTGTGGGTCTTTCTCGAGCATGGTGGTGGCGCCGCGGCCGATTTCGTCGACGTCGTCGACTTGCCAGCTGGTGTGGTGGAGCATCGTTACGGGTGCTGCCTGCACCAGCACGTTGTGATGGTCGGTCGAGCATCGCAGGAACGCCGCCAGGCCGGGCACACGGTCGCTGACCTTGAATCCGAGGCCTTCGGTGAAGAACTTCTCGCTCGACGGTTGATCGGTCGATCCGATGACGACGTGCCCGAGTTTGCGGGGCCGGACTCGGCCGGTCCGCTCGATGGCATCGGCGCGGGCGGAGTTTCGACCGATGTTGCCGGGCGTGTTATAAGCGGGAATAGTGAACGGGACCTGGATGATTCGGCTGCCGATGGACACCCGAACGAGTACTTCGGTGCCCGGATCGACGACCGACAGTTCGTTTTCTGTGCGGGAAGTGGCGAGGTCGAGTCTTCGCAGATTGTGCTGAATTCGGTCGAGGTCGTCCGTGTCGTCGGCGGCGACGTCGAGGCCGACGAGGCGGCGGCGGTCGGGGGTTCGGACGATTTCGAGTTGTTCGCCGCCGTCAGTGGTGGCGAACGTGATGGATTCCGGCCCGCGAGCAATACCTTTCGGGGCCGTGCGGGTCAGGCCGAAGTCGTCGTAGAACTCGGCGGTCTCGGCGACGTTGGGGACACCGATGGTGACGCGGGTGAGGGCATGCAGTGGCATGAAAAGTACCTGTGTGCTTTCAGGATCAGGTCACCGTGAGGGCGACTGTCGAAGGGACGGCGCGCCGCTATTCGATGGTGTGCAGCGGCAGTGCGTGATGGCGGGCGAACTCCACGCACTCGGCGTAGGTCATCATTCGGGTGGGGTCGGCGATGCCGACCAGTTCGGCGAACAAGGCGCCATCGGGCTGTCCTGTCCGATGGACCAGGTCGAGGGCGATCGCTGCCGGTGTCGACCATGCTGTGTCGTCGTGGGGATCGACGCTGATCGGGACCAGATGCCCTGGACGGGTGAAATCGCCCAGGGCAGCGGCCGGGTCGGTGAGAGCCCGGGCTGTCGTAGCGCGGTCGGCTGCCGAGATCCCGGTCCCGGTGCCGCGCACCGCATCCACGCCGACGCACATCCGAGAGCCTGGAGGATCGAACGGATTCAACGGGGGCAGCAGTAGCGACTCGCACCGCGTCTGTGGTAGCGCGATCTGCAGAAATCCCGACGAGTGGCGGATCACGAAGGCCGCGGTGCTCGTCGACACGGACCGCGCTGCGGCCACGATCAGCGCTTGCCCTGAGCCGGCGTTGAACACCACAGCGGGTGCACCCGCGTCGAGCGGGGAGGAGGTGTCACGTCCCTCGCGTACCGCAGCCCGAGAATCCAATGTCAGTGCCATGAGAACTCCTGCAAGTAGTGCCGTCGATCGACGCAGCGTCGGCTAGATGAACGGCGAGACCTGCTCGTCGATACCGAGCAGTGCGCGGCCGTAGATCTCTTCGTTGATGTTCAAGCTGATAAAGGCATGGCGGGACGAGGTCTCGAGGTCGCGCCAGATCCGTTGCAGCGGGTTGGCCTGAGCGAAACTTCCCGCTCCGCCCACATTGAGCAGGAGTTCGACGGCTTCACGGCATCGTTTGGCCGCGTGCGCGGCGTCCATCCGGCAGCGGGCGCGTTCGAGCAAGCTCATTTGCCGGCCCTCGGCGGCGGCCGCATCGATCTCGTCGGCACTACGGAAGGCGAGGAGTCTGGCCTGATCGATCAGTGAACGGGCCTCGGCCATGGACAGCTGGGTCGAGGGCGCGTCGATCGAGCACTCGTAGAACGAGTAGGAGATCGGTTTGTTCTTTCGGAGGGTCGCCAGCACAGCGTCGTAGGCGCCTTCGGCCATACCCAGGACAGGGCCGGCGAGTACCAACGCCAGCACCGGGACCAGCGCGGAGTGATAAAGGGTCTCGTCCTGGAATTCCGAGCGTGTCACGCCTTGCATAGCGTCGAGAGCGGACAGCACGTGGGCGTCAGGGACGAACACGTTTTCGGCGACCAGAGTGTTGCTGCCGGACCCGGACATACCGGCGACGTACCAGGTGTCTTCGATGGTCAGGTCGGACATCGGTATCAGGGCAAACCCCAGCCCCAGCATGTCGCCGGCTTCGTTGGTCATCGGGACGCCATTGATCGCCCAGCTGGCGTGGTGCGAGGCGGATGCGAATCCCCACCGTCCGGTGACCCGGTATCCGCCATCGACACGGACCGAAGTCGCGGTGGGTGTCACTACTCCGCAGGTACCGGTGTGTGGATCCGGACCCAGCATCTCCTGCTGAACGGACTCGTCGAAGTAGCCGATGAGGTACGACGACACGTTACTGAGCGAGGCGACCCACGCTGTGGAGCCGCAGGACCGCCCGAGCTCGAGCACCACCTCGAGGAAGGTGCGGAAGCCTTCCTGGGACCCGCCGAATCGCGCCGGCTTGGTAATGTCGAACAGTCCTGCGTCGCGCATCGCATCGATGTTGGCCTGCGGCACTCTCCGGTCGGTCTCGGCCTGCGCGGCGTTGGAGCGCAACAGCGGTGCGATCCCGCGTACGGCATCGACCAGACGCTCACGCTCGGGTGCTGGCGAGAAGTTCGACGGGCGAGCGGTGTCGGTGATTGTCATGAATCGTCCTTCGATTGGAGTAGCGGTGAACGTAGCCGCCGCGGGTGCGCACCGGGCGGCGAATAAATCATGATTTATTGATAGCGTGGTGTGAGTGCGGTCACTTGTCAAGGGGTGTGGGCTCACGACTTCGAAAACGGAGAGGGAATCGATGGACGCACGGCCAGACGGTGAAGGAGTTGCCGAGGGATCGGCCGTGGACTTCGAGGGGCCCGCGTATTCGCGAGAAATGTGGCGTGGAACTGCGGATTCGAGTGTCAAGAAATCACTCGGCGGATCCCGGGCCGAGCAAGCTGCGGGTCAGATCGCCCGGCTGGCTGCCAGTGCGCGGACGGGGGAGAGGATCGGGAGCAAGGACGATCTCCGGAGGCTGTGCGGCTTCTCGGTCGGCACCATGAACGAAGCGATCAAGCTCGCGCAGGACCGCGGTGTCATCACCTCGCGGCCGGGACCAGGAGGGGGCATCTTCGCGTGCGACCCCTCTCCGCTGAACCGCATGAGTGGGTGGTTCCGTACCGCCGCTGGTGACCGCGCCGCATTCGTAGAGGCCATCCAGATCCGAGACGCGATCGCCCCCTTGCTGATCGAGGAGGTATTGCGGCAGATAACGCTCGCCGACGAGGACGCCTTCACGGCCCGGCTGTGGGAGGTGCGCCGGGCTCGCAACTCCGAAGCGGTGTCCGACTTCATCGTGGCGTGTCGAGAACTGCACGCGCACCTCGCCGGTATCGGTAAGGGCGTCCTGCTCGGCTCGCTCTATCTCAGCATCATCGATGTCGGAGTGTCTTACCTGCGCTCATTGCTCGAGGTCGCCGCACCGGAGGAGGCGTACCTCGATGGATTCGCCCAGATCGTCGAAGAGCTCGTCGAGGCACTCGAACGCCGAGATCATGATGCTGCTATCGACGCCCTTCGACGCACCGATCCCACTTCGATACTGCGCCCCAGACCACACCGGCCCTGACCTTCGGCATGGAACTTGGCCGATCGCTTCGGTTTTCGCGCGCAGTAGGTCTTCGTGCGGAGTGATGTTCGAGCTGCCGGGTACACGCGGTGACTGCGTTGCAAAAAAACGAAATTATGTTGACTTATCGATATAAGTGAGGGCAAGGTGATGTCGGGCAGTGCGCTCTGGTTCGAGGAAGGAACCGAAATGAACCTTGTATGTATCGATTTCGATCCACCGACCACGATCGTCGAGGAATGGCGATCGTGATGAACCGACGATGGGTGCTCAGGACTCGACCTACCGGGCGGCCTGATCCGGCATGCTTTGCAATCGAGAACAACGAACTGACCGAGCCGTCCGCCGGTGAGGTGCTCGTCCGAGTCCGATGGGTCGCGATCGAGGCAGGACGGCTGAACCGACTCCGTGACGAGCAGAGCTATGTGGCGCCGATGCAGCTCGGTGAGACCATGTCCGGGAGTGGTGTCGGTGAGGTCATTGCTACCGGAGATCCTCGGTTCGTGCCCGGTCAGCTTGTCACCGGCCCCCTCGGTTGGCAGGAGTTCGCCATGGTGCCGGCGGATGCGCTCGAACCGAACTCCACGGGGACTCTCCCCCCGACTGCAGCGCTCGGGCTTGTCGGGATCAGCGGCCTCACTGCATACATCGGGCTTTACGAGGTCGGGCGTGCACAGGCAGGAGAGACAGTTCTGATCTCGGCCGCGGCTGGATCGGTCGGTTTGATCGTCGGGCAACTCGCTGCGGCTCGCGGATGTCGGGTGGTAGGCCTGACAGGGTCTGCAGACAAGGCCCGACGGCTGGTGAGCGAATATGGCTACAGCGCGGCTGTGAACTACCGATCGGTCACCGATCTCACCGAAGCGGTCCGTGAGGCCGTACCCGAAGGAGTCGACGTGTACTTCGACAACGTTGGTGGGGCGATCGCCGAAGCAATTCTTCCGCTTTACAACGACTTCGCTCGAATCGTCGTCTGCGGCCGAGTCAACTCGGTCCACTTGTCCGACACAAGCAATGACGTCGGTCAGCGCGACAACAACACCATCCTCGTTCGACGAATCAGAAAAGAAGGCTTTCTCATTTTCGACCATCTGGAGGACACCGACTTCATCGCCGGCGTCCGATCGAAAATCGAAACACTTGCCGCAGAAGGGAAAATCAACCTACCGGCTCATACGAGTCACGGCTTCGAGTCCTTCCCTGATGCGATGACCGACTTGCTCGACGGCCGAAACTTCGGGCAGCAACTGGTTGAGCTGGACTAGGAGTCGGGGTTGGTCGACGACAACCCGATCGTTCGCCACGATTGGCGGAATCAGCCCGGTTCTGCCAATCGCGAGATCGTGTCTTCGGAGCCCGTCGCCCCGGTCCGCGGATCCCGCATGGATCCTTCGATCGGACAATCGATTCCTCGCCACTTCGAGGATCATGTGGCCACGCTCGGTGAACCCGAGAAAGACGTTATTTTCTGGGAAATCGTTGAAGCGGTGTAATGTCCAAGTATGACGGTGGGCGTGAAGAAAACGCGGTCGGAGGTCGTGTACGACGAAGTTCGCGCCGAAATTCTCAATGGTGAGATCAGCCCTGGGGTTCGGTTGAAGATCGCCGATCTTGGTGCGCGTTTCGGAGTCAGCTTGTCCGTAGTCCGGGAAGCACTGACCCGGCTGGGAGAACAAGGGCTCGTGGTGTCGAACCCGCAGCGCGGATTCAACGTCGTAGACGTGTCTGCGGATGATCTGCAGGACATCACTTATGTGCGAATTCAGATCGAGACGATGGCCCTCAAGGATTCCATCGAGCACGGCGGTGTGGCGTGGGAGTCTCTGGTCGTATCCGCGCACCACACGCTCGAAAGAACACCGCTGCATCTGCCCGACGGTCGTGTCAACGGGCAGTGGCTGGAGGTGCACCGCGCCTTCCACCAAGCTCTGCTCGAGGGATGCGGCAGCCCGCGGCTGCAATCGATCGCCAATTCTCTCCGTGACGGCGCCGAGTTGTATCGGGTCTGGTCAGGCACTCTCGCCCACGACAAGAGGGACCTGGCGGGGGAGCATCGGGCCATCATGGAGGCTGCGTTGGCAGGCGAGGTGGACAGTGCACAACAGCGGCTGGCCGAGCATATCGGTCGAACCACCGAGGCGCTGCTGAGTTGCTCCCGCATCGACGTGCCCCCGATCACGTAGGTCTGGAGCAAGTCGGCAAAACCCTTATGGCCGGATGGATCTGGAGTGCGCGAAGCTGGGCTGGTATGCCATCGAGGTCACAGTATTTTCGGGAGGCAACGGACATTCGTGCCTCCCGAAAACTTTGTCTCGGCCCGTTCGCGGACGAGCGCTTGCTCAGATCAGCGGATTGCGCAGTTCGCCGATGCCTTCGATGTGGCTGACCAGAGTGGCGCCGCGGGGGAGGAAGCGCTTCGGGGTTCGGGCGCCACCGACTCCGGCAGGGGTTCCGGTGAAGATGATGTCCCCGGGTAGCAGTGGGCAGATCGCGGAGATGTGGGCGATCAGTTGGGGGATGGAGAAGATGAGGTCGCTGGTACGTCCCTTCTGCAGCACTTCGTCGTCGAGGGAGCACCCGATCGCAAGGTCATCGATCGTGGGTAGTTCGTCGAGCGAGACCACGGCGGGTCCGATGGGTCCGAATCCGGGGAAGGATTTTCCCAGCCCGAATTGCGGTGCCGGCCCCGCGAGTTGGACCGCTCGCTCGGAAATGTCTTGTCCGACAGTCAATCCGGCGACATGCTCCCATCCGCGGTCCTCGGAGACGTGATCGGCCTTCTTGCCGATGACTGCGACCAGTTCGACTTCCCAGTCCACGTTGTCGGAGGGCAGTGAGATCGGCGTCGTCGGGCCTGTAATGCAGGTGGGGAACTTGGTGAACACCAGCGGCGCGTCCGGTTCGTCGAGGCCGGCTTCGGCGGCGTGATCGCGGTAGTTCAATCCAATGGCGAACACTTGCCGCGGCATCGGCACTGGTGCGCCGATGCTGGCACGGTCGAAGGGCTTATAGCGGTCGGCGGGGATGGTATGCACCCAATCTCTGAGCTCGTCCCACCTTTCGTAGACGTCGAATCCGTTCGCGGTGAAGCGGCCCTCGCTGGCGTGTTCGATGTCGAGTGCGACGTCGCCGTCGATGGCGTGGTAACGGTTGTCGATTCTGCTGATACGCATGAGACTTCCTGATTCTGTGCGGGTGTTCGGTGTGGGGTGGTGGTGTCCCGGTGTGCGGCGCGGCCAATATTCGGGCCGTGACGACCGACGTTCGCCGAGCATCGACGGCATCTTGGCGCTGCTCTGCCTTCCGGCTGTCTGTCCACGAACCCACGTATTCCGCCGCGGTTCATGTCTGTACCAGCATGCAGACAATTGTCGATCTATGCAAGGAAAATCGATATTTACCTGAAAAGAGTAGACCGCCGGCGACGCGCTACCGCCCGGTCCTCACGGTCGAACTTGCCTCGCTCCTATTGGTGCATCGACAGTCGTGGTGTCGCGCCCAGGCATGAACGCAGCGGCAACGAGCATCAACACCGCCGTGCCGAAGACGCCCAGAAAGACGAGATGAATGGCGTCGGACAGTTGTTCGGGCGCTGGATCCCCGGAGACTTGGGAGTTCACCACGGCTCCGAAGATCGCGACACCCACCGCGCTGCCGATGGAGCGGGCGAACATGTTGGTCGAGGTCGCGACCCCTCGCTCCTCCCACTCGACGCTCGACTGCGCGGCGATCAACGTGGGGCTCGCGGTCAGGCCCATCCCGAGTCCGACGACGAAGCAGACCGCTGCGATTTGCCAGATGTGCGATTGCGGCGAGATCAAGACCGCGAGGCCTGTCCCGACGACGGCGATGGTCGCACCCGTCGTCGCCGTCGCGCGGAATCCGAATCGGAGATAGAACCTGCCGGACAGGGATGCCGCGACCGGCCAGCCGATCGTCAGCGTCGCGAGGGCGAACCCGGCGACGATCGCGCCGGTGCCGAGGACGCCCTGGACGAACGTAGGAACATAGGACGTCAACCCCAGGACGATCGCCCCGACCAGCAGCGAGACGAGGCTGGACACCACCAGCACGCGCCGGGTGAACACCCACAGCGGCAGGATCGGCTCCTCGGCGCGCGTCTGCTGCCAGGCGAACAGAGCCAGCGAGATGATCCCGACGGCGAAAATGGCGACCGAGGGGCCCGAGAACCAGCTCCACGCCTGGCCGCCTTCGAGCAGCCCGAGCAGCATCAGCGAGGCTCCGGTGGTGAGAAAACCGGCGCCCAGATAGTCGATCTTGGGTTTACGACGGCTCATCTCGCCCTCGTGGAATCGCCGAATCAGCATCCAGGCGGCGAGCGCGCACAACGGGATGTTGACGAAGAAGATCCAGCGCCAGGAGAGGAACTCGGAGAAGATGCCGCCGAGAGCGGGCCCCAATACCGACGAGATGGCCCACACGCTGGCGAGATATCCCTGCACCTTGGCGCGTTCCGGAAGCGTGTAGATATCGCCGGCGATCGTCACCGACATGGGTTGAACAGCGCCCGCCCCCAGCCCCTGAATCGCACGGAAGGCAATCAGCGCAGGCATCGACCACGCCAGACCACACAGAATCGAGCCGATCAGGAACACGCCGATGCCCCAGAGCATGACCCTCTTGCGCCCGAACAGGTCGGCGAGTTTACCGTAGATCGGTACGGACACGGCCTGCGCCAGCAGATAGATGGAGAACAGCCAGGGGAACTGACTGAAGCCGCCCAGATCGCCGACGATGGAGAGCACGGCGGTAGCGATGATGGTCGAATCCAGCGCGACAAGCGATGTGCTGAGCATCAGTGCGATGAGTACCGGACCACGTTCGGATCGGAACCCGACGGCTGCGACTTCATCTTTTGTTGCCATTACCAACCATTGTGTCCGCGCACCCGCGCGCTGCGCAATCAGGCCCAGATAGGGTTGACTACGTGCGCCCAACTCTCAGTAGCTACCAGCATCTGGCCGGCGGCAAGGTTCGCGATCTGTACATCGTCGACGAGAATCACCTGCTCCTCGTCGCGAGCGACCGCATCTCCGCCTACGACCACGTCCTCGACACACCGATTCCCGACAAGGGACGTGTCCTGACGGCGATGAGCGTGTTCTTCTTCGAGGAACTCGGAGGAGTGAATCACCTTGCCGGTGATGCTCGCGACGAGCGAATTCCCGAGGAATTGCTTGGACGAGCCCTCGTGGTCAAACGCCTCGAGATGGTCCCGATCGAATGCGTCGCCCGCGGCTACCTGACCGGTTCGGGGCTGTCCGACTATCAGCGCACCGGCGCGGTGTGCGGCGTCGCGCTTCCGGGTGGTCTCGTGGAATCGAGCAAGCTCGACGAACCGATCTTCACCCCGGCCGCCAAGGCCGCCCTCGGTGAGCACGACGAGAACGTCGATTACGCCGCCGTCGTGGACAAGGTCGGTGCGGAGCTTGCCTTCAAGCTGCGCGAGGACACCCTCGAAATCTATGTGCGCGCAGCGAATTTCGCGCTGGATCGCGGAATCATTCTGGCCGACACCAAGTTCGAGTTCGGTCAGGATCGAGACGGCAACCTCGTGCTCGCCGACGAGGTGCTCACGCCCGACTCCTCGCGCTACTGGCCGGCCGACTCCTACGAAGAGGGTCGTATCCAGCCGAGCTTCGACAAGCAGTACGTCCGAGACTGGCTCACCGGCGAATCGGGATGGGATCGCCACGGCGATACACCGCCGCCCGCGCTTCCCGACGAGGTCGTCACTGCGACACGTGCACGGTACATCGAGGCCTACGAACGTATTTCGGGTCTCAACTTCGACGATTGGGTCAAGCCATGACGGTCACACCACCGAGTGCCAAGAAGGTCCCCCTCGAGCGGACACATCACGGAGACACGTTCGTCGACAACTACGAATGGTTGAGGGACAAGGAAAGCCCCGAGGTGATCGCCTACCTCGAGGCCGAGAATGCTTACACGGAGCAGCAGACCGCCGGGCTGGAAGAGCTGCGCGGCAAAATCTTCGACGAGATCAAGTCCCGCACCCAGGAGACCGACCTGTCGGTCCCCACCCGCATGGGGGAGTGGTGGTACTACTCACGGACCATCGAGGGCAAGTCCTACGGTCTCTCGTGCCGCCGGCCCATCGAATCGCCCGACGACTGGACGCCGCCTGCGCTCACCGGCGATGTTCCCGACGAGCAGATTCTCCTCGACTCGAACCTCGAAGCCGAGGGTCACGACTTCTTCTCCCTCGGCGCGTTCTCGATCAGCCAGGACGGCAATCTTCTCGCGTACTCGACCGACACCGAGGGCGACGAGCGATACACACTGCGGTTCAAGGATCTTCGAACCGGAGAACTACTGAGCGACTCGATCGAGAAGGTCTCCACCGGCGCGACATGGTCGATCGACCACGGTCACGTCTTCTACCAAACCGTCGACGAATCCTGGCGTCCCGACACCGTGTGGCGTCACAAGCTCGGCACGCCGGTGTCCGAGGACGTCAAGGTCTTCCACGAGCCCGACGAGAGCTACTGGGTCGGCTTCGGGTCGACACGCAGCGAGAAGTATCTGATGATCTGGGTCGGCTCCAAGATCACCTCCGAGTGCCTCGTCCTCGAATCCGAGAACCCCGAGGGTGAGTTCCGCGTCGTACTCCCGCGGGTGGACGGCGTCGAGTACAGCGTCGAACACGCGGTGGTCAAGGGTGAGGATCGATTCTTGATCTCGCACAACGGTTCCGTGAACGGCTGGGGCACCGAAGGGGAGAAGGCCGAGAACTTCCTGCTCGCCGACGCACCCGTCGACGATCCGGCGAATCAGACCATCCTGATTCCTCATCGCGACAACGTTCGACTGGAGGATGCCGACGCCTTTGCCGACCACTTGGTGCTGAGTTACCGGCGAGAGGCGTTGACGCGCTTGGCTATCTGGCCGCTCGGTCCGGAGGGGTACGGCGAGTACCACGAGCTCGAGTTCGAGGAAGAGTTGTACGCCGTCGGTTCGGGGTCAAACCCGGAGTGGAAGCAGCCGCTTCTGCGTATCGGCTACACCTCGTTCACCACACCCGGGCAGGTGTACGACTACGACCTGAAGTCCGGTGAGTTGCTGCTGCGCAAGTCGCAGCCGGTGCTCGGAGATTTCGACGCCTCGGACTACATCCAGCTACGTGAGTGGGCGGCGGCGCCCGACGGAACCCGGGTACCGCTGTCGGTGGTGCGGCGCAAGGACGTTCCCGAGGGGCCTGCGCCTACTCTGCTGTACGGCTACGGCTCCTACGAGGCGTCGATGGACCCGTCGTTCTCGGTGGCACGGCTCTCGCTCCTGGACCGGGGAATCGTATTCGTCGTCGCGCACGTTCGCGGCGGCGGTGAGATGGGACGGCACTGGTACGAGAACGGCAAGACGCTGACGAAGAAGAACACCTTCACCGATTTCGTCGCTGCGGCACAGCATCTCATCGACACCGGGCGTACGTCGACGAAGCACCTGGTCGCGGACGGCGGCAGCGCAGGCGGACTCCTGATGGGGGCCGTCGCGAATCTCGCGCCGGAGCTGTTCAACGGTATTCTCGCCAACGTTCCCTTCGTCGATCCGTTGACCTCGATCCTCGATCCGTCGCTTCCGTTGACGGTCATCGAGTGGGACGAGTGGGGTAACCCGTTGGCGGACAAGGAGGTGTACGAGTACATGAAGTCGTACAGCCCCTACGAGAACGTCGAGGCCAAGGATTACCCGTCCATCCTCGCGATCACGTCCATCAACGACACCCGCGTGCTCTATGTCGAACCGGCGAAATGGGTTGCCGCGCTGCGTGCCACCAAGACCGGCGACTCGGAGCTGCTACTCAAGACCGAGATGAGTGCTGGCCACGGCGGCGTCAGCGGGCGGTACGAGAAGTGGAAAGAGGCCGCCTTCGAGTATGCCTGGATCGCGGCGAAGACCGGCGCGGTGTAACCCTCCTATGTGAGTGCGAATACATACCCCTCTATGTATTCGCACGCACATGGGGTCAGCGCCAGACATACCGCACCTGCGGCCGCCCCGCCTTGCCGTACTCGGTGTTCCGCGTGACCAGGCCGTCGTCGGCGAGGCGCTCCAGATAGCGCCACGCCGTCACACGCGAGACCCCGACCAGCTTGGCGGCCTCGGAAGCGTTGAGCCCGCCCGGTGCATCGCGGACGATCGCGGTGACCCCGTCCATCGTCTGCGGCGCAATGCCTTTGGGCGTCGACGCACGCTCGTCCGCGGTGCGCAGATGCGACATCGCGCGGTCGATATCACGTTGACTCGCCGCATTCTCGCCCGCGGGCAAGGCGTCGTGAAACTCCCGGTAACGCTCGAGCTTGTCGCGGAACGCCGCGAACGTGAACGGCTTGAGCAGGTACAGCACCACCCCGTGCGCGACGGCCGAGCGTACGACAGCCAGATCGCGCTCGGAGGTGATGGCGATGACGTCCGGGCTCGGGCGTAGGCCTCCCAATGCGGCTGCCACATCGATGCCGTTCGCGTCGGGTAGGCCGATGTCGAGCAGTACCAGATCGATCGGTGTCTCGGCTTCGCTCGCCGCGCGCAGTGCACCGGATCCGGTGTGCGCCATGCCGACGACAGTGAAGCCGGGTACCCGCTCGACGTAAGTCCGGTGGGCCTCGGCGATCAGCACCTCGTCCTCGACGATCAACACTCTGATCATGACGAATGTCCCGTCGGTATCTTGGCGGTGAGGACCGAGCCGTAGGTGATCTCGGACGACAAGGTGCCCCGATACCGGGACACCACCTGGGTGACGAGCGCGAGCCCGAGGCCGCGCGAGCCTGCCTTCGTCGAATATCCACGGGTGAGGGCGGTCTTCAAGATCTCGGCATCCATGCCGGGGCCGCTGTCGGACACTCTGACCACGAGTTCCGACGACGAATCACGCACTGTCACTTCGACCCACGGCTGTTCGGATTCCTTCGACGCATCGATTGCATTGTCTATCAGATTGCCCACCAGCGTGACCAGTTCGCGTGCAGTCACGATTCCGGCATGATCGAGGGCCGTGTCCTCGGTGATCGTCAACTCCACGCCCTGTTCGGCGGCTTGACTCACCTTGCCGAGCAACAGTGCCGCGAGTGCCGGCTCGTTGACCGACCCCATCAGCCGGTCGATCAGATGCTGCGAGAGTTCCAGATCGGCCGTCGCGAATTCGACGGCCTCGTTGGGGCGGCCCAGCTCGACCATCGTGATGACGGTGTGCAGGCGGTTGGCCGATTCGTGCGCTTGCGATCTCAGCGATTCGGCGAAGCTGCGAATGGAATCCAGCTCGCCCATCACGCCCTGAAGTTCGGTGCGATCGCGGATGGTGAGGACGTCGCCGAGGCGTCGACCCTCCCACATCACCGGATCCTGGTTGACGACGAGTACGCGGGTGTCGGTGAGGTGCAGCTCGCCGTTCAACGATCCAGGTTCCAAGTGCTGCAACGACTCCGGAAGATCTTCGCGCCGCACGGCCCCGTCGGGCAGATCCAGGAGCCGTCGAGCTTCGTCGTTGACGATCTCCGCGGCGCCACCCTTCCCGAAGACGAGAAGGCCCTCGCTGATGGAGTGAAGTACGGCGTCGTGATGCTCGTACATCGTCCGCAGTTGTGCCGGAGCCATACCGAGGGTCTGACGCCGCAGACGCCTGCTCAGCAACACCGAACCGATCGTCGCGACGATGAACGCCGCGATGACGACCCCGATGATCAGCGGCAGTCCCGATACGAACTGGTCGCTGATCTTGGCCCGGGTGACGCCCGCCGAGACGAGGCCGACGATCTGTCCACCGTCGTCGGTCACCGGCGTGACCGAGCGAATGGACGGTCCGAGTGAGCCCACGTAGGTCTCGGTGAACGTCTCGCCCGCGAGTGCGCGATCGATGTTTCCGCTGAACGGTTTACCGATCAGGTCGACGGTCGTGTGCGTGAACCGAGTCCGATCCGGCGCCATGACCACGATGAAGTCGACTCCGGTGACCTTGCGGATTCGTTCGGTCTCGGGTTGAAGGGACGTCGTGGGATTCGCGGACGCGATCGCGACGGGTGTCGACGGTTCGTTGGCGATGCTCGCGGCGACGGCGACCACTTCCCGACGAGTCGCGTCGTCGCTGTTGGAACGCTCGTTGAAGATCGTCAGTACTCCGCCCGCCAACACGACGACGGCCATGACGACCAATTGCAGGACGAGAACCTGTCCCGCGACGCTGGTCGGACGCTTCGCCACGTTGTCGTGCCTCGTTTCTTTCTCCGGAACCTGTGAACAGAATGAACGTATTGGTGACTGTGGTCACGATTTCTACCAACATCGTCCTCTAGCAAGGCGTGATCCAACTCACTCCATTAGTCACAAAGGACGTACCCATGACTACCAGCATCGATGCTGCCGAGAACCGGAACCCGGCTCCCGAACCGAAGAAGAAGCGCGACAAGACCCATTGGCTCTACATCGCGGTGATCATCGCTGTCGTGGCGGGCATCATCGTCGGCCTGACGGCGAAGGACTTCGCGTCCGACCTGTCGGTACTCGGAACATTGTTCGTCAGTTTGATCAAGATGATGATCAGCCCGGTCATCTTCTGCACGATCGTGCTGGGAATCGGATCGGTCCGCGCAGCGGCCAGTGTCGGCAAGGTCGGCGGGCTCGCCCTGGCGTACTTCATCGGGATGTCGACCATCGCCCTCGGGATCGGCATGGTCGTCGGGAACCTGATTCAGCCGGGCTCCGGCCTGAACATCTCGCCCAACGACGCGGGACTGAAGCTTGCCGACACCGCGCACGAGGCCGGCGGCACGATGGACTTCATCGCCGGAATCATCCCGGAATCGCTTCTGTCCTCGCTCACCGCGGGATCGGTTCTGCAGACACTGTTCGTCGCAATCCTCGTCGGCTTCGCTCTGCAGGCGATGGGCAAGCAGGGCGAAGGCATCCTCAAGGGAGTCGGCGCCGTTCAGAAGCTCGTCTTCCGCATCCTGACCATGATCCTGTGGCTCGCACCGATCGGTGCATTCGGCGCCATCGCCGGTGTGGTCGGCAAGACCGGATTCGACGCGGTCATCCAGCTCGGCACCCTCATGCTGGCGTTCTACATCACCTGCATCATCTTCGTGTTCGGTTTCCTGGGGCTGATCCTGCGCTTCGTCACCGGTTTCTCGATCTTCAAACTGGTGAAGTACCTGGCCCGTGAATACCTGCTCATCGTCGCCACCAGCTCGTCCGAGTCGGCGCTGCCCCGTCTGATCGCCAAGATGGAGCACGTCGGTGTCGAGCGCACCACCGTCGGCATCGTCGTTCCGACCGGCTACTCGTTCAACCTCGACGGCACCGCCATCTACCTGACGATGGCCTCGATCTTCATCGCCGACGCCATGAACCTGCCGCTCTCCATCCCGGAGCAGTTCTCGCTGCTGCTGTTCATGATCATCGCCTCGAAGGGTGCAGCGGGAGTTTCCGGTGCAGGCCTTGCAACGCTGGCAGGCGGACTGTCCAGCCACCGCCCCGAGCTGCTCGACGGGATCGGCCTCATCGTCGGAATCGACCGCTTCATGTCCGAGGCCCGCGCCGTCACCAACTTTTCCGGCAACGCAGTTGCAACCCTTCTGGTGGGAACCTGGACCAAGACGCTCGATGCATCGAGGGTCAAGACCGTGCTAGACGGCAACCTGCCGTTCGACGAGACCACGATGGTCGACGATCACCTGCCCGAGGACGACAAGCAGGTGGAGTTGGAGAAGACCGCCGCGAAGGCGTAGAGACCTGCCGGGCGATGCGCACCCCCCCGTCGCCCGGTTCGGAAAGATAGAGAGAACGGCCCTCCCACACATGGGGGTCGTTCTCTTTTTCGATGGTCGGTTGCCCCTTGCAGGCATCTCACAGGTAAGTTCGGGTGATGACTGAAGTTCAGAACATCGGCATCAACACGCTGGGCGGTGCGCCCACCACGCTCGATGAGTACGCAGGCAGGGCAGTTCTGATCGTCAACGTCGCCTCCAAGTGCGGCTTGACTCCTCAGTACGCCACGCTGGAGAAGCTGGCCACCGAATACGCAGCGCAGGGCCTGTCGGTCATCGGCGTTCCGTGCAACCAGTTCGGCGGACAGGAACCAGGCACTGCCGAAGAAATCGAGACATTCTGCTCGACCACCTACGGAGTCACCTTCCCGATGCTGGAGAAGGTCGACGTCAACGGCGAGAACCAGCATCCGCTGTACGCCGAACTCACCAAGACCGAAGATGCCGAAGGCAACGCCGGCGACATCCAGTGGAACTTCGAGAAGTTCCTCGTCTCGCCGGATGGCGTCGTCACCAACCGTTTCCGTCCCCGCACGGAGCCGGATGCACCCGAGGTTCTGGCAGCGATCGACAAGATCCTGCCGAAGGAAACCATCGCCGTTTAGACGCGATCAATTTTGCCGTCGAGCCTCGTTCACCCTGGTGTGCGAGGCTCGCGGCATGTCTGGAGCACTGATCGTGTCGGTGAGCGGAATCAACAACGACACCTGCGAGCATGCCGCGGAATTCGCGGGTGAACTCGACAAACGCGGAGTGGCGCTGTCGTTGCTGGTCGCGCCTCGCTTGAAGGACAAGTATCGGCTCACGCAGGACGAGAGCACCCAGGATTGGCTGCGAGGCCGTCGTGACCGGGGAGATGCCATCGTTCTGCACGGCTACGACCAGGCCGCGACGAAGCGTCGGCGTGCCGAATTCGCTGCGTTGCCCCGCCACGAGGCCCGGCTGCGGCTGGTCGCGGCGGACCGCGTCATGGAACAGACGGGCCTGCGCACCCGAGTGTTCGCCGCGCCGAGATGGCTGGCGTCACCCGGCGCCGTTGCGGCGCTTCCGGACGCCGGATTCCGAATGATCGCCGGCATCAGCGGAATTCACGATCTGGAAACAGGGTCGGTCACGCGGGCAAGGGTTCTCGGTATCGGTGAAGGTGTAGGAGCCGAGCCGTGGTGGTGCAGGGCGCTCGTGATCGGTGCCGGCCGTACCGCGAGACGCGGCGGACTCGTCCGATTGGCTGTCAGTGCAAAGCAATTGGGTCGCACCGGCCCACGTCAGGCGATGATCGATGCCGTCGACCTCGCAATGTACAGCGGTGCGGTCCCCGGGGTGTACGAGCACGTTCGGCCGGTTCGCCGGGTGGCGTAGGCGCTCCGCGCATGTGAGTGCGAATACATAGAGGGTTATGTATTCGCACGCACATGCGGCGGAGCCGCCCTGTAACAAACTTTCCGGTACGAAAGATGAACACCTCGACGAGGAAACAACTTTCGAGGCGGCGACGTGAAACGACTTCTACTCGTGGGGCTCAGTGCAATGGCCCTGGTGGCCTGCGGAAACTCCGACAACGGCAATGCAACGGCAGTCGCGGAGTCCTCGGCGGCGCCAGGGCAACAGAGTGTGAGTTCGACCGCCGCTCCGTCCATCGGCACGGTGCCTCCGGTCGTGGAGGCTCCAGCAGCACCGTCACCGGCGACGATACCCACTGTCGACGCGCCGGTCGAAACTCACAAGCCTTACTCCGCCTACCCCATCTGCCTGGACCTGTCCTCGACAAGGGTGACCGACGCAGTCGCATCGCTTCCCGCATACTTCGAGGGTTCACCCTGGATCGCTACCGAGATCGGTGACGCGTGTGCTCCGTTCACCTGGGTGCGAGCCGACACCGGCGGAACGGCCTCGTCGCCCGTTCACCTCTTGTTCTTCGCGGGCCAAAATTACGACTATCTCGGCACCGCTACGCTCGAGCCCTACGCCTTCACCTCGGTGGTGGGCCAGACGGCAGACACCGTGACCGTCGACTATCGCTGGCCGGTCGGCAACGACGCCAACGCCGACCCGACGGGTGGGTCCGCGGTGATCGAGTACCGGTGGAACGGCTCGCAGGTCGACATGCTCGGAACACTCCCGCCGGAGGTCACGGGCTAGATCGACACCGAATTCTCGGCCGGGAGTTCGCGGAAGTCGGCGTCGGACATGTCCTTGAACCGGCCGTAGTAGATGCCGCGAGCCTGCTCGGCCACCACGGCCTGATGGATCGGAAACGCGATCCGCGGCGCGACGGCCCGCAGGAATTCGACGTTCTCGGACAGCTTCGACCACGGTGCGGCGGTCGGGAGCGCCAACACGTCGACCTTCTGCTCCGGCACGAACAACGAGTCGCCGGGATGCAGAAGTTGTCCGGGATTCTCCGGTGTGCCGAGGAGATAGCCCGTGTTGTCGATCACGGGTAGCTCGGGGTGAATGACCGCGTGCGTACCGCCGACGCCGGTCACCTGGATGCCGCCGACACCGAACACGTCACCGGCATGCACCGGACTCCAGCGTTCGCCGAGCTGAGATGCCGTCATCGGATCGCTGTACAGCGCAGCTCCTGGATTGCCTTCCAGCAGAGCGGGAAGCCTCTCGAGGTCGACATGGTCCGGGTGTTGGTGGGTGATCAGGATGGCATCGAGACCGGTGATGCCATCGAACCCGTGGGAGAAGTTGCCAGGATCGAAGAGCACGGTGGTGCCGTTCAGTTCGACGAGTACACAGGAATGTCCGAAGTGTGTCAGCCGCATGCCTCCACAGTAAGCGCGGTTTCGCAGGTGTCGCCAGGCCTGCGTAGACTCACCACCTGCCGGTACCTTTGATTCCAAGGAGCGCTTTCGTGGCCCGTGTTGTTGTCGATGTCATGCCCAAGGCCGAAATTCTCGACCCGCAGGGTCAGGCCATCGCAGGTGCGCTCGGTCGCCTCGGCATCGCCGGAGTCTCCGACGTTCGCCAGGGCAAGCGTTTCGAGCTGGAGGTCGAGGACAGCGTCGACGACGCCGAGCTCGAGAAGATCGCCGAGTCGCTCCTCGCGAACACCGTGATCGAGGACTGGAAGGTCACCCGCCTCTCATGAGTGCACGCATCGGTGTCATCACATTTCCCGGAACTCTCGACGACGTCGACGCCTCACGCGCCGTCACGTTGGCCGGCGGCGAAGCCGTCAGCCTGTGGCACGCCGACGCCGACCTGAAGAACGTCGACGCCATCGTCGTCCCCGGCGGATTCTCCTACGGCGACTACCTGCGCGCCGGTGCCATCGCCCGGTTCGCTCCGGTCATGGAATCCGTGGTCAAGGCCGCCGAAGGCGGCATGCCCGTCCTCGGCATCTGCAACGGCTTCCAGGTGCTGTGCGAGGTCGGTCTCCTGCCCGGAGCCTTGACGCGCAACGAGAAGTTGCATTTCGTGTGCCGCGACCAGTGGCTGAAGGTCGAGAACACCGAGACTGCCTGGTCCTCCCGGTACGAAGCAGGCGCTGAGATCCTCGTGCCCGTCAAGAACGCCGAAGGCCGCTTCCAGGCGTCGGCGAAGGTTCTCGACGAGCTAGAGGGCGACGGCCGTGTGGTGTTCCGCTACTCGGGGTCCAACCCGAACGGCTCACAGCGCGACATCGCCGGCATCTCCTCGGCCAACGGACGCGTCGTCGGAATCATGCCGCACCCCGAGCACGCCACCGAGCCCCTCACCGGGCCGAGCGACGACGGACTCGGCATCTTCTACTCCGCATTGGACGCCATCGTCTCGGCATAATCGGGTCGTTCCTGCAGGCTCCACTCCCGGCTTGATTTCGGTCGTTCCGAACGTGTCGGTGGCCGGAGATAGTGTCCCGGCATGAGCCTGACACCCGCGATGATCACCGTCGATTCCCTTGACCCCGGCCCGCTCGCTCAGTGGTGGGCGCGTCAAACCGGGGGCACCATCGAGGAGGAGAACGACGGCTGGTTCTACACGGTCGTGCTTCCGACTCTGCCGATCCGGCTTGCCTTCCAGAAGGTCGACGACCCGACGCCGGGCAAGAATCGCCTTCACCTCGATCTGACGACGCCCGATCTCGACGGTGCGACAGCGCTACTGATCGAGGCGGGCGCATCCGAGGTGGAGCAGCACACGATGGGTGATTTTCGGTGGGTCACCCTCGCCGACCCCGACGGCAACGTGTTCTGTGTGTCGGGGTCGCACTAGACGACCGCCGATCGTTCCTCGTGCTCAGCGGGTGCCTCCGTAGGCGACCGGCACCAGGTCCGCACGGGGTTCGCCACTTCGGACCAGCTGGAGGATCGCCGCGGCGACGTGCTCTGGTGTATCGAAAGATGCTCCGGCCGTCATGGTTTCCGCGTCGGCTCGGCCCGCCCGGATCGAGGCAAGGAACTCGGTGCTGGTGGCGAATGGAATCATGGTCGAGACCGTGATCCCTGTCCCCTCCAGCTCGTTCCGGGCAATCGCCGACAGACGTTCCAGAGCGATTTTGGACGCGACGTAGCCGCTGGTTCCCGGCACGTCGGCGAAGGTTGTTCCTGAACTGATATTGACGATGCTGCCCGACGCTTGGCGGCGCATCGTGGGAAGTACCGCCTTCATCAGTGCCAGGGGCGCTACAAGATTCAGTTCCAACACGGCTCGGAAGTCCCCGAGCGAGATTTCCTCGACCACTGCCTGCAGTCCCTGTCCCGCGTTGTTGACGAGGATGTCGATGCGCCCGAACGCATCGAGGGTGGTCTGTACCAAGGAGTCGATCTGTTGCTGATCGGTGATATCGCATCGCACGGCGATCGCCTGATCGAGCTCGTGGGCGAGGTCCGTGATGCGATCCTCGCGCCGAGCAGCCAGAACCAGACGCGCGCCGGCCTGCGAGGCGGCACGCGCGGTTGCCTGCCCGATGCCCGATGAAGCTCCGGTGATCACGATGACCGAGTCCTTGATGTCCACTGTTCCTCCTGGTGTGTGAACGCGAGCGTTCCCGGCTCGCAATATTTACGCTACTCCTCGGTAGCGTAACTGAAGGGAGGTGGCGTAATTTGTAGCCAATGAAGAAATCCGAGGCCGCGTCGTCGGTCGGCAGACCCGACACCGACGGCCGCCGGGGCCGACCGTACGACCACTCGAGCGATGCCCTCATCTTGGCAAGCACGCTCGACCTCATTGCCGAGCGAGACTACGACCGCGTCACGATGGACGAGGTCGCTGCCCGCACCGGCAAGGCAAAAACAACGCTCTACCGCAGATGGGCGACGAAGGAAGACCTGGTCCTGGCCGCGATCCGCGCCGCAGGTAGACCGCCTGAAGTAGATTGCCTGCCGAACCTCGGATCAATTCGATCCGATCTACTGGCCGTGGTCGATTCGTCGTGGCTCGGTGGGCCCGAGAGGCGTTTGGCGATATTCGCCGGTCTTGCTCCGGCCGTGCGGAGTTCGCCGCAGGTGGCCGAGGTCGTCGGCGCCGACATCACCGAGCCGTACGCCGAGGTCTACGAGCGACTGTTACATCGAGCGATCGAGCGAGGTGAGATCTCCGAGAAATTCGCTGCAAAGATCCCGATCTTGGCGCAGGTGGTTCCAGCGATGAGTACGCACCGCTTGAATGCAGGCGGCGCGCCCGTCGGGCGAGAGTTCTTCGTCGCGGTGATCGACGACGTCGTTCTCGCCGCTCTCGATGTGACGGTGCCTTGATGTGACGGTGCCATGATGTGACGGTGATTGGTCAAGGCGCGGCAAATGACAGAATGGTTCCATGTCGTCCACTGCGTCCGCTCTCGGTCTGTGTAATTTCGTCGACGTCTCGCCGTCGCCCTTCCACGTCTGCCGCACCGTCGCGGTGCAGCTGGAGGAAGCCGGTTTCGTGCGGGTCGACGAAACCGATTCGTGGCCGACCGAAGCGGGTCGCTACTACCTGATCAGAGGCGGCTCGCTCGTCGCCTGGAGCACCGAGGGGGCTCCCGACAGCCCGTTCAGGATCGTCGGTGGCCACACCGACAGCCCGAACCTGCGCGTGAAACAGCATCCGGATCTGGAATCCGCCGGATGGCAGATGGTCGGACTGGAGCCGTACGGCGGTGCCTGGCTCAACTCGTGGCTCGACCGCGACCTCGGCATCTCCGGACGCCTGAGCGTGCGCGACGGCAACGGACTGCGGGAGGTGCTGGTCAAGGTCGACGAACCGATTCTCCGGGTTCCTCAGTTGGCAATCCACCTCTCCGAGGATCGCAAGGGAGTCACCCTCGATCCGCAGCGTCACGTCAACGGCATCTGGGGAGTCGGGAATTCGCCGCGCTCGTTCATCTCGTACGTCGCCGAGCGCGAGGGCGTCGACCCATCGGCTGTTCTCGGCTGGGAACTGATGACACACGATCTCGCACCGAGTGCCGTCGTCGGCGTCGAAGCCGAATTGATCAGCGCGCCAAGGCTGGACAACCAGGGAACGTGCTACGCCGGAACGCAAGCGCTCCTCGCGGCCGTGGAAAATCCGACAGCGCACACTCCGGTGTTGGCGCTGTTCGACCACGAAGAGGTCGGCAGCATGTCCGACCGCGGCGCCTTCTCGGACCTGCTCAACACCGTGCTCGAGCGAATCGTGTTGGGACGAGGGGGCGGCCGCGAGGACTTCCTCCGCGCGATGGCCGGTTCCATCTGTGCCTCGGGCGACATGGCGCACGCCACGCACCCCAATTACCCGGATCGCCACGAACCCGCGCATCGCATCGAACTCGGCGGCGGACCAGTGCTCAAGGTCAATCAAAACCTCAGGTATGCAACGGATTCCGCGGGTGCAGGCGCGTTTGCGCTTGCCTGCGATCAGGCCGGTGTGCCGTTGCAGCGCTACGTGCACCGCGCCGATCTTCCGTGCGGATCGACGATCGGACCGATCACGGCGTCGCGTACCGGTATCTCGACGGTCGACGTCGGGGCGGCGCAGTTGGCGATGCATTCGGCACGCGAGTTGATGGGTGCATCCGACGTCAAGGCCTACGCCGACGCCTTGGCGGCCTTCCTCTCGCCGGCGTGACAGATTTCTTGACACTTACGGCTGAGACTGTCTAGATTTGGCGCGACTCGTATGTGATCCCAGTCTCCACGTGCGAGCGACGAGACAGTGGGGGGAACGTAAGGTGAATCGTTTTCGGATGCGGGTCGCGCTCGTCGTGAGTTGCGTGGTGGTCGGGGCGTTGGGGGTGCCCGGCGCAGCGGGCGCCCAGCCTGCCGGGGACTTCTATACTCCGCCTTCCGAGTTCGATTCCACTCCTGGCGCCGTCATCCGCACGGAGCCGCTGCCGCTGCTCGCGTCGTTCCCCGGCGCCGACGGCACGTGGCCCGGACGCGGACAACGCGTCATGTACACCTCGCGGCTGCAGGACGACTCGCCGGTGGCAGTGACCGGAACCTACATCGAGGCGAGCCAGCCCTGGCGCGGCACCGGAGAGCGGCCGACCGTCGTCGTCGCGCCGGGCACCGTCGGGCAGGGCGACTCGTGTGCGCCCTCGCAGGCCTTCGCAACCGGACTCAACGCGACGCTCGATCCGCTGTCCTTGTCGGCGAACCAGGAGTTGCTGTCCGCATCGGCGTGGATCGCGCGAGGTGCGCGGGTGTTCGTCACCGATTACGTCGGCCTCGGCACGCCGGGCCTGCACACGTACGTCAATCGGATCGAGGAAGCGCACGCAGTCCTCGATGCGGCACGGGCCGCCAATTTCCTCAGTGGCACAGGTGCTTCCACCCCGATTGCGCTGTGGGGGTACTCGCAGGGCGGCGGCGCCGTCGCGGCGGCTGCCGAGATGGCACCGTCGTACGCCCCGGAGCTACAGATCAAGGGAAGCTGGGCGGGGGCCCCGCCTGCGGATCTACTGCAGACCCTCGATCAGGTCGACGGAACCCTGATCGGCGGGGTGATCGGCTTCGCGGTCAACGGGTTCGTCGAACGCCACCCAGAGTTACGAGATCAGTTCGACGCCAGGCTGACTCCCGAGGGGAAAGCCGTGATGGCCACGTTGAGTCAGTCGTGCATCGCCGATGTCGTACTTCGCTTTCCGTTCCTGCGCACGAGCGACTACACCGCGGATCATCGCTCGCTTCTCGACAATCTTCGGACCATCCCGGAGGCCGGACCGATCTTCGAAGAACAGCGCATCGGAACTCTGACGCCGTCGACTCCGGTTCTGGTGACCAGTGGACGGAACGACGACACCGTTCCGTACGAACAGGCTCGTCAGCTCGCGGTCGACTGGTGCGACAAGGGTGCGACCGTCGACTTCCGGACCAACGACCTCCCCCCGATTCTGCCGGGGGCCGTGCTGCCCAACCACTTCGGGCCGGATCTGATCGACGGATACGGTTCAGGCTTGGCGCTGGACTACGTCACCGACAGGTTGAACGACGTTCCGCTCGCCGCGGGATGCCGCTTCTCCTGAGCTAACCGAGCTGCAGGCACGCGTCCGCGGCGAGCCAGAACAACTGCTCGCGGACGGTGCCTGCCTTGGTCCACCCTCGGTGCTCCCAGTCGGCCGCCAGCGAATCGCCCGCGTACAGCAACTGCGCGAACCGCACCCCGCGATACTGGGCCACCGCGCAGAACGCCGACGCCTCCATGTCCACCGTCAGGCAGCCTTCGTCGACGCGCCTCGACACCCGGCTCCTGGTCTCGCGGTAGATCGCGTCCGTGGTCCACGACCGGCCGGTGACATGGTCGATCCCTGCCGCGGTGAGCACCTTCTGCAGCACGGCGACACCAGCAGGATCGGCGTCGACGATTCGCCCCGGTGGCAAGTAGTGGAAGGAGGTCCCCTCGTCGCGCAGGGCGGAGTCGACGACCATCACGTGGCCCATACCGAGCTGGTCGGTCAACGCCCCCGCGCCTCCGACGGCCACGAACTCGGAGCAGCCGAGGGCGATCGCCTCCTCCAGGAACAGCGCCGCCAGTGGAGCGCCGACGCCCGGATGGAACACCGCGAGGCGCTCACCGTCGCGCTCGATCTCGTACACCGGGTGCTCACCGTGCTCGCTGCGCATCACCGCCAGCACCCGCGCTCGGCCCTGAGCGGCTATGGATTCGATCACTTCCTGGAAGAAGCAGACCACGGCCTTCCGGGGGATATCCACACCCTTGACCACCATCTGAGGCGTCAGGACGCCCGATTCGTCCAGATCGTTCTCGGTAAGCGGAATGTCCACCGGCCAATGTTCGCACGGTGCTTTTGGGGCCTGTCACCCTGCACGGATAGACTCTCCCTGGCATTTCGCTCCAGGAAGGGACCCCACTCCTCGTGTCCGCTCATTCTTCGAAGACCGATACAGTTTCAGCCGCAGTCGCCAGCCCCGACGTGGCGCAGCCGTACAAAGAACTCGGACTCAAGGACGACGAGTACGCCCGCATCAAGGAAATTCTCGGCCGCAGGCCGACGGACGCCGAGCTGGCGATGTACTCCGTCATGTGGAGCGAGCACTGCTCGTACAAGTCATCCAAGGTGCACCTGAAGTATTTCGGTGAGACCACTACCGACGAGATGCGTAAGTCCATGCTCGCCGGTATCGGTGAGAACGCGGGCGTCGTCGACGTCGGCGACGGCTGGGCCGTCACGTTCAAGGTCGAGAGCCACAACCACCCGTCCTATGTCGAGCCCTACCAGGGTGCCGCGACGGGCGTCGGCGGAATCGTCCGCGACATCATGGCCATGGGTGCCCGCCCGATCGCCGTCATGGATCAGCTGCGTTTCGGTGCTGCCGATGCACCCGACACCCGCCGCGTCCTGTCCGGCATCGTCTCGGGCGTCGGCGGCTACGGCAACTCGCTCGGCCTCCCCAACATCGGCGGCGAGACGGTGTTCGACGCCTCCTACGCCGGTAACCCACTGCTCAATGCCCTGTGTGCAGGCGTCATGCGCGTCGAGGACATGCACCTCGCCTTCGCTTCGGGCCTGGGCAACAAGATCATTCTGTTCGGCGCCCGCACGGGTCTCGACGGCATCGGCGGGGTGTCCGTCCTCGCGTCGGAGACCTTCGACGGTGACGAGACCGGCGGAGGCAGGAAGAAGCTGCCCGCGGTGCAGGTGGGCGACCCCTTCACCGAGAAGGTTCTGATCGAAGCCTGCCTGGAGCTGTACTCCAACAAGCTCGTCGTCGGCATCCAGGACCTCGGCGGCGCCGGATTGTCCTGTGCCACGTCCGAACTCGCTTCCGCCGGTAGTGGCGGCATGCACATCGCGCTCGAGCAGGTCCCGATGCGTGCGACCGGAATGACCCCGGCGGAGGTGCTCTCCAGTGAATCGCAGGAGCGCATGTGTGCCGTCGTCACCCCGGACAATGTCGACGCGTTCATGGCCGTCTGCAAGAAGTGGGACGTGCTCGCGACGGTCATCGGTGAGGTCACCGACGGCGACAACCTCCAGATCACGTGGCACGGCGAGACGGTCGTCGACGTTCCGCCGAAGACCGTCGCCCACGACGGCCCGGTGTACTCGCGGCCCGTGCAGCGTCCGTCGACGCAGGATTCGTTGGTCGCGAACAGCACCGCGTCGCTGAAGCGCCCCGAGACTGCCGAGGAACTGAAGGCGACGCTGCTGAAGATGATCGGCTCGCCGCAGCTGTGCAGCCGCAAGTTCATCACCGAGCAGTACGACCGCTACGTCCGCGGGAATACCGTGCTTGCCGAGAACGCTGACGCCGGAGTGATCCGCATCGACGAGAAGACGAGCCGCGGTATCGCGCTCGCCACCGATGCGTCGGGCCGCTACACCGCGCTCGACCCGTACCAGGGCGCGCAGCTCGCACTCGCGGAAGCATTCCGCAACGTCGCCGTCACCGGTGCGACGCCGAAAGCCGTCACCAACTGCCTCAACTTCGGTTCTCCCGAGGATCCGGGCGTCATGTGGCAGTTCCAGCAGGCCGTCCGCGGTCTCGCCGACGGCTGCGTCACCCTCGGTATCCCGGTCACCGGCGGCAACGTCAGCTTCTACAACCAGACCGGATCCGAAGCCATTCTCCCGACGCCGGTGGTCGGCGTGCTGGGCGTCATCGACGACGTCCACCGCCGTATCCCGACGGGCCTCGGACTCGAGCCCGGCGAGACGCTGATACTTCTCGGCGACACCTACGACGAGCTCGACGGTTCCATCTGGTCGCAGGTCGAGCACGATCACCTCGGCGGTGTTCCGCCGAAGGTCGACCTCGCGCGCGAACAGCTCCTCGCCGACATCCTGCTCGCGTCCTCGCGTGACGGTCTTGTCTCGGCCGCCCACGACCTGTCCGAAGGTGGCCTCGCGCAGGCCGTCGTCGAAGCAGCGCTCGCCGGCGAAACCGGTTGCCGCATCCTGCTTCCCGAGGGCGCAGATCCGTTCGTTGCGCTGTTCTCCGAGTCCTCCGGACGCGTGCTCGTCGCCGTGCCGCGCACCGAGGAGACTCGTTTCACCGGCATGTGCACAGCTCGTTCTCTGCCGTGGACGCGCATCGGCGTCGTCGACGAAGGCTCGGACGAGATCGAGGTTCAGGGGCAGTTCTCGGTCAAGATGACCGAACTCCGCGAGACCTTCGAAAGCACTCTTCCCAGACTCTTCGGGTAGGTCAGTGTCCAGGGGAAAGGTATCGGAAGCGCCGGCAGAGAGCGTCGACCACAACGACCACGACACGGTAGAGCGGGCGCATGCCCACTACCATCTGCCGCTCGACTTCTCGATACCTTCTCCCGACAAGCACCCCTTCGTCATGTGGCTCTGGGGGCTGCTGAAACTGGACTTCACCGGCATCGCGTTCGGCGCGCTGTTCTTCTGCTGGTCCTTGACTCCGTCACTGCTGCCGCGTGATTGGCTGTTCCAGGGCATCATCGGCGGCATCAATGCGGCCATCGGCTACGGCTTCGGTGTTGCGCTCGGATGGTCGGTGCGTCGCTGGTTCCTCGCGAACAAGTCGTGGTGGCCGATGCCGCGACAATGGGAGCTGCGGGTCAAGTACACGATTCCGCCGATCGCCGTTCTCGCATCGATGTACATGCTGTATCTGTCCGCGGGGTGGCAACGCGAACTCGCTGCGCTGATGAATGCCGAAGGCACCACCACTACCGGATATCTCCGGACGGGTGCGCTGAGCATTCTGATGGCGGCACTGTTGATCTCGCTGATGCGCGTGCTTCGCGACTTCGTTCGACTGATCGTGCGTCAGATCAACCGAGTGGTGAAGATGCCACGCGAGGTGGCCAACGTCATCGGCGTCATCATCGTCGTCGTTCTGGTCATCGCGCTGGTACAGGGCGTGTTGTTGCGCGGGGTGTCCGCCGCGACCAACTGGGTGTTCAGCTCGCAGAACAACGAAACGCGTGAAGGCGCCGTGCAACCCACGGTTCCGGAGCGCTCGGGTAGCCCGGACTCACTGGCCCCGTGGGACAGCCTCGGCTTCGAAGGTCGCAACTTCGTGTCGAGTGGCCTGAGCGGCGACGAGATCTCGCAGGGGCTCGGCGAGCCCGCGCTCGAACCGATTCGCGCCTACGCCGGGCTCGAAACCGCCGATACCCAGGACGAGCGACTCGACATCGTCGTCGACGAACTCGAACGCACAGGAGCATTCCAGCGCAAGGCGCTCGTGATCGTCCCGACCACCGGCACCGGCTGGGTCAATCCGACGGCCATCGAGGCCGAGGAGCTGATGTTCGGCGGCGACGTCGCGACGGTCGCGGCGCAGTACTCCTACCTGCCGAGCTGGATCTCGTTCCTCGCCGAACGAGAAAAGGCCGCCGAGGCAGGCAAAGCGCTGATCGACAAGGTCCGGGCCAGGTGGCTGCAGGAACCGGAGGAGACCCGTCCGCGGCTGTACGTCTACGGCGAAAGCCTCGGGACTCAATCCGGCGAAGGCGCGTTCGACGGGCTGGCCGAGATCCGTGACAGTGTCGACGGCGTCCTGTGGGTCGGGCCGCCGAATGCGAACCGACTGTGGGGACAGTTCGTCACCCGCCGTGACCCCGGTAGCCCCGAGGTTCGGCCCGTGTACGCCGACGGCCTCGTCGTGCGGTTCGCCGACAACTCGAGTGGGGTCCCTCCCGAGGGCGAGCCGTGGCTCAGTCCCCGGATCCTCTATGTCCAGCATGCATCCGATCCGGTGGTGTGGTGGTCGCCCGATCTGCTGTTCGAGCGGCCGGACTGGCTGTCCGAGGCTCCGGGGCCCGACCGTCTTCCGGACATGAGGTGGTTCCCGATCGTCACGTTCTGGCAGGTCGCCGCCGACCTGACCAATGCTGCAGGCGTCCCCGACGGCCACGGCCACAATTACGGAACCCTCGTGCTCGACGGCTGGGTGTCCATCGCTGCGCCGGAAGGTTGGACGGCGGAGGACACCGAAAAGGTACGTGCCGTCATGGAGGACTACGCAGGCCGGGACGGCCCCGAGAAGTGAGTCCCACGATCCTCGGCGCGCTCACGACTGCGTGGAGTTCGGTGGTGGTGCCTGCTCTGAATCTCTCGCCCCGCGGGCGCGCTGTGGTCAACGCCGGATTCGGAATCTCGCTTGTCGCGCTGAGTGGGCGTGGGGCGTCGGACCTTGCGCTGACCCGGTGGCGTAGTGGCCTGCGCTGGGGTCTGGCTGCGGCATCGGTGCCCGTTCTCGGATCGGTTGTCATCGCGTCCGTTCCTGCCCTCGCCGGGCGAGTGCGGCCGTCGGACGAAAATCTCGCCGAGTGGGTGCTCTTTCGAATCCCGGTGGGGACCGTGGTCACCGAGGAGTTGATCTTCCGGGGCGTGTTCGACGCTGTGTCCCCGGCGATGTCGCCGGTGTTCTTCGGGCTCTGGCATGTTCATCCCGCCAGGGCAGCCGGGGATTCGGTGGTGGGAACCGTCGCCGGAACTTTCGCTGCAGGCCTGCTCTTCTCGTGGCTCCGTCGTCGTAGCGGCAGTGTTCTCGCGCCTGCACTGCTGCACTGGGCCGTCAATGCGTCGGGTGCGGTGCTCGCCGTCCGTGCGCGTGAGCGCGACCTCCTAGGCTGATCGTCATGGCTCCGAGCAAGACCGTCACCCCCGAACACGTCCGATCAGCCGTGATGGCCGTCGCCGACTGGGTGCGCGACGGCTCCCGGGACAAGCCGCCGCGTGCGGCGCTCGCCGATGCGGTGCGGACCACCGCTCGCACCCTCGCACAGGTGGCGCCGGGATCGAGCGTCGAGGTCAGGGTTCCGCCGTTCGTCGCCGTGCAGTGCATCATCGGCCCTCGCCACACCCGAGGAACCCCACCGAACGTCGTCGAGACCGATCCACGGACCTGGCTGGAGGTGGCCACCGGCGTCCGCGGATTCGACGACGCGTTGGCCGACGGCTCGATCACCGCGTCCGGCAGCCGGGCCGCCGAAGTGGGGCACTGGTTGCCGATCCTGCGGGTCGATGGCACTGCAGGGTGAACGGCGGCAAATGAACAGAATATGGACGCCCGGGGAATGTCACTCTCCCACGATGCGTTGTCTCGGCATGTGTGCCCGTAGACTGGGCCACGGCCCGCGCCCGTCCACCCCTTAGGGAGCAGTGTTGTGACCTCCGCCGATTTGTCGGTCGACAGTCCAAATCTTCTGGTAGGCAAGCCTCTCGACGAACCGGAAAACGAGCCTCGTGAAGAGTGCGGCGTATTCGGCGTCTGGGCACCGGGGGAGGATGTAGCCAAGCTTTCGTACTACGGCCTCTATGCCCTGCAGCACCGCGGCCAGGAGGCCGCAGGCATCGCGGTTTCCGACGGCTCCCAGGTCCTGGTGTTCAAGGATCTCGGGCTCGTCAGTCAGGTGTTCGACGAGCAGACCCTCGGCGCCATGCCGGGGCACGTTGCGATCGGACACTGCCGCTACTCCACCAGTGGCTCGGTGACCTGGGAGAACGCACAGCCGATCTTCCGTACCACCGCGGCAGGAACCGGCATCGCGCTCGGTCACAACGGCAATCTCGTCAACTTCGCCGAACTCGCCACGCGCGCCCGCGAAGAGGGTCTGATCAGCGACCGGCTGCAGGGGAACGGAACCTCCGACTCGGATGTCGTGACCGCGCTTCTGGCGCACAAGGCAGCCGACAGCACCATCGAGCAGGCTGCCATGGAACTGCTACCGACGTTGAAGGGTGCGTTCTGCCTGACCTTCATGGACGAGCACACGCTCTACGCAGCGCGTGACCCGCACGGCATCCGCCCGCTGTGCCTCGGTCGCCTCGATCGCGGATGGGTCGTCGCCAGCGAGACCTCCGCGCTCGACATCGTCGGCGCAGCGTTCGTGCGCGACATCGAGCCCGGTGAGCTTCTCGCGATCGACGCCGACGGTGTTCGATCCTCACGGTTCGCGGCCCCGGAGCCCAAGGGTTGTGTATTCGAATACGTCTACCTCGCGCGTCCCGACAGTGTCATCGGTGGCCGCTCGGTCAACTCCACTCGCGTCGAGATCGGCCGTCGCCTCGCCAAGGAACATCCGGCCGAAGGTGACCTCGTCATTCCGGTACCGGAGTCGGGCACGCCCGCCGCGATCGGGTTCGCCCAGGGGTCGGGAATTCCCTACGGCCAGGGCCTGATGAAGAACGCGTACGTCGGCCGCACGTTCATTCAGCCGTCGCAGACCATTCGCCAGCTCGGCATCCGGCTCAAGCTCAATCCTCTCAAAGAGGTCATTCGCGGCAAACGCCTGGTGGTCGTGGACGATTCGATCGTGCGCGGCAACACTCAGCGCGCTCTGATTCGGATGCTTCGCGAGGCAGGTGCACTCGAGATTCACGTGCGCATCGCATCGCCTCCCGTTCGCTGGCCATGCTTCTACGGCATCGACTTCGCTTCTCCCGCAGAGCTGATCGCCAACGGCGTCGACTCCGAGGACGGGATCCTCGAAGGAGTGCGTCAGGCGATCGGTGCCGATTCCCTCGGCTACATCTCGACCGAGGGCATGATCGCCGCCTCGGAGCAGCCGGAGTCTCGGCTCTGCACTGCATGTTTCACGGGCAAGTACCCGATCGAGCTGCCCGCGGACAACGCACTCGGCAAGCACGTTCTCGAAGGGCTCCTTGCATCGGCTGCCGGTCAGGCCACCGAGCCGAGCAATGCGAACGTCAGTGCACTCAGCAGGCCCTGAGGTCCACAACAAGAAAAATGTCCGTCAGGTTTCCTGTTTGCCATATATTCGAAACAGCTGATCGGTACTGTCCGGAACAATTAAGGACACAACCGAACAGATAAGGCATACAGATGATCCTGTCGCCCGGAAACGGTCGCACCAAGAAGATCGTCGGAACGGCGGCCCTATCGGTCGCCGTTCTCACCCTGGCCGCATGTGGCTCGGGACGCACCGACGATGGCGCATCCAGCGGAGGCGACGGTGGTGGCGACACCATCACCGTCGGTACCACCGATCAGGTCACCTCGATCGACCCCGCTGGGTCCTACGACAACGGTTCGTTCATGATCATGAACCAGGTCTACCCGTTCCTGATGAACTTCGCCCCCGGCAGCTCCGAACTCGAACCCGATATCGCCGACAGCTGCGATTTCACCCAGCCGACCGTCTATACCTGCACGTTGAAGGACGATCTGACGTTCGCCAACGGCAACGCGCTCACCAGTGAAAGCGTGAAGTTCTCCTTCGACCGCATCGTCGCCATCAACGATCCGAACGGTCCCGCGTCGCTGCTCACCAACCTCGACAGCATCGCGACGCCCGACGACACCACCGTCGAGTTCACGTTGAAGACCCCGAACGACCAGACATTCCCGCAGATCCTGGCGACGCCTGCAGGCCCGATCGTCGACCAGACCATCTTCCCCGCCGATGCCGTACTCGACGACAACGCGATCGTCGACGGTAATCCCTTCGCCGGTCCGTATGCAGTCGGCAGCTACGACAAGAATGCCCTCGTCAGCTTCACGGCCAACGGCGACTACAAGGGTGTGCTCGGTGCACCGAAGACGTCGAACGTCTCGCTGAAGTACTACACGAGCTCGGACAACCTGAAGCTCGACATGCAGAACAAGGCAATCGATGTCGCGTGGCGTTCGCTCACCCCGACCGACATCGATTCGCTCGGAACCGTCGACGGTGTGACCGTGCACGAGGGGCCGGGTGGCGAGAGTCGCTACATGGTCTTCAACATGAACACCATGCCGGGTGATACTCCCGAGCAGAAGTTGGCCGTGCGCAAGGCCATTGCCGCATCAGTCGATCGCCAGGCGCTCTCGGACGGTGTCTACAAGGGCACGTACACCCCGCTGTACTCCGTCGTTCCCGGCAGCCTCGAAGGCTCGACCCCGGCATTCGGTGACGTGTACGGCGAGACTCCGAACAAGGACGAAGCCGCCGGATTCCTCAGTGCCGCAGGTATTGCCACTCCGGTTCAGCTCAACCTTCAGTACAACCCGGACCACTACGGATCCAGCTCGAGCGAGGAATACGCTGCGATCAAGAGCCAGCTCGACGCGACCGGCCTGTTCAACGTCAATCTGCAGTCGACCGAATGGACCACGTACACCAAGGAACGTGTCGCCGACGCCTACCCGGTCTACCAGCTCGGCTGGTTCCCGGACTTCCCGGACGCCGACAACTACCTGACGCCGTTCTTCGCCCCGGACAACTTCTTGCAGTCGCACTTCGAGAATCCGGCGATCACGGCTCTGCTCGATCAGGAGCGTACGACGGCCGATCCCTCGGCACGTAACGCGATTCTCGAGCAGATCCAGACGGAGCTGGCAACCGACTACATCCCGACGCTTCCGCTGTTGGAGGGCAAGCAGATTGCCGTCTCCACCGACGAGATCACTGGTGTGGACGACACGTTGGATGCCTCGTTCAAGTTCCGGTTCACCCCGCTCGCCCGGGGCTGATCGCATGCCTACTACCGCGCCGGTGAGCGGGGTGGAGGGCAGCGAGGACAAGCAGTCACAGCAGGCGAGCGCGCCGTCACGGTACGGCGCGCTCGCTCGCTATCTCGGGATCCGATTTCTCCTGATCATCCCGACGGCATGGATTCTCGTCACCGTTGTCTTCTTTCTCATGCGCGTGATCGGCGACCCGATCACGGCTGCTCTCGGCGGCAGATTGCCTCCCGAGCAGATCGCCCAACGTAAGGCCGAGGCCGGTTACGACCGGCCGATTCTCACTCAGTACTGGGAGTACCTGAAAGGGCTGCTCACCGGCGACTTCGGGAAGTCGGCGACCGACAATCGTGAGATTGCCGATGTACTTCTCGTCAACGGCGCTGCGACACTGGAACTCGCGTTCTGGGCGTTGCTCGTCGCCTTCGCGGTCGGTGTACCGCTCGGGTTCTTCGCGGCCACCCACCGTGACCGATTCGGCGACGCCTCGCTCCGCATCTTTGCGATCCTCGCGTACGCCGCGCCCGTGTTCTTCGTTGGCATGCTGCTCAAGCTGCTGTTCGCGGTCAAGCTCGGCTGGTTGCCGGTGGCGGGGCGGGCCAGCACGAATGTCGAACTGGCATTGCAGAACGTCGCACCGAAAACGAACATCCTGATCATCGACTCCTTCCTCTACGGTGAACCGGCCTACACCGGTGACGTGCTGAAACATGCTGTGCTACCGGCAGTTGCACTCGGGCTGCTCACCGCAGGAGTCTTTCTCAGGTTGGTCCGCGTGAACCTGCTGCAGACACTGCAGTCCGGCTACGTCGAGGCCGCTCGCGCTCGCGGCGTCAGTAGTCGGACGGTGACGTTGCGTCATGCATTTCGCAACGCGATGATTCCGATCGTCACGGTGATGGGTTTGCAGATCGCCACGCTCCTCGGTGGGGCCGTCCTGACCGAGACCACCTTCGAATGGAAAGGGCTCGGCTACGAACTGGCGCACTATCTCAGCGCTCGCGACTTCGTCGCGGTCCAGGGCATCGTCACCTTCCTGGCTCTTGTCGTCGCGGTGGTCAGCTTCGTCACCGACGCCATCGTCGCCCTCATCGACCCGAGAGTGAGGTTCTGATGAGCACCGAAGTGGTGTTGACTCAGGTGGATGCAGGCAGACCGCATCGCCGCGGATTCCCGGGACTCGCGTTCGTTCGGTCCACCTCGGGGGTGCAGCGGGCAACCTTGATCGTAGGACTCGTGCTCATGGCGATGTTCTTGCTCGCGGCCGTGTTCGCGCCGCTGCTCGCGCCCTACGGCTTCTCGCAGACCAGCAACGACAGCGGTGAATTCGCACGTCAGGCAGCGCCGTCGGCGCAGCATCTGTTCGGTACTTCGGTGCGAGGGGAGGACGTGCTCTCGCGCGTGATCTACGGTGCCCGAACGGCATTGATGGTGATCGCCAGTTCGTTGATCCTGTCCGTCGTCATCGGCGTTCCGCTCGGGCTGGCGTCGGGATACATCGGCCGTTGGTTCGACCGGGTCCTGGTGCTGTTCATGGACGCGATGTACGCATTCCCGTCGCTGCTGCTCGCGGTAGTCATCTCGATCGTCGTCGCCGGTGGGCAGTCGAGCAGCTTCGGCGGTATCGCCTCCGCTGCCATCGCGATCACGGCGATCTTCGTGCCGCAGTACTTCCGGGTGGTTCGTAACGCGACGGTGGCCGTCAAGACCGAACCGTACGTGGATGCAGCACGGGTCACCGGAGCCAGCACTGTCCGAATCCTGTTCCGCCACATCCTGTCCAACGTGATCCAGACACTCCCCGTCATCATCACGCTGAACGCGGCCGAAGCGATCCTGACCCTCGCCGGACTCGGGTTCCTCGGATTCGGTATCGAGCCCACCTCGGCATCGGAGTGGGGATACGACATCAACAAGGCACTCCCGGATATCTCCAACGGAATCTGGTGGACCTCGGTGTTCCCCGGCCTCGGCATCGTGCTGATCGTGCTCGGTATGACCATGGTCGGTGAAAGTGCAAGCGAGACAATGAATCCGTTGCTGCGCACACGGAAGAAGAGGGTGAAACCATGACCGATGCAGCATTGCAGCTGACCGGCCTGTCGGTAACCTTCGCCACCGACAGCGGCGATGTCAGGGCCGTCGAAGAAGTGTCGTTCTCGGTGGCCCCGGGGGAGGTGCTCGCTGTCGTCGGTGAATCGGGATCGGGAAAGTCCGTCAGCGTGCGGTCCGCCATCGGACTGCTGCCGGGTACCGCCCGCGTCGAGGGACACGTCGTCCTCGGCGGTACCGACGTCACGACCCTCAGCGACAAAGCGTGGGAAGGGCTACGCGGCGACGCCATCTCGATGATCTTCCAGGAACCCGGTAGCGCACTCGATCCTCTCTTCACCGTCGGCTTCCAGATCGTGGAGGCACTGCGTGCGCATCCACGCACGGACGGCAAGCGGATGACCAAGAAGGCAGCAAAGGATCGTGCAATCGAGCTGCTGACGATGGTCGGGCTGCCCAGTCCGGAACAACGTTTCGGCTACTTCCCACACGAGCTGTCGGGTGGGCAGAAGCAGCGTGTGATGATCGCGATCGCAATTTCGTGCGAGGCGAAAGTGATCATCGCCGACGAACCGACCACAGCACTCGACGTCACCGTGCAGGCCGAGATCCTCGATCTACTCAGGGATCTGCGCGATCGGCTCGGCTGCGCGATCGTGCTGATCACCCACAGCATGGGCGTGGTCTCGAACCTCGCCGACCGCGTGGTGGTCATGAACAAGGGCCGCGTCGTCGAGGAGGCGCCGGTGCGCCGGTTGTTCGACGCGCCGACCGAGGACTACACCAAGAAACTGCTCGCAGCCGTGCCGAAGTTGGCGCCTGCTGCGTCGGACAAGCTCGTCGACAAGACCGGCACGCCGGTACTGGCCGTCGAAAATCTCGTCGTGCAGTTCTCGTCGGGAGTCGGTTCGAAGGCATTTCGGGCGGTCGACGACGTCTCGTTCTCTATCCACCGGGGCGAGACCCTCGGACTCGTCGGAGAGTCCGGGTCCGGTAAGTCGACCATCGGCAGATGCGTTGCTGCGCTTCAGAAGCCGACAAGCGGCACCGTGACGGTCATGGGGCAGGAAATCTCGACTCTGTCGCAGCGCAAGCTGCGGCCGATGCGTAAACGCTTCGGGTTCGTCTTCCAGGACCCGGCGACGTCGCTGAATCCGCGCCTGACCGTCGGGCAATGCATTGCCGAGCCGATGGTGGTGCACAAGTACGGAAGCGCCGGCGAGATCGAGGCGAGGACGAAGGCGCTGCTCGACTCCGTGCAGTTGCCGTCGGGAACCGAGAAGCGATATCCGCACGAGTTGTCCGGTGGGCAGCGTCAGCGCATCAGTTTGGCGCGAGCGCTCGTGTTGGCGCCGGATCTACTGGTGGCGGACGAACCGACATCTGCTCTCGACGTCTCGGTGCAGGCCGCGGTGCTCGATCTGTTCGAAGGTCTGCAAGAGGAATTCGGATTCGCGTGCCTGTTCATCAGTCACGATCTGGCCGTCGTGGACCGGGTGTCACATCAGGTTGCGGTGCTCAAAGACGGCGGACTCGTCGAGATGGGAACGCCGTGGAAGATCCTCCGCTCGCCGGAGGAGGACTACACGAAGCGCCTGTTGGCGGCCATTCCGACGGTCTGAGGCGCTGCGCGCCATGTGAGCGCGAATACATAGCAGGTTATGTATTCGCGCTCACATGAGCCGCAGGCTCCTACAACGACAGCGAGTGATCGGCCAGCCACGAATTGATGCCGACGACGCGCTCGGCGGCATGGCGGGCGTGCAGATCGTCCTGGGCTCCGATGAGCTCTTCCACGCCGGTGCGGTCGAGGATCGCAGCGACCGGGGCATTGGAGTCGTCGAGTACCGATCCGAGCTCTTGCAGAATCGTCTTCGAGTACTGCGGATCCTGAGTGCTGGGGTACGGGCTCTTCACACGCTGGACGACCGATTGTGGAAGTAGATCCTTCGTCGCGGCGCGCAGCAGACTCTTCTCACGTCCGTCGAAAGTCTTGAAGGCCCATGGTGTTCCGAACACGTACTGCACCAGGCGGTGATCGCAGAACGGAACCCTGACTTCGAGGCCGACGGCCATGCTCATCCGATCCTTGCGCTCGAGCAGCAGCGGAAGGAAGCGGGTCAGATAAAGGTAGGAGATCTGCCGCATACGGGCCTCGAGTCCGACATCGCCTGGACGGGTGGGTACGTCGGCGAGCGCGCGCCGGTACTGGTCCTCGTAGTAACCCTCCATGTCGAGTTGGCGACGAACATCCGCGCTGAACGGAGACATGGTGTCGCGGCCCTGCGCCATTGCGCCTGCCAGCCACGGAAAGGTGTCGGCAGCGACGACCTTCGGATCGTGGAAATCGGCGTAGCCGCCGAACACTTCGTCCGCGGATTCGCCCGACAGGGCAACGGTCGACTGCTCGCGGACTGCCTTGAACAGAAGGTAGAGCGAGGTGTCCATATCGCCCATGCCCGGGTAGTCCCGAGCCGTGAGAACTGCTGCGCGGTTGGCGGGTTCGAGCAGGTCGTCGTTGCTGAGCACGATGTCCCGGTGATCGGCGGCGACGTGCTTCGCGACGTCCTGCACGAACTGGGTGTCGGGGGCATCGCGAAGCCCGTCCGCGACGAAGTTGTCGGCGTACCCGACGAAGTCCACCGCGAAAGATCGGACGGCCCCTTTGCCCTCGGCGGCGAGTTGCTGCGCGGCGAGCGCGGTCAGCGCCGAGGAGTCGAGGCCGCCGGACAACAGCGTGCACAGAGGTACGTCGGCGACGAGTTGCCTCGACGCGGTGTCGTTCAGCAGCTCACGCACCGTGGAAATGGTGGTGTCGAGGTCGTCGGTGTGCTCGTGGTCGTCGAGTGCCCAGTATTCGATCTCGCGGAGTCCCTGCGCGGTGACGCGCACGACGTGGCCGGGAGGTACTTCCTTCATGCCCTCGAACACGGCGTTCGACGGATCGGCGACGAACCCCAGCAGTCGACGCAGTCCGTCGATCTTGACGTTTCTCGACGCCAAGGGGTTCGCCAGGATGGCCTTGGGTTCGGAGCCGAACAGCACACCGTCGTCGGTTTCGAGGTAGTAGAGCGGTTTGACGCCCAGCCTGTCGCGGACGAGGAGCAGTTCCTCGGTTCGAGAGTCCCAGAGGGCGTACGCGAACATGCCGTTCAGTTTGTCGACCGCCTCGGTGCCCCAGGCCTCGTGTGCGTGCAGTACCACTTCGGTGTCGCTCGAGGTCTGGAAGGTGGCGGGGAGCGCGCTGCGCAGTTCGCGGAAGTTGTAGGTCTCCCCGCTGTAGACGATGACGGCTTCGGTTCCATCCGGACGAGCAACCGTCATGGGTTGGTGCCCGCCGGGGATGTCGATGATGGCCAGACGACGGTGTCCGAGAGCGGCGTGGTTGGACGTCCAGAGACCTTCGTCGTCCGGTCCGCGCTTGCTCAGCGTGTCCGTCATGGCTCGCAGGGTGGAAGTTTCGTTCCGAAGATCGCGATCGAACGACACCCACCCGGTGATTCCGCACATATCTTGCCTCCCTGCTCGTGGTCTCGAGGACCGGCCAGTCGATGCAACAAGAACGTTACGCGAACTAAATATAAGTGGCCAGAGTCAATGGCATGCCTCCGCTGCAGGGTGGCTCCGGTACCGTTAGAGCGCAATTGCGCGTAATGACGTGCAACGAGAACGAGTACAAGGCTGGAGCCGCATGACCGAGGAAACCCGACCAACGAGCGCAACCTCCTCGGGTGGTGCTTCCTACGCAGCGGCCGGCGTCGACATCGCCGCAGGTGACCGGGCTGTCGAACTGTTCGCTCCGCTCGCCAAGAAGGCGAGCAGGCCCGAGGTGATGGGCGGACTCGGTGGCTTCGCCGGGCTGTTCGCGCTCAAGGGTGACTACCGCGAACCCATCCTTGCTGCCTCGACCGACGGCGTCGGCACCAAGATCGCCGTCGCGCAGGCACTCGGCAAGCACGACACCCTCGGACTCGACCTGGTCGCCATGGTCGTCGACGATCTCGTGGTCTGCGGCGCCGAGCCTCTGTTCCTGCAGGACTACATCGCCGTGGGCCGCGTGGTCCCGGAAATGGTGGCCGAACTGGTCAAGGGCATCGCCGAAGGCTGCATCATCGCCGGCTGTGCTCTGCTCGGCGGCGAGACCGCGGAACATCCCGGCTTGATGGCCGACGGCGACTACGACCTCTCGGCAACCGGCGTCGGCGTGGTCGAGGCGGACGCGGTGCTCGGACCGGACCGTGTGCGTCCGGGCGACGTCGTCATCGCCATGGGATCCTCGGGCCTGCACTCCAACGGCTACTCGCTGGCACGCAAGGTCCTGCTCGAGATCAACCACATGGACCTGGGCGGACACGTCGAGGAGTTCGGCCGCACTCTCGGCGAAGAACTGCTGGAGCCGACCAAGATCTATGCCAAGGACTGCCTTGCGCTTGCTGCCGAGACCGACGTGCGCACGTTCTGCCATGTCACCGGTGGCGGACTGGCCAACAACCTGGCACGCGTCATGCCTGCAGGGCTCGTTGCCGAACTGGATCGCGCAACGTGGAGTCCGGCCCCGATCTTCTCCCTGATCGCCCAGCGCGGACGTGTGGAGCGCGCCGAGATGGAGCAGACGTTCAACATGGGCGTCGGCATGGTTGCCATCGTCGCCCCCGAGGACGTCGATCGTGCGCTTGCCGTGCTGACCGCACGGCACATCGACTGCTGGACCCTGGGAACGGTCAAGAAGTCCGCGGACAAGACCGAAACGACGGACCGCGCACAGCTGCTGGGCAACCATCCGCGGTTCTGACGCGGTGCGCACGCACGACTGAGGGGGAGCCGCAATGCGGCTCCCCCTCAGTCATGTAAGTCGCTGGTCAGCGTCGCCAGTCCTCGTATTCATCTTCTTCGACGCGGGAATAGCCGTCCGCGTCGGAAGAAGAGATGCCGCCCGAGGTGATACCGCCACGGTGGGAGTTGGACGAACCACCGGAGAGTTCTCTTTGCAGACTCTCCAAGTCCGTTGTCGGCGAGCTGTACTTGAGCTCACGAGCGACCTTTGTCTGCTTTGCCTTAGCCCTGCCTCGGCCCATGGCGTTGCCCCCTCGCGGACTTGCGGGGCGGCCTGGGGAAATTTGGGCGCCCCGTTAGATTTGGTATTTCTTCCTGGCACACACTCTAGCGCGCGAACGGCCGAGATGCTCATACGGACTCCGTGTGGCGTCTGTTCGGTTCATCTCAATCATCGTGAACAGGGGCAATTACCAGGAGAGATGTGATGAGTCTTGGTAAGAATCACGATTTGGTACGGGTCCCGAGTGCTGCGCGGGCGTCACGCTCTACCTTCGGCGGAAGACTTCTTTGCTCCAGGAGCAGTTCCAACCCCTCCGGATTGGAACCGAGAAACAGGTCCCTGATCGTCAGGCCGTGCGCCGGCACGTGCTCGATCGACACCGCATCGCCGCTCTGCAGCGTGCCCGGCTCCAGCACTCGGAAGTACGCACCGACATCGGCGCGTTCGGTGAATCTGCGCACCCACCGAGGTTCGGCCGCCCATCGGGCGAACGTTCCGCACGGCTTTCGGGAAATGGTGGCCTCGAGGACGACGTTGCCGACGCGCCACTGCGATCCGACGACGGCGTCGGTCACGGCGACTCCCGAGGTACGAAGGTTCTCCCCGAACCAGCCTGGCGGAATCTCGCGGCCCAGTTCCGATGCCCATCGTCGGGCTTCGGCGTCGTCATAGACGTACACGGCCTGGTCGATGCCACCGTGGAACTTGGTGTCTCGGCTGTGGTCGCCTGCCAACCCCAGTTCGTGGACGTCGATCGGACCCAGGACTGGCCTCTTGTCGATGCCGCTGACCTCGACGCCGCGGCGTCCGACCGGCACGTCCGCATGCACGACGCACACGGCTTCGACGAGACCGGTCACCGTCCGCGCAGCCTGTCCACCGCCGCACGACCCGCTTGCACGTCGTCGTAGCCGGGGATGGAGTCCGGATCGATCGACGCCGCGCACGGGCCTGCGACCAACGCCGTGTCCACCGGGATCGTGCGCTTCACGAGTGCCAGAGCGATCGGGCCGAGCTCGAAGTGATCGACGACGGTACCGAGCCTGCCGACGGTTCTACCGTCTGCCGTCACAGGATCGCCCGTCGCCGGACGCCCGTCTGCCGAACCGTCGAGGTGCAGTAACACCAGGTGGCGCGGAGGTCGGCCGAGGTTGTGCACACGTGCGACCGTCTCCTGGCCGCGGTAGCAGCCCTTCTCCAGATGGACTGCGCCCAATTCGGTGATGCCGCCGATCCAGCGGACCTCGTGAGGAATCGTCTTCTCGTCGGTGTCGACGCCGATGCGGGGCCGCACGGACTCGACACGAAGGGCGTCGTACGTCCAGGTGCCCGCAGGCGTGGCGCCCGCATCCCGAAGACGCGTGAACCACTCCCTTAACGATGCACGGGGAACCAGGAGGTCGAAGGCGTTCGGTCCCGGCCAGGGCATCCGACGGACGAACCCGCCTCCGTCCAGTGGCGCAGCGTCGTAGACACCGGCGGGAACAGGGGCGCCGACCGATCCGAGAACCTTCTCGGCATTCGATCCGAGGAGGCCGAGGACGGCCATGTCGTTGCCGTCGCGGGGCTCAGCCTTGGACCAGAACACCATCTTCCTCAGGAACCCGAGCAGGTCGGGACCGTTCGCGGCCTCCGTGTCGATCCACGTCACACCGCTGAGATCGGTCTGGACGAAGTGATGTTCGACGCGGCCGTTGACATCGAGCGACAGATTCTCGGCGGAACCTCCGTCGGTGATGCCGGACACGAGCTGGCTGGAGATGGTGTTCAGCCAGGTGAGGCGCTCGTCTCCGCTGATCGCGATGACGAAACGATGAGAACGATCGATGACGGCCGCGGCCGACGTCGCGTCGCGTTGTTCGCCGAACGGATTGCCGTAGTGCCAGGCCACGGCACTGTCGGCCGAGTCTTCCGGTGACGGCACCGCGTCGGGAAGCGAGAGGAGCGGGCTCGGACTGATCGCGACGGTATCGGACACGACTTCCATAGTAGGAGCATGTGGCGAGAGCGCAGCCTGCGGAGTGACCCGGGTGGCGAGAGTGCAGCCTGCGGAGTGAACGTGCGGCGACGGCTTCGTCGGGACCAGTAGGGTTGGTGAGCATGTCGGACCGCGTAGTAGTGACACTCGATGGCCAGGTTCACGATGCCGACGCACCGTTGGTGCATGCCGATGACCTGGCGGTGGTGAGAGGCGACGGCGTATTCGAGACCATTCTCGTTCGCGGCGGAGCCCCGTGTGGCGTCGAGCTTCATCTGGCTCGTCTGGTGACGTCGGCGGCAGCGCTCGATCTTCCTGCGCCCGATCTCGATGCGTGGCGGTTGCTCGTCGGGTTGGCGGTGGACGAGTGGACGCGTGTGTCAGAGGACGAGGGTGCGTTGCGTCTGGTGCTCAGTCGTGGCCGGGAGAGCGGCGGCGATCCGACGGGATTCGCGACGGTCGGGCCGCTGCACGAGCGGGTGGCCAAGGCTCGCGCCGATGGCGTGGCGGCGATCACGCTGGCACGCGGGTACTCGGTGGATTTCGCGGTCGATGCGCCGTGGCAGTTGATCGGGGCGAAGACGCTGTCGTACGCGACCAACATGGCTGCGTTGCGGCACGCGGCGCGTCAGGGCGCCGACGACGTGATCTACACCTCCAGCGAGGGAAAGGTTTTGGAAGGTCCGAGATCGACGGTGGTGATCTCTCGCGGTAAGACGCTCATCACACCGCCGGTGGAGCACGGCATCCTCGCCGGAACTACGGTCGATGCACTGTTCCAGGTAGCTGCCGACAAGGGTTACACGTGCGAGCGGTCGGATGTGTTTCCCGCGGATCTCATTGCAGCCGATGGTGTTTGGCTGATCTCGAGTATTACGCTGGCGGCACGGGTGGTCACGCTCAACGGCGTTGTTCTCGGTACTCCCGACATTGCCGCCGAGGTTGCGTCGATGGTCGATCTGGCGGTCGAAACGATAGGTGACGAGGAGCTCGACGCTTGAGCTACTACTACGCGTAGTAGTACTCTCGAACTCGCTGCAGCAAGCCCCTTGTGCAGCGGTGACTGCGGTTACCTTTCCCGCGGGCAGAAGAGTTCGGAGTAGCTCATGGACGCCTTGGACGTCTCGAGATGGCAGTTCGGAATCACCACCGTCTACCACTTCATTCTCGTTCCGCTGACCATCGGACTCGCGCCGATCGTCGCGGCAATGCAGACCATGTGGGTCGTCACCAAGAAGGACTCCTGGTACCGACTGACCAAGTTCTTCGGCAAACTCTTCCTGATCAACTTCGCGCTCGGTGTCGCTACCGGCATCGTGCAGGAATTCCAGTTCGGAATGAACTGGAGTGAATATTCGAGGTTCGTCGGTGACGTCTTCGGCGCACCGCTCGCTCTCGAAGGTCTCGTCGCGTTCTTCCTCGAATCGACGTTCCTCGGCCTGTGGATCTTCGGGTGGGGACGGCTTCCGAAACTTGTTCACCTCGCGACGATGTGGCTCGTCGCAATCGGTGTCAACGCGTCCGCGTACTTCATCATCGCCGCCAATTCGTGGATGCAGCATCCCGTCGGTGCTCGGTACAACCCCGATACCGGACGCGCCGAACTGACGAGCATCTGGGAACTGCTGACCAACAACACGGCACTGGCCGCATTCCCTCACGCCGTGGCAGGAGCATTCCTGACGGCAGGCACATTCGTCGCCGGGATTTCGGGGTGGTGGATGGTCCGCGAGGCTCGGCAGAAGCGAGACAAGGACTCACGCAGCATGTTTCGCCCGGCAGCGCGGTTGTCCTTCGTGGTCATGATCGTTGCAGGCGGTGCGCTCGCGATCACCGGCGACCTTCAGGGCAAGCTGATGTTCGAGCAGCAACCCATGAAGATGGCCTCCGCAGAATCGTTGTGCGACACCGAAACCAGCGCGTCGTTCTCGCTGCTGACCGTCGGAACGCACAACAACTGCGAGAGCGTCACCCACCTGATTTCCATCCCGGGCCTGACATCGTTCCTCGCCGAGAACGACTTCGGTGCAACAGTCCAGGGCGTCAACCAGTTGCAGGACCAGTACGAGCAGCAGTTCGGGCCGGGCAATTACAAGCCGAACCTGTTCGTCACCTACTGGGCGTTCCGGATGATGATCGGGCTCGCTGCGGGATCTGCGCTCTTGGCCCTTGCCGGACTGTGGGTGACCCGCGGCGGCAGGGTGCCCGACCAGAAGTGGTTCTCGTGGCTCTCGATCGCGGCAATCCCGACGCCGTTCCTCGCCAACAGTGCCGGCTGGATCTTCACCGAGATGGGTCGACAGCCCTGGGTGGTCGCCCCCAACCTGACCGGTATCGACCAGATCAGATTGACCGTCGATCAGGGCGTGTCCGATCACCCTGTGGGTCTGGTCATCGCATCACTGACGACGTTCACGTTGCTCTACGCGGCCCTCGGCTGCGTCTGGTTCTTCCTCATTCGCCGCTATGTCGTCGAAGGACCGTTGGAGCACGACGAACATCCGCACGCGCCGGACGAGTCGGACGACGACGAGACCGCGCCACTGTCGTTCGCCTACTGAGGAAAGAGACCATGGGACTCGTCGAATTCTGGTTCGTGGCAATTGCAGTTCTGTTCGTCGGTTACTTCGTGCTCGAAGGATTCGACTTCGGTGTCGGAATGCTGATGCCGATCCTCGGACGCCACGCCGACCCGGAGGTCGGTGAGAAACGGCGACGAGCCGTTCTCAACACGATCGGTCCGGTGTGGGACGGCAACGAGGTCTGGCTGATCACTGCGGGCGGTGCACTGTTCGCGGCCTTCCCCGAGTGGTACGCGACCCTGTTCTCCGGGTTCTATCTGCCGCTGCTGCTGATCCTGGTGGCATTGATCCTGCGTATCTGCGCCATCGAATATCGGGGCAAGATCAACGATCCACAGTGGCGACGGTGGTGCGACGTCGGCATCGGTGTCGGCTCGTGGATCCCGGCGGTGCTGTGGGGAGTTGCCTTCGCGAACATCGTCAGCGGCGTCGCGATCGACGAGAACAAGAAGGTCACGGCCGGGTTCTTCGACCTACTCGGGCCCTATGCGCTGCTCGGCGGTGCAACAATGGCGTTGGTGTTCGCGTTGCACGGCGCTGTGTTCATCGCGCTGAAGACATCGGGTGACGTGCACGAGGATGCCGTGAAACTGGCTGTGCGGTTGTCGATTCCAGCTGCTGTCGTCGGCGGCGGATTCGCACTGTGGACCCAACTGGCGTACGGAAAGAACTGGACGTGGATCATGGTCGGTATCGCAGCGGCGTCGTTGATCGCGGTCGTCGTGCTCACCACCCGTGTGCGTGAGGGATGGGCGTTCGTCTTCACCACCCTCGCTGTCATCTCGGTGGTCGTGTTGCTGTTCGGTTCGCTCTTTCCGGCGGTCATGCCGTCGACGACGGATCCGGCGTTCAGCCTCACCGTCGACAACGCATCGTCGAGCCCGTACACATTGAAGGTCATGACGTGGGCCGCGGCATTCGTCGCCCCGGTGGTCGTCGGCTACCAGGCATGGACCTACTGGGTGTTCCGTAAGCGCATCTCCACCGCGCACATTCCGGAGTCGATCGGATTGTCGCTCGGTCGTTCGGCGTGACCACCACCCAGCGGACCTCGCGCGGCCCGGTCGACCCTCGCTTGATGCGCTACTCGCGGTCGGCGCGAAAGTACCTGGTACTGACCGTCGTAGCATCCCTCGTCGACACCGCGGGGATCATCGTCAGCGCGGTGATGATCGGGACGGTGCTGGCAGGGGTCATCACCACCGACGCTCGTACCATCGGTGACTGGTCCCGTGAGCTGTGGATCCTGTTCGGAGCGATCGTCATCAGAACGATCGCGACCTGGTTGCAGTCGCGATACAGCCATCGGTTGGCGTCGGAGATCGTCGAAGAGCTCGAAAACGACGTTCTGAGTGTGGCATCGAGAATGGACCCTCGTCACCTCGACTTCGAACGGGATTCGATTCAGACCGTCGTGACGCGAGCCCTCGGTGGACTCGCTCCGTACCTGACGGGCTACCTGCCTTCGCTCGTTCTCGCCGGGACACTTACCCCGTTGACTCTCGTCGTCATCTTCACGCAGGATCTCACCTCGGCACTCATCATCCTGTTCACGCTGCCCCTCATTCCGATCTTCATGATCCTCATCGGTCTGCTCACCAAGGGCAGAGCGGTGAAGACCCTCGAATCGATGACGAGGTTGTCCGCGCAACTGCTCGATCTGCTGGCTGGGCTCCCGACGCTTCGGGCGCTCGGGCGCGAGCGCGGACCGGCGGCGCGGGTACGGGCGCTCGGCGAGGCTCATCGGTCGGCGACGATGCGCGCCTTGAAGATCGCGTTCCTGTCGTCGATGGTGCTCGAGCTGCTCGCGACGCTGTGTGTGGCGCTCGTCGCGGTGAGCATCGGACTGCGGTTGGTCTTCGGCGACATGGCACTGGAGGCAGGCATCATCGCCCTCGTTCTCGCGCCCGAGGTATACGTGCCGCTTCGCCGGGTCGGCGCACAGTTCCATGCTGCCGAGGACGGAGTTGCGGCGGCAGACCGAGCATTCGGGGTGCTGGATCGGCAGCCGCAGCAGTCCTCCGGCACGAGGTCGGTCGATGCTGTAGGCGCGCGCATCGTGATGTCCACGGTCTCGGCGGATGCCAGGGGTGGATCGGCTCCGCATCGACTCGATGCCGTGTTCGAACCCGGAACTGTCACCGTCCTCGCCGGTGCCAACGGAAGTGGAAAGTCCACTGCGCTGCACATTCTCCTCGGGTTGACCACGCCGACCGAAGGACTGGTCACCGTCGGTGGCGTCGAACTCGGCGACATCGAGCAGTCGTCGTGGTGGAGGCAGGTGACGTGGCTTCCCCAGCGACCGGTGCTGTTGCCGGGAACCCTTGCCGAGAATTTGACGCTGACCGGCACACGGACATCGGATGATCGGCTCGACGAGATATGTGCTGCAACAGGTTTCACCGAGGTGCTCCGTGAACTTCCCCAGGGTTGGGACACGGTGGTCGGATCCGGGGGAGTTGGCCTCTCGCTAGGGCAACTCCAGCGGCTCGCGCTCACGCGTGCGTTCACGTCGTCGGCGCCGATCGTGATGCTCGACGAACCCACGGCTCACCTCGATGCGCGCAGCGAGGAGCGAGTGCTGGGGGCGATCCGCTCGCTGGCCGCTCGGGGACGGACCGTCGTCGTCGTCGGGCACCGGCAGGCCGTTCTCGACGCCGCCGACACCGTGGTGGAGGTACGTGCGCATCATGACCACTGATCTGCGGCGAGCGCTCGGTCTGTTCGAGCTTTCACCCAAACACGTGTTGATGGCGGTCGCTGCCGGCGTGGCCACACTCGGCAGTGCGTTGACTCTGGCGGCGGTGTCCGCGTGGCTGATCACGAGGGCGTGGCAGATGCCGCCCGTTCTCGATCTGACAGTCGCGGTCGTGGCAGTGCGTGCACTCGGAATATCGCGTGGCGTCTTCCGCTATCTCGAACGTCTCGCCACCCACGATGCTGCTCTGCGAGGGATGGTTTCGGCACGCACACGGCTGTACAGCACGCTCGCCGAAGGAGACCCGGCCGCGACGGTTGCACTTCACCGCGGCGACCTGATTGCCCGGGCAGGGGCCGATATCGACGCACTCGGAGACGTCGTCGTACGGGCGATCGTCCCGATCTGCGTGTCCGTGGTGATGATGGTGGCCGCTGTCGGAGTGCTTGCCGTCTTCTCGCCGGCCGCGGCCTCGATCCTCTTCCTCGCGCTCGTGGTGGCAGGAGTTGTCGCCCCGATCCTGGCAGGGCGGGCAGCGGAGCTCGCCGAAACCGAGGGATCGGCTGCTCGAGTGGAGTTCACGGAAGCGGCGGTACTGGCACTGGATCACGGCGCCGAGCTTCGGGTGGCCGGAAGGCTCGGTGAGACCCTTGCCGCAGCGTCGTCGTCGAATCGTCGGTCGGTGCGTGCGCGGGACCGGGCGGCGATTCCCGGCGCGTTCGCCGATGCTGCGCTCCCACTGTCGATCGGAGCGTCGGTGCTCGGGTCACTGTCGGTGGGCATTGCGCTGTACGGGACGGACGGAGGTTCGCCCGGGGGCATGACGCCGATGGCGTTGGCGATTCTCGTGCTGGTGCCGTTGGCTGCGTTCGAGGCCACCACAGCCCTTCCGGGGGCGGCCGTCGCGTTGACGAAGGCCCGACTCTCGGCGTCGCGAATCGTCGCGACCCTGGACAGCACCCGACCGAGCCGAGCGAGCCGCCAGCGGACACTCGACGTTTCCGTCGAGGTGGATCCCGGTAGCCGAATCGCTGTCGTCGGCCCGAGCGGTTCGGGCAAGACGACGCTTCTCATGCAGCTCGCCGGTCTTCTTCCGTCGGAGATGGCGGTGGACGGCGCGCGGTTCTTCGCCGAGGACGCGCACATCTTCGAGACATCGATCCTCGAGAACCTCAGGGTGGCTCGCGGCGATATCGGCGCGGACGAGGCAACCGCGGCGCTCGTCGGCGTCGGGCTTGGACACTGGATCTCGGAGCTGCCCGACGGTGTCGAGACGATCCTGGTCGGCGGAGCTCGCGCGGTCTCGGGAGGCCAGCGACGACGGCTCCTGCTCGCCCGGGCTTTGCTCTCCGATGCACCGGTTCTGCTGCTGGACGAGCCGACCGAACACCTCGACGACGCGGGCGGCGCCGACCTGCTTCGGGCACTGCTCGACCGCGACGACACGGTGGTGGATCGCTCGCGAACCGTCGTGCTCGTGACCCATCAATTGCCTGCTGATACCTGTGCTGACCAGGTGATAGAGATCGAACACTCGTCGACGACCACAGTGCATGACGGTGCCGACGAAAATGCGTTGCGGAGCGTGGGATCCCGGCGTACTTTGGGCCGTACACGAGAGAGGAGGTGGTCTGAAGTTGATGAACTCTAGGACGCGTGAGGTGGCTGCCAGCTAGCCGCTACCGCTGACGGATTCACCCCCGCGCGAGCGGCGAGCGAATCCCCGGCAGCTACCCGACCCCCGAGCCATCGGTCTGTCCGACCGATACCTGCACCAAGCAGGTAAGGCTCGGGGGTCGTTCGCTTGTCAGGGAGAACCGATACCGGTCAGCCGATGTAGCGCGAGAGGCGCGCAGACAGACGCGGCGCGAGCTCACCGTCGGCGCCGATACGCTCCTCGACGTACGCGAGGTCCGCACCCTCGACGATGCCGTAGAGCCGCTTGGCACCTCCGACGAGCGCACCCGATGTGGACCGGATGACTACGTCGGTGGCCAGTTCCCATGAGGATTGGTTGAGTGCGTGGCCGTAGTACAGCTCGACGAGGCCGGTGCTGTGGGTCAGCAGCAATTCGAGTACTTCTTCGTTCTCCACGCCTTTGACGCCTTCGCCGCCACTGACACGCCAGAACCCGACCTCACGAAGATCCGGGTGGGCGTAGTTGCCGTCGGAGTCGAGCCGCCACGAGCGTGATTCCCAGCTCAGGTAGGCACCACCGTCGTGCGAGACGACGATTTGCTGACCGAATGGATATTCGATACCGGACTCGGGATCACGCCCCTCGCCTTCACCACGCCAGACTCCGACCAGCGGCAGCAGTGCGAGCAGAGCCGGGTTCAGGTCAGGGCCGAGCCGAAGATTGGCCGTGTCCTCCGGATGCGGAAGATCCGGCAGACCGGGGATATTGCGCGTCGACGTCGACGCGAACTTCTCGGCTGCCTCGGCAATGGCCTCGTTGGCAGACCGAGTGTCGTCCGGTTCGTCGGCTGCGCGATCGGTCACGATTCGTCGGTGACCAAGCGGTAGACGACATAGAGCGAGAACGCGATGATGGCGACTGCGGCAAGCGCGAGCAGTACCTCGAAGAAGATGACCACGTCGACAGTTTAGACCCAGCGCCCCCGCAGTTCGAATCGCGGTCTCGAAATCGCTTCTGCGCAATAGTGGCATTTCCCAACAATTACCTCGGCGAATGTCTTCGTTCACATCGCATATCTACAGATAGCCCTGAAAGGGGTACGTTTCCATCGTGGCGTCCGGCCGGGGTGGGAATTGCCCGGCGCTGCTGGCGTGTTCGAAGAAATTCAGTTCTGGGGAAGGATCTATCAATGCGGCGCCGATTACGTGCTGGCTCTCTGCTGTCCGTGTCCATCTCGCTGGCGGCAACGCTGCTGCTGATCGTGCCAGGTGCCGCCTCCGCGGCCCCGGATTCGGGTTCAGCGGATTCGGGATCCGCCGACAGCGGCTCCAGTTCTTCCGACGAGCCGAACATCGACCCGAACAATTACGCGCAGGACTGCCCGGACGTGTTGATGCTTGCGGTATCGGGCGCAACCGATTCCGACGCCGATCGGGACCCTCTCAACGAGGAGCCACGGTCGCCGATTTCCAACTGGGTGGGAAATGTCACACTCCCGACGGGGCAGGCCAACAGCGCCAACCCCGGTTCGGTCGGATGGCTCTATGTTCCGTATCCATCCACCTACGGTCTCGAGGTCCTCTCCGATGTGGACCCGTACCAGAAGTCGACCCTCGAAGGTGTCGCCTCGACCAATCGTCTGCTCGACGAGTACAAGACCAAATGTGGCGACGGCACGAAGTTCGTCCTCCTGGGGTACAGCGTCGGCGGTGAAGTCATCGAGCGAGTGTCGATGGACATCGGCCACCGTGATTCCAATGCTCTC
>NZ_JAHFVG010000001.1 GCF_023264675.1 Rhodococcus sp. (in: high G+C Gram-positive bacteria)
CGCTCGACGACGTCACCATGCTCGTCGGTACCGGCGGCACCACCGGAAAACCCAAGGGCGTCATGCTCACCGGCCACAACCTCGAGACGATGTCGGCGATCACTCTCATGAGCTACCCGTTTCCCACCAGGCCGGTGTATCTGGCGCTTGCGCCGCTCACCCACGCCGCGGGAGTCCTGTGCTTCCCCATCATGACGCACGGCGGCGAAATCGTCGTACTACCGAAACCGGACCTCACAGCATTTCTGCATGCAATCGAGAAGCACAACGTCACCCACACGTTCCTGCCGCCGACATTGATCTACATGCTACTTGCCCACGAGGAGCTGGCAGTCACCGATCTCAGCTCCCTGCAGTGCTTCTGGTACGGCGCAGCCCCGATCTCGGCCTCGCGGCTCGCCGACGCTCTGGTGGCGATCGGCCCGGTCATGGCCCAATTGTTCGGGCAGTCCGAGGCTCCGATGATGATCTCGACGATGTCCCCTTCGGACCATTTCAGAGACGATGGTTCCATTGCGCGCGAGCGTCTCTCGTCCGCCGGAAAGCCGTCACCACTCGTCACGGTCGCTGCCATGGACGCCGACGGGCGGCTACTCCCTGCAGGCGAGCGCGGCGAGATCGTCGTGCGGAGTTCGCTCGTCATGGCCGGCTACTACAAGAATCCCGACGCCACCGCCGAGGCGTCGAAGTACGGCTGGCACCACACCGGCGACATCGGCTACCTCGACGAGGACAACTTCCTGCACATCGTCGATCGCGCCAAGGACATGATCATCACCGGCGGATTCAACGTGTACTCGATCGAGGTCGAGCAGGCACTGATGGAGCATCCCGACATTCAGGATTGTGGAGTCATCGGCGTCGCCGACGAGAAGTGGGGTGAGCGGATCGTTGCCGTCGTGCAGCCACGCGCGGGCGCCACGGTCGATGCCGACGAGATCATCGCGTTCGTGAAGAAGCGCATCGGAAGCGTCAAGACGCCCAAAAACATTCACGTCTGGGACGATCTGCCGCGTTCGAAGCTCGGCAAGGTCCTCAAGAACGAGATCAAGGAGAAAGTGGTCAGCTGAGCCAGGTCGCGGAGATCGACAGGACCGCGCCTGCCACCAATCCGGCATAGAGCAGAATCGTCGCGCACGCACCGATCCAGACGGCGGGACGCACCGACGGCACCCAGTTTCCGTTCGAGTCAACGTCGAGGTCGTACGGAAAATCGCTGACACACAGAGCTTTCGACGGATCCTTGATACTCGCGAGGATCACGCCCGAGGTGTAGGGCAGCCCGCGCATGCGGATCTGACCTGCGATTCCGTCGACGGTGTAATCGATATCGGTGGTGTGGCCCGGGCCGCTGTACCACCGCCGTTCGACATCCCAGCCGCGTGCCTGGGCGAGCCGAACGTTGTTGTAGGTGACGCCGCTGAAGTAGGTGCCGACCGACACTTGATTCACCGCGGTGACCGTGGCGACCTTGCCCCATTTCAGCACCGCTGACCTGTTGCCCAGGCTACGCAGACGCAGTACCGCGACGACGAGCAGCAGCCCGAGGAACGGTATCGGCAGTGTCATCGGCAGGAAGAGCCACACGGCGATCGGTGCGACGAGAGTCATCAGGACCGCGAATGCTTCCCACCATTTCCACGACAGCGCGGCCAGGCGAAACGCGAGAGGGACGCGGCGCGGCGGGTCGGCGAGATACTTGATCTCCGCCGGAGCAGGCGCACCGAAAGCCCCTCCGAACCGGTTGCCGGCAAATCCGCCCGCCGAAAACCGGCCGGCGCCGAACTGCTCGAGTATCGACCTGACCTGGTCGGCCTTGCCGGCACCGAGGACACCGTCGAGGTCGACATTGCTACCGGTGAACGGCCCGAGCACCGTCGGGCCCGAGTGGTTCGGCTCAGGTCTGCGTGAGGCACGGAGTTCGGCCAGTTCACGTTCGAGGCGCGCGAGACGCTCGTCGACGGTTTCTTCCGATCCAGATTCGGGCACAGCTGATCCTAGACTCAGAACCACAGATGTCGAGCGCTGATCACAGCTCCGACCACCAGAAACCCGTACAACCCGACGGTCGCGCACGCGCCGGGCCAGAATTTCTCCGGCACCGACGCCGACCACCGGCCTCCGTCCGTCGGCCGCAGATCGAACGGCAAGTCGCTGACACACTGCGCTTTCGGGGTCAGTGGATGCGCGAGAACGATGCCCGAGGTGTACGGCAGTCCCCGAATTTCCAAGCGTCGTTGCTCGCCGGCGATGGTGTACGAGACGACGGATTCGGTGATGTCGCCGGTGAACCATCCCCGGTGCACCCGCCACCCGGTGGCATGCGAGAGCCTCCGCGTGGATGCACCGACCGACGTTGACGACGCACTGTCGACGACGGCCACCTCGCCCGATCGGAGCACCGTCCACCACTCGGCAATCCGGCGCACTCGCATGCCGACGCCCGCTGCGAGAAGCGCACCGAACACCGCGGGGACCAGTACCGGAACGTGAACCAGCAACCACCCGGGAACGACGAATGCCAGTAACACGACGTAGCTTTCGCGCCAATCCCACTGAAGCGCGCCCGTCACCGGCACTGCGGGCGGAACCCGTCGACTTCGCGCAGGTGGGGACTCCGACATAGTCAGGTGATCTTAGACGCTTCCGCCGGAAGGTGGGAGGTGGAACGCAGCCGCACGAAGATCCAGCAGAGCGCTGCCATCAGCGCCCCGAAAACGAAAATTCTCGGGTAGGTGATCGCGTCGGGCCACGCCTCGGTGAGCGCGGAGAGAATCGCCGGTACGGCGAACCCGAGATACGTCAGTGAGTAGAAGACAGCCGTCAGTCCGGCGAGGTCGTCGGGGCCGGCAATGCGTTGCACTTCCTGCAGACCCGAGACCAGGGCCATCCCGTAGGCGCACCCGAGCACGGCAGCGGCGATCAGCGCTGCCGCGATCGTCAGAACCGATGCGGCCCAGGCGGCCAGCAGCATGCCGACCACGAGGATCGTCAGTGCCACCAGCGCTCCGCGAGCAGCATTCGGGGTATCGATCTTCCGCCCGACGGCCTGGATCGCGAAGCCCGCTCCGAGCGCGATGACAGACATGAGCGCCGACAGCGCGACGGGGTGACCGCCGCTGCGATCGGCCATCAGCGACGGCAGCACCGCGTAGGCGACGCTCGCCGCACCGAACACCCACGGGGCGAGGGGAACCACGACGAGCAGGAATCGACGATGCGATGCCGCCGGGATCTTCACGTCGTCGAGAAGGCGCCGACGGTGCTCGCGCGGAACCGCGGGACGAGTCTCCGGAACGGACACCATCGCAAGTCCGGCGGCGACGCAGATTCCGACATGGACGGCGTACGCGAGATGCGTCGGCCACGGCGCCCACTGAGCGAGAACTCCGGCAACTCCGGCACCGAGAGCGAACCCGGACGTCAGACTCATCGCTGCGCGCCGCGCTCCCGCTCCCGGAACCGCGTCGGCATCGAGCGCCGAGAGCTCTTTGACCCAGCTACCCCCGACGGCCATTCCGATGCCGAGCGCGACGCCGCTGAGCACGCGACCGGCGAAGAGGACGACGGCTGTGTCGGCGCCGAACGCGATCAGGACGGAGCCGGCGGCAGCAACGATCGTCGCCGGCAGCATCACCGGCCGTCGACCGATTCGGTCCGAGAGCGGACCGAAGACGAGCAAGGCCGGAATGATCCCGATGACGTACGCGAACAGGAACGTGTCGACGGTGACGGCGGAGAACCCGTGCTCGAGCCGGTACATCACCAGCAGCGGAGTGAATTCGTTGCCGCCCCAGGCGACCGCGAACATGCCGGCGGCGACGAGGATCCACCGCCCGGTTCTCGTGTCCACATTCTGGGTGAGAGTCATCGTTGACCTCCTTCGTTCAGTCCGTGTGTGCGGCGCATGTGGGCATCGACCGCCACTGAGAATTCGTCCGCGTTCGCCGCTTCGATCAGATCCGCCAGGTGCGCGTGATCCTCGACGATCCGTGAGATCTGCGCCGGTTCGCGGGCGAGCGAGTGCGTCGTCATCCGGCGCTGCCGTTCACGAAGACCCGCGTAGAAGGCGTCGAGCAGCGGGTTGCCTCCGGCTCGGACGATGAGTCGATGGAAGTCTGCGTCGGCCTCGCTGAAGTCGGCGCGTGTGCCGTCGGCCGCCAAGGCTCGTTGGCGTTCGAGACTGACGCGCAGGTCGGCGACCAGCGCGGTTCGGGTCCGGTCATCGGCGACGACGGTCGCGACACTTCCGGCTTCGACGAGTCTGCGGGCGGAGACGACGTGCTCGGCCTCACCGGCAGCGATGGGAACCACGAGGGCGCCGCGTTTGGGGTAGAGCCGCATCCAGCCTTCGACCTGCAGGCGTAGGAACGCTTCACGAACCGGAGTGCGGCTGACGTCCATGGCGGTGGCGATGTCGCCTTCGCTGACCAGCTCGCCGCCGGGGAGTTCACCGGTGACGATCATTTCCTTGACGGTCAGATAGGCCTGCTCGGAGGCGGACGGCAGCTTGGACACAACATAGATACTAGATGATGCGCGATGCACCCGTGTGCGCGTAGTAGGTCTGGGCGCCTACTACGCGCACACGGGGGCAGAGCCCATCACGGCACCCAATACCTCGTCGCAAGCTCATCCAACAGCGGATCGCCGTCCTCCACCTCGTCCAGAGCGGCGAGATCGGCACTGATGGCATTCAAGCGCGGATCGTCACCCTCGGCCACTTCGGCGTCGGTCGCACCGTCGCTGTCCAGCTGGTCGAGCAGCTTCGCGCGCACGCGCGCTTTCAAGGAATCGGTCATTCGTCGTCACCCTTCCTGAAGACTCGGCGGGCGGTGGGAACGAGCACCACCAACGCTCCGAGGAGCACCACTACTCCGAACACTTCCATCCACACGGTCGGTTGTCCTTTCTCACGGAGCGAGCATGTTTCCCACGGGAAGATTCCGCACTATTGTGAACGCCGCCGACACGACGAGCCCGGTCACGACGAACCACAGCGGCGGACGGCCGAAACCGAGTGGCCGACCCCGCACGCGGGCTCCGACCCACAGCATCCACGCGGCGACACCGATACCGAACAACAGCACCGCCAAGACGTTCGACGACAGCGCCGCCGACACATCGCCTCGCACCAGATCACCGGCTGCTCGCGTTGTACCGCATCCCGGGCACCACAGTCCCGTCAGTGCATGAAAGGGACACGGAATGTACGACGATGTCGCCGGATCTCGGACGTACAGCACGACACCGGCCGCGACGACAGCCGCTGCCACCGACGCGGGCGCAGCGAGCGCGCGCGTCACCATCATTGCCATCCGCCCAGCCTAGGCGAGGGCGGAGTCCGAATCCTGCTTGTTCGACGCGAGGTCGTAGTAGCCGATAACCCCCTTGGCCCCGAACACGGCGAACTCGGCTTGACCCGTGGTCGGCGTAGCGGCGTCGACGATGCCACGAAGGACTTCGTCGAGCAGCCGCGCCAGTTCGAGCCAGCGCCGGGCAGGTTCCGAATCCTGCTGCACGGCAGATTCGTCGAAGTCCGCCTCGACCGCGACACTCAGAGTCCGCAGCTCCTCGAACATGCCTCTGTCGGGCAGTTCGATCTCCGCCTCACTGGCAAGGACGACCGATACGGCCCACTTGATCTCGTCGACGTGATTGCCGAGCCATACGCGGCGTCGATGAATCTCACCGAGCGTCGGCCACCGTTTCCGGGCTGCCTGACGCGTACGGCCGGTGACGGAGGCGAGGTCGGCCAGGCTCGCACCGAGCCACATTGCCGTCGACGCCGCCGCCGCCGTTGCTTCGGTCGCCTCGCGTTCGACGCGAGCTTCGTTCTCCAGTGCAGCCTGCAATGCCAGGAGAGCGTCGTGGCGACGAATCCGCTCGTCGCCGATGTCGGTGGACTTGTCACCCGGATCGAGGTCTGACAACTTTTGGTTCACATCTACAGGCTATCTTGTAAACCCAGGGTTCACAACCAATATCTTCAGGCCGTTCACCCGATTCGGATGAACGAACGCAGATCCCGACCATCGGCAGCCTCCGCGGCTCACCATCGACGAAGACCGTCACCGCCCCGGCACGAGAGTGGAGCAGACATGCACTACAAAGCAGCAATCACGGCACTCGCGACGGTGGCACTCGCGGCGACGACCGTCGGGACCGCGCAGGCCGAACCCACACCAGTCGGCTACTCGATCGCCTCCGACGGCGCCTCCGTCCACACGGTTCTCGACGCAGGCGCGTTCCGTCTCGACTCGGACGGCGCTGCGGTGTCGATCGTCGACAACGCGGGCGCGGTGTTGACCACGATTCCGTTGGCCTATTCGGTCGACGGCGCTCGCTACCCCGTCGCCGCGGCGGTCGGTGCCGACGGGCGATCCTTGACGGTCACGCCGGGACTGCCGTCGCTCGTGCATCCGGTCTACAGCCCGGCTGCGTATCAAGATCTGGTGACGCAAATCCAGATCGGCTGGCAGAACGGCGGTTCGGTGACCGGAGGCATCGGCGCCGGCATCGGCGCGGCAGTCGGATGCGTGCTGTTCCTCTTCGTTGGATGCATTCCCGGTGCTGCACTCGGCGCCACGATCGGAGTGGTCAACGGCGTCGTCAGCGCGAACCCCGCAGTGACACCGGCGGTGTTCGAGTTCATCCGCACGCTGCCCTGACCTCCCCCGCAAACGCACGTGCCTTTGCGCACCCCGCGCCCACGCACCCACGCGCCCACACACCCACGCAAACGCACGTGCCTTTGCGCAGGGTCGATCAGGGAGTGACGATCACGGTTCCCGTCATGTCGGGATGCGGTGTGCAGTGGTAGGTGAACGTGCCGGGTTCGGTGAACGTGTGCTTGAAGGAGTTCGACTCCATCAGTGGACTACGGAACGCTTTGTCGTCGGCCACGACGTCGTGCGCCATGCCTCCATCGTCGAACACCCAGGTGACGGTGCCGCCGACCGGAATCGTGATGGACTGCGGCGTGTACGAGCGATTGGCGACCGTCACCTGATCGGGGACGGCAGGCGCCGGAGCTTTCGGCTCGGTTGAACCGCCGGCGCAGCCACCCAACAGGACGGCCGCGGCAGCGGACATAGCTAATACAGATCTGAACGACGTCACCCCTCGAGGCTACGTGGGCCACGCGACGCTCGGCCCGCCACCGGATCCTTCGCTCCGGTAATATCCCTGCGAGCCGACATCAGTGCGACACCGCACACCCCCGAGAGGTCTTGATCCATGAACAAGCGACGCACCCGCATCGCCGCAGCCCTGCTTTCCGTGTTCGCCGTGCTTACGACGGCGTTGCTGGGGGCTAGCTCCGCGCAGGCGCGTCCGGCCCAGTTCGTGCCTGCGGGGGCGATCAGCGCGACCATCGGATTCGACCCGGCCGCCGTCATCGAGTGGCGCTGGGATCAGGCGTTCATCAACCAGCCGATCTTCGTCCGCACCGACCCGTACCTGCCGGGCCTGACCGACTTCACGCTCAACGACTGGTGCAACTGCGCGATCAACTGGTTCAACAACACCACCCAGGTCGGCGGCGTCGCGTTCCCCGGCCCACTGAACACCGGGCCGATCCGAACCGGGTCGGGCGACGTCTCGGCGTGGACCGATATCCCCGGCGGATTCACGGTCGTCCGCGGCGGCGGAAATTGGTGGGTTCCGTGATGCGCTTCGCGCCCGTGTGCGCGTAGTAGGTCCCCGCAGGTACTACGCACACACGGCTATACCAACTCCTCCCCCACATATCCGCCTTCGGCTACGCCCCGCGGGATGGCGAACACTGCCGATCCGATCGGCGTCGTCCACTCGTTGAGCGCATCGTGCTCGTCGAGCCTGCGTTGTACCGGCACGAACTGACTCTCGATATCGCGCTGGTAGGCCGCGAAAATCAGTCCGGAGTTGCTGGTAGCACCGGCAATCGGAGCTTCGTCGTAGTTGTAGGCGCGCCGGAAGAACCGTTCGCCGTCATGGGTATGACGTGCCCGTGCGATGTGCGACGCCGGTGAAATCACCGGGACACCGAAGCGGTCGGTGGCGTCGAAGTCGGCCTCGTCGTGCTCGGACACACCTGTCAGCGGTGCACCGGTATCGAGCGTCCGGCCCACGGCGAATTCTCTTCCACCTCGGTCGAGTTCGTCCCACGTGTCCATCTCGACAGCGATCCGCCGAACGATCATCGACGTACCACCTTCCGGGTTCCAGACGAGTGCATCGAAATCGAGTGCCGGATCGGGATTCACCGTGCCGTCGACCTGACCCATGAGGTTTCGCATCGTAGTGCCGGCAGATTTCGACCCACGGGCGGACCGAAACCCGCGTTGCACCCACCGGATCGACGCCATCGATCGGACGTTCTTGGTGAGCACCCGGAGCGCATGCGCGGCAGGCACCGGATCGTCGGCGCAGATCTGAAGCAGCAGATCACCGTCACTCCAGGCACTTTCGAGACGGTCGATACCGAAGGCGGGTAGCGCATCGACCGGCGATTCGACGCCGGCCGCCTCGAATGCACCGCGCCCGAGGCCGACGGTGATCGTCAGGCCCGCCGGATCGGCGGCCAGTTCAGGCTCGGTGTCGGCCAACGCCGGTGAACCCTGAGTCAACCGCGCTGCATCCGTCGTCCACATTCGCAGGACTGCCACCACGTCGGCCCGGCGTGCACCCGGCATCAGGTCGAGCCCGACGAATGTGCCGTGAGCCTGTGGGGGCGTGGAGATTCCAGCTTGATGTTTCCCGTGAAACGGTGTGACGCTGCGTCCGAAGGTCTCGTTCTGCGGATCCCGTGTAACCCCGTAGGCGATACCCGCGGCACCCAGGGCGGCGACGCCACCTCCGCCGAGGAGGCGTCGCCTACTGATTCCGGACGGACGTGGAATCCGCTCAGCCACCGTAATTTTCCTGGGCGCCCGCGAACTCGCGGACCTGCGCGGTGAACGATGTGGTCGATCCGTCCTCCAATGTCAGCGTGATGTCCGCGTCGCTCCCCGGCGTCAATGGCGACGACACATCCATCAGCATGAGGTGATCACCGCCTGCCTGCAGGACCTTCGTCTCCTCGCCGGCAACGGCGAATCCACCCTCCTTGGGCTTCATCACCATCGAACCGTCTGCACTGGCAACGATTTCGTGTAGTTCCATCATCGGCGATGCCGACGTCTGCGCCGACACCACCCGAATCTGCTCGGTTCCGGTGTTCTGGATCTCGGCGAATGCCGACGTCATTCCGGTGTCGACGGACTTGATCCAGGCCTCGCGGACGGTCACGGAGTCGGCCTCGGTCTTCGGTGTTTCGGCGCTGCAACCGGCGAGGAAGAGTGTGGCAAAGACAAGAGCGGCAAACGTTTTCATGAGATCTCCCCCGAGTTTGTGCGAAGACGCAGTCCGAGGACGACGTCGAGTGCAAGGAATGCGAGCAGACTGATTCCGAGAAGCGGTACATACCAGCCGAGCAGAAGGGTTCCGGCAGCGATCGACACGATCTGCCACTTGGGTAGCCTGGCGAGCCCTCCGAGCGCGGGCGGGCCTGCGGAGACCGGGCGACGTTGCCACCACATCAGGTATCCGCGAACGATCACGGTCACCAGCGCGGCGGCAAGCACTGCCAGCGCGATTTGGTTGGCGAGCCCGAAGAGGATCCCCATGTGCAGCGCGATACCCCAGGCCGAAAGCTTTGCCGCCAGAGGCCAATCAGCGAACGAGTTGGTGTCGACGACGGAGTTGTTCGCGCCGTCGATCGCGATCGAACTGGTCGAGAGCACCCACGGCTGCCGTGTCTGGTTGACGACGAAGGCGGTATCGGCCTCGGTAGGAACACTCACCTCGACCTTGCCGTCGATGCCGTTGGCGCGAGCGGTTCCCAGCACCGAGTCGATTCTCCCGACGTTGGAGGCCAGGACATCGTCGACGACGGATTCCATCGATCCCATGCTGTGTCCTGCATGGTCCCCGGACATCGCCGGCGAGTCGCCCGAGATCGACGTCACGGTGGCCGGTGTCGTCCAACTCAACGCCGTCCGAAGTTCGGTGATGTTGGCGCCCGCATATTTCGACCACGTCAGGCCCGTCGCGGACAGAAAGATCAGCCCGACGGCAATCCAGATCCCCACGCCTCCATGCCAATTCCGCGTGCGTGAACGACCCGTCACCGAGCGGTCGACGGTGAGCAGCCTGCCACCGCGCCGGTACCGTCGCACCCACAGGATCACGCCGCCGAGAGCCACGATCCACATCCAGGACGCGGCAAGTTCGCTGTAGATGCGACCGGGCTCGCCGAGGTGAAGGTGACGGTGGAAGCCGCTGATCCAGGTCCGTAGCGGCAGTGCGTTGCTACTGCCGTAGACCACCGATTCGCCGACGGACGTCGCTGTCACCGGATCGATGAACACTGCTCGCCGTTCCGACGCACCGAGTGAAGGATCGGTGAACATCACGCGGGTGGTGTCACCGACTTCGGTGGACGGCCGAACTGCATTCAGCGTCAGATCGGGCAGGACGGCGCGCGCTGCACCCACCTGTTGGGCGACGGACTTCGTCGGGCCGGTGGAGTCGGTGTGGATCAGATCGGAGTAGACGACGTTCTCGATCGTCGGTGCAAGGGCATAGAGGCCGCCGGTGAGGGCGGCGACGAGGATGAACGGGGCGATGAGGATGCCCGCGTAGAAGTGGAGCCGCATCACCAGCGAGGGAGCCGGTCTGGACGTGGGCGGCGAGGTCGAAGACGTGGGTATTTCGGTCGTGGACATGGGTGTGCTCGATTCGTGTCTGAGGTTGGGTCCACGGCCCTGATGACACGACAAAGCGCCCCGGAGGGTGCGTGGACGTGCCATCAGGGCTCGAAGCCCTGGGACTATGAACTCAGAACCGAAGGTGGACCACGAGTTGCGTTGCCCGACAACACGAGCACCCGCAACACCACAGTCGAACGATATTCCGTCTTTCGCGGTCCGCCGTTGTCGAGGACGGGCAGGACGAGTGGAAGCACCGGAAGAATTCTGCGCAGCACGGACAGTGCATGCTCGTATCCGAGAACCGCACCGCGAACGAGCAACGCGCACACGACGGTTGCCACCGCGTGGGCGGCCAGCATCGTCGGGGTCGGCGACAACCCGTGGTGGTGTTCGCTCGCAATGGCCAGGACAGCGTGCCCGACGACCTGGCCGACGACGAGTACGGCGATCACCGGAACACGATCACCGAGGACCGTGACGGCGCCCCCGACCGCGGCGCTCACCACGATCAGCAGCACCAACGCCGATTCACTCGGCATCATCGCTCCGCCGCCGACGCCGTGGGCTGCGATGCTCAGCGCGCCGGAGGCAGCCCCGACCGACGCGCCACGCATACGCGCGCGCCCGTCGGGCCGGTGAGTCATGCGGACACCCTACTACCGAGCGTCAGAGGATCGACTCGAGTCCCTGGCGTCGATCCTCCGGCGACCGGTGCGGGCAGCTGGTGCACATTCCGGCCACACCGGTTCGGTACAGAAGGCAGCACGAGCACCGCTGCGTGAACGGCCTGCCGTTCACGTCGACGAATCGCGGCTTCGGCAGCGCGGAGCCCATCTGCCCGATGATCGCGGTGGCGAAGAAGCTGCCGAGCGATCGGTCACCGAGCGCTGCCCCGACGTCGAGGCAGCGGTTCGCGATGGAGTCCGAGACGATCGCCCACAGCGTTTTTTCCCTCGTCGCCGACACCTCGGCCAGCGGCTCGATGATCGAGGCCAGGGCGCGCGTCATCGGCTCGATGGCGTCGCCGACGTCCATTGCCTCACCGCCGACCACCCCGAGAACGTCGCCTTCCGGTCCGACCGAACAGTGGCGTCCCGCCAACCGAGGATCATTGACCTGACCGGTGACCATCGCCGACGCCACCGTCAGAAACACCAGCGTCGAACTGGTGGAGTACCACCAGAGAGTGCCGACGACCGAGAGATCGGAGCATCCGAAGCGGTGCCCGGTGTCGGCGACCCGCTCGGCCAACCAGGTCGGATCGGTCAACGTCACGGCGGGCAACTCGAACGGGCCGTCAGTGTAGGACTGCAGGGCAGGCACCCGCGCGACCGTGCGCGCGAGAAGATCAGACACGGGTGAACACCTCCCCCATCGTGCGGTTCAGGGTGCTGAGGCTTCGTACTGCACTGCGCACCGGGCCTGGCGTGTTGGGAGATTCGAGCATCACGTCGGTCGCCGAGGTCTCGGTGAGCTTCTCCGGTGGATCGACGCGCTCGCCGGCTAGGGCACGCTTGACGTCGGCAATCGTCCGCTTCGACACCTCGGCGGCTTCTTTCAGCGCCTCGGCTGTGGCCTCGGACGGCCCCGTCTCCGGTTCGGCACGGGATGCGCCGACGCCTGCCCGGGCGAGCGCGTGCGAGGACCTGTTGCTGACGGTCATGATCCGCAGCAGACGTTTCGCGCCTCGCCTGGTGCGTGCCGTTGGACCGAGCTCCAGCGGTTTACCCGCCGTCACAAGGTCTTTCAGTGCATTGTCGAGCTTGCGCATGTCCACGATGAGGTTCGTGTCGCCACCCGGGGCGACGACGGATGCAATGCTCGAGTCGATGATGCCCGTCATCTGGTCCAGATACTCGTCGATCTTGGCGGTCATCGTCGACCTGGTTCCGGTGGAGAAGATGAAGTATGCCGACGCGATTCCGACGAGACCGCCCGCCGCCGTCTCGTAAATCCGCAGCTCGAGGACCTCGATGCTGAAAGTTCCGAGCAAGCCGTAGAGCATCGCGAGCATGACGGTGATGAAGAACGAGAGCAACGCGTAGGCGACGGGCGCGAGATAGAACGCGAAGAAGACGCAGACGACGAGCAGCACCACCTGCACTGGCTGGTTCGTGCCGACCAGCGCCGACAACACAACTCCGGCAAGCACTCCCGCCATCGTCCCGACCACTCGGTGACCTGCGCGGGAGAGAATTTCGCCACGCGTCGACGCTCCGGTGAAGACGAGAAATGCCGTCAGGACCGCCCAGTACCAGCGATCCGGTGAAATGATCTCGCCGAGGATCGTCGCGGCACTCGTTGCGACGGCGACCTGGATGGCAGCCTTCGTGCTCGGACGCAGACCGGTGGGCGCCTCGTCGCTCTCGGGCTTCGCTTTCGGTTCGGATTCGGTACGAAGCGCGTTGCTGGTGATGTGGTGAATGGCAATGTGCGCCTGCACCGCTCGCATCGCGACGGCGGTAGCGATGCCGGCCCTCGTGGACGGATCCGATTTGTCGGCAGCGGCCGCAGCGAGCCGTCTCGCCGCACGCAATTGGTCGTCGGACGGGTTGTTCTGCAGGCAGGACCCCAGTGCGGTGGTGGCCTGCCCCAGCGACTTCGGCCAGGACTTCTCGGGGTCGAGGGCCCACAGTGCACTGACGAGTTGTTCGGTGGCGATCTGCGCGTCGAAGACTCGGAGCGAGAGGTCGGAATTGGTCACCGACAGGAGCTGTGCAGCATCGTTGCGGTCGAGCCAGTCGTCGATCATCAGCGCCGTCGAGCCTAGTTTGTCGAGCCTCTTGCGGAGCAGCGGGAGGTTGCGGTCGGTGCGGTTGGAGGCGACCTCGAGTACGTCGATCGACGCAGCGCGAAGTGCTCTGACGAGTCGGCGCAGTTCCAGACTCGGCCGTTCGGGAAGGATCACCGTGCGGACCAACAGTGAGATCGCCACTCCCACGACGATGGAGACAGCCAGGACGGGAAGCTGCTGGGGAGTGGCCCGCAGGAACAGTGCGAAGAAGTAACAGATGAACGCAACCATGCCGAGAGCCGTGCCGCGAGGCCCGAACCGGCGCACCCACACTGCCGCGAACAACACCACGATGAAACCGACGTCCGCGACTTTCCCGAACTCCGAGAGGACCGCGGACAGCGAGACCGCTGCCGCCGCGGGAAAGACGAGGAGCAACGTGGTGATCACTCGGCTGCGTTGATCCTTGTCCTTCACCGCTGCCGACGACTGCATCGCGACCACGGTGCCCAGCATCGCGACGGTGATGGGCTGACCGATCGACCGCGCGCCGGGGATGAGTATCGCGATCGCCAGCACCACCGTGATCGTGGTGGTAGCTGCGCTGCGCAGGCGAAGCCGTCCGGGATCGGAGACGGACAGAAAGCGAGCTGTCTCCGACAGGAACCGAACTACCATTCACCGATTATGAGGCCCGGCCGTCGGCGCGGGTGCGATCGGCGCCAATTCGGGTTGCGGCGAGGGACGTACGCGGCCGAGCCCCAACGCCGAACCCGCCGACAGGACCGCGATCGCGGAGATCACCCACCACGCAGCGGTGAATCCCGCCGTGCCTGCGACCGAGCCGAGGATGGCAACCAGAGCACTGATACCCGAGACGGTTCCGATCTGGCGGCTCATGTTCACCACGGCGCTGCCGGTTGCGCCCCTGACCGCCGGAATGTCGGCCGTAGCCGAGGACAGGATGGTCGGCAACGCCAGCCCGACGCCCGCGCCTGCGACGAGCCACCCCGGCAGGAATGTCGACGCGTAGGCCGGGTCGGTCGTTACCGACAGCAGCACGAGAATCGAACCGGCAGCCAGCAGCAGACATCCGGCCGCCGCGATCACTCCCGGTCCGACGCGCTTCGAAAGTCTCTGGCCGAGGTAGCTGAAGAACGGAACCATCACCGGTCCCGGTGCCACCGCGAGGCCCGTCGTCAATGCCGAGTAGCCCCACACCTGCTGCAGCCAGAAGATGTTGGCCAGCAGCCCTGCGGCGAAGGCAGCACTGAACAACAGCGCCGCGAGGTTCGCCCACGCGAACGTGCGAACTTTCATCAGCGCGGGATCCACGAGGGGTGAGGAGTGCTTGCTGTTGTTTCGCCAGAAGGCGACCACGGCGAGCACGGCGACGACGAACGAGGCGATGATGCCGACGCTGCCCCAACCCCAGTCCGGTCCCTGCACGAGACCGAGAGCGAGGGCTCCGATGCCGAGGGTCAACGCGAGGGCGCCGACGAGGTCCAGCGTGTCGGCCCGCGTACTCGCGATGGAGTCGGGGACGAAGCGCAGTGCGAGCACGATCAACGCAACGCCGATGGGAATGTTGATGACGAACACCCACCGCCACGACAGCTCGACCAGAAGTCCGCCGACCACGGGACCGAATGCGGCAGCGAGTGCTCCGAGCGCCGCCCAGATTCGGACTGCCCCGCCGCGTTTGTCGGCGGGAACCGCGTCGATGAGCAGACCGAGGCTCGTCGGTGTGAGCAGGGCTGCGCCGACGGCCTGTAGAACTCGGGCGCCGATGAGTACCTCGAGGGCCGGCGCCGCCGCTGCGAGAACGCTGGCGACGGTGAACAGCCCGAGGCCCAGCAGAAATCCTCGCTTGCGTCCCACCTTGTCCGACCAGCGTCCGAGCGGAATGAGCAGTGCAGCGAACACGATCGCGTAGATGTTGAGGATCCAGCTCAGCTCGCCGAGCGTGTGCCCGGGGAACGCGACGCCGATGTCGCCGAAGGCCACGTTGACGACGAACAGATCCAGGCTGGCGAGGAACGGGGCACCCGCCAGCACGGTGAGGAGAATCGAAAACCATACATGCGGTTCCCGCCCGTGTGCGCACGGTCGGTCCCCGCCCCGACTACCCACACACGGGTGGCGCAGCCACCTCAGGACAGACGCAGCCGCCCGATCGCCGGCGCCACCGAATGAGGCAGCAACCGCCCCAGGTTCTCCGGGAGCAGCAGTTCCACGGTTGCCGATTCGTCGAACCGATACGGCTGGGTCAGCACAATCCCCGACAGGTGTTTGCGTAGCCGCGACATCTCGGCACGCACCGTGATGGCCCGGCCATCGTCGCCGAACAGATCCGCGGCCATCTGCGCCGCACTACGCCCCTCACGATTGACCGCGAGCAAGCACAGGATCTCGGCGTGACGCGGGGTCGGTTCGTGCGTCCACTCCCCCACCTCGCTCCTGATGTGCACGCGGGTCTGCTGAGGCTGGCGAAGATCGATAGTCACCGTAGTGGAATTACCTGTCTCCGAGGGCGTTCCACGATCACCGGATCCCGTGGGTCGTACCAGCCATCCACCGGGCAGCGGCTCGAAATCGCAGACACCGAGCGTCGGCAGCCAGAACCGGCCGGTCGCCAGATCCTCCGGCAGCAGAATGCGGTTCCGCAGCGCGACGGATTCGACCGCGGCGACCCACCCGTTGGCGTCCACTGCCAGCGCTGGACTCTGCAGTCGCGCCAACATCGGAGCAGCCACCGACCGAAGCCGGTCAAGATTCTGCCGATGATGCTCGCGCAGTTGCGATTCAGCGAGCCGAGCAATCGCGTCGACCAACGCGAGCGTCGTGGGATGTACCGTGCTCGCCGGGCCGCTCACATCGACGGCGCCGATGACATGGCCGGTGCGCGGATCCTTGATGGGCGCACCGGCACACGTCCACGGATGATGGCTTCGCACATAATGTTCCGCCGAGAAGATCTGAACCGCGCGCCGCGACACCAACGCCGTTCCGATGGCGTTGGTGCCGACAGAATCCTCGGCCCAACTTGCACCCTCGACGAATCCGAGACTGTCGGCGCGGTCGAGCACCGACGTCGAACCGCTGCGCCACAGAACGCGGCCGTGCCGATCGGCGACGACGAGAATGTTGTCGCCGTCCTGCACGACCGATTCGAGGCCGCGGGCAAGGTCGTCGAGGATGTCGAACAGCCCCGATTCCCGACGGCTCAGTTCGAGATCGGACACGTCGATCTGCGGCGAGGACACGCTCCGCTGCTCCGGGTCGATCCCGAGGGTCTGCAGGCGGCGCCATGAATCGCCGATCACCTCGCGAGGCCTGGCAGGCGACTTGCTTCCGGCCATCGTGGCGTCGTACACAGCCGTGAGGATCTGCGCGTAGCGGCGCGGATCTTCACCGGCCGCCAGCGCAGGTTCAGGGCCTGTCGACTGAGTCATTACGGACAAGTGTGCTCCAGGTCACGTCGAGGGTGCAAAAACAGGTGCTCAGCGGAAGACGAGACCGCCGTCGATGAGCCCGGCCTGCCCCGTCATGTAGTCCGAGTCCGGCCCGGAGAGGTACGACACGAACGCTGCAACATCCTCCGGTGTCTGCGCCCGACCGAGGGCGATCCCACCGACGAACTTGTCGTAGGTCTCCCCCTCGGCGGCGCCCGTCAGTTCGGCGAACCGCTTGTCGATGGTCACCCACATGTCGGTTCCGACGACGCCCGGGCAATACGCGTTGACGGTGATGCCGTGCGCCGCGTATTCCTTCGCCGCGGCCTGGGTCAGTGCGCGCACCGCAAACTTGGTGGCGCTGTACACCCCGAGCATCGCGAAGCCGTCGTGGCCGGCGATCGACGACGCGTTGACGATCTTGCCCTTCTGATTCAGCGACTTGAATTTCGCGGCGGCGGCCTGGATTCCCCAGAGAACACCGTCGACGTTGACTGCCCAGATCTTCTTCGTGTCCTCGGGGCGAACATCGTCGAGAGGCGCAACCTGAGCGATTCCCGCGTTGTTGATCATGACGTCGAACCCGCCGAGCGCTTCGTCTGCATGGTCGACGGCGGCGAACACCTGGTCGCGGTCACTGACGTCGGCGACGAACGTCGTTGCCTTGCTGCCTAGTTCACGAACCTCGGCGGCGACGGCCTCGATCTTGTCCTGGTTGATGTCGACGAGAGCGATGTCGTGGCCGTCGTTCGCCAGCCTCAGCGCGATGCCGCGGCCGATGCCCTGTCCGCCGCCCGTGACGAGTACGACGCTCATGCCTGGCCCTCGCTCGGATCTACGAGGACCTTCATCTTCGTGCCGGCGTGGAGTGCTTCGAAGCCGTCGTCGATGACGGATTCGAGGGCGATCTTGTCGACCCATCCCGTCGTGTCGTAGGCGCCCGTGCTCATCAGGTCGATGACGGCGTCGTAGTCCGCCGAGGTGTAGCAGAGTGATCCCTGGATGCGGGACTCGTTCATCACGATCTTCTGAAGCGGTGTCATCAAGGGCTTTTCGTAGATCGCGACGCTGATGAGCGGTTTGCGGGCGCCGATGCATCCGAGGGCTGTTTCGACGGCAGGTTGAACGCCCGCGGCGTCGTAGATCGCGTCGGCGCCGCGGCCGTCGGTCTCGTCGGCGATGAAGCCCGGGACGTCGACGGACGTCGGATCGAGAGTCTTGGCGCCGAGCGCCTCGATGGAGGCACGGCGCGTCGGGGACGGCTCGACGACGAATACGTTCTCCAGCCCCTTGCCGCGGAGCGCGAACCACAACCCGATGCCGATCGGACCGGCGCCGAAGACCATGGCGGTGTCGTCGGGAGTGGGTTCGCCGAGCGTCGCAGCGTGGAACGCCACCGACATCGGTTCGACGAGAGCTCCGAGTTCGAGCGAGACGTTCTCGGGGAGGTGGTGGATCATGTTCGTCGGCACGACGGTGTATTCGGCCATTCCGCCGTCGGACATCAGACCATGGAATCCGATCTGCTGACAGATGTTGTAGTTGCCCGCCCGACACGGACCACAGTGCCCGCAGCGGTACAGCGGTTCGATAGCCACACGATCGCCGACCTTCGTCCCGGTAACACCCTTGCCTACTTCGGTGACCGTCCCGGAGAACTCGTGGCCCAGCACGAGAGGCAACTGCTGATGGGTGAGCGGATGCGGCTCAGTAGGGATGAAGATCGGTCCGGCGTAGTACTCGTGCAGGTCGGTGCCGCAGATACCGTTGTAGCCGACCTTCACCTTGACCTCACCCTCGCCGGGTGAGGGCTCCAGTACGTCGGCGATCTCCACCTTGTTCGGGCCGTAGTACACAGCTGCGCGCATCGGTTACTCCTTGATCGAGGGTTCTATGCGGCTATGTCTATGTGACCTGAGGCACAACGCGACAGGGTTGCAGGGCGTTGCATGCTCTCCGGTGCGCGGGTACGGGTCTATCGGCGGGTGACTGCTCGCACAGTGCGCGTCACGATCACCATCGTCGACCCCAGCACGAACAACACCACACAGGGTCGCGGCGTACACCACCGGCGAGATTGCGGGGAGCAGCGATCCAGGTGCTGACGGATCACGACGCGGCGCCGACTGCCCACGAGATCGTACGGGCCGAAAAGTTGTGCGTTTCTTTCAGAATCCTGAGACTGCGACCTCCGCTGCCACACGCGCCAGGGGCTCGACGCCTGGCCGCGGATCCCGAGCAGGCCAGGCGAGCACCGTCGTGATCTCGGGAGCATCGACGATGGGGACTGCCACATGTTCCGGCCATTGCCAGGCGCGGCTGGATGCCGGAATCACCAAGAGCGCCTTGCCCAGTGCGACGAGTTGGGCGATCTCCGACTGCGTGCGCACTTCGGGGCCGGGCCCCGCCGGGTAGGTGCCATCGAGTATCGGCCATCGAGCCATCGGCAGATCCGGGACGCGGCGAATCTCGTCCATCGTGAGCTGCGTTCTCGCCGCGAGGACGTGGTCTGCCGGGACGATCGCGACCTGCCCTTCGGTGAGCAGATCCTCGGTGTCGAAGCCGGCGAGGTCGTCGACGGGCCGGTGCATGACGGCGACGTCGGCTTTACCCTGCCGCAGCAGCCTCGCTTGCTCTCCCACCTCGCACAGCAACACTTCGACATCGGGGACATCAGCCCTGTTCGCAAACTCGCCGAGCAATCGCTGCAGCAACGAGTGCGACGCCCCCGCCTTGGTCGCGAGCACCAGTGGCCGCCGACCGGCACGTCTGGTCCGCTCCGCGGCCGCTTCGACGGCGTCGATCACAATCCGCGCCTCGACGACGAGAACCTGCCCGGCGACGGTGAGCGCGACGCCCCGGCGGTTACGCTCGAACAACCTCACGCCGAGCCGGGACTCCAGTTGTTGGATCGCACGGGACAACGGCGGTTGCGCGATGCCGATGCGCTCGGCTGCTCGGCCGAAGTGCAGCTCGTCCGCCACCGCCAGGAAGTATCGGAGCTCGCGAATCTCGAGGTCTGCCACGTGTTCCAACGATACTCGCGAGGTATCACAGAAGAGTCGATCGGTCTTGGACAGGATCGCCTTGACGCACCCATCCTTGAACGATGAGCGAAACGAAAACTGCACTTGTCACCGGCGCCAACAAGGGAATCGGCTACGCCATCGCCCACGGTCTCGGCACCGAGGGGTTCCGCATCGCGCTGGGCGCCCGCGACGACACCCGACGTGACGCGGCCGTCGAGCGGCTTCGTGCCGACGGGATCGACGCCTTCGGTGTGGCCCTCGACGTGACCTCGGACGACAGCGTCGCAGCGGCAGCGGCCATGATCGAAAGCAGGGCAGGCAGACTCGACGTGCTGGTCAACAATGCCGGCATGGGTGGCCGAACCGACAACGGCGCTCAGGACCCGATCACCCTCGACCTCGACGTCCTGCGCTCCGTCCTCGACACCAACGTGTACGGCGCCGTCCGGGTCACCAATGCCGTCGTCCCGCTACTACTTCGGGCCGCCTCACCGCGAATCGTCAACGTGTCCAGCAACATGGGCTCGCTCACCTTGCAGACGGGTCCACCGATGGCGGCCTACGCACCGTCGAAGACCATGCTGAACAGCATCACCACCCAGTACGCCCGGCGTTTGGCGGAGACGAACATCATCGTCAACGCATGCTGCCCCGGGTACGTCGCCACCGATTTCACCGGCCACAATTCGCCGAGAACTCCCGAGCAAGGTGCAGTCATCGCAGTACGACTCGCCACTCTGCCCGACGACGGCCCCCGCGGCGGCTTCTTCGACGACGCTGGCTCCATCGCCTGGTGAGGTGTGCTCCGCACCCGTGTGCGCGTAGTAGGGGCCGAGGGCGACCATGCGCACACGGGCGGAGCAGCTCTGCAACCCTCCGCAACCCTGACGCACCCCTTGTGATCCAGCTCATAGTTACGGCGCACCTCATCTGCGTCCCCTAGGAGACCGATCATGACCGCGACTGCAGGCGTCGAATCCAACTCGGCGACACACCGAGACTCACCTCCGCACGCACCTGCCGGGAGGTGGTTCGCCTTCGGGCTCGCGAATCTCGTTGTCGTGATCGTGATCTCGCTCGCCACCTGGTACCTGCTCGCCGATCCGACGACGAGCCCGTGGAACTTCTATCCACTCCCCTTCAACGCCGCTTTGTTCTGGGCGATCCTGTTCATCGTCTTCATCGGATTCGATTGTGAATTCGCCGGTTTCGACAGGCTCGCCCAACCCTGGCGGGGCCTGACGATTCTGGTGTCGACGGGAGTGTTCGCGGTCGCCGTGACCTGGCTCCTCGGCAGTGGCCTCGGCTCGCTGTTTCCCGATTTCGCCGGATCGCGCGAGGGCGGCCTCGGTTACTTCGCCGGAGCATTGTTCGTGCTCTTCGGCTTCGCGACCTGGGTGATGGTGGTTCTGAACTGGCAGCACTGGCCGTGGACTGTCCTGAACATGAAGCAGCCCCTGATCGGCCTGTGCGAGATCGCATTCGTCGCCGTGCCCACCCTGGCCTTGTACTTCGTCTTCGGCCTACCGTCCGTCTCACTGTCGGCAACCAACCCCCTGATGACGGTCGACACGGTGCTCGGATGGTTCTACTCGATCGTCGTTGCTGTCATTCTCACCGGCCAGACCCTCGACAACTGGCCGTGGAAGCTCTTCGGCGGAGGCGGGCGGACCGCGCTCGCTGCCACCGTCGGCAACGCCCTCCTCGGTACCGCCATCTACTTCCTGATGGTGCCGCTCGCCAAGATCCTGATCGGATCGGCTGCCACGGCCGAGCTCGGGAGCGTCGTCGACCAGTTCCCGGCACAGATCGGAGTGTGCTGGGCGTTCTGGATGATTTTCTGGGCCAACGCATTCGGCAATCGCTTCGGCCCGTCGGTGCGCGCAGCACTGACGTTCGTGCTGGCACTCGGCACGTTCCTCGTCTACTACCGATTCGCGGCGCAGCACGTTCTGCACGAGCCTGAGGTCGCGACAGGAATCAGCGGAAACGCTCTCGGGTTCGTCGACTGGCTTGTGCTGTGGACGTTGATCTACGTCGTCGCATTCCAGTCGTTGGGCCTGAAGAAGCTGTCGCCGGCACAGTGACGAGACCACACGGCACCTGTTCTGCCGACTGAGATGGGTCTTCGCGGTGGATACCGAGCTGCAGTAAACCCTATGTGCGTGCGAATACATAGCCCTGTGTGTATTCGCACGCACATAGGAGGCCTCCGTACGTGACGCCCGTCACGTGCAACCCGCTGCAACCCTCGACTTCCACACTCAACAGGAGTGTGCTGGGTCACAGCACACACACGCACGACGAGGGAGCGCAGCATGACCCAGACCATCGAACCGCCCGTTGCCACGCAGACACCACAGCAACGGGTCGACGCGTGGCTCGCAGACTTCGAGGCAGCACTGCAGTCCCGCGACCTGGACCGCGTGGCCGCCAAGTTCGCCGTCGACAGTTTCTGGCGTGACCTGGTCACCTTCACGTGGAACCTCAAGACCGTCGAGGGTCGGGACGGGATCAAGGACATGCTCGGCGAACGCCTCGACGACACCGATCCACGGGGATTTCACACCACCGAGACTCCCGACGAAGCCGACGGCGTCACCTCGGCCTGGATCGAATTCGAGACGGCCACCAGCCGCGGCAAAGGCCACCTTCGACTGAAGGGCGATGAAGGGTGGACCCTGCTCACCACGATGCAGGAGTTGAAGGGGTACGAGGAGCGTCAGAACCACACCCGCATCAAGGGCGCGGTGCACGGGTCCAACGCGGACACCCAGAACTGGGCGGAGAAGAAAGAGGTCGAGGAGAACGAGCTCGGCTACACCGTTCAGCCGTACGCGCTGATCGTCGGCGGCGGCCAGGGCGGAATCGCCCTCGGTGCACGGTTCCGCCAACTGGGTGTGCCGGCGATCGTCGTCGATCGTGCGAACCGGCCGGGAGACCAATGGCGAGGACGCTACAAGAGCCTGTGCCTGCACGACCCGGTCTGGTACGACCACCTTCCCTACCTACCGTTCCCGCCGAACTGGCCGGTGTTCGCGCCGAAGGACAAGATCGGCGACTGGCTCGAGATGTACACCAAGGTCATGGAGGTTCCGTATTGGAGCCGCACCACCGCGAAGTCCGCGACGTACGACGAGCAGAAGAAGGAATGGACCGTCGTCGTCGATCGCGACGGCGAGGAAGTCGTTCTTCGTCCGAAGCAGCTCGTGATGGCCACCGGAATGTCCGGCAAGAAGAACGTCCCGAACTTCCCCGGCATGGACGAATTCGAAGGCGAGCAGCATCATTCGAGCGAGCACCCGGGTCCCGACGCCTATGCCGGCAAGAAGGTCGTGGTCGTCGGCTCCAACAACTCGGCGCACGACATCTGCAAGGCGCTCTACGAAACCGGCGTCGACGTGACGATGCTGCAGCGTAGCTCCACCCATATCGTCAAGTCCGACTCCCTGTGTGAAATCGCCCTCGGCGACTTGTATTCCGAGCGAGCAGTGGATGCGGGAATGACAACACAGAAGGCCGATCTGACCTTCGCGTCGCTGCCCTACCGGATCATGCACGAGTTCCAGATCCCGGTGTATCAGCAGATTGCCGAGCAGGACAAGGACTTCTACGACCGACTGGAGAAGGCCGGGTTCCAGCACGACTTCGGCGACGACGGCTCCGGCCTGTTCATGAAGTACCTACGCCGCGGCTCGGGCTACTACATCGACGTCGGTGCGTCCGAGCTGGTCGCCGACGGTAAGATCAAACTGGTTGCCGGACAGGTCGATCGGATCAGCAAGACGGGTGTCGTCCTCGAAGACGGCGCCGAGCTGCAGGCGGATCTCATCGTCTACGCCACCGGTTACGGCTCCATGAACGGTTGGGTCGCCGACCTCATCGATCAGGAGACCGCCGACAAGGTCGGCAAGTGCTGGGGCCTCGGCTCGGACACCACCAAGGATCCAGGGCCGTGGGAGGGCGAGCAGCGCAACATGTGGAAGCCGACCCAGCAGGAGAACTTCTGGTTCCACGGCGGCAACCTGCACCAGTCACGGCACTACTCGCTCTACCTGGCGTTGCAGATCAAGGCCAGGTACGAGGGCATCGACACTCCTGTCTACGGCCTGCAGGAAGTGCACCATCTGACGTAGGTTTCATTCTCCCAGCGGCGCGAACCGATGTGTATTCGGTTCGCGCCGTTGCCATGTCAGACCGTAGCGCGGCCGCGGCGACGTCCTTTGGTCGCGGCGACCGGGTCGATGCTCCCGTCTGCCCAGGTAGCCGCTAGACGGAGACTCATCTCCCGCCCCGAATGCACGTGTGAGAACGCCGAAGCCGCGGCACGCTCGGGATCACGGTTGGCGATTGCTGCATAGAGGTGTTCGTGTTCCAGACACTGCTGCCCGGGGTCTCGATCCTTGGTCAGATGAAACAGCCACTGCACCCGCGCTTCCAGCGGCCGAAGCAATGACTCGAGCAACGGATTGGCCGACATCTCCACGATCATCGAGTGGAACTTGGCATTCGCCGCGGCAATGGCAGGCTTGTCGTCGGCGGCGGTCGCTGCCCGTGCCGCGTCGAGTTGAGCGGAGAGCGCCGTCAACGACGCGGCATCGGCGCGTTCGGCCGCCAATCTCGCTGCGAGCACCTCGAGACTCTCACGCACGTCGAACAGATCACGCACGTCGTCGACGGTGAACGGTGAGACGATCGCACCCTGCCTCGGAACGAGTACGACGAGCCCGTCCTGCTGAAGTTGCTGCATCGCCTCACGCAACGGAATGCGCGACACCTCGAGCTCGGTAGCGAGGTCTCGTTCGACCAGCCGCGATCCCGGCGCGAGACTCAGGTCGACTATTCGCGCCCGAATGGTGTCATACGCGATCTCGCGCAACGACTTCCGCTCCTCGACGTGCACGCGGCACTCCCTTCGATCCTGGACCGTCTGCCAGTCGAGCCTAGACCGTAATCCGGGTGAGAACTCCCTTACGAATCCGTAACACGGACGCAACACTCACCCTTCAGGCTTCTACTTAACGGTATACCACTAACCCGTAGGAGCCCCGAAAGCATGAGAACCGCCATCGCACTCACCGCCGTAGCCGCAGCAGCCCTGACGCTGACCGCCTGCAGTTCCGAAGACTCGGGAACATCCGGCGACGCATTGTCCGTCGGCGTGTTCTTCCCCGGCTCCATCTCCGACACCGGCTTCATGGAGTCCGGCTACCTCGGCTACCAGCGTGTTCTCGACACCTACGGCGACAAGGTCGACGCGGGGTACGTCGAGCAGGTCGCCGCGCCCGACTACCAGCAGGCGCTGCAGCGATTCGCCTCGGAGAACGATCTGGTCATCTCGGTCGGAGGCCAGACCGACTCCGACGTCCGCAAGGTTGCACCACAGTTCCCCGACGTGAAGTTCGTCGAGATCGGCGGCCCGGCAGACGCTGTGCCGCTCGACAACCTCGCGTACTACGACCCGCAGCAGGCCGAAGCGGAGTTCCTGTCCGGCGCCGTTGCGGCGAGCGTCTCCACCAAGGGCGCCGTTGCCTTCGTCGGCGGCGTCGAACTCCCGGCCATCGTCAACGCGGCCGCATCGTTCGAGGCCGGGGCGAAGTTCACCGATCCCGCCACGCGCGTCCTCTCCCCGCAGTACGTCGGCGACTTCAACGATCCCGCCAAGGCCAAACAGGCTGCAGGCGCCGAATTCGCCGGAGGCGCCGATGTTCTCGGTCAGATCGTCAACCTCGGAAAGCAAGGACTTCAGCAAGCTGCACGCGAGTCCGGCGCGTCGATGAGCGGCGGCCCCATCCCCGGTGATTGTTCCGACCCCACCTACGTCGGCTATGTCCGCACCGACATCGGCACCGAGATCGAGTACGCCGTCTCGTCGGTACTCGACGGGACCTGGGCGGCCGAGCAGGTGCCGTTCGGACTGACGTCGGACAAGGGAGGCACCGACTACCTGCTGTGCAGCACCGATCCGGCAGCAGTCACCGCGCTCACCGATGCGAAAGCCGCCCTGATCGACGGCACCGCCGGATCGCAGTGACTTCCGTGCTGACACTGACCGATATCGGAAAACGCTACGACGACGTCGCCGCCCTGCGAGGCGTATCGATGACCGTCGAGCCCGGCACCGTGCATTGCATCCTGGGCGAGAACGGGGCAGGGAAGTCGACGCTGTGCAACATCGTCTTCGGGACCACGGCGGCGTCGACCGGAACCATGACGTTCTCCGGCCTGCCGTATCACCCCAACTCACCGGCCGATGCGATCGCGTCGGGAATTGCGATGGTGCACCAGCACTTCAGCCTCGTCTCCACGATGACCGTGCGGGAGAATCTCCTCCTCGGCCACCGCGGCTACCGACTGCCCGATGCGAACTTGGTGGACCGCCTCGCGGCTATCGAGGATTCCTACGGCCTGTCCGTCGACCTGAGCACCCGGACGAGCGACCTGCCCGTCGGCGCCCGTCAGAAGGTCGAGATCGTCAAAGCGCTTCTGCGGCAACCACGTCTGATCCTTCTGGACGAGCCGACCGCCGTGCTCGATCCCGGTGAGATCGACTCGCTGATCGAGACGTGCCGCGCACTGGCAGACGACGGAAAGTCCGTCGTGATGATCACCCACAAGCTCGGCGAGGTGGCCCGGGTCGCCGACGACACCACCGTCCTACGGGCAGGAACGGTCACCGGCGGCGGACCGATGGCGGGCACCTCGATCTCGACGTTGCTGACCGAAATGGTAGGGACCGAAACCGATACGACACACGCACGACGGCAATCGTCCTCGCGGCCATCCGAGACCATCGCCCTGAGACTCGAGAACATCTCGTGCACCCGACCCGACGGGAGCGTCGCCCTCACCGGCGTCGACCTCGAGGTTCGCGAAGGTGAAATTCTCGGAATCGCCGGCGTCGAGGGAAACGGTCAATCCGAACTGGCGGCCATCATCTCGGGCGCCGACCGTGCTCACACCGGACGAATCACAGTGGGAGGCAGCGACGTGACGCAGCGGCATCCTGGCGGTAGAACCGAGGCGGGACTGGGCGTCATCCCCGAGGACAGGCACGCCGAGGGCATCATCGGCGACCTCGACATCACCGAAAACCTCACCCTTGCACGCACCGACGACTACCGACGGTTCGGGATGCTCGACCGCCGAAAGATGCGCGCCGACGCCGCCACCACAATCGGCGAATTCTCCATTCGCGCAGCGGGGCCGAATGCCCCGCTGCGGTCCCTCTCGGGCGGTAATCAGCAGAAGGTGGTGCTGGCACGAGAACTACGCATCGAGGGTCTGGTTGCGCTCGTCGCCGCTCAGCCGACGCGCGGCCTCGACATCGGTTCCGTCGGATTCGTCCTCGACAAGCTCCGCGCGGCGGCCGATTCAGGCGTCGGCGTACTGGTCGTCTCCAACGAGATGGACGAGTTGCTTGCACTGTGCGACCGAATTTTCGTCGCCTACCGCGGCCGATTGCTCGGCCCGATCGACGCCGACTCCTCGACGGCGCCGGACGAGATCACCGAGTTGATGATGGGGGTCGCGGCATGAGGCGGCATCCACTCGTCGTCGGTCTGGCAGCCCTCGTCGTCGCCGCGGTTGTCGGCCTCGTGCTGGCGTACACCGCGGGCGCCGGGCCTGCCGAGACCTCGGAAGCGTTGTTCGACGGCATGTTCGGGTCACCGTTCGCGGTCGGAACGTCCTTGAACAACGCCGCCCTTCTGATGCTGATCGCAGCAGGATTCACCATCGCGTACCGGGCCGGTCTGGTCAATGTCGGCGGCGAAGGCCAGATGTGTCTCGGCGGGATCTGCGCGACGGCTGTCGGCGTCTCGCTTCCCGAGTCGGTGCCGTCGGTCCTCGGTGTGGCCGGTGTGCTGATCGCGGCCGCAATCGGAGGCGCTTGTTGGGCGTCCATCGCCGCGTATCTGAAAGTTCGTCGCGGAACCAGCGAGATCATCACGACGTTGCTACTCAACTTCGTCGGTCTGGCGGCAGTCGTTCTCGTCGTCCACGAACCTGCCCTCCTCCGGCAGCCGATGACCTCGTCGGAAACGCTCCCTCAGTCGGAACCACTCGGGGAGTATTATCGGCTTGCGCTGCTCGGGATGCACAAGTCGCCGGCCACCATCGCACTGGTCGTCGCGTTGATTGCCGTCGTCGGAGTCGGGATTCTGCTGCAGCGTAGCGCTACCGGACTGAAGCTGCGTTCGGTCGGGTTGTCGCCTCGGGCATCACGACGACTCGGCATCTCGGTGGACCGGCTCGGATTCTCCAGCCTGACGGCGGCAGGCGCATTCTCGGGTGTCGCCGGCGGCATGATCGTCGCCACGGCACCGTACGTCCTCGCCGAGGGGTTCTCATCGGGCTTCGGCTTCACCGGCCTCGTGGTCGGTCTGCTCGCCCGCGGATCCATGACCGCCGTGGCCGCCGTGTCGCTACTGCTCGGGTTCCTTGTCTCCGGCGGGATCAATCTCCAATTGGCGGTGGGTGTTCCGGCATCGACCGTCTCGGTCGTCGAGTCGGTTCTGATCATTCTGATTGCCGGCGCCTCGATCTGGACCACAACCACCACCATTCGTGCTCGGCAGAAGGAAGCGGTCCTGGTATGAGTACTGCCATCGTCACCGAAGTCGTCTCGAGCGGAGTAGGTTTCGCAATTCCTCTGCTGGTCGCGGCGAGTGGAGAGTCCATCAGCGAGCGTGCAGGCGTTCTCAACCTCAGCATGGAAGGCATGATGCTGACGGGAGCGTTCGCCAGCATTCTCGCCACCGCCGACACAGGGTCACCGGTGCTCGGGGTCGTCGCGGGGATTGTCGCGGCCACGGTGTTCGGAATCGCGCAAGCGGCGCTCAGTGTCCGATTTCGGGCCGACCAGATCGTCATCGGCATCGCGAGCAACGCTCTGGCGCTCGGTCTCACGACGTTCTTCTCCCGCACACTGTTGGCCGACGGCAAGGGTCAGTCGGTGCCGGGGTTCCAGAGTATGGATATTCCAGTGCTCAGAGACATCCCGATCGTCGGCCCGGCCATCTTCGGTCAGACGGTATTGGGGTATCTCTGCATCGCAATCGTTCTCGTGCTGGCGATCACCCTCTCGAAACGCACCGGTCCAGGTCTGACCATCGATGCCGTCGGCGAGGATGCCGTGTCGGCCGAATGGACCGGTCTGCCCGTCAGACGCACTCGCTACCTGGCCGTGCTCCTGGCCGCCGCGACCGGCGGCCTTGCCGGTTCGCAGCTCGCATTGTCGGAGGTCCACTCGTTCAGCGACAACATGACAGGCGGACTCGGCTACCTCGCCGTCGTCGCGGTCATCGCCGGACGCTGGCGCATCCTCGGGATCGTCTACGCCTGCATCTTCTTCGGCATCGCCCAGGCACTCCAATTCGCACTTCCGGCAATGGGTGTCGACATCCCCTTCGCCCTGCTCGTCATGTTGCCGTACGTGATCGCCATCGTCGCGATCACCGGCTTCGTCGGCGGCCGGGGCGCACCGTCCTGCCTCACTGTCCCTTACACGGGCCGATAAGGAACACCTCCATGACTCTGATTCTCACCCACTCCGACATCATCGGACTCATCGATCGAACCGAGATCTACGACGCTGTCGAGCGCGCGCACGCCGACCTGGCCACCGGGGCGGCAACCAACCCTGGGCCGTCGTCGATGGCACTGCCGAACGGCGGCAACGCAATTCCGATGGTTGCCGCAGGCTCGGGGTCGAGTTCGGTGAAACTGTTGTCCGACATGCCGGCCAATGCCGCGCGCGGGCTTCCCACTCAACGCTCGACGGTGCTCATCGCGTCGGCCGACACCGGAGAATGCGAAGCGCTTCTCGACGGTCGGGCGATCACCGCCATCAGGACGGCTGCGGCGAGTGCTGTTGCCAGTGCTTACCTTTCCCGACAGAACAGCGCGATTCTCGGCCTGGTGGGTGCAGGCACCTTGGCCGTCGAGCACACCCGGGCCATCGCGCGGGTGCGCGGCATCGAGAAGGTGCTGGTGTGGTCTCGATCCCGGTCCACCGTCGAGTCCTACCGCTCGGCTATCGAGGACCTGCAGTTGGCCGTCGAGTACGCGGAGTCGCCCCGAGCGGTGGTGACCGGCGCCGACATCCTGTGCACTCTGACGCCGTCGAAGGATCCGATCGTGCTCGGCGACTGGTTCCACCCCGGGCTTCACGTCAACGCGGTGGGTGCACCGCCGCGCGCCGATCACCGCGAGATCGATTCCGCTGGAATGAAAGTTGCCCGGGTGATCGTCGACTCGACCGCGACGACCCTCGCGAAATCGGGTGACGCCTTGATGGCGATCGCCGATGGCTCCATCACCTCGGCCGATCTGGCCGTCGAACTAGGACATGTGATTGTCGGCAAGGCCCGCGGGCGCCAATCCGAGGATCAGGTGACACTGTTCGATTCGGTGGGAATAGGCCTGCAGGACTTGGTCGGTGCACGCACACTGATCACACGAGCACGAGAACGAGGAGTCGGAACCGAAGTGGACATGTCAGCATGAACGAAACTCATATCAGGCGCGCGATCGAGCTGGCAGCCGAAGCGGGCGAACACGGAAACCGGCCGTTCGGGGCGGTGATGGTCGGTGCAGACGGCACCGTGCTCGCCGAGGGACGCAACGAGGTGGCGTCGTCGAACGACGTCACGGCCCATGCCGAGTTGGTGGCCATTCGCGCCGCTGCCTCGGCGGAAGACGCGACGATGTACGCGAGCGGCGAGCCGTGCCCGATGTGTAGCGCCGCAATGGTGTGGGCCGGAATAACCCGAATCGTCTTCTCCGCATCGGAACCGGAGTTCTCGAAGATCCTCGTCGGCGGACCGCGGTTTTCGTTGCGCTGCGCCGAGGTCGTCGCCGCGGCAGACGTCGACATCACCGTCGAGGGCCCTGTCCTGGAGAACGAGGCCCTCGCGGTCATGCGCTAGACCAGACGAGCGTCGGGAGACTGAGTCTTGGCCGGGTCGGTCTCGATCGAGCCGGCCAGGGCGTCGTCGATCTTCTTCAGCACGTCGGCCTCCAACGTGACGTCCGATGCCTTGATGTTCTCGGCAATCTGTTCGGGGCGCGACGCGCCGACCAGTGCCGCGGACACGTTGTCGTTGGCGAGCACCCAGGCGACGGCGAGCTGAGCCATCGTGATGCCCAGGTCGTCGGCGATCGGTTTCAGGTCTTGCACCCGGGTGAGTGTCTCGTCGGTCAGGTAGCGCTCGATCATCTTGTCGCCGCCCTTGTCGTCGGTGGCGCGCGAGCCGTCGGGCAGCGGTTGACCGGGCAGATACTTTCCGGTGAGCACGCCCTGCGCGATCGGTGACCACACCACCTGTGAGATGCCGAGTTCCTTCGACGTCGGAATCACCTCGGATTCGATGACGCGCCACAGCGCCGAGTACTGCGGCTGATTGGAGACGATCGAGAAGCCGTTCTCCTTGGCAAGAGCCTGCCCGCGTCGCAGCTGGTCGGCCGTCCACTCCGAAACTCCGATGTAGAGCGCCTTGCCCTGGCGGACGACCTCGCCGAACGCCGCGATCGTCTCCTCGAGCGGTGTCTCGAAGTCGAAGCGATGCGCCTGGTACAGGTCGACGTAATCGGTGCTCAGGCGCCGAAGTGATGCGTTGATGCCCTCGAAGATGTGCTTACGGGAGAGTCCGGTGTCGTTCGGTCCCTTCGGACCGACCGGAAAGTAGACCTTGGTGAAAATTTCGAGCGACTCGCGGCGGACACCTTTCAATGCGTCGCCGAGAACAGTCTCGGCGGCACCGTTCGCATAGACGTCGGCGGTGTCGAACGTGGTGATGCCCGCGTCGAGCGCTGCATGGACGCACTGCGCCGCGATGTCGTTCTCGACCTGCGAACCGTGGGTGAGCCAGTTGCCGTATGTAATTTCGGAGACTTTGAGGCCGCTGTTGCCCAGATATCTGTATGCCATGAGAAAAACGCTACTCCGAGGGCAATGACTTTCGGTGCCGTCAGTGGTCGGATAGGGCATGACACTTCGCGTGCACAATCTCTCGGTATCGATCGACGGTTTCGTCGCTGGCCCCGACCAGAGTGCCGAAAGTCCACTCGGCGTCGACGCCATGGCTCTGCACGATTGGGTCAGAGACGAGCACACTCTCGCCGATCAGCACTTCCTCGACCGGGGTGAGGAGAACATCGGGGCAACTATCATGGGCCGCAACATGTTCGGCCCTATCCGCGGCGACTGGCCCGACGATACCTGGAAGGGCTGGTGGGGCGAGGAGCCGCCCTTTCACCACCAGGTATTCGTGCTGACCCACCACCCGCGACCGTCCTTCGACATGGCAGGCGGCACTACGTTCCACTTCACCGACGACCCGATCGAAACGGTACTGGCCCGCGCCGACGAGGCAGCCGAAGGCAAGGACGTCCGCCTGGGCGGCGGCGCTTCGGCGGTTACTCAGTTCCTGGCGGCCGGTCTCGTCGACGAACTCCACCTCGCGGTGGTTCCGATTCTTCTCGGGTCGGGAGAAAGCATCTACGACGGCTGGGACCACAGTGGCTACGAGCGCAGCCGCGTCGTCACCTCGTCGAACCTGATGCACGTGGTGTACCGCAAGCGCGCGTAAGCCTGCGGCACAGACCGATACGTCCCATTCGTCGAATTAGGCTCGACCCATGCGAACGGGTACTCGTCGCGGCGGGGTATGGATCGACGTCGTGGTCGTCACGGTGATCGTGGCCGTCGGCATCGCGGTTGCCGGGGTGACAGACAACTCGGCGGCCGATGTCGAAGCCATACCCGGTTGCGACGTCGTTCTTCCCGCCGACGACGGTTTCTCTTTCACCATCGGGTCCTACGCGGGTACCTACGGCAATCCCGACTATCCATGGCTGACGGCAGCGAAGGCATCAGCGATGTCAGACGCGTTGATCGGATCATTACCGTCCGATGTGGAAGTGGCGTTCGCCGGCCCATCCGAGTCCCTGGTGTTCCAGCCCATGTTGATCTATCCGGGCGACCGAGAAATCGCGGACGGAGTAACGGTCCAGGACATCAGCGGCGACAGCACGGCATCCGGTGTCGTCGGTCGCGACGGACACGATGCCTCTCTCCGAGTATCGGCCGAGGAGTCGGACGGAACGATTCCGCCGTGCCGGGAGGGGCGGGTAGACGAACGAGCCACACTTTCGGGCGGCATCGTGGTCGATACGCAGGACGCAGTGTCAGACTTCGACGGGGTGTCGACTCACCGGCGAACGGCGACCGCCTACTTCTCGGACACCGTCGTCAGTGCGAGAACATCGAGCGAGGGCCGCGATTCGCCGCTCCCCTTGGAAGTCGACGAACTCCGGCGCATTGTCTCGAACCCCGAATTGCGCACGAGTACGGAAGCTCCCGACGACACACCGCCGCCGCGTCGCGACTGCGGGTCACCGGGCGAGAACCCCGTTGCCCCGTTACCGAAGGAAGTAGTCGAACGGATCGGCGCCGCGCTGGCGGTGCAATGGGCGATCTCGTTCCCGGATGCGCGCACCGACCGGCCGGTAGGCGACCTGGTCCCGGGGCGGTCCGGAAGCGGAAGCGCCTGCACGATCATGAACGTGACGACCCCGTCCGTGTCGACAGAGATGACCATCGACGTTTCCCTCAGGGAGACCATTGGGTGGAGCGACTCGGTTGCGCCGACTGTTCCGGGCGTCAGCAGCACGACGCTCCTCGACGGCACTGTTGTCACGACACGGTCCGAAGAGGACGCACGCAGCGAGGGTCCCGTCACCTGGGTGAGTGTGCTCAGGCCGTCGAACACCCTCGTACAGATTCGTGTCGGTGACACAGTCAACGTCGACTCGATCGTCGACCTCGCCACGGCGCCGGGGTTGGATCTGTAGATCGGTCAGTCGACGTTGTGCGCTAGCGCATCGGCCAGCATGTGCATCGCCGCCGTGGTGGACAGCGCCCGGACGCTCGCGCGATCGCCGGGAAGCCGAAGGGTGCGAGTGACGGTCGGGCGGTCGGCGGTCGCGATCCCGAAGCAGACCGTGCCCACCGGCTTGAGGTCCGTGCCGCCGCCGGGTCCAGCGATACCGCTGGTGGAGATCGCGATATCGACGCCGACCCGATTCAGAGCGCCCTCGGCCATCCGGGCGGCCACCTGTTCACTGACGGCGCCGTGCTCTTCGATCATCTCGGCGGGAACGTCGAGTAGGCCGGTCTTCGCCTCGTTCGCGTAGGACACCACCGCTCCGACGACATACGCCGACGATCCGGCCCGATCCGTGAGACGTGCGGCGATCATGCCTCCGGTGCAGGACTCCGCGGTGCCGATGCGGTGACCGGACAACCTGGCAGCAACGATGTCGTCGATTGTCGAACCGTCCGTCGAAAAGATCTGTCGGCCATGAGTTTTCTCCAGCAGAGCCAGAAGGTCCGCGTACGTACCTGCTGCCGCTTCCTCGTACCGGGTCACGATCTCGAGTTCGCCCAGCCGCAAGCACGTGGTGATCTCGAGATTCTCGAACCCCTCGAGCTCCTTCTCCGACGTGCGCAGAGTCGCGGCGAGGTCGGCTTCCGACAGTCCGTATGCGCGGACGGTGTCCTGGCGAATGTTCGCGCGTTTCGCCAAAACCTCGGCAACAGCCGCACTTTCGAGTGCTTCCGGCCACATCTGCTGCAATTCTCGCGGCGGACCCGGCAATATCAGGACGACGGGAAGTGAGTCATCGGCCGGGATCACGACTCCCGGGGCGGTTCCTGTCGGCGAAACAGACTTCGCACCTTCCGGAACCATCGCCTGCTTACGGATCCCCGCCCGCAGCGGTTCGGAGTCGGGCGTCGAACGCATCCGGCTTCGCCAGCGCTGAACGATCGCATCGATCCGCTTCTCGAGTTCGACATCGAGGCGCAGCTCGCGGCCGTACAGCGCGGCAACGGTCGCGACGGTGAGGTCGTCGGCCGTCGGTCCGAGGCCCCCGGTAGTGACGATAAGGTCGACGCGCTGATCGGCGAAAAACCTGAGCTGCGCCGTCAAATCATCGGGTCGGTCGCCGCACACCGTGATGTGGGCGACGTCGACACCCATCTCGAGAAGTTGGCGGGCCACCCACGGTCCGTTCTTGTCGCTGACTCGACCGGCCAAGACCTCGGTTCCGGTGACCACCACACCTGCACGCACTCCCATGCGTCGACCTTACTGGCGACCGGCAGGTGGTCTCGTTTTCGCTCGTGCAACGGGAAACACCCAACAGCTTCACACGGGCCCTCCCGCATCGTTAACCTGAGACCTGGAACACATTTTCTTCCCCCGGGAGCACAGCGTGGTGCGTGAACAGATCGCTTTGTCCTGGCAGCGCTCTGCCTCTAGCGGGCTCGAACCTGCGGACTCTCTCGAACAGTCGAGTCTGCGCGATGTCGATCGCCGCAGCCGGTTGCTCGCCGCGGCGAACCCGATCATCGACCGCATGGAAAGCGTGCTCGACGGGTCCGGCTACTGCGTCCTGCTGGCCGATCGAGATGCGCGCCTCGTCGATCTGCGGTTCGGCAACCGGAAGCTGCGCGACGCCGTCTTCGGCGTCGGTGCCGTCGTCGGGCGATCCTTCACCGAGGAGGCGTCGGGGACGAATTCGATCTCGACGTCGTTCGAGCTCCGCACACCGCTCGCTGTCCGCGGCGACGAGCACTACATCGAGTCGATGAAGGGTTTCAGCTGCTACGGATATCCCTTGATTCACCCGGTGACCAAGCGAATCGAAGGCGTCCTCGACATCACTTATCTTGCCGCCGAGGACAATCCGTTACTGCGCCCCATGCTCGCCCATGCAGCCCAGGACATCCAGGGCAGACTTCTCGAGGAAACACGCAGCGGCGAGCAGCGGCTGTTCCAAGCTTTTCAGTACGCATCGGCGCAGCGCCGCGGAGCCCCGGTGATCGCCATCGCCGACGAACTCCTATTGGAGAACACGAGCGCTGCGAAGCTCGTCGATTCGGTCGATCACGCCGCGTTGAGGTCGCTCACCGACGATTCCATTCGTCGCAGCGGAGTGATCGACCACGTGGTGCTGAACTCGGGGGCGCGGGCGTCGATCCGCTGGGAGCGGCCGGTGTCCGGCGCTGGAATCGTCATCGAAATCGACATCAAGGACGAGCGACCACGGACGGTCAGCGCTACACCGACCGTCAAACCGCTGTGCGTACTCGGCGAACCGGGTACCGGCAAATCCACGACGCTCGCTCGGCTCACCGCGTCGCGGTATCCGCACTGGTTCGACGCAGGAGACATCGTCACCTCGACACCGTCGGCCTGGCTCGCGGGCATCGAAAGGCAGGTCACCGCGGGTGCGGACGTCGTGATCAAGAACGTGCATCTGACAGACGGTCCAGTGGCGCATCGGCTCCACACGGTGCTGGCGTCGAACCGGTGCTGGTTTGCGTTGTCGAGTTCGACGCGTGACACCTCGGAACCGGAGCACCGGCGACTACTGTCGCTGTGTACCGACACCGTCGAGTTGGCGCCTCTTCGGTCTCGTCGGCACGAGATCCCGGACCTGGTGCGGGCAATCATGGCGGAGATCGATTCGAAGGCCCGGTTCACTCCCGCGGCGATGAGTGCTCTGATCGACTACGACTGGCCGGGCAACATCGGCGAACTGCGCGCCGAAGTCAGCGATGCCGCGACGCGACGCAGCATCGGCGACATCACCGAGCACGACCTGGTCCGGCCACACAATCGAGCGATGACCAGCCGAATGTCCGCGCTCGATGCGGCAATGCGGGATGCCATCGTGCACGAACTCGCTCGCCTCGGCGGCAACAAGCGGACGACGGCGGAGGCTCTGGGGATCAGTCGCACGACGCTCTACAAGCGTATGAAAGAGCTCGGCATCCATTAGAACGTCCAAATTCTGAACACTCGCGCACAGTGATCCAGGTCACGATCTATGCATGGATACGGATACAGCAATACATGCGGAGTCGTTGTTCATCGGCGGCGAGTGGGTACCGCCGAGCTCCTCGGCGAGGATCGAAGTTCGGTCCGCGAGCACCGAGCAGGTCATCGGGTCGGTCCCGGAAGCGCAGGAAGCCGATGTCGACGCGGCCGTCACCGCGGCTCGTCGCGCGTTCGCCGATCCCGACGGTTGGAGCCAGTGGGAGCCCGCCCGCCGCGCCGACGCTCTCGACCGTCTCGCCGACGAACTCGAAGCGCGCGGCGAGCAGATCGCCCGCATCGTCTCGGCACAGAACGGCATGCCGATCTCGGTGGCCCTGCAGCTCGAAGCGGGTTTCCCGGTCGCCGTTGTGCGTTACTACGCGTCGATCGCCCGCACGGCAACGTTCGAGGAATCGCATCCCCACCTCGTCGGCGGCACCACGACGGTTCGCCGCGAACCTATCGGCGTCGTCGGCGCCATCGCGCCCTGGAATTTCCCGCAGACCCTCGCTGCGTTCAAGCACGCTCCGGCCCTCGCCGCCGGCTGCACCATCGTCATCAAGCCGTCGCCGGAGACAGTCCTCGACTCGATTCCCTTCGTCGAAGCCGTTATCGCAGCCGGCATTCCGGCGGGAGTGATCAACATCGTTCCCGGCGGACGCGAGGTCGGCGCCTACCTCGTCTCCCACCCGGGCGTCGACAAAGTCGCGTTCACCGGATCCACCGCGGCAGGCCGATCGATCGCAGAAACCTGCGGGCGTCTGCTACGCCCGGTGACGTTGGAACTGGGCGGCAAGTCTGCGGCGATCGTGCTCGACGACGCCGAGCTGGACCTGTCGAAGATCGGCGAAGACCTCTTCGGCGCAACGTTTCTCAACAACGGTCAGACGTGCTTCCTCGGCACTCGCGTTCTCGCACCCCGCAGCCGCTACGACGAGGTCGTCGGAGTGTTCGAGGCGTTCGCCAACTCGCTCGCGGTCGGCGACGCACTCGATCCGGCCACCCAGATCGGCCCGATGGCCAGTGAGCGCCAACGAGATCGGGTCGAGGGCTACATCGCGAAGGGCAGCGGCGACGGCGCGCGACTCGTCACCGGCGGCGGCCGACCGAGTGATCTCGACCAGGGCTGGTTCGTCCAGCCGACCATCTTCGCCGACGTCGAGAACAACCATGCCATCGCGCAGGAAGAGATATTCGGACCCGTCCTGTCCGTGATCCCGTACAGCGACGAGGCCGATGCCATCCGCATCGCCAACGACACCGATTTCGGTCTCGGTGGCACCGTCTGGACCTCGGACGACGACCGTGGCTACAACGTCGCCAAGCAAATTCGCACCGGAACCATCGGCATCAACCGCTACATGGTCGATCCCGGCTCACCGTTCGGCGGCGTCAAGGACAGCGGTATCGGCCGTGAACTCGGGCCCGACGCGATCGGCAACTTTCAGACAGTCAAGTCCATCTACCGGTAAGGGAGAGCATCCATGAAGACCAAAGCCGCAGTCCTGTTCGAAGCCCACAAGCCGTTCGAGATCCTCGAACTCGAGCTCGACGGGCCTGGCCCCGGTGAAGTTCTGATCAAGTATGTCGCTGCGGGACTGTGCCATTCGGATCTGCACCTGCTCGACGGTGACCTGCCGCCGCGCTTCCCGATCGTCGGCGGCCACGAAGGCTCGGGCATCATCGAAGAAGTCGGGCCAGGCGTCACGAAGGTCAAGCCCGGCGATCACGTGGTCTGCTCGTTCATCCCGAACTGCGGAACGTGTCGCTACTGTTCCACGGGCCGACAGAACCTGTGCGACATGGGCGCAACCATCCTCGAAGGCTGCATGCCCGACGGTTCCTTCCGTCGTCGCGACAGCAAGGGAACCGAGTTCGGTGCCATGTGCATGCTCGGTACGTTCGCCGAACGCGCGACCATCTCGCAACACTCCGTCGTCAAGATCGACGACTGGCTGCCCTTGGAGACAGCGGTTCTCGTCGGCTGCGGCGTCCCGTCCGGCTGGGGAACCTCGGTGTACGCGGGCGGAGTACGCGCCGGTGATTCGGTGATCATCTACGGCATCGGCGGACTCGGTATCAATGCGGTCCAGGGCGCGGTGCATGCGGGCGCGAAGTACGTCCTCGTCGTCGATCCGCTGGAGTTCAAGCGCAACCAGGCGCTCAAATTCGGTGCGACCCACGCTTTCGCGGACTACGAGAGTGCTCAGGAGAAGCTCACCGAGCTGACGTGGGGCCAGGGCGCCGACCAGGCGTTGATTCTCGTCGGAACCGTCGACGAAGGCGTCGTCCAGGCTGCGACGGCAGCGATCGGCAAGGGCGGCACCGTCGTCATCACCGGTCTGGCCGATCCCGAGGCACTGACCGTGCACGTCTCGGGCACCGATCTGACGCTCAATCAGAAGACCATCAAGGGCACGCTGTTCGGTTCGGCCAACCCGCAGTACGACATCGTGCGTCTTCTGCGTCTCTACGATGCAGGGCAATTGAAGCTCGACGAGCTGATCACCAGCACGTACACCCTCGAGCAGGTCAACGAGGGTTACCAGGATCTGCGTGACGGGAAGAACATGCGAGGGGTGATTCACCTGTAGGCGCCTTCGGCCCATGTGAGTGCGAATACATAGCGGGCTATGTATTCGCACTCACATGCGGCGTCAGCCGCCTATCGCCTCCAACTGGGGACGAATCTTCTCCAGCGAGTACTCGACCGAAGACTTCGACGGAAGATTGAACCCGACGACCGTCGCGTAATCCTGCACGGACAAGCCGCCACCGACAACCGCGGGCAGGGAAGCGAAGCCCGGCAACGCTTCGAGATCGGCTGCCGTGCCGCCGTTGGGGAGCATGATCACGAGGTCGGCGGTGAGTTCGTTGATGCGTTCGGGGCTGAAGACCAGACGGCCGCCCGACGCGTCAGGCGACGCCGCGAGGTCGGCCGGAACACTCATCCCGATGCTCTCGAAGACCTTCGCCGCACCGTCGTCGGGATCGACGACGGCGACGAGCTGCTGTGTCGCGAGAATGAATTGAGAGAGTACGGCCGTCTTACCTGCCAAGCCGGGGTACTGCTCGACGATGCCTGCGGTGTACGCCTCACCCTCGGCGATGATGTTCGCGGCGTAGTCCTCCCTGTCGAGGATCTTGCCGAGTGTCTCGATCTGCCACTGCCAACTGTCGACCGTCCCGGCCTTGGGGTAAATGGTCGGGGCGATCTCGTTCAGCGAATCGAACGCATCTGTCGAGGCAACCCCGGAGACCAGCACGAGATCCGGTTCCAGGGACGCGATCTCTTCGATCGGCGGGGTGGCGTCCATCGTGTCGACTGAGGTCGAGGCAAGCATCACCGAATCGGCCGACAGGCCGCTCTGCCAGGGGAACAGTTTTCGGTCATCGCCCTGCGAGCCTGCCGAGAGGTAGCCGACAGGGGCGACGTCGAATTCCTCCAACGCGTCCACCCACTGCTGACCGAGCGCAACGATGCGTTGCGGGGTCCCTTCGACGGTGGTCGAACCTGCGACGTGTTCGATGGTCACCGACCGAGCGTCTTCCGACGACTCTCCGGCATCTCCTGAATCACTGCTGCAGGCGACCAGACCTGCCATGGCCACGCCCGCGACCAGAGCACGCACAAATATCCGCTTCATTCGCGAAAGTTAGCACAGGCTTGCCTTCGACAGAAGGGTCACGAACTCAGCTGTACTTGCGCAATTCCATCTTGGCGATCGACATCTTGTGCACCTCGTCGGGACCGTCGGCCAGGCGAAGGGTCCTGATGTGGGCGTACATCATCGCCAACGGGAAGTCGTTGGTCACCCCGCCGCCGCCGTGCACCTGAATCGCCCGATCGATCACTTCGAGGGCCATGAGCGGCGCCGCGACCTTGATGGCAGCAATCTCGGTTCGCGCTTCCTTGTTTCCGACGGTGTCCATCAAGTGGGCGGCCTTGAGGGTCAGCAACCTCGTCATCTCGATGCCGATGCGCGCTTCGGCGATCCAATCCTGAATGTTCGCGCGTGAGGAGACTGGCTTGCCGAACGTCACACGTGACGACGCCCGGCGGCACATCAGTTCCAGCGCACGCTCGGCGACGCCGATGGTCCGCATGGCGTGGTGGATACGGCCCGGCCCGAGCCTGGCCTGACTGATCGCGAATCCCTCGCCGGGCCCTTTGAGGACGTCCTTCGACGGAACTCGCACGTCCTCGAACAGAATCTCGGCGTGCCCTTCACGATCGACGTACCCGAAGACCGGCAGGTTTCGCACGACGGTGACGCCCGGCGCGTCGATCGGCACGACGAGCATCGACTGCTGACGATGCGTGGCGGCGCTGGGATCGGTCTTGCCCATGACGATCAGCACGCGACAGTTCTTGTGCATTGCGTTGGACGCGAACCACTTTCGACCATTCAGCACGTAATCGTCGCCGTCGAGGACCATGCTCATCTCGATGTTGGTGGCGTCCGAGCTCGCGACGTCGGGTTCCGTCATCGCAAATGCCGACCGAATCTTGCCGTCCAGCAACGGCTTCAGGTACTTCTCTTTGTGCTCGTCGGTGCCGAAGAGAGTGAATACTTCCATGTTCCCAGTGTCGGGAGCATTGCAGTTGCACGCCTCGGGGGCGAGCAGGCTGCGGCCCATGATCTCGGCCAACGGCGCGTATTCGAGGTTGGTCAGCCCTGGCCCCCACTCCGGGTGCGGATGGAAGAGGTTCCACAATCCCCGAGCGCGGGCTTCCTTCTTGAGATCCTCGATGATCTGGGGCTGACCGTGCGGGTCGCCCAATTCGCGCATCTGCTCCTCGTACACCGCCTCGGCGGGATAGATGTGCGAATCCATGAATTCGAGCAGGTCGGCTTCGTACTTCTTGCCGCGGTCGGTGGTTTCGAAGAACGACACGTCCAGTCCCCTCAGTCGGTTTCGCCCAGAAGGGCCTTCTGATAGCGCCGCATGCCACGGAGCCATCGGTCGTAATCTGCACCCTTGTTTCGGTACATGTCGAGAACGTTCGCGTGCGGGAGAATCAAGAACTGCTCGGCGTCCATTGCCGCCAGCACGATCTCCGCGACGTCGGCGGGTTCGAGTACCTCGCCGGCGGAGAGAACTGCTTTGGTCGCCGCGGCGCCAAGCGCACTTCCCGACTCCTGGCCCTCGTAGAGCAGCTTGGTCTTGACGCCCATGGGGCACAGGCAACTGACCCTGATGCCGCGATCGCCGTAGGTCACGTTGAGCCACTCGGCGAATCCGACGGCTGCATGTTTCGTGGTCGCGTATGTCGCAGAACCGATTTGAGTGAGGAGGCCGGCTGCCGATGCAGTACTGACGAAGTAGCCTTCACCGCGTTCGATCCATGAGGGCACCAGCAACTGGGCCGCCCGTATGTGTGCGCGCAGGTTCACGTCGATGGACAGATCCCAGTCGGCCTCGCTTGCCTCCAGACCGGGTGCGCCGCTGATACCGGCGTTGGCGAAGTACAGGTCGACCGGGCCGAACGTGTCCTCGGCGAGTGCGATCAGTGCCGTGATGTCCTCGGTCTTGGATGCATCCCCACCGAGCGAGACCGCTGCGCCGGGCGAAGTGGTCTCGATACGCTCGGTCACCGCCGACGCCGACGCCGCGTCGAGGTCGGATACGACCACTTTGGCGCCCTCGGCGACGAGACGTTCGGCAAGGGCCCCGCCGATACCGCCGCCTCCACCGGTGACCACGGCAACCTTGCCTGTAACCTTCATCACCCAGGTATAGCATGCCGAAGTTTCGACACTCGGAATACGGTCGGTCGGCTGTGGGTTCGTCCCTGAGGTGACCGAAACCTACGCGAGCACCTCAGTGACGTCCGGCCTGTTCACCCCGTTCGAGGTGAAATCCCTGAAACTGCGGAACCGGTTCGCCATGGCTCCGATGACGCGGGCGTTCTCCCCGGGCGGAGTCCCGCGCAGCAATGTGGCCGAGTATTACCGCAAGCGCGCCGCGGGTGGCACCAGCCTGATCATCACCGAGGGCACGCTGATTCCCGATCCCGCCGCAGGCCCCGACACACGGGTTCCCCGCCTCTACGGAGAAGAAAGCCTCGACGGCTGGAAGGAGGTCGTCGACGCAGTTCACGGAGAAGGCTCGGTGATCATTCCTCAGCTGTGGCACCTCGGCGTGCAGCGCGGAGAAGAGCCACTCCTCAACCCAGAGGTGACCACCGTCAGCCCGTCGGGACTCGGTTTGGACGGCGAGCCGGTCGGCCGTGCGTTCACCGGCACCGATCTCGACAACTTGATCCAGTATTGGGTCGACGCCGCAGCGAATGCGAAGTCCGTCGGATTCGACGGGGTGGAACTGCACGGCGCCCACGGTTATCTGCTCGACGAGTTCCTCTGGCAGACAACCAATGTCCGCGACGATCACTTCGGCGGCTCGCTCGAAGCGCGGACCCGCTTTCCCGCGCAGGTCGTCGCCGCCATCCGCGCCGAGGTCGGTGACGACTTCGCGATCGTCTACCGCTACTCGCAGTGGAAGGCAGGCAATTACGACGCACGGATCGCGCAGTCACCGCAGGAACTCGAACAGGTCCTCACCCCACTCGTGAATGCGGGCGTCGACGTGTTCCACCCCTCGACGCGCCGGCACTGGGTACCGGAGTTCCCCGAGGTCGGCGGCACCGACGGCGTGCGCGGACTTGCTGGTTGGACCAAGGAGATCACCGGGCTGCCGACGATCACCGTCGGGTCGGTCGGGCTGGACAAGGTGTTCGACGGCGCCTGGAGCGACGACGCCGCGTCGGAAACCACCGGCTTGGAACCGCTGCTGGACCAGTTCGCCCGCGAAGAGTTCGACATCGTCGCCGTGGGCCGTGCGCTGCTCGCCGATCCCGAGTGGGTCGACAAGGTGGAGGCGGGCAAGCTCGACGAGCGAATCGCGTTCACCCGTGACCACATCACCACGCTGAACTAGCCCCCACCCTCACGCAAAAGCACGTGCTTTTGCGCGGAACGTGGGCCCAAGCACACGGAACGTGGGCCTCACCCTCACCCCTCACGCAAAAGCACGTGCTTTTGCGTGAGGGGTGAGGGTCAACCGAAGAAACTTTTTCGCACCCGGGAGACCAGGTCCTTCACCGCAGCATTCGATCTGCCCGACCAGACGAGGGCGAGCAGCGCATCGATGTCGACGTCTTCGATGGGCACGGCAGTGAGATCCGCGAAGTCGGCCGCCATCGACTCGCTGAGAATCCCGACGCCCATGCCTCGCGCGGCGAGGTCGGCCACGGCGGCGGGTGCGCTGGCCGCCAACGCGATGTCGGCGACGAGACCTGCTGCAGCGCAGGCGTCGTCGAACACCGTTCTGATTCCGGTGCCGACCGGAAGGCACACGATCCGATGAGCGCATACCTCCGCGAGACTCACCGTGTTCGCCGTCGCCAGCGGATGCCCGTCGGGCACGCAGGCCGCAAGGCCTTCCCGGACGATGACCATCGAGTCGATCCCGGGCGGCGTCGATCCCGCCGTCCCGACGAGGGCCATGTCCAGCGCTCCGGCGCGTACGCGGGCGATGAGATCGTCCGAATTACCCTCGGCCAGTGAGATATCGACGCCGGGATGATTCAGATGGAACTCGGCGAGCGCGTCGAACAGTGGTGTGACGGTGCACGCGGTGACCATGCCAACGTCGATGCGCCCGCGCACGAGAGAATTGACTTCGTCGACGGATCGTTGCAGAGCGGCAGCCGATTCCAACGCTGCTCGCGCATGGTCCACGGCTGCTTTGCCCGCGACGGTCAGGCTCGCCACCCGAGTGCTTCGGTCGACGAGTTGGGCGCCGACCTCCCGTTCGAGCGCCCGGATCTGAGCACTGATTCCGGATTGACTGATGTTCACTCGTTCGGCCGCTCGGGTGAAGTTCGCTTCTTCCGAGACGGCGACGAAGTATTCCAGCTGCCGGAGTTCCATAACCGTCGATTCTAGTTTCCAGCAGAACAATCTGTTGGACTTCTGATTGCATCCGCACCAGGGTGGAGTCATGACAACCGAGAAAGCAATGACTCCCGAGGACATCACGCGCTTGTTCGTCGAGCGCTCCAACGCCGGTGACGCCGACGGTGTCGCCGCCCTGTACGGCGAGAACGCCGTGATGGCCTATCCCAAGAACGAGAAGACCGTCGGACGTGCGGCGATCCGCGAGATGTGGGCGTCGGTGCTCGCGCACGGTCCGCGATTCGAGTTGGAGGAAGGCCTGCCGACACTAATACACGGCAGCATCGCATTGACCTCGACCGCCCCGAAGGACGGTGCAGGCGCCCGCGCTCAGGTGGTCGAGCGTCAGGCCGACGGATCGTGGCTGCGCATCATCGACCAGCCGGAGTTCAGCCCGACGGACTGACGGCACACCGAGACGGAGCGCCGCTCGCCGGAAACCGAGCCTACCGACCGACCAGATCGGCCCTTCTGACAGTATTTCGCAGGTGATAACGCAGCCGCTCCGCCGGATGGTCGACGCCGTGGCCGAGCGTCTCGGGCGCAGCAGTGCGGCGCTGAACGAGCAGGTTCAGAAGTTCGACTCGGCGCATCCGTGGTTTCTCAGCGCCGAGGAACGCGGCAATTCCGACACGCGGATCGCGGCATGGACCGAAGGCAATCGGGTAACTCCGCTCGTCCACGGCAAGGTGTATTTCGCGGCTCTGGCCAGTGCACTCGACGAAGCCGGCGACGGCGACCTCGTCCTGTTCACCGACTGGCGGGGTGACCCCGAGCAGCTGCTCACCGACGATGCGACCGTCGAGGACACGCTGGCGGGCGTGGCGCACCGCGGCGGGACCGTCAAGGGAATGGTGTGGAGATCGCACATCGAAACCCTCGGCTTCACCGGCCCGAAGAACCGCAAGCTGGCACTGCGACTCGAGGAAGCAGGCGGAGAGGTGGTGCTGGATCAGCGAGTGCTGACTCTGGGCAGCCACCACCAGAAGTTCGTGGTGATCCGCTATGCGGACGATGCGAAGACCGATCTGGCATTCGTCGGCGGTATCGATCTCGCGAGAGCACGACGAGACGACGCCGATCACTTCGGTGACCCCGTGAGCCGACCGTTTCCTCCCGAGTACGGCGAGATTCCCGCCTGGCACGACATGCAGATACAGCTCGAAGGCCCAACCGTCCCCGACGTCGAGGACGTCTTTCGGGAGCGCTGGGAAGATCCGGCGGCGTTGTCGCGGCTGCCGTGGCACGCGATCCCCGACATGCTTCGCGGCGTCACGCGCGAGCCGTCCGCGCTGCCTCCGAAGAGACCCGATCCCGAGCCGGCTGGCACCTGCGCGGTGCAACTGCTGCGAACCTACCCGCGTCGACGTCCGGCATACCCGTTCGCCACCAAGGGTGAGCGCAGCGCCGCCCGCGCCTACGCCAAAGTTCTGCGCCGCGCCCGCCGACTCGTCTACGTCGAAGATCAGTACCTGTGGTCGGTGGACGTTGCGAGAGTGTTCGCGGCGGCATTGCGCCGGTCCCCCGACCTGCGACTCGTGGTCGTCGTTCCCAAGCATCTCGACGACGACAGCGCCATCACCATCCCGTCGGCACTGCTCGGACACTCGGCCGCGCTCGACGTGATCCGCGATGCGGGAGGCGACCGTGTTCTCGTGCTCGATCTGGAGAACGATCGCGGAATCCCGGTGTACGTCCACTCCAAGGTGTGCATCGTCGACGACGTGTGGGCTGCTGTCGGCTCGGACAACTTCAACCGCAGGTCGTGGACGCACGACTCGGAATTGACGGCCGCGATCGTCGACGATGCTCGTGACTCGCGCGCACCGGCCGACCCGGGCGGACTCGGTGACGGTGCCCGTGTGTTCGCTCGCGAACTGCGTCTCGAACTGACGCGTGAGCACCTCGGCCGCGCCGCCGACGACGACGACGATCTGATCGATCCTGCGTCGTTCTTCGACGCCGTTCGCGTGTGCGCCGACCGGCTCGACGCCTGGCATCGCGCACCGTCGGCAGCGCCGCGACCACCGGGGCGCCTGCGTCACCACGGCATCGACGTACCTCCCCAATGGCAACAAAGACTGGCTGCGCTCGCCTACAGGCTCTTCGTCGACCCGGACGGCCGACCGATAGGAATGCGGCTTCGACGCCGTTTCTGACATACTGAACCGTTGAACGGTCTTTTTTTCGGTCAGAATTGGGTTTTCGTATGGATTTCCCGGGTAGTCGTCACCGTGTTCGTTAGTCCGCGCTCCGCAAAAGCCGACGTGGCTCGACGAGCCGTGGTGATCGGTGTCGTCGTGTTCTTCGCATGCATGTTCGGAATCGCGACACGAATGCCGGGAGCGCTCGCGGTGTTCTGGCCTGCCAACGCACTCCTCCTCGGAATCCTGTTACGCAATCCCCGCTCGGCAACGCCTGCCACCTGGTTCAGCGCCGCGGTGGGCTTCGTCGCCGCCGACGCCGTCACGGGCAGTCCACTGCTGACGAACCTCATTCTCAACAGTTGCAACGTCGTGGGAGTTGCGTCCGGATTCGCGATCTTCCGAGCGGTCGGACACGACGGTCCCTGGTTGAGTCGAATCAAGTCGTTGACATTGCTGTCCGCCGTGATCGTCACAGCATCCGCAGGCGCCGGAATCGCCGGTGGGTTCGCGAACGCCGCACTACAGGGAACCCCGTGGGTCGAGGGCGCAGCCCGGTGGTTCTCGGGCGAATTCTTGAACTACATGGCCGTCATGCCTGCCGTCCTGACGGCCCCCGCACTCGGCTACCTGACGCACTTACGACGCCGACACCACGTGAGGGGTCTTGCCGAGCGCACGGTTCCTATCGCCGGCCTGCTGGTCCTGTGCCTGAGCCTTGTCTATTTCGTCGGAGGCGCAGGTGCCATCACGTTCGCGATGCCGGCACTCGTCGTTGCAGCGTTGACCACCGGAGTCTTCGTCACCTCGCTGTTCATCCTGACCTCGACAGTCTGGATGTTGATTCTCACTGCCGACGGCCATGTCGGTGTCGCGAATCTGGGATCGATGCCGGTGACGCTGTCGATGAACGTCGGGCTCTCGTTCCTCGCGATCGCGCCGATCGCGGTGGCCTGTGTCACCAGCGAGCGGCGCACAGCGCTCGCAGCTCTCCGCCATGCCGTCGCGCACGACGACCTGACCGGTGCGTTGCGCCGCGACGAGTTCTTCCGGCGCGTGCACGAGGTGACACGTGCGCCCGGTCTCGGATCGTCGACAGTGTTGATGATGGACCTCGACCACTTCAAGACTCTCAACGACACACATGGTCACAGTGCAGGGGACACCGCGCTCGCCCGCTTCGCCGACGACGTGCGCCTCCATCTCGCCGACCGGCACCTGTTCGCACGTCTGGGCGGAGAGGAGTTCGCCATCTTTCTGCCCGGATCGTCCGAGGGCGAAGCGTTCTACTTGGCCGAAACCATCCGGGTAGGCCAACAGCTCAGAGCCACCGAGCAATTCATCGGACACGGAGTAACCGTCAGCATCGGCGTCGCCTCCGGTTCGGACAACATGGAGCTTCTCTTCGACGCCGCGGACCGAGCGCTCTACGGCGCGAAACGGCAGGGCCGCAACCGTATTTCGTCCACGGTTCCCGCCGACGAAATACGCGACTCCATCTAGCCTGGTCCAGGCGCGAACTATCGCGGCCGCGCCAGGACGGTGAAATTGTCGGCATGCGACTGCGTCACCTCCGGCGGAATCTGCCTGCCGTCGTCCGAATAGATGGCCGTCACGTCGAAACCCGCGTCCTCGGTGAGCTTTCGAAGATCCTGAAGCGACGTGAAGTGCATGACCGGCGCGAAGTCGTGGGCGGCGAGTGGGCCGATCGCCCACGCCCCATGGTCCTCTTTGCGCTGACGGTTTCGACGCCAGTTCTTCACTCGGCGTACCGCACCGGCCGGGTCGAGAACTCTCCGTCCGACCGACTGGATCACTCCGCGCGGTGAGACCGTCACCGGTTCCGTCGGCCGCGCGATCTGGAACGGGGACTCACCGAACGACGGCCCGTCCTTGTTCAGGGTGGAGAACACCACGACGCCGTCCGCGGCGACTACTCGCCTGAACTCGTTCAGGACCGAACTGCGGTCGCCGTGCTCGACGGTGTCGATGCCGTTGTTGCTGAACAGCACCAGTCCGTATCGGCCACTGTCGATCTCGGCCATATGACGAGCATCCGACACCAACGCCGACAGACCGGGGTAGCTGCGACGGAACGCGTCGATCATGTTCGGCGAGTAGTCGAGAGCGGTGTAGTCGGCGCTCATCAGGCGCAGCAGGGGCGTCGTTCTGCCGCCGCCGACACCGACGTCGAGAATGCCTGTTCCGCGAACCACATCGGCAGCCGAGATGAGCGCAGCAGCTTCGCCGCGATCGAGAAAGCCTTCGGTGGGTGCGGCATACGCCTCGTAGACGGCAGCGACACGTGGATCATCGAATACGGACTGATTGTGATCGGCACGATCCACGGTTCCCCCTCGGCATCCCCCGACGCTTACGACTTCAACTACCGTACCGAGCCGACCTGAGGATCCGATGAGTAACTTTCTTTACAGCGCGCCGAGCTGTGTGAACAGGCGATCAGGTGTGAACGGCAACGAATCGAAGCGTACGCCCGTTGCGTCGAGGAGGGCGTTCGAGACGGCAGGGGCTACCGGGTTGATAGCGCACTCCCCCTGCGATTTGGCGCCCATCGGACCGATCGAGTCGTAGGTGTCGGCGAAGAACACCTCGGTCCGCGGAAGATCCGCGAACGCCGGAATTCGGTAGTTTCGAAAGTTCGGGTTGACCACCGCTCCGGTGTCCCCGTGGACCATGTTCTCGGTCAAGGCCCACCCGAGTGCCATCCCGACGGCGCCGTCGATCTGACCCCGACACTGCAGAGGGTTGATCGGACGCCCGATGTCGGCGCCGTGCACACTCTGCAGAATCCTGATCTCCCCGGTCACTCGGTGCACGGCGAGGCGGACGCCGTGGACGTTCGATGCGATGGTTCGCGGCGTCAGGTAGGCCTTCCTCGTCGCATGCAACTTTCGGCCCATCTCGGCACGCGCGCCGAACAGCTCGGCCAACTTCACCCGTCGATCCCCGCACACCACGGCGTCGCTCTCGAGTTCGCATTCCTCGCGCGGAGTTCCGCTGTAGTCCGCAGCGAAGTCGAGAATGTCCTCCTTCAGCGCCAGCGCCGTGAGGTGTACGGCTTTGCCTGCAACCACCGTTCCGGTGCTGGCGAACGTCCCGGTGTCGTAGAGGGTCCGATCCGTGTCCGCGGTGACGATACCGACATCGGCCGCGCGCGCACCGAGCACGCCTGCCGCGATCTGCCGGTGCGCGTTGGTGATTCCGTTTCCCATCTCCGACGAACCGACGGCCAGATGGTAGGTGCCGTCCTGAAGCAACGTCAGTTCCGCGCCCGAGCGATGCTCGGTCGGTGGGCCGCACTCGAGCAACGCCAGCGCGATGCCGGTCCCGACGAGCCAGTCGTCTCCGTCGGGAATCGGAGCGCCGTTGCCCCGCGCCAGCGACGCCTCGACATGATCGAGACATTGGTCGAGGCCGTAGCTCCCGAAGCTCGCATCACTCGGCCCGTCCCACACCGACTCGACGAGATCGGTTGGCCCCACCATGTTCTTGCGGCGCAGAGCGAGCGGATCCATCCCGAGCAGATGGGCGAGTTCGTCCATCGCGCATTCGATCGCGAAGGTGGTCTGCGATGCACCGTAGCCCCGAAAGCCGCCGCCGGGAACGATATTGGTGTAGACCGCGTAGCCCAGAGCTTTCTTGTTCGGGCATCGGTATGCCGCGAGTGGGCTTCCCAGAGCAGCGGCAAGTGTCTCGCTCGCGTGATTGGCGTACGCACCGGTGTTGGACACCACGTACACATCGAGCGCGGTCAGCGTTCCGTCGGCGCGCGCACCGAGCTTCACCCGCGTCGTCATCTGATGACGGGTGGTGGCCCCGATGAATTCCTCCTCGCGCGTCCATTCCCACTTGACGGGGCGCCCGAGCTTCATCGTTGCCCACAACACGAGATCCTCGGAGATCATTTCCTGCTTGCCGCCGAATCCGCCGCCGACCCGCTCGGTGAACACATGCACGTCGCGGGCGCGCAATCCGAGCAGATAACAAAGCTTGGCCTGCACGACGAACGGCGCCTGCGTACTCGTCCGCACGTGCCAGCGGTCGTCGTCGCCGCGCCACGCGATCGAGCCGTGAGTTTCCAAGTGTGCGTGCTGAACCCGCGAGGTCGAGTAGGTACGCTCGTGCACTGCATCGGCGTGCGCGAAGCCCTCCTGAACGCTACCCACCTCGCCGTGAATGTCGACGAAGATGTTGCCGTTCTCCTCGAACCCTTTGTCGTGCAGCACCGGAGCCTCCGGCTCCATGGCTGCGAAGGGATCGAACACAGCCGGTAGCTCGGTGTAGGTCACTTTCAGTGCGCGAGCCCCGGCTTCCGCAGCAGCCTCGGTCTCCGCGACGACCGCGGCGATACGTTGGCCGACGAACCGAACCACGTCGTCGAGAAGCAGAGTGTCGTCGGGATCGACCAGATGGTCCTCGTGCAGCGCGGTGCTGTACAGCCTGCCGGGAACATCGTCGTGCGTGAACACCTGCACCACACCCGGAATCGCCAGCGCCGCCTCCCTGTCGATGTTCTCGATGCGGGCGTGGGCGTGCGGTGATCTCAGCACCTTCAGATGCAACAGACCCGGGACGGTCACATCCATGGTGTACCGCGCATGCCCGGTGACGATGTCCTCGGTGAACGGGTTGGCCAGGCTTGCACCGCAGGCCTTGCCCGCGACGTCGGGTTCGATCTCCGCGAGCCCGTGCAGAGCATCGGCGATCGACCGGTACCCCGTGCAGCGACACAGGTTCCCTTTCAGTGCCCGCGGCAGGTCCTCCTTCTGCTCGTCGGTCAGCGACGCCGCCGTCATGATCATGCCCGCCGCGCAGAAGCCGCACTGGAACGACTGCGCGTCGTGAAAGGCCTGCTGCATCGGGTGCAGACCGTGCTCGTCTGCCAGACCGGCGATGGTGGTGACCTTCTTGCCTGCGGCACGGAATGCAGGAACCAGACACGAGTGGAACGGTGTGCCGTCCACCAGGACCGTGCAGGCGCCGCAGTCGCCTGCGTCGCAGCCCTTCTTTACGCCGTACACCTCGCGGTCACGGAGAAATGTTCGGAGGCACTGTCCCGGAGCGGGTTCGGCGGAGAAGAGCCGACCGTCCACATCGAATTCGCTCATGACAGCTCCGCTCGAATCTGCTCGGCAAAATAGTAGGTCAGATGCTGCTTGTACGGCGCCGACCCGTTGACATCGTGGAAGAAACCGGTGTCTCCCGTGGCGCGAACCACCTCGGCGCGCAGCTCGGCTGCGGACGGAATGCGCTCGAATCGGACCTGTACGGGACGCGGCGTCGCCGCCGTGATCGTCAGGGCGAAGTCACTGCCGTCGCTGCCGCACGTCCCGATCACCAACGCCGCCGATCTACCGGCGTGCACCAGCGACTGCTGACGCCAGGCGAACCGCTTCTGCAGCGCCGATGCGGGCAACGAGATCGACCGAAGCACTTCGCCCGGCAGCAAGATGTTCGCGTTGTCACCGGTCACGAAGTCCGTCGGATGCACCTCACGGGGCGCGCCGTCTCGCGGCAGAAGCGTGTAGATGCCGTCGAGGGCTGCAGTCAACGAGATCATTGCGCCTGCAGGCAAGGACATGCAGATGTTGCCGCCGACGGTCGCGGCGTTCCAGATCTTGAACGACGCCAGCAACGATCGGCAGCAATGCCCGATCAGGGGACGCGCCACCCAGGCCGGCGGCCCATCGAACGCGTAGAGTTCGGCTATCCGGCAGGTGGCGGCGATCTCGAGGCCCTCGTCCGTCACGGTCAGCGCCTGCCACCCGAGGCCGTCGAGGTCGATCAACGTATCTCGGGTCACCTGCGGTTCGGAGAACAGCCAGGTCCCACCGGCCAACCAGGCGTACGAATCGCGCCACTCGTCCACCTGGTCGAGCGAGGTGGGCCGCTTGACCTCGGTGATGGTTCCGAGATTCATGATGCCTCCCAATACTTTTCGATCACGATGTCACCGTCCGGAGATTACGACCGGTCCCGCTGCCCGGAGCGGTAGACCGCCGACCTGAACGGGCACGAGAGTGTTCGCGGTCGGATCCGGGCGCACGAGAGCGTACTTGCGCACCTCACCGGCAGTGCCCGATACCAGCAGATCTGCGCCTTCGGTGGTAGCCGTCGTTGCGACGGTCACACCGGACCCCGCGAACGGGACGAACGAGGAGGTCTGCGCGAAATCGATTGTGCCACCGTGGTGATTGGGCGAGTTCAGATACATCGCGGGGCCGCCGTCCAGCCTCGATCCACTGGAGAACGTGCGTACCGTCCCATCTCCACCGCTCATGCCGACGACGATCGACTGCGCACCACCCTCGACGCCGGCAACCCATCCCGTCGACAGAGCGACTCCACCGGTGTAGCCATCGTCGAACGCCGTGAACTCCGACGTCTGCGTCGGCTCCTCACCGTTCATGTGCTCGTCGTGCTCGCTCGACTCGGCGCTCGCCGCGGTCGGCTCGAACAGGTCGTAGCGGAACGTCTTCACCGTCGATGCCGCTCCAGGCCCCGGCGCGGTCACGATCGACGTTCGCCCGGAGGAGGCGTCGACCATTCCGGTGGCGAGGGTGATGCCGGCGTCCGACCCCGGGTACGGGGAGAAGGCGTCGAACACTTCCGGTGCCTGCCCTGTCTCCGGCAGGGTCGAGGAGAAGACGGTGACCACGGATTCGGCGCCGGGCCCGGTGCCGACGATGATGTTGTCCCGCAGTGCGTTTCCGTCGATGTCGGCCGCGGCGACGACGATGCCGCCCGTCACGTTCTCGGGCAGGGGCGCGAATCGGGCAAGTTCGGCGGTGAACGGTGAGGTTCCGATCGCGTTGTAGGCCACCACTTCCGGTGAGGTGCCTGCGCCGGTGCCGACGACGAGGTCGAGAACCATGTCCCCGTTGACGTCGCCCATCGCCACGGACGGTGTTCCCTCGAATCCGGGGAAGGGGGTCACGGCGGCGATCGGCCGATCACCGGCGCCGTCGAAGACCTGGACCTGCGCGTCGACGCCGGGAGAGCCGGGGATGGCCACCGCGTAGCTCGACACCGCGGGAATGACGTTGACGAGTGCCATCAGCCCGTTGTCCTCGTGATTGAGCCGGTGGCAATGGATGACGAACGTTCCGGTGTACTCGGTGAACTTGGTGCGCAGCGTCACGGACGCCGGCTCTAGCGCGTTCTCCTGATCGTCGGTCACGGGCGCCGGGACGTTGACGTTGTCCTGCCCCCACGGTTGCACCCCGGTCACCGTTCCGGCGACGGGGTCGACGATCTCGGTGACCTGAAAGTCGTTGACGTGTATGTGCATCGGGTGTTCGTCGTTGTTGAGGTTGGTGATCTTCCACTCCTCCACCGAGTTCAGTCGCGGCTGGATCAGCGGAATGTTCGGAAAAGTATTGGCAGCGAACTCGTATGTGAACGCTTTCGGATCACTGGTACTTGCCTTGGTGTTCGAGAATCCACCGGAGACCACGAGTTCGCGCGAGACGTCGACGGGCATGGCAGCGGTGTCGACGAAGGAGGTGTAGGCCTCGAGGGGCTGACCCGGCTCGATCGGTACGGTGACGCCGTCGCCCTCCTCGGGGGTCACCTGAAGCAATTTCTGGGTCGGGAAGGTGAAGAATCCGTCGGCGTAGCTGATCACCGAGGGATCGACCGTGACGGTTCCCAACGTCGCGGGCGGATTGTCGGTGCCGTTGTTCGTGTACAGAATGCCGTCGTTGATCACTGGTTTTGCGCCGACGAGCGGCGGCATCTCCAAGACCAGTTCGCCGTCCTTCGGCATCGTGACCGCAATCGAGTATCTCGATCCCGGCGGAACGACCAGCCGTGTCCCGTCGCCGTCCACCGGTCGCTGAGCCTGCCCGAACGGGTTACCGTCCTGTCCGACGATCCTGAACGGCGGATGATCTCCCGTCGCCGTCTCGGTGAGTTGCAGCGGCATGTAGGCGAAGTCGCTGATGTTGGCCAGCACCCAGATCTCGGTCTGGCCCGGCTTGGAGGTCAACTCGGGTTGGAAGCCGCCGTTGACGGTGAACTGGACATCTCGCTCGTTGTCCGGAAGCGACGGGTCGGCAGGTACGTTCACCGAATCGCTGGTGAAGCTCTGAAGGTTGGTGGGAATGAACTGGTTCTGGCCGCGGTGATTGTCCGGCGAGAGCGGCCCCTCGTACCAGTTGGTCATGAACCGAGAGCCCTCGGTCGTCTCGGCGAAGTTCACCGGCGCGAGGCTGGGCCGGTAGCTACCGTCGGCAAGTTCCTGATCGGTCGGAGCGCGGAGCGTACTGACGTATTGCGGCCAGTTCGGATCGTTGAGCTGCGCCCCGGTTCCCTTCCGATCGAACACGAAATTGTACTGGAGTGCCATGTCGCGGATCGGGATGTCGTTGTCGGTGACGATCGGCAAATTGCCGTCGGGACGGCCGATTTCGAGTAGACCGGCCAACCCGGAATAGGTCTGCTGCGCGGTCAGAGTGTGCAGGTGGCTGTGATACCAGTACATGCCGTTGGGCATGTCCTCGGGCACCGCGTAGTCGTACCGATTTCCCATGCCGGCAGGGATGTCGAGCAGCACGTTGTCGGCATTGCCGTCCGGGCTCACGTGTAGCCCGTGGGTATGCAGGTTGAGCGGGGCTTCCTCGAGCGGAGGCGGCACGATGGGGACGTCTCCGCCGACCGGGGTGAAGGCCGGATCGTAGAAGTCCTCGATGGTCAGACCCTGCAGGTCGTTGTCGTAGTGAACGATCAATTGCTCGCCAGGGTCGACCCTGAGAGTGGGGGCCGGGTAGACGTCGCGCCCGCTCGTCGACCCGTCGGAGCTGGCGCCGCGGATGATCTCGTACCCGTAGAGCAGAAAGTTGTCCACCGGCGCCGAGGCAGTGTCCAGCGCCACCGTGCCTTGATGTGCCGACAACCGCACCTCCAGCACCCCGTCGACGCTGGAGAGCTTGACCGGCTCGGAATACGCGGCGGGCGACCCGTCGGCGGCGTAGTTCGTCCCCGCCTGCTGCCCGGTGTCCTCGGCGCAGGACGCGACCACCAGCACCGCGACGGCCAGCAGGACCGAAGCGCGTCGGCGGGTGGCAGAGAACATCGGCTGAGCCTAGGGAGGCCCGCGATCGGCAGCGGTGAGATGAGGGTGAGATTGGGGGTGAGTTTGCGGCTGCGCCGCCCGTGTGCGCGTAGTAGGTCCCCGCACCGACTACGCACTCACGGGGCCGGAGGCCCGCTGGTTGCCCTCACGACGAGTTTGGGTGCCAGAACGATCTCCGACGGCGCCTCACCGGCAATCCGGCTCAGAGCGCTCGTCACCGCCGCGTCGGCCAGCCCCTCCACGTCCTGGGACACCGACGTCAACTGAATGTGAGCGATACGCGCGAGCCTCGAATCGTCATATCCCACAACCGAAATCTCCCCCGGAACATCGATTCCCCGACGAATCAGGTGGTCGAGGACTCCCGTCGCAGAGTTGTCGTTGAACGCCACCACCCCTGTCGGTCGTCGACCGTCCGCGAGCAGGGCTTCCATTCCCTCGGCGCCCTCGGTTTCGGTGATTCCTCCCGCCGCGACGCGCGCTTCGAGTCCGTGACGGTGCATCGCATCGGTGAACCCTCGTCGGCGATCGTCCGCGCCGGGCGAGTTGCCACCGTCGATGTGCGCGATCCGCGTGTGTCCCAGTTCCACGAGATGGTCGACGGCAGCCTCGGTCCCCGCGGCGTCGTCACTGCGCACCGAGCCGATGCCAGCGGCCCCACTGACACGAAGCGCCTCCACGACGGGCGTTCTCGACGAGAACTCCGCGAGTTCGCCTGCATCCAAACGTGATCCGATCACGATCAATGCTTCGCAGCGCTCTCGGAGCAATGCCTGCACTGCGCGGTCCTCGGCCCGCGACGGTGCGACAGCGCTGAGCATGACGTCATAGTCGTGCCGATCGGCCGCAGCGTAGATGTGCTCGACGAGATCGCCGTGGAACGGCTGCTGCAGATCGAACGTGACTCCGAGCAGGCGCGAACTCGCCTGCCGCAATTTCTGTGCACGACGATCGGGCACGTACCCGATCTCGTCGGCAATGGCCTTGATCCGTGTTCGTGTTTCCTCGCTCGCACCCGGCACTCCGCGCATCACGATCGACACCAGGGCAGGCGAGACGCCGGCAATTCTGGCTACGTCTGTCATCGTCGGGCGCGTCACCGTCATCCTTTCGTCGTTTCCCCGGGAACGGTAGTTGACCACACCGGCCAACCCGTCTACCGTTCTCGAACTAGAACGTACTAGTACACCCCGAGCAGCGCATTCGTCACTGGAGAATTACATGTCAGCAACAGTCGCCACCGTCCGTGTGGCCCTGATCGGCGCCGGCCGGATCGGGAAGAATCACGCCGAGATCGTCGCCCGGCGAGTCCCCGGTGCCACATTGGTCGCCGTCGTAGATCCCGTCGACGGCGCAGCCCGCGCTCTGGCCGACACCCTCGGCGCACCCGACGCGTACGCCGATGTCGACGAGGCTCTGCGCGCCGAGAACATCGACGCCGTGATCATCTCGGCGCCCGCGCGCAGTCACACCGATCTCGTGGTGAAAGCTGCTGCTGCAGGCAAGCACGTGTTCGTCGAGAAGCCGATGGCCGTCACGCTCGAGAACGCCGATCGCGCGATCGGCGCCGCGGATGCCGCCGGGGTCGTGCTGCAGGTGGGCTTCAACCGCCGCTTCGCACCAGGTTTCGTCGCTGCTCGCGAGGCCATCGACGCCGGAAAGATCGGCACACCCCAGCTTTTGAGGTCGCTCACGCGTGACCCGGGCCCCTTCTCGGCCGACCCGTCGAGGATCCCTCCGTGGACGATCTTCTTCGAGACGTTGATCCACGACTTCGACACGTTGCTGTTCCTCAACCCCGGCGCTCGGGCGGTCCGCGTCACCGCCGTCGCCGACGCGCTCGTCCGTCCCGACGCGAAAGACAGTGGCCATCTGGACACCGCGGTGGTCACCGTGCAGTTCGACAACGGTGCCATCGCCACTGCCGAGGCCAACTTCAGTGCCCTGTACGGCTACGACGTGCGAGGTGAGGTCTTCGGCTCGGCCGGCATGATCACCGCAGGCGACGGCCGCAGCACCGACATGACTCTCTACGGTGCAGCAGGCCTGCACGTCGATACAGCGCGCAGCGACACCGATCTGCTCCGCTCGGCGTACATCGGCGAGTTCACCGCGTTCGTCGACGCCATTCGCTTCGGCACTCCGTCACAGGTCACCGGCAACGATGCGCGCAACGCCCTGGAGATCGCCCTTGCCTGCATCACCAGCGTCGAGACCGGAGCGGCGGTGACGCTGCGATGATCCTCGCCGCGAGTGCCGAAATGCTGTATGTAGAGCTCCCGTTCATCGATCGCGTCAAGCGGATCAGCGAACGCGGAATGCAGGTCGAGATCTGGAACTGGGCCACCAAGGACATCGACGAGCTGGCCACCAGCGGCGCGACGTTCTCGTCGATGACCGGCTACCTCGACGGCAATCTCACCGAGCCCGAGGGAATTTCACGGCTGATCGAGACGGCACGCGAGTCCCTGATCGTCGCCGAGAAGCTCGATTCCCCCCGATTGAACTTGCACGGAACAGGTCTCGACGGCGATGGCCTGCCGGTGCGCCCGGTAGATGTGGTGACTCCCACGATGTGGTTGACGGCTGTGGAGACCCTGAAGAAGATGGCCGCGCTGGGCGAGGAAGCAAACAGGGTGTTCACGCTCGAAAACCTCAACCTGGCCGTCGACCATCCGCGTACCCCGTTCGCGAAGGCTGCGGACACTCTCGCGCTCGTTCGTGCCGTCGACAGTCCGTACCTGAAGATGAACCTCGACCTGTATCACGCGCAGATCGGCGAGGGCAATCTCATTGCCCTGCTGGAGGAATCGCTTCCATACATCGGCGAGATCCAGGTTGCCGACGTCCCCGGACGCTGCGAACCCGGCACCGGCGAGATCAACTACCCCGCGGTCGCGGCCGCGCTGCGACGCATCGGCTACACCGGCGTCGTGGGCCTGGAGGGCTGGGCTTCGGGTGATCCGGACGCCGCTCTCGACGCGTTCGAGGCCGCCTTCGCCTGATTCGAACGTATGTATCAACAGGGTGTGGATAGATCTGTGGAAATCTCGAGGACCACGGGCCCGAACCTGTGGATGGGCTGGGGATAAACCTCGGCCCATCCTGCATTTCCGCAGCTAGAAGGCCATAGATGTGAATTACATGCCTGTGAGTAACTTCGGACCCACCGTTGTGGATAAGGTGAGCCGTATGGCGACATCGCTCATCGTGTGCAACTCGGTCGCGCACGGAAACACCCAGAAAATCGCCGACGCCATCGGTGAGGTTCTGAGTGCGACCGTCGTGTCGACGTCCTCGGCGAAGGTCTCCGACGAGGCCCTCGTCGGATTCGGTTCCGGGATCTACCGCGGGAAGTTCGACGCCGACCTCCGTGCCTTCGTGGACTCGCTGCCTCCGCAGAACGGCCGCAAGGCATTCGTCTTCGCCACGAGCGGGCTCGCCGAATCCCGCTTCATGAGGTTCTCCCGCTCGTTCGTCGACGCAGTGGAGGACAAGGGTTTCGAGGTAGTCGGCGGATTTTCCTGCCGAGGCTTCGACACCTACGGTCCGTTCCGACTGGTCGGCGGAATTCGCCGGGGAAAACCGGACGCCGCCGATCTCGCGTCCGCACGCGCCTTCGCCGAGCATCTGAAGGATTCGCTCGACTGAGAGGAACCCGGATCGTCGTTCTCAGACTGCGAGAACGGCTCTGGACGCCAGTGCGGCGCCGGGTGTGGGCTGACGGGGAATCAGTCACCGAGTCAAGGAGGACTCCATGAGCGAGAACCCCCGCGTAGCCATCGTCACCGGAGCAGCCCGAGGAATCGGCCGCAGCATCGCCGAACGTCTCGGTCGCGACGGCTTGCACGTCGTCGTTGCCGACCTGCCCGGATCCAAAGCAGGCATCGACGAGACGGTCGGCACCATCACCGCGGCCGGCGGAGTCGCGAGCGGGGCCGAGGTGGACGTCGTCGACGAGGAGTCGGTCAACGCCCTCGTGCGCACCGCAGTCGACGCCGGCGGAAAGTTGGATGTGTTCGTCGCCAACGCGGGCATCGCTCAGGTCGAGGAACTGCTGAAGTACGACAGCGCCGATTTCGACAAGATCTTCGATGTCAACGTCAAGGGCGTATTCAACTCCTATCGCGCTGCGGCCACTCAGTTCATCGCCCAGGGCGGTGGCGGCAAGATCATCGGAGCCGCTTCGATCGTGGCATTCCGGCCCTTTGCTCTCCTGGGCCCGTACTCCGCAACCAAGTGGGCCGTACGCGGTCTCACCCAGGCCGCTGCCATGGAGTGGGCCGAACACAACATCACCGTCAATGCCTACGGTCCCGGCATCGTCGGCACCGATATGTGGGATCTCATCGACGAGAAGCTCGCCGCGAAGAACGGCCAGCAGAAGGGCGAGGCGCTGGCCGAGAACGCGAAGTCCATCCTCCTCGGACGCGTTTCCGTCCCCGACGACGTGGCGAAGCTGGTGAGCTTCATGGCTTCACCCGACTCCGACTACGTCACCGGCCAGACGATGCTCGTCGACGGCGGAATCCAGTTCTCCTGACGCTGCACTCTCGCTGAAACGGAGCGAGATCAGCCGGTGCGCAACCACCGGCTGATCTCGTTCGCCGTGGACCGCAGCGCGTGCTCGAGTTCGGCGGCTCGCTTTCGGTCCACGTCACGGTCGGGGGTGCTGATCGCCACGGCGCCGGTGACGGCTCCCGCGGCATTGTGCACGGCGACCGCCGCGCAGGCCTCGCTCGGTACGAATTCTCCACGCTCCCAAGCGACGCCGCGGCGAGAAACTTCCGCCAGATGACGGCGCAGATCTCCGCGGTCGGTGATCGTGGTGGAGGTGAGTCGCTCGGTGCCGTGGGCGTCGAGATACTCGCCGGCCTCCTCCGTCGTCATCGCCGCCAGCAGAATCTTTCCGAACGCCGTGGCGTGGCCTGCCTCGTGGAAGCCGAAGTTCATCGGGTTGATGCGCGGGTGAACCGGACAGTCTTCGACATGCGCGACGACGACGTCGGCGCCTCGGTACACCGCGAAGTAACTTGCCGCGCCGACCGTCTCGTGAAGTCGGGCTATTCTTTGACGCACCACGCCGGGCACACCGACCTGACGGTGCAGGCTCACACCGAGTCGGTCGAGCTTGTAGCCGAGCTCGAACCGCTTGGCCGTTTTGAGGTGGACGAGGTAGTCGCACCCCACCAGCACTTGAAGCAACCGGTAGGTGGTCGGCAGTGGGAATCCCAACTCCTCCGACACTTCTTTGGCCGTGGCCCCGCCGCGGTCGGCGACGACTTCGAGAACCGCGAGTGTTTTCTCCACCGTCGCTACCCCACCGGCGCCCGAGCGCTGAGGTCTGTCGGTGGGCCCGCCGGTGTTCATCTCGTCTCGGAGCACACCCCTGAGTCTGTCTCACCCCGTCCGATCGCCGCAATCAGCTCCCCGGTTGCGAGCGCAGACGTTCCCGGGCAGCGTCGGTTCCAGACACGTGCTGTGTGTCGACGCTCGATCGCCCGGACTGCGGTCCAGCTCCGAGTTGACCAGTACCGCGCTTCGTCCGTCGCAAGTGGTGCGACACTGCACCGCTGCGGCCACGGCCGTGCTGACCTCAGCGGCACACGGCAGATAGACCACCGGCGGAAAATTCTCGCGGATGTTCATGTTTCGCCCCCTGCTCATCGCGCGCCTCGACTCGATGCAAGGGCGTGTACTGAGGTTGGGCGCCCAGTACTCGGCGTCGGTTCCAGCGGGGTTGCGGAGACACGAAGAAGCCCCTCACCGGATCGTGCTGGTGAGGGGCTTTGCGCTCTCGGAGCCGCCTAAGAGAATCGAACTCTTGACCTTTTCATTACGAGTGATGCGTTGATGTATAATTGACCTGGGATCTCACCCGTAAATCCCCTGGTAGACGGACTTTTTGGTACTCGGTACTGTCATATTCCAGCACCGTGTAGTACCCACTGATAGTCCCCCCAGGATAGGACCCAGTTATGCCAAGAGACGGTAAGAGGCGAATCAAGGGCGAAGGCGGCTACTCGTACGACGAGGAAACCGGCATGCACGAGTTTTCCGCTGAACTGCTCCCAGACCCGATCACGGGCAAGCGCCGGCGCGTCAAAAAGCGCGGCAAGGATCAGGCCGAGACGCTCGTGCGGTTCAACGAAGCGAAACGGTTGATCCAGGACGGATTCGATCCAACCGTCGTCAACAAGGAGACTCTGGCCGGCTGGTTGACCTTCTGGCTCTCCACCATCGTCAAGGTCGAGAAGAAGCCGAAGACGTACGTCTCCTACGAGCATTCGGTGCGGAAGCACATCATCCCGGCGCTCGGCGACAAGCTGAAGCTGAAGGAGATGCGGCCTGAACACGTACGCGAGATGCACCGTGAGATTCACAAGAAGTTCCCGCCCAAGGGGAGCCCTCCCACCGCAAAAAAGGCGCACGAGGTGCTCTCGGCCGGCCTGACTTCAGCCGTGGCGCACGAACGCACGCACCGCAATGTCGCATCGCTGGTTCCAAAGCCAACGGCCGAGTCGAACCGGGAGGCATTCACGGTCGCCGAGGTCGAGAAGATCTTCAACTACTGCATCCAGCACGACCCGGCAAACTTTGCTCGGTGGGCGACCGCGTTCCTTACTGGCAGCCGGCAGTCCGAGGTGCTCGGGCTTCAGTGGTCGAAGGTTGACCTGCGTACCAAGATGATTCAGCTCGACAGCCAGCTGCAGACGCTGACCAAGTCGCACGGCTGCACCATGCTCAATGAGCTGGATGACAAGACCGGAAAGAACAAGTGGTCTTGCACGCGGCAGCGCGGTTACGCCTGCCCGGACTGGAAGTGGGATACACCACCTGGAATGCGCGCCGAGCACATCCACAACTCGATGGTGCTCACGAACCCGAAGTCCAAGGCTGGCATCCGCATGATCCCAATCGCGGCTCCCCTGGCTGCCGCACTGCAGCAGCACAAAGCACTCTACGCGCGACCAAACGAGTGGGATCTGCTGTTCACTGAGGTCGACAAGGACGGCAACGTGCGACCAGTCACCACGGTCCATGACCAGCGAGCATGGAAGGCCATGTTGGAGAAGGCCGGCGTGCGACACCTGCCGCTACACTCCGCAAGGCACACCACTGCAACGCTTCTCGCGAATGCCGGCATCGACATCGACATCATCATGAGTATCATCGGCCACAGTCAGATCCTGGCGACGAAGGGCTACGTCCACCTCGATCAGAGCGTGAAGGCGAAAGCGCTCGACACCGCGTTCGGCGGCATGTTCAGCCTGAGTTCGTAGCGAAGAGTTGCGCTGACGCAACTTAGCCGATAGCGTACGCAACATAGCAAAGCGCCCCCGCAGAGACCGGCAAGTCTCCACGAGGGCTTCGTCACCAAACTGTCTGAGAGGTTGGCAACGCATGAATATCGTACTCGATCGCCCGGAAGTTCATCTCCCGCAGGCGGCGCTCCCCGACTGGGAGATTGAATCCGTGGAACCGCAGGAAGCGGCGAACGAACACATCTGGAAGCTTCATTACAATCATGGCGGTTTTCATAAGGTCACCTTCGTCAACGGCCAGATCGACTACTTCTACGGCGATGACATGAAGGTAGCCGATCTCATGGCGCGGGTAGCTGCCTGATGAAGACTCCGAAGATCACCGCCCTTGGCGCATCCACCGCTGCAGCAGTCGGCATCGGCGCTGTCGCCTTCTCGATGTCGTTCACTGCCCTCACAGAGCTTGCGGCCGAGAACGGAACGAACGGCTACCAGGCGTGGGGATTCCCCGTCATCGTGGACGGCCTGATGATCGGCGCTACAGCGGCCACGGTCGGGCTCACGAACAAGGCATCGCGTGCGTACGCCTACTTCGCACTCGCGCTCGGATCGGCACTCTCCCTGGCCGGCAACGTCGCTCACGCCGTCCAGGGAGGACAAGGCCCGATCGGCATCGCCATCGCCGCGATCATCCCCATCGTCCTGTTCGTCGTCACCCACCTCACGGTCCTACTTGCCCGTGAGAAGTTCAGTGCGGCTTCCGTAGGCTCCAAGCCTGCGGATGCTGCGAAAGTCACGCTGAGCGAGAGTATTGCAGTCGAGACCCCTGCTTCGGTCGAGACTGTCGAAGATCCCATCGCACACGAAAAGCTCGTTGCCGTTGGTTGAAACCGTCCGACCTGTCAACCCCGCGCTCACATAGAAGCCCCGCAGCCGATAATGGCTACGGGGCCAGGGGCCGTTCACTCACAAGGAGATTCATGGAAGGCAAGCAAGTCGTCGCCGTTACTGATGTCAGCCGGGAGAATGGCTACATCACAGTCTTCTGGAATGGCGCAGGAGTCGCATTCAAGCCCGAACAGCTCAAGCGCGCGCCCCTCATCGGCGAACGAATCGTCATCGACTCGCTCGCGCGATCAGACGGCCAAATGGGCCGATCCATCACCACTGTCACCAGCATTGACGGCACACGGCTCTACCCGCCGTAGAGACAAGGAAACCCCGCAGCCTCGACGGCCACGGGGTCCCTAGCTCGCGTTATGCGCCCGTTCGAATCAGCCGAGCTGTCCCGGTGTTGCTGCCATTCGCGCATAGCCGAGCGGCTTCGGATGTGAACCATCCGAGTCGTACAGGGGGAGCAGCTGCGGAGGGGCAGCGACGAGCGGGTCCGTCATCATCGTGGCGAAGTCGATGACGGCAGTGATGCCACCGGGGCACGTCGCCAACCATGCGTTGTAGTCGCTACGAACCGTCTCCTTCGCTGTGGAGAACTTGCGCGGTAGGACCGTCGCTGCGTAGATCGGCTTCGTTCCGATACGGCTGCGGAGGTTCGCCACCACGCCGAGAAAGTCGGCTTGCATCTGCGAGAGCGTGCGGTCGGATTCGATGTCGTTCGAGCCGAGGCCGATGAACGCGAAGTCGAAGACGATGTTCGGCCAGTCGATCGTGGACCACACCGCATGTGCCGTGTCCGCCCAGTTTCCCAGCGTGCGGCCTGATACCCCGACGTTGGTGGCGATGCTGCGATGGGACGCAGCCCAGAGGGTCGGCCACGACTGGTAGGCGGGTTGACGCCCTGCGGTATTGCCCTCGGTGATCGAATCGCCCAGCATGGCACCGCTCTTGCGGTCGGTCAGCGACTCGAACTCAATCTGTACGTCGAACCGAGACTGGCTCGGTGTCGCGCTCGTCGGTGCCGTTGTTGGGTCAAGTACGGTGTTCGTGCCGTTGAACTGCCATGACGTGCCGAGTAGGACATTCTTGGTCTCACCGGTCGCGATGGTGTTGGCTACCGCCAGCAGGTACAGCGCACCGGGCGCAAGCTGCGCGGCAGGGTCTGTGAACCAGGCGCTCGTCCAGTAGGTGCCGTCGTTCGGGATCGTGTAGTTACCACCGGTCGAAAGCTGCACCGCCGTCCCGGCCTGGAAGCTTCCGTTCGGGACGCCGTCGGTGCCGATCGCAGCCTTGCCGATCGTGATACCCGAGAGTCCGGTGATGGCATCACCGCTGAACCGACCCGAGGAGTCGTAGTTACGGATCTTCATGCGCCATCGGACGGTTGGCGCGAGTGCCTTGAACGGGATTCGATGGCCACGGTTACCGGCACCGAACGAGGATGGCGAGGAGTTCTGAAGCCCGCCCATCAGGGTTGCGCGCACTGTTCGCACAGGTGCGTAATCCCTGTCGAGTTCCGCTTTGACTACGGGCGGAAGTTTGAAGTCATCACCTACCGTGACGATGCGATCTACCATTAGGAAGCTACTTTCATGAAGTCACGGAGCGCACTGGCGTAGGCCAAGTTCCCAGCCTCGGTGAGGTGGATGCGGTCATTGATGTAGAGGTCGGTTCCCGATGCCGGGACTTTGCCGCGCAGGTCGAGGACGGGCGCACCGATACCCTCGGCTGCGGCGATTACGTTGGCGCACAGCTCATCCCAAGTGAATGCGGGAGCCTGCTCCAAGGTGGCGAGTGGATCGACGGGGCGCAGAACGAAGACGACCTCAGTGTTCGGGCTGGCGGACTGGATCTCCATCCGCAGACCGCCGAGGTTCTCGACGATCGTCTGCAATGGACGACCGCGCTGGAAGTCGTTCGCGCCGAGGCATACGAGCGCGACGTGCGGTGCGATCTGTCCGATCATCGGCTTGAGGCTGTAGCCACCTTGAGTCATCCAGAACAGGTACTCGTGAGCGGCCATGCTGCCCTGGCCGAGGTTGTAAGTGGTCACGCCTGCGGTTTCGTCGCCCTTGTACTCGACCATGCCTAGAGCTGCGATGCCGTTACCGTCCGAGGAGTTCACCTTGAGGGAAGCTCCAGGGGTTGCGATCGAAGTGAAGACGCGCTCGCCGGTCGAGTCGAGATTGCGGACCGCGCCGGACTGCGGGGTGATGATGAGCGAGCCTGCGGGACCGTACCCGGTCGTCACGACCTGCGCCGAGGTAACGCCAGTGAGGTTGTTCCAGGTGACCTCGTCGGCATTGGTGGCGTGGCCGCGTTGGAGCCACATCGAGCCGGGGATGCCGATCTGACTGCCGAGAGTGTCTACGGCGGTGCGACCTGCGGGGCCGAGGGCGGAGACGCGGTAGACATAGCTGCCGGGATCGAGCGGAGTCATGCACGGCACCCAACCGCGACCGCCAGCAGGCAGCTTCAGCTCGGTTCGCATCAGCTCCGCGATCCTCACGGGCCATGTCTTCGACCACTGATCGGGGCCTCCGGGATTACCGAAGCCGTCCGTCGTGGAGTCGCCGATGGTGAGGATCTTCAGTCGGGATGCGCCGGCATTCTTGGCTGCGGCGCGGTAGGTCGCAGACTGTAGCGCCAGAGGCCCGTCGATATTGCTTCCGCCGCCGCTCGGCAAGCCCATCAGGTACAGGCCGGGATAAACAGGGTCTGGAGTGAATGTTCCACTGCCGCCGCCTGTTGGGAGATCCGAAAGTGCAGCCTCGATCTTCTCGTCCATCGTGTCGCCGATGGCCGGCAGCGCTGCAGTGATCTTCTGGTCGACAGAGGCCGGCGTCGAGTAAGTAGACGCCGCCGTTGTCTTGTCGAGCTTCGCGTCGTTCTGCGCTTTGGTCGCGTATGTGTCGGCTGCCGCCGTCTTATCGATCTTCGTGTCGAGCTGGGTAGTGGAGACTGCGCCGATGGAGTTTCGCGCGGCTGCTGCCGTCTGTGCCTTCATCACGTCTCGTCCGACACCGCCAGCGCCACTGAGGTTGTCAACGGTGGGGGTTGGACCCGAGCCGCTGCCGCCACCAGTGCCCGGTTCGCCGATGCGCTCAGTCAGCGCCTGAGCGGTCATCGAATTGCGGTCCCGGACGAGTTTGGAGATCGCGATGTCGCTCGTCGGGTACATGTAGCTGGCGCTAGTGGCCATGCGAGTCTCCCATTATGAAGTTGTATGAATGCGGAAACCCCGCTCTACCAGTCTAAATGCCTGGTAGGCGGGGTTCCAGATGTTGCGGAGTGACTCAGTCCGTGTAGCGACTGTGCAGCGATCGACGCTCTGCCGGCGTTAGGAGGGTCAGCTTGATCTCCTCGGTCAGCCGCTCCTCCATCTTCTTGCGTGCCTTCTCTGCCTTGCGCGCCTCGTTGACCAGAAGTGTCACGATGTACGCCACGCCGAGGCAGGTGAGGCAGAGGTTCGCGAGCGCAATCACTGCTCCACCAACGTCAATCGAACATCAGCGAAGGACTGAGTCACCAGCGCCTTTCCGTCCTGCCAGACCGGCTGCAGGAGAGAGATCGACTCGGTCTGCCGCTTGGCCTTCTGAAACAGGACCATTTCGCCATCGTTCTCCAGGACTGCGAGTCGGCCCGTTGCGGACTTCTTCGAGCCGTTCGCGGTGATCGGGTCCTTCTGCAGGTTCGCCGGTACGCCGTTGGCCTCGGTGTATGTGGCCTTGATCGCCGAGCTGAACGTGTCGCGGGTGGTGCCCTGGTAGGAGTAGCTGCCGACGCCGAAGACGACCGTGGTTGAGGCGTAGCCCATCTTTTCGAGACCGTTGGTGATCGACTCTGCGCGCTCCAGGGTGATCGCATCGCCGTAGATGACGCCGATGTGCGACTCCAGCTCGAAGAAGCCTTCGTCGTTCTCCACGCGACCGAACCCGTCGGCTAGCAGTTCGACGACGCCGAACCATGCCGGCGAGCCGTATGGGGCGGTCTTGTCGCCGAGGAGGATCGCTTCCGGGTCACCCGAGTCCGGCCGGATCACGAGCTTGCCATCACGGGCCAGGATCTTGTCACGCAGGGCTGGCAGAATCTTGGTGATGACGTTCCAAAGGTCCCAGGTGTCGCTCACGACAGCAAGAGGTCCAGTGGGGTAGAGATCCAGGAGGTGCTCGAAAGTCTCCTGCTCGCCATCCTGAAGCCGCGCGCACATCACCGAGTGCTCGGTCGCGGGGATGCTGCCTCCGACGAAGCCGTTCTCGCCGGGGTAGTAGCGACGGATGAAGTCGAGCGCCGGCAGGGAGTCTGTGCCACTGAACGACAGCAAGTGGCCGGCACCGGACGCCTCGGCCGACTCGACTGAGGTCTGGCCACGAAAGCTGAAGTCGTGCGCCTGGAAGTCGACGGCCTCGGTGGATGCGCCCGTACGAACAGCTGCGGCGTCGAGGATTTTGCGGTACTCCAGGGCGACAGTTGCCGAGGTCGAGCGGTGCCAGTACGACGCCGAGATGACCGACTCGACGTAGTTCACGAGCCAGAAGAACTCGTCGACCGTGTTCTCGATCGTGAACGAGGGGACGCCGATCGGGATGAGCGTACCTTCGGGCATCGAGCAGACGCGCAACGGCAGGTAGCCGAGCTTGTGGAGATCCCGAACGTGCTGCGTGCCGATACTGAAGGCTGCGTCGGGGCCGAGATAGTTCGCAACCATATTGAAGTAGAGGTTGTCGATCTCGTCCACGTCGGCCGCGAAGAACGGCTCCCAGATCTCGACGAAGTACTTCTGCAGCGTTGCCTGCAGGCCGAAGTGGACCACCTTGTCGACCTCGGGCATGCGCGAGCCACGGTTCGTCCAGTTGGAGTAGACCGTCGTCGTGCCGGACGGGTACATGCGACGGTGGTCGAGCTTGTATCCGTCCGTCAGCATGAGCGGGTAGATGGGGGAAGCGGTGGTCACAGTGAGATCTCCTCAGCGAGAATGGAAATGATGTCGAGCACGCCAGCACGGACTACCGAGTTGCCATGTCCTGGGTGCGAGTTGGTGGTGTAGATGTTCACGTAACGGTCGTGCAGCGACACGCTCTGAGCTATCGATCCCGAGAAGACTCCGTGGCTCACCCAGAGGTCTAAGCGGATGACACTCGGGTCGAATGGAGCGCCCCCGGTGACCGCTTCATGCAGGCCCAGGAAGGTGCCGCCGCCATCGCAGATGTCATCGACGACCAGAAAGGTTCCTTCGAATGGAAGGTCTTCCGGCGCAACGAACTTCGACAGCTTCCCCGTCTGTGGGTTCCGTTCCTTCGTGGCCTGATGGACCGGCAGGCCGAGGATATTCGCGACCAGCTGAGCGCGATGAACCGCGCCGGCATCGGGAGCGATCACGCCATCGTAGAAGTCGTGAGCGAGTTCGCCGAGGGCCTCTTCGATTACACGGTCGACATCGACGCGCTTGCCGTTCTCGATCAGGCCAGGCATAACCTCCGAGTGTGGATCGAAGTAGATGACCTGGTCAGCTTGCATCGAGTTGATGAGGCCGGCGTAGATCGCTGCGCCGAACGGGACGCCTCGATCCTGGCGAGCGCCTGGGAGGTAGGGAACGATAGCCGCGACCTGGCGGTTCGCCTGATGCTGCACGTCGATCCACATCGCTGCCGTGATGTAGTCATCGGCGTTTGCGCCTCGGATGACGACATAGGGGACCTGCGACTGGGGGCCGACCTTGATGTGCTGTTCGCCGGCCGGGAACGTCATGGACTCGTAGCCCTGATTGCCAGGATGGAAGGTGACGGTCATACGGCTACCTCTGCTTTGATTGCGTCGTGGGGGTTGTAGTCGATCAGGCTGGCGTCTCCGAGCCGGTAGTCGAAGATGGAGTTGCGCTCGGCCAGGTGCAGCGTCGGGAACGGTCGAACGTCGCGTGAAATCTGCTCGCGAACCTGGTTGCGATGGTTCGCATATACGTGAACATCCGTTCCAGACCACACCAGTTCGCCTACCGCGTAACCGGTTTGAGCAGCAACCATGTGAGTCAGCAATGCATAGCTCGCGATGTTGAACGGCACTCCGAGAAACAGATCCGCGCTGCGCTGGAAGACGCGGCAGGACAGACGCTCCGTGGGGTCGTTGACCGTCCGGTTGACGTAGAACTGGAACGCGAAATGGCAGGGAGGTAGGGCCATCTCGCGGAGCATGAGTGGGTTCCAGGCCGAGACGAGATGCCGGCGACCATAGGGGTCCTTGCGGATACCGTCGATTACGTCTGCAACCTGGTCGACGCCTTCGAAGAATCCATGTCCTCCGAAATCGCGCCAAGCACGTCCATACACTGGCCCGAGGTTGCCATTTTCATCAGCCCACTCATCCCAAATGCGAATGTTGTTGTCCTGCAGATACTTGACGTTCGTATTACCGCTGAGGAACCAGATCAGTTCGCCGACGACACCCTTCCAGTACAGCTTCTTCGTCGTGATCGCCGGGAAGCCGTCAGAGAGCTTGTAGCGAAGATCCTTCGCGAACAGGCCGTAGGTCCCAGTCCCCGTCCGGTCGGGCCTGAACCCACCCGTGTACAGAGTCTCCTGCAGCAGGCGTTCGTACTGGTTGTTCATGTTCTGTAACAATCTCTTTCATGATACGGAAGGGATGATGGAGCTGCTGCACGGAGTTCGCGAAAGACTGCAGGAGGCTCTGCGAGCGGTTGATGTAATCCACCATGTAGTACATCGACTGCTCGTGGTAAGCCCAAATGCGACGCTTCCGGGCGCGGTACTTCATCTTCGGAAAGTGTTCCGGCGTACGTGGTTTCGAGCCCATCAGTCTTCGAGCCACTTAAGGAGGGCATTGAGCTGATTGTTGGAATACCAACGCGAGTCGAAGAGTTCGTTGGAGTGGTAGTCACCGCACTCGATTATGAAGGAATAGTCGTTCTCCTGGGTGTATTCGGAGTAGCCGCCGCTGACGTTGATCTCCGTGATGTACACCGGGGGCAGGAAGTCGTTCTTGTCCTTGCCGATCTTCTTGCGGACCTGGTCGGCCAGTTCGCCCGAGATCACGGACTTGACGTACTCAGTGGGGTATGGCCACTCGCCGTCGTTCTCGTCTTCGTCTTCCCACTCCGAGATGACATCGAACGTGGTGTTGCTCATGCGCGTGCGTATTCCTTGCTTGTCATGGATGTGAGATGAAAACCGTTGCAGGCGCGGCATTTGTAGATGCGCTGCTCCAGCTTCGGCCGGCGAGAGCCATCGGTCCGACGAATCTGCGAAAGAACGAACTTCGCGCCGATTTCGTCCCTGTACCTGGCCTTTCCCCTGCATCTCTTCTGGTTCATGACAGAACCGTATCACAGCTTCACGCATCATGTTGCATTTGATGAATGCCAGAACCCCGACGTTCTGGACTGGGCTTTACAGGCTGGTGGCTTCGCGAATCATCGTCAGCTTCGTGTCGAGGTCGCCGAACCGCTGACGGACTTCCTCGATCAGGCTCATGGCATCGGGCAGCTTGGCCATCAGCTGCTCATTGGAGAGGCTGGAGTAGTCCACGGGTACATCGATGACCCTGGAGTTGCCACGGGGCGTCCTGGTAGCCGCTACGACCTTCGCGGGGGCCTTGCGTGGCGGGACTTGCTTCGCTGCGGCCTTACGTGGGCGTCCAGCCTTCTTCTTCTCGGCGATGATTCCATCCTTCACTGGGGGGATTGTTGACACAGGTTCGCCCTTCTCGACCTTCGGTCCATGGCTCTTCATGTGGCTCGCCAGCGATGCCGGCGTCTTGAACTCCTGCTTGCACACCTGGCACATCTTCGGCTTCGAGTGCTTGCCCATCTGATGCATTCGGAGAGCCTGGATCGATGTGCCGATGTACGCGCAGTCCTTGCACTGGAACGGATCTGCCGGCTTCTGCTTGTCGGTTGAGATGTCGGTCATATGCTCTCGCTTCCATTGCTTGATTGGGCGGTAGTAATTCTGCCGTGCGTGCGGAGCGGAAAGATCCGGCGCTATCGCGGCAGTCATTGTCTTGTCCGGGGATCGGAGCATCACATGCCCCTTCGTACTTCGCTTACCCAGCCAGCCGAGAGATATAGCCTCATCGATCATTGACCGCGCCGCGCCGTCGAATCCGTTTGTATTCGGCATGTTGGTCCAGCAAACGTCCATAGGCAAAGAGGGGGCTCCTAACTAGACGAAAAGGCCCTGCAGCTCCACCGTAACAATCGCTTAGGACTGCTCCCAGTAGAAGCCACAGGACCTGCACGTCCTGATAACTGCGACGTGGTTCTGGGTCTCCCCGATCCAGTGCATATCGAAACATCCGCAGTCGGGGCAATCGGCAGCCGCGCGGAACATGGAAAAACGAGACCGCAACTGCTCCACGATCTCGAATGTGTTTGCGCCAGAATGGATTAGCTCCTCAATGAATGAGGTGCAGAATCTCGCATCCATCCAGCGCGCCGAAACGCGCTGAGGGTCACTCAGGTCAATCTGCATGCCGGCGCTTAATCTCGTCGGCAAGCTGCGGGATCGTGTACTCCCCCAGCCCCATCTTCTGCAGCTCCAGGTTCGCCTCGGCCTCCGAGAGAAGACCGGCCCTGATGTAGCCGATCAACACAGGCTGCTTCAGGACCTCGCACATCAGGCGGAGTGTCTCAGGCTTCGGTCGAGCCTCCCCACTGAGCCAGCGGTGAATCGTCGGAGGGCTGGAGTTCATCTCGCGACTGAGCTGGGCGACGTTGGCGATACCGGCCGACTCCATCGCCTCGGTGACCCACTCATGAAACTGCTCCGAGTCCCAGTGGTCACCCCTGCCCAGTGTTGCGTTCATGTGTAGTACCATAGCGTCACGCACAACAAATGCCAAGTGGTGAAACGAAGGAGAGGGTATATGAACGAGGCTCCCACCAAGGGCTTCTGGATCGGAGTCATTGCCCTCGCGGTCGTGGCATTCCTTGTCTACCAAGTTATTCAGGGCGCTGAGCGCGCCGATCAGAAACTGGAAGACGGTAAGAGATACTCCTCCATGGAGTACCACGCAGCCTGAGTTGAAATGAAACGCTAAAGCCCCCCACCTCGAATGAGATGGGGGGCTTCGTTACGTAACTGGCGTCAGAGTCAATGACGTTCCAGCTGCAATGACAGTGCCACGGCTGCCTGACGAGCTGGCCCTCGCCTCCACCGTGACCAACTCTCCAGTCCCGGTAAGCGTTCCAGACTTCGTCATGGAACTATTGCCATACCCAGTCCAGCTCGTTTCCGTATCATTGACTATCGCGATGCCGTTCATCAGCCTCGCTCCCTGCGTGGTCGATGGGCCGGTGTCCGCGCCGAAGGTTACGGAGACCGAGTAGTTGACGACCAAGCCTTCGGGAACGCGAATCCCATCGCTCTCGATGATCGTCCCGCCTGTCGAGCCCGTCCAGCCTGTCAGCCTCGACCAGGCATTGCCCGATGAAGTTGCGAAACTGCCACTCTTGACCAGGCCGGAAGCGACGAAGGTGACCAACGCCCAGACCTGCGTCGACCCGACGTACAACTTCTTCACCTTGTCAGCGCCTATCGCGAAGAACTTCGTGGCCACGCCACCAGGAAACATGCCCGCCACTCAGACCACCGCGTAAATCGTGCTGGCATCCTTGGAAGCGATGGCGTCATACTGCGCCTGCGTGCCCTTCCAGAGCGTGAGCGTCTGGCCGGTGGCGTTGGAGACCTTGCCGCTCAGCCCGCTCGTTAGTGCGGAGGTGTCGGCCTTCGCGTTCAGTGCCGTCTGCTGCGCAGCCGATACCGGCTTTGCGGAATCCGCCGTGTTGTCGACGCTACCCAGTCCCACGTCGGCCTTTGTGTGAGTATGGGACGCTGCGGCTTTCAGAAGTAGCGCGTCCTCGACGTACTTCCGAGGCGTTGCGTGAGAGTCGGCTGTCGGCGTTCCCACGGACACGACGCCACCCGTTGTGCGAAACGCCAACGTCGAGGGCGTAGCCGCAGAGGTGAACGCGAGTGGTGTGGCCACCCCTGATCCGTTGTTTGCATACGCCACGTTGATAGTGCTGACCAGGGGGACCTTGGAGTCCAGGGCTGTTGTGAGGCCAGCAACCTTGGACTGTGCAATCGCCGCCGTGGCGTTGATGTCTGCGTCCACAATGCTTCCGTCGACAATCTTGGACGAGTCGACTGAGTTTGCAGCCAGCTTCGCGAGTGTCACTGCGGTGTCGGCGATGTGTCCAGCACTGACCTGCCCCCAGGCGGCATCGCCTGAGCTATTCGACGAGAGAAGGACCTTGGCTGTAGTGGGTGCCCCATTCGGGAGCCGAAGAGACTGAATCGTCATGCGGCGGTTAGCGTCCCAATCGTACGGGAACGAAAACTCACTACCCCCGCCCTGGTCGCCCTTCCTGTTCGTCAATGCACGGATCGTAGTCAGGCCCAGGTTGCCCGTCCCCGATATTCGGGTTGCAGTCAGACGCATCCAGGTGTGACCGCCCCAGGTGCTCGGGAACTCGATCAACTGCGTTTCCGAGGAGCCGCCACTAGTGGCGCTCGCGACAGCTTCCCAGGTCACGCCGTCGTTCGAACGCTCCACGTCGTACTGCACCATCCGAGACGTGCCCGCGTAGGACACTCCGACCATCATGTACCTCGCCAGGCAATAGTTCAGGTTGTTCGCGTTCCATGTAAAGCGCACAGCCTCTATCGCAGAATCCGTAGGTATCACATTGACAGTCGTGCCCTCCAGTTGCGCAAAGAGCCTGTTGTCGACGGTCCCAGCCGACCAAGTGCCAGCGGAGCGCGACTCGAAAGAGGGGAACGGAACCTTCACGCCGAACGCGAGAACATCATGCCACCATTCGTAGCCCTCGACTCGCCGTGCAACCTCAGCTCGCGCCGAGACTGGAATCTTGGCGAGGGTCACAGCGTCGTTCTGGATCTTGGCAGTGGAGACAGTGTTATCAGCCACGCCGCCGACGTAGTTCGATGCACGGTCGGCTTCGGACTTCGCCGTCACTGCCGATGCTGCGGCCTCGCTCGCCTTCGCGCCGGCTGTGGTGGCACTACCGGCTGCTGCGGTCGCCGATCCTGCGGCCTCCCCTGCCTTGGTGCCTGCGGTGGTCGCATGACCAGATGCGGTGGTGACGTGGCCCTGCGCAGTGTTGCGCGCCGTTTCGGCCTGCGTCTTTGCGGTTTCCGCTGCCGTCTTCGCGGTCTCGGCGGCCGTGCGTGCCGTACCCGCAGCCGTAGCGTGGCCTGAGGCTGTGTCACGGAACCCCTGGGCTGCACTGCGTGCCTGGTCTGCTGTCGTCGCCGATCCGGCTGCCGCGACCGCGCTTAGAGCTGCGGCATCGGCAGACCCCTGTGAAGCATCGGCCTTCTGGTTGGAGATGCCGGAAAAGTAGGCCGACTCGTTACGGCTGACGAGGGCTTCGTCTGCTGCCGCGAGAGTGTCGACGACATACTGGTCCAGGTCTCCGAGGCCGAGGAGTGGGATCGCCGGCAGATCCCCGACGCCGTTGTTCACCGAGAAGATGAGGTTGTCGCCGTCGAGCCGGACAGCCTGGACGCTAGCACCAGGAGGGCCGACAATGACCGGAGCGGACTGGGTGCCAGGTACTCGCGCGACCGACGAGAGGTCGATGACGCCACCCGGAACCGCCTCGATGTTGAACTGCCGAATCGAGACAGGGACCGTCCCACGCTTCAGGTCGATGAAGCGCACCGTGTAGCGAGCCGACTGAGGGTACGTCCACTGATCGGGAGCGAACAGCTCGACGTACTTCCGACCGTTGTATGTCAGGTCGCCGTCGACATCGAGAGTGCAGAGGGTCGGAGCGACAACCTTGATACTCGGGCCGTCAGGATTGTTCGGCGTGAGGACATAGTCACCCTCGTCGATGTTCAGCGTGAACTCGACCTTGCCGGACAGGGGGACGCTGTCTGGCACGCCGTCCGGGACTGCGGAACCGTTGGGTCCTTGGTAGTCCGGCACAAGGGCCGAGATGTTGCCGGTGACCCGCATGAACTGAAGTGGGAAAGCCATTGTCGGCTCCTTGCTATGGAATTGTTATGTGTGGATACGCATTTCGGCGATGTCGGTGGAGTTCGTGAAGGCGTAGCGGCTGATGAATACGCCTGCCCAAGTATTGTTCGGGCTCGGCGGCTGGATGGCATTGATGCCGCCTCGATACTGGACGATTCGACCGCTCTCATCGAGGTTCCGTATCCACATGCCGTCGCCGGAGATTTCGAGGGAGTAGCGGACCCCGGTCTTGAGTTTTGTTTGGAATACGCTACTGAAGAATGGCGTGTTGGGAAGAAGGTCCGGCGCGGTGAGCGTGCCGCCCCACTGGAAACCGCCGAGCCAGAAGCTCGTCTCGGCGAAATAGGCAATCAGGCCGCGACTACCATCTGCGGATACGCGACCCAGGACGCCGGTCTTCGCGAGCAGGCTTGGGGCACCGTTTCCGCTTCCGCCGTAGACGAACTCGACCTTCATGTCCGAGGATCCGGTGTCGCGACGGATCTGCCGGAAGCCGTCTGTTCCAGTAAAGGTGCCGCCGTTCATCGAGACGCTGCCCTGATGGATGCCGAAGTTGTTTCCGGCGCTTTGGGTCCAACCATTGCCTACAGTGGTGGAGTTCTCGCGATCGAAGTTGTCGAAGAAGCGTGAGGTCCAGTTGTCTCGGATGGGGCTCTGCCTCGTCGGCGGGATGTCGTACGTCTTGAAGTTGTCGATAGATGCAACCAGTCCGGAGATCTGCGCAAAGTTGGCAGACCTTCTTCGGGATCCGAATCGGAACGTCTCGGCATACATGTCAGCGAAGAGCCGTTGAATCCCGTTGATGTACCCGATAATGTAGCGATCGGAGAAGATATCGAACCGGAGATGCATTGCTGCTGCCCATTCGCTTGCTCCAATGACTGCATAGTCCGCTCCGATTGACCCATACGTAGTGAAGCCCCAGGAGGTCGTTGCGTTAGTCTTGTCGCGAGTCCGAATGTTGACGTTGTAGTCCATGCTGGCGCGCTTCGTGACCTTCCCCTCCTCGTCCTTCTCCTCCCTGTTGTAGTCGGAGTCCAGTTCGATAATGACCTGATATGGCGATGAACTTGCATTTCCGCCCTCTGTCCAGTTTCGATCCAGGAAGATCTGCTGCGTGGTCTCATTACTGCTGTTTACTGCGGTTGTCCCAATCGGCGCGCGCACGAACTCCAAAGACCAGTTCGGGGTGAGTGGCTGATGCTCGAAAGCTATGCCGCCGTCGTAGTTTCCGCTCCGGGACTGCCCCTCTGCGGCGAGCTTGAGCCGGTTGTCGACCAGCGAGAAGTCTGCGACGTTGCCCCAGAACCGCCAAGGGGGTTGCGCTACCGACTCATTCGGTCGATTGAAGTCGTCGGACCAGCCAGCCAACGCAATCTTGTTGCGTTTCAGTAGGAATCCCATCAGATCAGCGCTCCAATGAGGGCGCACTGAAGGACGCTCGAATCTCCGTCAATGCTGAGTACGCTGCAGGAGATCCGATGCCCATCCTGTACAGAGATGTTCGGAGAGTCATCGATCCGCTCGACCTGGCCAGCCAGGATGGTGGTGGAGTGAATGACAGATCGAGTGCGCTGCGGACTGGTACTGATGAGCTGAACGGTCAGTGCTCCCGTATTGCGGCTGAGCCCGTAGATGATTCGGGAGACGATCCGCTGCCGGCCTGGGGGCACGTCCATGACAACTCCGAGGTCGATCTCATTCTGGCCTAGTACCACGCCGGCGCTGGAGACAACGAACTCATCCTTCCAGCGTGCCGCTGCAGCGTAGGCGACTTCAGCTTGCTCGTATGCTTGCTCAGCAGTCTCTCGGACGCCTGCGGATGCCTCCTGGGCTTGCTGGGCTGTCGTGTTCGCCTGCTGGGCAGTGGAGTTGGCCTGCTGGGCGGTTTGCTGCGCCTGGGCTACAGCTGACAGCTCGACGGAGGATCGAACCGCGAAGGACGCGATGCCGCCCGAGTACTGCGGGACCTGGAGGATCGCGGTCCAGGTCTGCATGGCGAACCCGGACGACCGATGCGCGGAGTCGATCGGGTATCCCGAGATGTCATCGTGTTCCATCACCAGGACGTTGTCGATGACGAGCTGGTACTTGTTGCCGATGGCTTTGAACTCGACGGTAGCTGAGTTGGAGTAGCTCTTGGCGGTATTGCTGGTCCACTGGGTGAAGTTCCAGGTGTTGCCATTCCGAGTGCCTCGACCCATGGCGCACCTGCCGCCGAAGAGGTTGACGTAGACGAACTCAGTGAGCCCAGTATTGGAGCGCAGAAAGAGGCTGGTGGCCGGCTGCGTCGGCGTGCCTCGCGGATGGATGACGGCGCTGACGGTCACGTCGTCGGACTGAGTTCCCGTCCATGGGCAGATCGCGTAGCGCCGGCCGTCGCTCGGCAGCACGTCGCGCTTGAGCTGCGCCGCCTGGTCGTCGATGCCCAGCGTCTGGCCGCTGCCGCCTTGTATCCACCCGAGGCCGAGTGCGCCGGCATTGTCGCCCCGGTTGAAGTCGTCGTAGAACTCTGCGCCGACTGCGATCTTGTTCTCGATGCGCGAGACTCGGGATGCCAGTGAAACATCGCGGCCCATGAGGAGGTTCGCGAAGTCGCTCAGGTTGGCCACGTCGGACGACGGGATACCGGTGATCGATTCGATAATCGATCCGGTGATCCCGTCGCCCATGCCGGCCACGTCGCCTTGCGTTGCCAGGGTGCCGAAGATCTTCTCTGCGGCTTCCTGGTTCATCGGACTAGACAAGGGTCATCCTTGGAGGGAATCGGGAACAGGTGGCGGCTGAATACCGTTCTGAGCCAGCGCTGTTCGTAGTTGGTGTTCGTAGAGTCGGTGATCGATGTCAAGACTTAGGAGGCGGTTCTTCTCCGTCTTGAGGACCACCAGGAGATCGTTGCGCGCGACATCGTCTGAGTCCCGCTGCTCCCACTTGTCCTTGAACTCATTCTTGGTGTCGGTGAGTTCTTGCTGCAGCTCGGCAACGTCATCGATCTTGACCTTGGATCGGCCCAGGCGAATAGCTCCGAGAAATACGGCGAGCGCCGAGATCACGGTGGCAATCGCACCGATTTGGTCGGCGTTCGGCCACATCATTCAATGCCCCGCTCTTTCCAGGCGATGATGCAGCTGACATGCACGGGCGCAATGAGAATGGCGATCACGCCGACGACGATTGGTGCTGGCGGTACGGTGAGGATTGGGCCGATGAGCAGGGCTGTGCCGTATGCCGTCCAGGCGGCGGCTGAGAGTGCGTGCCCGAATGCTGTACGACGCAGCTGGAGTGCGGTGAAAAGCAGGGCCGCGCCACTGATGAGGAACATCGCCGGCCAGTAGGGTCCGAGTGATTCGATATAGACGACGATCGAAGCCTGGCCGGACGGGCTCGGCCGGCGAATGAACTGCTCTGGGCCGAGGTAGGTGATGCCGAGGCAGATCTGCATGAATGCGAGCGAGAGCGCCATCAGGCGTACGCCCTTGGGTCCATCGGGTTTGATGATGAAGCGCTTCGCAGTCCTGAGTCGATCGCCGATCAGGAGTGCGCTGATTCGGAAATCGAGATTGGAGATCATACGGGAATCCGTCGAACGATGAGCTGAGCATCGGTGTTGCTGAAGCTCCAGCTCGTAAGGCCGGATGTGCGCTTGAGGGTGACGTAGACGGTGCCCTGGGTGCCGGTGTGGTTCGCTGGGATCTGGATCGGGGTGGAGTTGTCCGGGCCGAAGGAGCTGGCGTACCAGTTCTTGATGTCGAGCACCTGGTCGCCGCTGGAGGACTTGCCGAGAGCCCTGCCGATGATGACGCCGGTATCGCCGTTCCCGAGTCGAACTTCGGCACCGACCGTGATGAACAGGCCGTTGTTGATGCGCAGGACGCCCTCGATGTCGAGGTATGTCGCGTAGGGAAGTGGGGGAAGTGTCATGGACGCGATCAGTCGGGTGCCGTCTGAGGTGCTAGAGACTGCCGTGAACTGGTCCGGTCCGTAGCTGTAGGGGCCGACTGGGAGCTTGGCCTTGCCGGGTCCCCACTTGCCGTCTGCGCGCTTGATGAGGCTGTCGCCAACTACGGCTGGGGTGTCTGCCTTGTAGTCGGGTGCGACCTCGATGGCACCGGGTGTTCCGATGTCGCCCTTGTCGCCCTTTTTCGTGGGGATCTTCAGGTGGATCGATCGGCCGGTGGTGCCTGCGAGTGTTCCGGTGGCAGGTTCGGTTTCGGCGACCATCTCGACGGTGACACCTTCGATTTGGCCCATGGGTCCTTGCGGTCCCTGGACTCCGTAGGCGTCCTTGTGGATGATCCACTTGCTGCCGGTCCAGACATGGAGATCGTTGGTTTGGACGTTGCGCCAGGCCCAGTTGACGTTGTTCGGTCCGAGGACCAAGCCGTCGAGGGTTGCCTGGTTGGCGATGTCACCTCGGTCCTCGTAAGGAGGAGATGGGTCGCCCTTCTCGCCCTGGTCGCCTTTGCGGCCACGAGCGATCTCCATGCGACCCTCGGTGGGGGTAAGCACGCACGACAGCTGTCGGACAGGTACTTCGCCTTCGTCGTCGACCGCGTAGATGTAAACGGTTGGGTGGATCACATCCACGGGATCGCCGAAGAAGTCGGCGTATGTCATCGCCATGCTTACCCCTTTCGAGGTTATTCAGTTGTGATGGAGCGGATCAGGACTGTGTGGGTCCCGTGCCGAATGGGTTGCCGAGAACACTGATGACCGGAGCTGCCTGCTTGAGGAAGACCACGATCGGGTTCAGGACGAGGGCTGCGACAGCTGCATATCCGCCGACCGTTGCAAGGGGGCCGTCTACGAAGTTCGTAGCGGCGAAGCCGAGCAGGGCGACGAGGGCGGTCAGGAGTGCTACGCCGGCCTTGGCGAGCTGCGCGGGGGTGTACTTGAGCGGGTTGATGGAGCCTGTGGCTACTGGAGTGGTCATTGAGTTTCCTCTTCAATATGCCGCGCGATGGCGGCGTTGCTCCAGAACATGACGTGTTCCAGATTGGTCAGCGCCGTCGCCTTTTCGCGACCGTCCGGCAGCATCGCGTCGAGCAGGAGGCCGAGGGTCTTGCACTGTTCGCGGACTGCCTCGTGGGCAACTACCTTCTCGGGCGTCGGCTTGTGATAGTTAAAGCGGTGTTCCAGTCCGAATGTGCTCACGCTGCTACCTCTTCGTAGGTATCGCCGAATATGGCTGGTTTGCATGGGTAAAGTTCCCCTTGCACGCCTCGAATGATGAAGTCGCCGACCGATGCGGTCATGACGCCTTCGAGGGTCTGGATCGAGAGGGCAATGTGCCGGCCCTCTACGTCCGTGGCGAAGTCGATGCTGTCGGGGTTGCCGGCGAACGTGCGGATGTCCGCTGCGTTCGCTGCAGTGCCGACGAACTGGACTGCCTGGATTGTGACCGGAAGCTTCCGGTACAGCTTGGCGCTCATGGGGATTCCTGTCAGTGAATCTGAGATTGGATGATCTGCTCGTCGCCCACGTCGAGCTTCAGGCCGAGGGTTCCGTCTGGATTCCAGGCGATCCGGCCGTGCTCGAAGTTCTGGACGATGGTGCCGTCAGGGAGATGGATCTCGTTGCTGGTCGGGTAGCCGTAGGCCGACTTCTCATAGCCCTCGCGAGCCCAGCGAGCGCCGATGCGCCCGGTGACGTAGAAGCCGAGGGGAGATCCGACACGGCGGTACAGGACGCCCTTCTCGAATGCCTGAACGTCCGCTTCCCAGTTGCCGACCTTGTCGAACAGGCTGGTGTGGAATGCGATCGGGTAACCAAGGGGGCCGGTCTCCCACTTGTATGTTTCGTAGCTCTCACGCAGGAACAGTGGAATCGGACGAGCCTCGGTGCTGGGGGTCCAGTAGATCGACCCGTTCTCGAAGTGCGCGAACTTACCGACGCCATCAGGGCAGGTTTCTTCGCCCGTAAGGCGCTTGCCGAGCCAGTTCGCAGCTGTGGCCATCTCGTCGATCTTGTTGACCACGACGATGGGAGCCGGGAGTGGCTTACCGTTGAGGATCTGATTCACGTCCTCGCTGAAGACATCCCATGGGAAGTTGTCGCCGGTATCGGTGTGATTGCCGATGCGCAGGACGCGGGTGACGTAGCCGTGGTCGGAGAACCCGTCGCGGCGTCCACCTGGATAGGGGCGCGGATTGACCTCGATCGCGAAGCCGTACTTGCGCGCGTCCTCGACGGCCAGCCAGGCGGCGATGCGAATATCCTCCCGGCGCGCGAGCCACTGGTCGCGGGACCAGGATGCCTTCGAGCCAGCGAAGACGAGGTTGATCGTGTAGGGGTTGGCATTGAGTACGGACCAACTTGCACGGTCGGTGTCATTGATGGCCACGACGATTCCGTCTCGCACGACGTAGTGGTACGACGCGCCGTTGGCGGCGTTGTTGCAGAACGCTGCCAGGCCCTCTGCGGAGGCGTTGCCTTCCTCGGTGTGCAGGAGGAAGTTCGACACTCGCGCGCCGTTACGCGAGCTGCTGGAGGGTCCGAAACGGATGATCTCGCGGTAGTCGGGCTTCATGGATGTCCTCACGGGCTGTTCAGTTGTGGGTGGTACTGGAGCGGGTGCCGGTGCGGGTGTGCCGGGCTCTGCGGCCCCTGCGAGCCATGGGGCGGGGTCGAATGGTTTGCCTCCGAGTCGACCTGGGGCGGTCCATAGCTCAACGTGCGCATGGGGTCCGGTTGATTGGCCTTCGTTGCCGACGAGGGCGATGAGCTGACCAGCTTTGACACGCTGACCCTTGCGGACTTTGATGTCGGCGTGGCGCACATGGCCGACGATGAAGTCAACACCTGCGGACTGTTGGTGGTCTATCCAGCACCAGTTGCCAAAGCCCGAGACTGTATTTGGGGCTCGGTCTGCACCTTCGATAACGATCCCGTCTGCGACCGCGTAGATCGGCGCACCCAGGGGGGCGGCAAAGTCGAGGCCGTTGTGCTGACTGCCCCAGCGCGGACCGAATCCAGAGCTGATCTGATAGGTACCGCTTTTCAGTGGCATAACTCTTGTCATCTGCACTCATATTCAGTTGTGGGGCCTAGCGTCCGAGTGCTAGGCGTTCAATTTCGTCCGCTCGTATCGCAACTTCTCGCACGCGCGGCAGTTTCTTCCGAGGCCCGGACCGGCCTGCGTCTTAGTGCGCTTAACTCGGGTGTTGACTGCCGAGTACTCGTGCCCCTGAGGGCAATGCGTCTTAGCCGCGAGCTGATGCGTCCCATGTCGAACGCGATCGAAGTTGTTCTCACTTGATGAACCCCACCTGAGGTTCTCAATCCGATTGTCGAGGCGATCCCCGTTGAGGTGACGCGCCTCAAAGCCCTTGGGTCGAGGTCCCAGGTGAGTCTCCAGGGCCAAGTGAGCCACAGAGTGTCGGCTGTTCACGCCACCTGAGTAAAGGGTGACCTGCAGGTAGCCCGCGTTGGTCGCCCAAGGTTTCAGTATCCGGCCTCGATAGGTCCGTAGCGAGTTGCCGTATGGCAGCGTGCGGTCGATTGACCGCACGCGACCGAGCGTCGACACCTCGTACTGGTTATTCTCTGGATACTGAAGCCACTGCTCATTCACACTCCAATTCTCCCTGCTTCATGCATCATATTCCAGATGAATCAAATGAAGCCCAATCCCAGATCGACACCCGTGTCCAGAGCAATCTCTTTGGCGATGCCGAATAGTGCGGAGATCTTCCGATGTGCTCGCTGGCCGTCGCTCTCTTCGTCCGAGCCGTCGCCGATGACGATGGTCCAGGTCGCGCGCGTGCTGCGGTTGTCCTTGAATGTCGCCTGAGTGACGTAGTCAGTGAAGATGCGACCATTGATCTCGAAGCCGACGACATCGCCGATCTCGAAGTGCCCACCTGATTCGGGAGAGCCGAAGAAGTAGGGTGCGCCATCTTCGACCGTAACGCTATGAGAGACATAGCCTCTCGTGTCCCAGACTGCAGATCGGCCGGCCACCAGAGCGTCGATGGTGTACGCCTGGCCGCTGGTGGTGTCGACGTACTCCGGGTACATGTACGGACCGCCACGTCGAGCGCGCCCTGCGTCCGTGAATCGCTGGAATGCGAGGAAGACATCCGACAGCTGGCCCTGGTACAGCGCATCGAGTCCGGGAACCATGAGGAAGTTACCAATAAGTCCCAGAAGGGATTTGATGGCCAACTCGATACCAGCGTTGACCCACCCAGGCGATTTTCCGCCGACGATCACGTCCCTGGCGATGGGTTTGTGGACCACCATTTCGGACTCGCCGATACCCGAGTACTGGCCTTGCAGCCACACCACCCAAGGGCGTTCCTTCTTGAATCCGAGACCAGTCTGGATGGGGCCGAGGTCGTTCGGGTCGAGGATCGGGTGGAAGATCTCGGTGATGCCGTCGTCGAGCAGTTCCGCGAAGAATCCAAGGACGCCGTCGATCAAAGTTCCAGTGGGACCGGTGACTCCAGACTTGTCTTCGATGTCGAGCACGATCGTCGGACGGGTCAGCGTGAACCAACCCGGTGCCGGCTGCGGATGCTCGCCGGGAATGAACAGCTTCGCCGTCAGGACCAGGCCGGCATCCTTGAGTGCCTGATCGAACAGCTCGCCGCCCATCTGCATACGAGCGGACAACGCGGTCCACTTCGTATCGTCGAGAAGGGGATTGACGGGGACGACGGCGATCGGGAAGTGCGCGTTGCCGAGGTTGAACCATGCCCCAGGGTTGAAGATCTGCGAGAGGTCCGGGATGCGCCAGAGGGGTAGCTGCAACCGAAGCAGGTTCGACTGGAGGTACGTCTTAATCACGGATTCCGTGGGGCCGATTTGGATCATTCGGCGCGGGAATTGTGCGATCAGTGGCGCGAATGGGCTCGGCCACATAGCGATTCGGTTCACGTATTCCCAGTGATGAATCGCGGTGACCTCGATGGTTTCCTGGCCGTCGATGTCGCGAATGAGCTTCGCGGTGTCGACGTTGCCAGGCCATTGCATGCCAGGGGTGTCGACGGTGATCGGGATCGTCGCGTCGGCACCGTTCTTGTTCTCGAAGAGGTGAGGGCGGATCGGGGTGTCGTGTGGCAGAATGATTGTCAGCGCGCCGGCCGCGTTGCGCTTGAAGTCGAACTCCAAGTCCAGGTAGTCCTGGCCGAAGTCGACGAAGCCCATCTGCTCGTCCCAGAAGCGCACCTCGCAGGACGTGTCGAAGAAGAAGTCCTTCTGTTCGCCTGCGAGGCGCGTGGCAGTCTGAGCCGCTTTGTGCGGATTCCAGGTAGGAGCGGTCACCAGGGGCTCGCGAACCTCGGTGCTGCCACCGAGTAGATAGCCGATGCGTAGTTGCCACCAGTCACGGTTACGTCCAATTCAGTTGTAGACCACTCGTCCATCGGTTGGCGAAGACGCCTGCCGCGCATCTCTTTCAGGGCGTTGCGGGTCACGATGCCCGTGCCTGTTTGGAAGATGCGCGCGAAAGGTCGACGAGGGTGCGTGTCGATCGAAAGGGTCTCCCCCGCTACGAGCTTGGGGAAGGTGATGAGATCGCCGCCGTCACCGTCCTGGATGGAATACGTTCCAGGGCCGGGCATGTAGTACTGAGGGAAGACCTTGTAGTCGGAGGCGTTGCGGATCTTGAGCTTGCCTCGGCCGGTCAGTCCCTCGTTGACCCACAGGTATTTCTCCTGGAAGGAGTGCCACAGCGGGTCGGCTGCTACGAGGTCCATGTCGTAGTCAGCGGCGCGGATGAGCGCGGGATCTTTGCCCCAAAGGGGCTGCGGAGGGCCAGAGCGTTGAACGCCTAGCCAGCGCCATCCATTGTATCGCGTGTAGCACCCCAGCTGTCCAGGTGTTGACGCCGACCACGACCGGAACCACAGCTCGCGACGACGACGGAACTCGCGCTTGTCTGGCCCTGAGATGAGGAACTTCAGATCCAGCTCGCGCTTGGAGATGATCGTGTCGAGATATGACGCGCCATCCTGCCGAGCGCCCTCGGACCAGAGGATCTCCTCGGGCGGGAACTCCAGCTCGGAGGGGTCCACGCCGAGGAGGACACCCTCCTTGCCCATGCCGTGGCCGGCAAGGTGGAAGCGGTTACGGCTTCCATCCTTGTGCGGCGCACCGAAGTAGACGATCTTCGTGCGATCGTCTGTCAGAAAATTGTTCATCGTCCACCTGCACGCGAATTGGAGCGGGTCGCGCGACGTGCAGAGCGATCGAGCCTGCGCTGTGCGGATTCCCAGCTGTTGGTCTGAATCGAGCCGATGTTGTAAGTGGCTCCCCCGACACCCGCGACTGCGGAGCCGAGCATTCCCTGCCAGTTCTCACGGAAGTAGTTCTCGAAGTTCTTGGCAGTGCCGGCCTGCCACTGGGAGAACATCTCTTCCTGAGTGCCCATGGTTGCGATCTGCGCCTGAGCGCCGGGGTCGTAACCCATGGACGGATCGAAGTCCGAAAGAGCCCGTCCCAGTTCGTCATTGCCCGCAGCGAATGCCGCGTCGGACTGCGCGTTGCGGTCCTTGGCGTAGGCAACGAGCTTGTCGTAGTAGAACGGGTCCGAGAGGCGCTGGCCCATATCCGGGCGAGCGAGCGCCTTGCCGAGGCCGGTGACGGCCTGCATCCACGGCGTCATCTTCCAGGTGGACTCTTCCTGCGGCTTGATCGGCGCAGTGGAGCCCTTGTAGGAGTCCTCGGGACGGAAGTTCGTTGGAACTCCCTGTGCGTTGAGCGCCTGGCCATCTGGCGTGGTGTTCTCGATCGTCTGGACTGCCGCGTCGGTGACCGTCTCGATACCCTCGACAGCCGCAAGCTGGCCGTCCTGGTAGTCGACAAGGTTGTCAGCGGACTCGGTGAGTTCGCCGGCAGCCGTGCCGAGTGCGGCGGTATCCTCCGCTGAGACGCCTGCAGCGTCGGACTGCAGGGCAATTCGTCCCGACCCGTTCGTGAGCGCGTCGTAGATGTCCGGGCGTGTGAGCGCCTCGATCAGCTGGTCGATCTTCATCCACTGGTCGTTGGTGAAGACGGCCTCGGGCTTGCCGCTGGTGTTCCAGCCGACAGTGCCGTTCTCGAAGACGCCGCCCTGGTCGTATCCGTGGCCCTGGCCCCACATGGTGCCGAGGTCTTCTCCGTACTTGCTGCGGTAGTAGCGAAGAGCTGCCGAGAGCGATGCGTCCGGGTTGGTGCGGTCGTTCGGCAGGTCCGGGTTGCGGTGTGCAGCGAAGGTTCCGGGCACGACCTGCATGAGACCCATGGCCTCATTGCCACCCGAGTTCACATCCTGAACGGTCTGGAGGATGTTCGGGTCGCCGCCCGACTCAGTCGTCATCTGAGCCTTGGTCAATGCGACGTTGCGATCGTTGACCTCGAAGCCCTCGCGAGCCAGCGCGGCGCGAATGTTCGCGTCCCACTGCTCGACGCCGGCCGAGAAGTCCCACGGGGTTACGCCCGTATCGAGCGAAGACCCGGAACTGCCGCCAGCGAGACGGCCGGTGCCGACTGCCTTCTTGGCGACATCGACAACGCTGTCCATGAAGCTCTTCGGAAGCAGGCCATTGAGGTAGCCGCCGCCGAAGTCGGGGGCCGACTTGACCATGCTCTCGACCGGGTCGATGAACATGCTGCGGATCTTGCTGTTGGCTGCCGCTGCGAACGTGTTCGACTGTGGCCCCATGCCAGCGATGGGCGCAGTAGTGCCCTCACCCGTGATAGGACCGTCCAGAGCCCAGTGGACGTGGTTGCGGTGCTGCTCCATCGTCGCGGCGTCGTAGTAGCCGTTCAGGCCCGTCCCGACATCCTGGTAATCGCCGATGTTGTGGTTGAACGGGTGGTGGATCAGTTCCAGCGTCGAGGACAGGAAGTTGTCCCGAATCCACTGTGCGAGAGACTGCATCTCGGGCGAGCCCTCATTGCCGCCGTTGGAGAAGTCGCCGGCCTGTCCGGTCTGGTGGTAGGAACCGGGCTCGTTGCGGTATGCCGAGAATGCCTTGCCGCCCTGGAGCAGCGATGGCCAGCGCTCGCCGATGACCGACTCCATCGAGCCGACGATGCCGCCCGTGTTGAACTGCCCAGCCCACTTGGACTGAAGGTTCTTGACGCCCTGAACGCCACCCATGCGAGCGGTCTTGTTCATCTGGTTGACCCAGGCAGGGCCGAGCGCGCGAGTGACCTCAGGACGCATGATGGCTTCGCCGCCGCCGACCGCGATGATGCGATCGTCGACACCCGGCGAGTAGCCGGACATGATGCCGCCCGTGTGGAATCCCTCGATGCGGCCAGAGGTGACCGACCATTCAGGCAGGGATGGGATGACGGTGCGTACGTCGTTCCAGGCGTTCTTCAGGCCGCCGTTGATGACGTTGTCGATAACCCAGTTGATCGGCGCTGCAATTCCGCCTCGGAGAGCATCCCACGCGGTCGAGATGCCCATCGCTGTCGAGGAGAACTTCTCCACGAGGCTGTCCAGGGCCTTCTCGATCATCGGGAACGCGGTCGTGCTGATGGTGAGCGCGTCCGTCATGATCTTCGGAGCCAGCTCACCCCAGGCCGGGATGATCGATTCCGTCAGCGACTTCTTGAACCGCTCGTCGAGAGCCAGGACGGCATCGGCGAGCGCGACCATGGCCGGCAGGGAGATCTCGTTCGACTTGACCTGTGCGTCAGCAATCTCGGCGATCTTGGTGCGGACGCCGTCGAGCGCCGGCTGAATGCGCTCCGCGTACTGCCCCTGGATGGAGTCGACGAACTTCTGCCACTCATCCTTGGCTGCGATCATCTGCGGAGGCAATGCCACAGCAGTGTTCGTGCCTGGTACGACTGCTTCACCTTCCGGTGTGACAGTCTGAGCGCCGGGGTACGCCGAGATCGGGATCGGACCCTGCGTCAGGGGTTCTCCCTCGGCGGTGCCGAAGTAGTCCTGTCGCACGGCCGGGTCCTCGACGGCGAAGTTGATCTTCATCGTCGCCATCGAGTTGTTGATCGTGTTCAGGAGGTCCTGGTGGGCTGTGACGGCCGGCGCGGTGTCCGCGAAGACCTTCGTATCCAGAGACTCCGGGGTCATCCCATAGCGCTCCAGAAGGCGGTCGATAGCCTGCTGTGCCTCAACGGAATCACCAGCGGTCGCACGTAGTCCGTCGACCATCTGCTGGACGGCGTCTCGCGCAGCCTGCTCGGCCTGTTCGCTCGTCTTGCCCTGCTCGATGGCGGCGACGTAGGCCGACGATGCGACCTCGTCCCATGCAGTGGCCATCGTCGAGACCTGCTGGTAGAGAGCGAGTCCCGACTCGGTGTTCTTGTTGATCTCGCCGTTCATGTCGACCAGATCACCGATGAACGCCTGGGTGGACTCGGGGTCGAATCCATCCTTGACGAGCTGCTGGAAGTTGATGAGCGCCTGGCCGGCAGCGGCCTGAGCATCCTCGACGATGAGCGCTTCGTTGCGCTGCTGAGCCAGTGACTGGGTCAGCTTGTCGACAGCCGTTGCAGCATCGAAGAATCCACGGTTGATCTCATCGATTGCGGTCTTCGTTTGCGATGCGCCGTCGCGCGACTTGATGAACTCGTCGCGCAGTTCCTGCATCTTGTCCGCTGCGAACTGGCCACCGTTGCCGGTATCGATCAGACGCTGCTTGAAGCTCTCCCATTCGGAATCGCCGGCCACGAGAGTGTCGGAAATCTGCCCGTTGGTCATGTCGAGGCTCTTGAGAGCGTCGAATGCCGCGCCGGCCTCTGCTGCCTTCTGGTCCTGCTCGCTCAGTTCCCCGACTTTGTCGTTGTTGTTGAACGGGTTCAGATCGAAGAAGTCGCCAATCGGGTCCCGGTCCTTACTCGGGCTGTACTCTTCGGAGATGTAGGCAGCGCCCTTCTCGAAGAAGTTCGTCTTGGTTCCAGATACGTCGACCTGCTCCTGCCGGAAGTTCTCTACCTGGTCACCGAGGATTCCTCGGACGCTTTCGTTCGCGATGCCGTTCGATGCGTTCAGTGCATCCTGCAGTCGCTCACGGAAGTTGAGCATCTGCTCGCCGTATCGCTCCACAGCCTTGCGGCCTTCGTTGAGCTTGTCTTCGGCGTTACCGCTAGCCCAGTAGAGGGCGGCGAATGCGGCGACTGCAGCCATGATTCCGATGACCATGGGGCCACCCATCATGGAGCTGAATGCGCCCATCTTGGTCTGGCTCGCTGCGACCTTGTCGCCTGTAATCATTGCCTGCAGCGCAAAGGTTTCCAGCGCACCCTTGACGCCCATGATGATGGACTTCAGGCCCATGATTGCCTTGAAGCCGAGTAGGAGGGTGAGTGCAATCTCCAGCAGTGGAGTCGCATTCAGGAGTGCCGTCGCCATATTGACGAACGCTTCGACGACGGTCGCGACAATGCCTGCAACCCGCTCGAAAGCCGGGTAGATCTGCTGCGAGAACACCTTCCACACGTCACCGGCGATGGTTGCGATCCGCTCGAAGCTGTCGTGGACGCCATCGAAGAAGTCGCGAGTCTTGTTCTGCCCCTCTGCCGAGGAGAGGAAGTCGCGCATACGTTGCGTGGCCTTCTCGAATGTCGTCAGCATGTCGTCGCCCTCGGGCCGGACGGCCTGGAAGACGCGGCGAACCGATACGGCAACGTCAGCGACGATGCGGCCGAACTGCTCGACCTTCGTGATGCCCTGATCGATGATCTGATCGAGTCGACCCGAATCGCGAGCTGCACCAACGAGATCTGCGAACCGCTCGGAGACGCGCTTGACTGCGTCACCCAGGCGAGGGAGACGATCGGAGCCCACGGTCGTCAGGTCGATGAAGACCTGAGACAGGGGTGCCATCGCATCCGCGAGGTAGCCGGTTGCGCGCTGCGTGTTGCCGAGGAATCGGCTGAAGTCGAGCCTGGCACCCTCGGTGGAGAACACGGCCATCGAGTCACGGACGCCGCCATTCAGCTCGCCGGCGATTCCCGCCAGGCCGTCCTTCAGCGTCGGGAGCTGCACCTTGGCGAGCTTGACCACGGAATCGCCCAGACCGCCAAACAGGTTGTCCTGCACGAGCATACGGAGATCGGTCCACGATGCACCGAGATTCCGAACCTGCTCCACGAACGCGCGCGCATTCGGAGACAGATGCTTGAGTGCCTCTTCGTACTCCGAGACTGCGGTCGACGCTTCGGATGCCTCGGCAGCGTTCGACGCCAGGGTCTCCGAGAGGGATTCCTGTGCGTCGGCAACCGAGCGTGCGGCGTCGGCGTTGGCCTCTGCTGCATCGACACGAGCCTGCGCCAGGTCGGCCTCGGCATCGGCTATGCCAGCGTTGGCTTCGACGATGCCTTCCTTGGCCTGGATGACCTCGGCGTCACCCTCGACGCCGGCCTTCGTTGCCTCACGGGCCTCGACGACAGCTTCGCGGTTGCGCTTCTTGATCTGCTCCAGGTTCTCCACGGCCTGACGGATGCCGAGATCGGCTTCGCGGCGGTCGAGGCTGGATGCTTGCGGGTCGGCCAGCGTTCGGCCGTATGCCTCACGGGCACGTTCGATCGCCTGCGCTGCACCCTCTTCGTCGAGGGCGTTTCCGCGCAGGGCGTCATTGAGGTCCGCGATCTTGTCGATGGCGCTCTCACGGGCGTCGGTGAGGTTCTTCTGAGCGTTGACAGCCTGCTTCTGAGCCTGTGCGACGGACTTTTCCGCGTTCACGATCGACTTCGCACCGGACGTGGCTGCCTTCGCCTGGCTCTTCTGTGCGTTCTCCAGCGAGCGGCGAGCGGTGCGCTCCTGCTTTGCGTTCTGCTCGGCAGTCTTGATGCGAGCTTTCTCATCCTTCGCTGCGTTGTCGCTGACCTTTGTCGCGGCCTTGAACGCATCCGCGATTCCGTTGCCGCCGATGACAACTGCCGCGAGCGCTGCGCCGGCCGATGCGAAGATGGCCGGCAGGAGTGCGCCGATGTTCGCCATCTGAGACAGCGATGCGATAGCGGGAACGAGGTTGACGGCACCGAGTGCGGCCAGGCCGATCCCGGCGAACCGTGCGATAGCAGAGACAGCAGAGAGCTGCCGACCCATGAGCAGGATCTTCTCGTTCAGCGTGTCGATAGCGCCCGAGCCGATACCGCCGATTGCGTCCACGATGCGCTGGGTGCGACCGCGAGTGCGTCGACCTTCGAACGCTTCCTCGGCCGGCTGGATGCGGCGGTCCGCTTCTGCGAAGTTTGCGGTACTCGATCCCTGACGATCCCGCGCCGACGACAGCCTTTCCAGTGCAGCGGCATGGCGGTTCTGGAGCGCGATCGTCTGCTCGGTGGTTAGATTGCCGAGACGTTCCGCCTCCGTCTTCTGACGGTTGACCAGAATGAGCGCGCGCAGCGACGACGCGACACCGTTGTCAGCCGCGACCATCTGCTGGCGAGCCTGGTCGTACTGCTTTGCGGCTGCCAGGTACTCCTTGGCGATGTCCGCGTCGGCCCCGCGCAGGTTGGTGATGTCGCCGCGACCGAGGGTGCGTGCTTCGCTTTCAGCGCGGCGGAATCGGCTTGCTTCGAGCTTCTTCTCGATTGCCTCGGCCTCTTTGTTTGCGAGACTCTCCGCGCTGTTGATGTTGAGGGCGACCCGGCCGCGCGCATCGAGTGAGCGCAGGAATCGCTGGCCGACCGCGTAGGCAACATCGTCGGCTTTCTTGTAGTCGAGCCGAGCCTTGGTGAGCTTGTCCTGCTGACTCTCCTGGTTGCGGAGCGCACGAGTCAGCTCGTTCGCGGCAGCGGCGCGCGCCTCGTCGGTGGAGCTGGCGTCGGACTCAACCTCGGCCTGGCGCGCGGTGGAATCCACCACACGGTCGGTTGCGTCGGCGAGATCGCGCTGCGCGTCACGGATAGCGAGAAGAGCGGCGTCTGCACCACTGGCCGCGCCGTTGAGTTGCCTCATCGCACTCTTGCGGTCGCTATTGTTCTTCGCGCCGGGAAGTCCGCGCTGAGAACGCTTCAGGCTGTCAGCCCACGCCGTGTAGTCGCCGACATCCGAGGTCACGGTCGGTCGGTCCAGCGGGACGCGGTTGCGAGTCCTGTTGGCAGCCTTTACCGCCTGGTTCCACAGCTTCTGGCCCTGCTTGATGGCCTTCTGGCCCTGCTTGGCCTGTTGCCGCTGGAGGCGGCGCTGTGCATCGGCAACGTCGGCTGCTGCCTGGTCGAGGCGTGCCTGTTCGGCATCTGCGTCGGCGATTGCCTGCTGCTCCGCCTGATAGGCGGCGAGATCGGCCTTGTCGGCGGCGCGGTCGCGGAAATCGGCGCTAGGTCCGACGTTGGTGTGAGCCTTCTCGTTACCTTCGAGTGCGCGCTGCTTCAGTCGTACGTCGCGCTGAGCCTTGTCGATGTCGCGCTTGACGCCCTTGGCCTCGGCGGTAGCGAGGACGCTCTTGGCCTTTTCGAGCTGGCGCTGCTTGCGTTCCAGCGCCGCTTCGACCTTGGCGGTCTTGCCGTCGTCTTCGCGTCGGCGAGCGAGCCCGTCAGCGTAGAGTGCGGCGATCTCCTCGGAGACCTTGCGCTCGTAGGTTGCGCGAGCGACGGCAGCCTTGCGAGCTGCGATCTCCTCGGCGGTGCGCTTTTTATCGGCCTCTTCCTCGGCGGCTTCCCGCGCAGCCTCGACGGCGGCAGCCTTGGCAGCCTTCTTCGCGGCCTTCTCGTCGCGCTTCTTCTGTTCGCGTGCCAGCTTTTCGGCTCGCAGAGCCTCAGCCTCAACGAGGCGCTCGGCCTGCGCTCGGACGACCGCCATCGCCATCTGGTCCTGGTCGGACAGTGAAACCGTGGTGCCGGCCGGCAACGCGCGCTGCTCGGATGCCGGGAGAGCCCTCTGCTGCCCTGAGTCGATGGCTCGCTGCTGAGCGTCCTTCAGGTTCTCTTCGTTGACCTGAGCATGGATGGTGAGCGCATCGGCGCGGTCGGCTTCCAGCTGCTGGAGCTGCTCCTCGGCCGCGTTCAGCTCCGTGGTGTACTTGGAGTGCGTCTCCATCGCGTCAGTGAGTGCGCGAGTGGCCTTGTCGATCTTGGACTTGGTAGCGCCGTCGTCCTGGAGGTCGATCGCGGTATCGCGCGCGGAGATCGCGATCTGCTCGGCATCGAGAGTCTGCGAAGAGATCTTGTTGCGGAGATCGGTCTGCGCCTTGATCTTCTTGTCGAGCGCGTCGATCTGCTTCTGGCGATACTCGGCCTGTGTGACCTCGTCGGCGGTGAGCGTGGGCTCGGCTGCGGGTGCCGGCGATTGAGCGATCTCGGCGTCGGGGACCCGATCCTCGCGCTGCTTCGATTCAGCTGCAGTGGATTCTGAATCTGCGGTCTTCTCGGCAACCTTGACCGACTCTTCAGCGGCCTTGGACTTTGCCTCGGCAGCTTCGGCCTCGGCACGCGCCGATGCGAGCGAGCCCATGTAGGCGCGCTGCTCCAGCTCGCGTGCGAACTCCAGCTGCTCCTGGAAGGTTTCATACTCGGAGTTGCGTGCGAGGATGTTGTTCTTCGCTGTCTGGACGGCAGACTTCGCCTTGCCCAGTGCGGATGCGACGTTGAGGTGTTCCTTATGATCGGCCGCTTCAGGGACGACGCGCTCGACCTCGTCACCGTTCTTGTCGGTGATCCATTCCTTGACGACCTTGCCCTTGGCGCGAGTGGCGCGGCGTTCCGCGAGGCGCTCGTCGACAGTGTCGAAGTCGTTCTGGCGAGTGGCGAGTGCGGCCTCTCGATCGGCTAGGCGCTTCTCCAGCGTCGACGTGCCGGTCTTGTCCATCTGCGCGAGGCGCTTGGAGATGGCCTTGATTGCATCGGTCGGAGAGAGTTCGTCGGCAGTCTCACTGTTGAGAGTCTTCGAGCGAGCCGGCTTCGGCTTTGCGGCCTCGGCCTTCGCCTTGACGCTGGCCTTGGCCTCGTCGAGTGTCGGGCCGGCAGCCTTGATCGAGGTGCCGATCCGGTCCAGGAGGGCCTGCTGACGTGCTGCAGCGCGATCGGCCTCTGGGGAGTCGTCGTCTACGTTCTCGACGGGAACAGGCTTGTTGGAGACGGCTGGAGGGGGCGTAGACGGTGTCGTCTGCTCCTTCGGGCGCTCGGGTGCCGGCGCGGGAGGGGCAGTAGCCGGCGCAACCTTGGCACCGGACTTGTTGGCCGCGTTCGCCAGCCCGGATTCCATCGCAGGGCGTGGCCCCAGCGGCGGGTTGCGGCGCTCGAAGCGCTCGGCGGCGCTCTCTTCCATCTGACTACGGAAAGATTCGATACGAGCAGCGCGCTCATTGCGCTTATTGGTGACGGCAGTGAGCCGCTTCTGCTCCTCCAGGCGCGGCTCGTCCTCGACCGTGAAATCGATCTCGAAGCGATCGCTGGCGAGCTTGCTGATGGCACTGATGCGCTCTAGCGCGGCCTTCTTCTGGCCACGGTCATTCTTCGCTACGGCAAGGTTGTATTTGGCCGACTCGTTGAGGTAGTCCCTGTAGAGCTTGGCCTGCTCCTGAGTGTCACCCTTGAGGACCTTCTCCAGTTCCGCAACGGCTTTCGTGCGGCGTTCGACGGCCATCTCGTAGTCTTCGAGACGGGTCGGCTTGAATGCCTCGGCCTTCTCGTCACCGAACTTGGATCGAACCTGCTCGCGCTGCTCACGCTGTGCGATGCGGTCGAGCTGGGCGTCCGAACGCTCGGCGCGCTTCATCGCCTTCGCTTCGTCGGCAGCACGCTTGGCCGAGAGCTTGTCCCACTCCTCGGCTGCGCTCAGCTGATCCTTGATGGTCTCGCCGAGCTTCTGGTATTCCTTCTGCGCCTGCGACGTGTCGGCGGTCTGGGTGATCTTCTGGGTGTGATCGCCCTGGTTCTCCGAGAGCTGTTCGGAGACATGCTTGATCGACGCCTCGTCCGCAGTCTGGTGAACAGTCTGGGTCGAGTCGTCGTGTGCGAGATCCTTGGCGGTGTCCGCTACCGAGGCGGTGTCCGCTTCCTGGTGGACCTGGACGATCTGGTCGTCGTGCTCCAGGTCCTTGGCGGCCTCCTTAACCGATGCGGTGTCGGCCTTCTGGTGGACCGTCTGAGTGGTGTCGTCGTGCGAGAGGTCCTGCGCGGCCTTCTTCTTGGACTTCTTGTCAGCCTTGGACTTGACCGTTACGGTCTGGTCGTCCTGCTGAACATCCTTGCCGGCCTTCTTCTTCGACTTCTTGTCAGCCTTGGACCGGACATCGACGGTCTCATCGCCGAACTTGAGGTCCTTCTTGGCCTTTTTGATCGACGAGTCGTCAGCCTTCGCGCGGTAGTCGACATCGCGACTCCGGGCCATCTCATTGAGGGTGGCTTCGGTGTTGCCTTCGTCCTTGAGCTTGGTGCGGACGTTGACGACGCGGTCATGCAGGGCCTCGGCGATCTGCCGATCCAGGGATTCCTTGAACCGAGAGAGGTCAGGACGGATGGTGATCTTGGCTACGCCAGCTGTATGCCCAAGTGCCATCTCGATACCTCATTCAGTTGTGTGTTAGATCCCGAGAGCAGAAAGTGCCTCGTTGACAGAGTCTTCTTCGCGTTCACGCCGCATTACTTCGAGCTTCGAGATCGGTCGCGGCATGGGGTGAATCTTCGGAGGACGTTTGCCCTTTGGTAGATTCACGCCGATCAAGGTTTGTGTCTGCTGCTGTAGGAGGTCGCAGACTGTCATCAGGAGGCTCGCGGTCATGTCGTGGCCGGCCGAGGATCGAACCTGGTTGCGTGGCTCCTCTACGCGAGAATCACCCCCGTTCCGCGCTCTCTGCTGCTCCTCGATGTCGAAGAGCCGCTTCGCTAGATCGGGATCGAGATCCAGATCCGCTCTGTACCAACTCCCCTGAGGGAGTTTGGCCAGAATGCGATAGAGCTTGGTCCAGGGGTGTATTCCTCGGAAGAAGTCAAGCAAGTCCAGACCCAAATGCTGATGCAGGTCGTATTCGATGGACTCGCAGTGCTTCTCGATGAGCGCTACGAGTCCTGCTCTTCCCCCGGCAGTTCCTCGGCACCGTCATCGACGCCGGCCAGGAAGAATGCGTGGAGGTCGTCCACGAACGCGAGAGTGACATCGATCGGCTCCGGGCCGAGGAAGGCCCAGACGATCGGGAAGTTGTCACCGATGAGAGCTTCGAGCATGGGCTTGAGGTCCTCGATCGCCACGGTGTCGACGTTGTCGACGAGGGTGGCGAGAGCGAGAGAGCGCTCGATGGAGGTCGGAGGGTCGATGAAGATCGACGGCTCGACCGCGTCGAACTCGTAAGGCTCCAGCGTGACCAGGTCCTTCTTGGCCTCGCGTGCGAGCTTGTGGAACTTCGAGTTCTTGTTGACCTTGAACTGACTGGCAGTAGCCATATTAAGTTGTTCTCCCCGTGAGATATTCAGTTGTGGGTGGAGCTATTTGGCGGAAGGCTTTGCGGCGCTCAGCTCGGGAGCTTGCGAACCTTCGGGGTCCGTCTTCTCCGTCTTGGCCGGCGCGGTGGCCTTGGCCTCGGGCTTGCTTGCGGCGGGTGCGGCAGCAGCCTTGGTGCTACCACCATTCTTCCTTGAATATCCCTGGCTTACCAGATTATTCAATTCGAGCTTGGTGTCGACCTTGTACTCGCGGCCATCCGGCGAAACGAGCGTGATGGGAGTGATCTTTGCAGCCATAGGAATGCCTCCTGGAAAGTTCCCCGAGATGTGGAAAACCGCCCCGCCACTGACCGGGGAGTATCAGTGGCGGGGCGGGTCATGCGGGTGGTACTGGGTGGATCAGGCCGAGAAGCCGGTCTCAGCGCCGAGGGCCTTCCAGCCCGGACCGCCGAAGAACGTCTTGATGGCGTAGCCCTCGTCCTCGTCGACCTTCGCGCGACCGGTGATCGCGTACTCGATGGCCGATTCCTGGTTCCAGGACTGCTCGGCAACCTCGGTCACGGTGAACCGAGGAGCGACCTTGATGATGTAGATCGCGTTCGCGCCGCTGCCGTCGACCGAGAGGAAGATGGCGCGGTGGTAGATGATCGAGGGATCGGTCGGGTCGGCGAAGCTGACCTCACCGGTCGTCGCGTCGGGAGTGACCGCCGACAGGTCGACGTTGTGGTACAGCTCCAGGTTCAGCTTGTGGGTTTCCTGGCCGGTCCACGAGATCGTGGTGTTACGGCTGATGATGTCCGTACGTGCGGACTCCAGCAGGCCCCAGCTCTCCACGTCCGAAACCTCGGTCTCGGGGGTGAAGGTCGGGCTGTTCTCCCGCGAGATGTGGCCGACCGACTTGTACGCAGTGAGCGCAGCAAGTTCAGCGGTGGTACCCGTGGTGAACGTCTGAGGCACGTCGGCGCTCAGAGGGGCGAGCAGGACCGCGCCAGCCAGTGGCTTGCGGATGAGGGACTGCTTCAGGTCGCGGATTTCGGCAAAAGATGCCATAGCGATTCTCCTTCGTGTGGGGAACACCCGCGCACCTCGAAGGAGAGCGGGAAGTTTGGGGGGATGTCAGGCCGCTTGGTTGGCTGTGACATAGGCTGCGGCGCTTCTGATTACGGACGGGTTGTCCTTCAAAAGACCGATTGCCGTGTTGCATGGTGAGCAAAGAAGGCCGCGCACCTGGAGGCCGACGTGGCAGTGATCGACCACGAGCGGCTGACCCTCGGGGGAGGGGAGATTACAAATCGCGCACTTTCCGTCCTGCGCCTCGAAGAGGAGGGCGTACTGCGCGACATCGATCCCGTATCGGCGCTGGAGTTCGTATCCGACCGCGCATGCTCTGCAGCGGGTGTCGACACCAGTTCGTCGGGACTTGTTCTTGTGGAACTCGTTGCGGTCCTTGACCGTGGAGCAGATCGAGCAATAGGCCGAGGTGGATTCACACGATGGGCAGAGGAGGTATCCGTCGCCCTTCTTCCATGGCCACCCTTGCTTGCATTGATGGCAGGCGCGGGAGTTATTCACGCATCTGCCGGAAGGAGAGCGTGTAGTTGCTGTCCACAAACCGGTTCTCGGGGTTGATGTCCGGTACCTGGTTGTTGGCCTGAACTTCTCGCGTGTAGTCGATGAGGATTCCGTCGACCTCGGTGCAGCCGGCGTTCATGATCCGATCGCGGACCTGGCCAGAGATTCGCCAGGCTTCCGGCCGGCTCTTGGCGATGACCAGGACGGCACAGAGGGCGTCGTCGGTGATTCCGTCGCTGGAGCCGCCGCCGATGCGGTTGCAGACGATGATCGGCAAGGCTGCTTCGAACTGCTCGTCTTCCGGCAGTGCAGTGCAGGTGTAGCCGATGTCGTCGAGCAGGCTCAGGAGGACCATCTCGGCGTCTGGGAATGCCATCAGAACTTCGCCTTCTTGTTTGCCGATCCTTCGAGGATCTGAATCACGCCGAGCCCCTGTCGCGCGCGACCATTGAGGACGTGCTGGGCTCGATCTCGGACCGTGGCGACCGGTCGGTGACCGTCATCCACGTAGTTCTGCTTGTGCCAGTTCGGGCCTCGGTAGCGGACGCCGGACGAGTCGTGATCGACGCGGCCGAACTCCTCTTTGAGCGAGTGCTGGGCGTAGTTCTCCATCGCGACGATCCAGCGATCAGGCTTGGTCTCTCGCGGCCCTGGGCCGAGCTGGACGCCGCCCTTGTATGCCTTCAGGCGGGTGCTGTCGGCGTTCGGACGGTGCCTGCGGTTCTGCCGGCGACTGGAGACCTGCGCGCGGCGAGCTTGGCCGGCGAAGATCTCCTGGCCGAGCTGCCCGTAGCTCATCATCAGCGCGCGCATGTCCTGGCTGACGAGAATCCGGGCGATGGCGGGGTTCTTCGGGTATCGACTGGTGCCGACGTTGTAGTACTCGAAGTCCCCTGGTCCGACGTAAGGCATTAGCCCTCGATTCGAGTCAGCTTCACGACGGTGGTGTTCGTCCAGCCGCCCGTGAGGGGGTTCTGCTTGCGCGGTATCGGCCGGCCGTTGACCTTGTAGGTCAGGCCATCCGGGAGTTCGACGTGATCGGATGCGAGGATGTCCGAGCCGTAGGGCACGTACAGGATCACGTCCGAGACGATGAGTTGACGGTTGTCGACTTCGGTGGCACCGGGCTTCAGCTCTTCGCTTGCTTCCCAGTCGATTCCGACCTGATGGACATCGTGGTGGAAGTCCTTCTCGGTCTTGTCGCCGAACTTGTCGCGCTTGCCGGCCGAGCGGAGGATCGAAACAGTGTCGCCGTAGAGGAACATCAGATTTCTCCCCAGCTCGGAGGTGCGATTCCGATGACTCCCGCGCGACGACGTTGCGTCTGCTTGAATGCGCCGAGTTCTTCGTTGGTGAAGAAGAGCTGGCCAGAGGCGGTCATGTCGGAGCGTGTGCCAGAGAAGGGGCCGTGAGCCTCGGTGCGGAAGCCTCCGGTGTTGCGGAGGACTCGCAGGACTGCTTCGGCGATCACTCGCTTGGCGTTCTTGAGGTCGAGGGCAGATGCCAGCTCGACGTTCGAAAGTCGTGGGATGCGAGTCAGCAGAAGTGATTCCGCATCGTCGATCTTTATTGCTACCCAGACGAGCTGCTCGGTCGAAAGTTGCCCTTCGAACCGGTCAGCTACGTCGGTAGGTGTTGCGTAGAGCGCCACTTACTCGGCCTCAGCCTCGGTGGTCTTAGCCTTGGTGGTGCGGGGCGCTCGCTTGCGAGGTGCGGTAGGTGCCTTTTCGACAACCGCTTCCTCGATAGGTTGCACGACGGGCTCGGTGACGGGTTCAGCTTCCGCTGGTACGTCTTCCAGATCCTCGTCGATGATTCGGGGGTTCTTGATCTTCGCAAGTGCCCACTCGGGAACGTCGTCGCCCACCACGAATGAGATCGTGTAACCCTTCGGGTCGGGGATGCTGACGTTTTTGACGAACTTGGCCATTTTCAGTTGTCTCTCAGAAGTTTCGGGAGATGGGCCACCTGGGGTGGCACACGATGCGCTACTTGATAGGTACTATCTTTCACGCATCATGTGCCATTCGCCAGATGTTTAGTCTCAGAAGACCTCTGCGACCATCAGCTGCTTCGGGTTCTCCAGGTTCGGGAGAAGCAGGGAGTCCACGAGGGTGCTCTCCTTGTAGGGAGGTCCACTCTTGATGACCACGCCGACCAGGCCGGGAGCGTCAGCGAAGCTGAGGTCCGTCTGGGCTGCCGAGAGCAGCTCCATAGCCGTTGCGGTGACGCCCCAGGAGACGTTTCCGAGGGTGCCGGCGTTCGGGGGAACGAAGATCACCTTGTTCTCGGGGATGACGCGCTTCTGGATGTTCTCCGGGTCCGGGAGGACCGTGTCGTAGATGCCGGCGATCGGAGGCAGACCGTAGTCCGAGAGGACCTGGTCGACCGAGCTGCGGCCCACGATGGAGGGAGCGCCCTGAAGCGATGCCAGGAGGCTGCGGAACTCCGCGTTGCGCTGCAGGAAGCCGAGGATACGGCGGTTGATAATCATGCCACCGGGTGCGAAGCCGTTGAGCGAGGTGTAGTACTCCACCCATGCAGTGAGGTCCTGAACAACCTCGGCGTCGTTGACGCTCGACCAAGGAGTGACGACATCCTTGAAGTTGTCGGCGGGGACCTCGAAGTCAGCCTTGAGGAACAGGCCGTTCTCGTCCTGGAGGACGATCTTGCCAGTGGACAGAAGCTCTCCACGGGCAGTCTCGACGCGGTTGCGGATTGCGTTGACGGCCAGAGTCAGGTCGTCATAGATTGCCTCGGTGATCGCAGCGGTGCTGCCGCCACCCTGGCGAACCTTTTCGAGCTGCAGGCGTTCGAGTTCGCCCTTGCCACCCTGGATGGACATGGGGAGCAGGTCCACCTCGCGGGTCGAGAACGAATCTCGTTCCAGCTGCGGGATGTTACCGTCGAACGCGCGGAACTGGGCCGACCGATTGACTCGGGTACCCTCCGCGAGCTTGATTGTGGTCGAGGTGACCGACTTGTCCGGGAGGAAGGACGCGAGCTGGTGCTCGGAAGGGGTCGGCACGGTGCGAACGAAGACGGTCGCCGCTGTAGGCCCGACCGGGCCGTCGAATACGATACTCATATGAAGCTCCTGGTATGAAGTTGTGTGTGGCAGTTACAGATTCAAGCTCAGAAGAACTTGAACCACGCTGCCAGTTCGGTCTTGGCTGCGGTGTCGAGTCCATGTCCGGTGGGGAGCTTGGACTCCTTGATCGCGCCGGGGCCGAACCACAGAGCCGCAGCTTCCTGGTCGCCGGTCGGTGCGAAGGCATTCCAGAGGAATCCCGCTGCGGTCTCACGGCCATCGGTGGCAGTGTTGTCGTACGGACCGTAGAGGCCGGTGGCGGTGATCTTGCCCAGGACGATGCCTGTGTGGAAGAAGCCGTCTACCAGGTGCTTGGTCTTGTCGAACTTGGTCACGTCCAGGGTGACCGACGCGCGGCCCCGCTGTTCGCTGATGTCGGCGTAGACGAAGGTACGTGCGTCTGCACCGAAAGTGCCTGTCTTACGAACTGCGATGTTGCTCATGGGGATTCCTATCCGGGGGGATTTGGGGAGACGGGTCAGGGGTTATTCGATGAACCCGCGCTTGCGAGCCGCCTCCAGCCCCGCGTCCCTCTGCGAAGACTTTCGGCTGCCAGCAGGACCTTGTGCCTGCTGCCCGAAGTTGTGATGTGTCGCGCCACCCGCAGGCGGCTTGATCTCACCGGGATCGCCGAAGATCATGCTCAGTTCCTCGACGACCTTGGAGCCGTCGATCTGGCCGTCTACGACGAAAGCGCCGATGTTTGCGGTGCGGACGAAAGCGTCCAGCTTTGGAGCGTCCTTGATGACCGTGCCGGCGAACGAGCGCAGCTGCGCCTCGTGCAGGATCGGCAGGACCTCGTTGCGAGCTTCTTCCTTGGCCCTGGCGACTGCGTCGGCGATGGCCTGCTCACTGGCGACCTGCTCGGCGGACTTGCCGGCAGCTTCCAGCTCGGCGATCCGCTGGTTGGCGGCGTCGAGCTCTTCCTGCTTCGGAGCCTGGTTCGCGCGAGTCTCGTGCTTGCGCGCGTGGAACTTCCAGTAGTTCGTCAGCTGGTCGGCCGTCATGTCTGCGGTCGCGGTGTTCTCAGGGAAGCCGTGCTCGTTGAGCTTCGGGGCCTCTGCGCCAGTCTGGGTGGTTTCACCCCCGGTCGATGTCGCTGCTGCGGCGGCGGCTTCTGCTGCTGCCTGCGCGTTCTCGGTTCCGGCTTCGGTGGTCGTGCCTGGTACTGGTGCGGTCATCTGAGATCCCCTGTCGGGTATGAAGTTGTCGTCATGTCCATGTCGGACTACGCGGAAAGTGCAGCTCGGTACCGTTCAGCCATTTCGGCCGTGTACTTGTACGCTGCATCGGATTTGGAGCGGCCAGAGGCTTTGAACTGCTTGAGAGTTCGCTCCATGTACGGCAGGTTGCGCTCGGCGATGTCGCGCTGACGCGCTACTTCGTCCAGGTCAACCGGCTTTTCCTGCCAGAGTGCAGGGTTGGTGAATTGCTCGACCTTCTGGCCGCGCTTCTCGGGAACGAGGATGGCTCCAAGTTCTCCGTGAACGTCCTCGGCGAATCGGAGGCGTGACAGCTGCTTCGCGGCTGTACCCCCTGCGAGGTCGTAGAGCGTGTCGAGGTCTTCCCGGTTCAATTCGTTGCCGGGGTCGTTATCCTTTGATACCGGAAGGACTTCGCACTCACAGTTGTCATGTAGCGGCTTGAGATTCTCTCTCGTGTACAGGCGGCTTGACGCTGCCAGGCATAGTCCGCAGACACCCGAGGTTGACGCCTCTGGGTGAATGACTCGTCGCCAGCCGGTGAGGTTCGGCGATGTGCGGTCGGCCTCGTCCAGGATCTGGAACGTAGCCTCGCGCTCGGCTAAGGACACATTTGTCCCTAGAAACAGTTTCCCACGTTTTACGGCATGTTCAAGAGCTTTGGATTCGTCCATACCCTTGGCGACCTTCGCGCGGTACTCACGGGCCGGCCGGTTGAAGACTTCCTCCATCGGGAGGCGGTCCTCTTTCTTGCCGAGCACCGTGACGTTCCTCGGCTTTACGAACTCCGACTCGATGGTGCCGAACTTGCGAACCTCATCCGGGACCTCGGGGACGTACTCCAGATCAATGCCGATCTCGGTCATGTACCGAAGCTGGGTCGCGGTGGTGAGTGAAACCATCTGCTGCTGAGAGCGAATGGACAGCTCGGCAGCCTCCAGCGCGAACGTGTTGACCATGTTGCCGTCGTAGAAGTCCGTCGACCGCAGCATGGCCTCCAGGCGCGCACTAGCGGAAGTCATGATCTTCTGCTTCCGCGTAGTGCGCCCTTCGAGAGCCCTTAGTAGGGTGTTGGTGACGACCATCAGACAGCCGCGCTCGAATCAGCCGGCGCGGAGGTCGATGCTGCGGCGGAAGGGGCTGCGGCCGGCGTGCTAGGCGTCGTTGCTGCCCCCGTGGAAGCACCTGTGGCTTGCCTTGCCGGCTGGACCCCACCTGCGCCTGCCTCGTCGAGAAGCATGGTCTCCTGGATCAGCTCAGCCTCATTCAGGGCTGCCGTCGTCGGGTCCATCTCCATGATCTCGATGAGCTGACGCTTGCGAGAGAGGATGCCCTTCGTCTTCGCCATCGCATCGGCCTTCATCGCCAGCGAGTTGCGATCGACCTTGCCCCAAGTGAGCTTGATGCCGACGCCGCGAGTGTCCTGACCGAAGAGCGCGAATGCGATCTTGTAGGCGAGCTTCCAGGCCGGGTCCTGACGGGCCTGCCGGTCGGTGATCTTGTCGACGAGCGCCTCGCGCATCAGAGTCGCACCCTCGGCGGTCTGGTTGGCCGCGTCCGGGGTGATGATGTGCATCGGGGTACGTGTTGCCGCCGCGAACTCCTTCACGTCGTCGCGGATTGCGTTGAGCTGCGGAGTCAGGTCAGCCTGGTTCGACTCCCAGAAGTCGACACCCTCGGGAACGATCCACAGCGCACCGGGATCTGCCTGGAAGAGGTTGGAGATCTGGTCGTCCGAGACATTTCGGATCAACGAGTTCGTCTCGTCGACATCGGAGAAGTCCTCTCCCCCATCGAGATCGCCCTTGATCGCGCGCTGACGGAAAGACTGGTACCACATGATGACGATGCGCTGCAGAATGCCGTCCATGATGCGATCGAGCAGGTCGACGTTCGGTTCGAACTCGCCCAGGCCCATCTTGTTCGTGAACTTGACCATCGGGACGTTGCCGAGCAGCTCCAGTCCGGCCAGAGTCAGCGTTTCGCCCTGGGTCCACTCGTCGATATTGAAGGAGGTCGAATACTGCCCCGGCTCGCGGAGGAACTGGATCTGCTGGCCGTCAACGTAGAGCAGGGCCACTTCCTGGTCTGCCATTTCGTCCGTGTAGACCTTCACGCCGGCCAGGAGCCGAGTGGGGTTCAATGGGTCCGGCTGACCCACGCAGCGGCGCGGATCTTCGGCGATCATCATCGGAGGAGCGTCGGCACCTTCGAGCGGTGGGACGATCGTTACGTACGCCTCGCCCATCGTGTACAGGTACGTCTGGAGATCGCGCTGCATGGAAGCGAACGCGGATTCCTCCTGGATCGCACGCGCAATGTCGTCGCCGTCGATGTCATTGTCCGCGTCCGTGGTAACACCGAGCAGGATCGAGCGGTCTGTCATCACATCGACAGCCATCGTCGCGAAGTTCACGCGAGCCTTGCGCATGACCTGCTCGAATGTCGGCTGGTACTTGTCGTTGATGTACGGCAGGGGCGCATTGCCGACGTAGTAGTCCCACAGGAGCTGCAGGCGCTCGCGGCGCGTGCCGGGGGTGTTTGTCGAGCTTGCGCGAGGCTCTGTCGCGATTTCTTGGTCGAACTTGCCCATCAGGTGTTCGAACCACTCCTCCGGGGGGAGTTGGTTTGCTTCGTTCTCTGTTGCCATCGAGTCGCCTATCGGACACGCGCAGCGACACGGCGCTTACGCTTAGTTGCATAGCCTTTGGCGACCGCGTCAACGCGAGCCTGCCAGGCAAGGACAGCGGCTACAGCCGCGTCGATCTTGTGGGGTGAGTCGGGGTTCTCTTTGCGGATCTGCACGCCCTGCGTCGTCGCGAAACGGCGAGCATTGATGACGTGAGACCAGAGCGTCGGGGACTCGTCGCCGTTGTGGCGCAGTTCCTTGTCGAGCACGGCATCCTGGAACTCGCGGAGGGCCTCGACGACCTTGAAACCTCGGTTGCCGAGCATCCACCATTCGATCGGATGCTGTTGTGTCGACTTGACTTTCAGGTGAGCGCCAAACTTGGCCTCCCAGGCAGCAACCTGGGTCTCCCATTTCGCAGGGTCGGCGTAGAACGCGATGACCTTGTACTTACGGAACGTCGCGATGACCTCGCGCTCAACTTCGGCGACCGGGATCTTGTAGCCCTCGTCGCCCTTCCAGTCGGCCGGCTGAGCCCAGACCTTGATCTCAAAGAGTGCGCCATCGGAGACGCGGCAACCGATGAGTGCGGTAGCGTCAGTGACACCACGTCGGCGCTGGCGAGAGCCGTCGAAGCCGAGAGTGATGACATCGCCGTCCGCGATCGGAGTGAGCGGGAAGTCGGCAGACGGGGCACACGCGGCCCATTCGTATTCTGCGATCCAGGCGTTCTCGGCCGAGGTTGGAGAGTTGAACCAGTACCGGAAAGACGATGTGATGTCGTTGCGGGGGTTCATGATTTCTTCCATGAGCCCGTCGATGTCATTCCAGTGGCAATCGCCGTACGAATCCTCCAGTGCTGCACGGAGTTTGACTTCGTCGCTCAGTTCCTCGGGCGTGATCTCGCCGTACCGGTGATCGAACAGCTGCTTCGGCTGGACCTTGTACTTGCCGTCGCGGATGTCCTTAATCATCTGGTAGGTCTGCTCAGCAACAGAGTCTTCGCCGGGCTGGAACATCGTCGTCGTCTCGACCGCGAACGTGCCGGCAGACTTGCGGCGCTTGACCAGGTTACGAGTCAGCGTCTTGTACGTATTGCGCAGCTGAGGGGTGTTGTAGAGGTGCGTCTCGTCGAACAGGACCAGAGTGTCCTTACCGCCATCCTTCGATGCGGCCGACGAGGTCGACGGAATGACCTCACCGCCGCCAGGGATGGCGATACGAGTAAGGCCGGCAGCAGTCTTCGACTGGAATGCGCCCTTGAGTGGACCCTCAGTGAAGTTCAGGTAGATCGTGTCGTAGATGAGGCCGGCCTGACCCTCTTCCGTTGCTACGCAGCGGATATTCGGGTTCTTCAGCCGTCGACCCATCGGTTCGCCAGGCTTGTAGACGTACTCGAAACCTAGCCCCCACTCGTCGCGGAAGACCTCTCCACCGTTAGCCCAGCCAGCGAATCGACAAGGGCCGATAGCCTCGAAAATGCCAATGAGTGCGGCGATTTCGGACTTTGCGCAGCCCTTGGGGCGTGAAAGGAATACGTGGTCGTAAAGCCGCTTGCCATTACCTGCAAGGGCGTAAGCGTCCAGGAGGAATCCACAGTACTCGTCGATGATGGGTCCCACGGGCTCGCCGGCAATATCTCCGGGGCCATGAATGGCGAAGAACTCCAGCCACTCGATGGCCAGCCAGCCCAGGGATCGCTCACGGTCGTGTTCCGGGACTGTGACGATGTCATGGGGCATCGGTCGGCCTCTGGGGCTCGATCCCGCGCTTGAGATCCTGCTGCTGCAGTAGGCGCTCGCGGCGATTGATCGAGGCCACCTTCGGGTTGCCCTTGATGGCGAGTTCCTGCTCCTCGGCCGACAGCTCCTTACGTACGCGAATGCGCGCGCGCTGCATGTCATCTTCAGTGAGGCGAAGTCCGCTACCCCAGGCTGCGAGGATAGTTTTGAACGCCTCTGAGCTGGGCTTTTCTAGGTACTTCTCCATGATCGGGAGAGTGAGGTGGATTTCGAACCACGTACCGGGACCCCAGAGTCGCGCCTGCGGCAGTTTGCCCAACTCGGCATAGATGCCGCCGACGATCGGGTCCTGTGAGGACCATGGAGGAATAGGTGGGATCGCGCCGTCATTCGGGGACGGGTCAATCTCCGTCCAACCGTTAGCATCGGTCAGCGGATCGGAGTTCCGGCGTATCCTGTCTTCAGGATTCTTCGGTGCGGGTCCTGGCATCTTCTATTCCTCCCGTGTCGGGACATGCCGCAACGTCCTGTCGGACCCTGTTGCAGCGCAACGCAAATAAGCGCCTAACCCGGTTGGGTTGGCGCTTCACAAGCGAGAGAGGAATGTCAGTCGAGAGGTGCGAAGACCGTGGCGGACGGCAGCTCTTCGGGGGTCTCTGCCGTGACGGCAAAGATTGCGACATTCGGCGCGAAGGAGGCCACTAGCTCGCCATCCTCCAGCACATTCAAGTAACCACTGTCAGGGTCGACGTACCACGAGTCCGCTTCGTCGAGAACTAGCTTCGCCGTCTCGTTCTTGCCGATATTCGTGTTCAGTACTACCTTTACAGCCACTTGATCTCCTCTGTGAAGTTGTTGTGTGCGTTGGTTTCACCCAGTTATCCAGCTGAGCACGCAGACGCAGCCCTGCGTAGGCTTGTCGAGGTTGCGACGGTGGCCCAGCTAAAAACCACCCTCGCCATTACCTGCTGTTCGACCTCTTACCCACTAGATTCACTGTGGCGTGGGGGCCACCGGACTGTTGAGGGCGTCATCCTTGGAGTAGGCCAGGCGAGATTCGAACTCGCGACCTGCGGAATACGTGACTGCTCTGCCGCTGAGCTACCGGCCTGAAGAACAGGTCAGGAAGGATTCGAACCCTCGCGCTATCACTCATCCAGTGCTCTGCCGCTGAGCTACCGGCCCTACGTTTGTCGAACATCTATAACGATAGTGGAGATTTTCGGCCGCGCCAGATGTTCAGCGGAGGCCGGGATGCTTACGGAGAGAGTCAGGATGGCGAGAGTCACGCTTCGTCTGCATGCGCGCCTCGTAGCTCTCCGACCACGTCTTCCGCTTGTGACACTCCACGCAGACAGCCTGCAGATTGTCGAGCCCGTTGCCGCCGCCACGCTTCACGTTCTTGATGTGATCGACCTCGGTGGCCTTGACGATGCAGATGCCGCCGTATGCGAGCTGACACTTCGCCCGATCCCGCTTCAGCACCTGCGGACGGTTGCGGATGAACTCGGGGTCCCTCTCGCGGGTCGTGCCGTTCTTCCAAGCCATCAGGCGAACCTCTCCGACTGCGACTCGCTGGTCCACATGCCTTCGACCGCGATTCGATCGAGATCCTCGGTCGTCATCCAGTAGCCCCATGCGCGCTCATACTCGTCAGCCTCAGCGCACTGCTTCTGCCACGCGGTCCACTCGGCCTCCGGGTCGCGTTCTAGCTCGTCGAGGATCTCTGCCTCGACTGCCGGCTTCTCGGCCGCGCGCATTGCCTTGACGACCTTCTTGCGGAGCAGTGGGGTCTGACAGTGCGAGCACCGAAAGAACCAGTGGTTACGGCTACCTAGCATCTTCATCGTCATCTCCATGAATATCTTCGAGTAGCTGGTCGCGCCGCCATTGCCGGCTCTCCCGTGCTCGCTGCGTCGAATGCGATGGTGCCTCGTCGAAGTACATCCAAGGGCGGTCGCTCGCACGACTCATCATCCTCATCCAGTGCCCCAGTCGTTCATGATCTGCGAGACGTAGTTCTCCACGTCCGATTCCAGCTGGTCCTCGTCCACACAGTCGTCGCAATACGTGATCGAGCCGAATCTGTGGACGCCCCAGAAGCTCACCCCGTAGACAGCCTTGGTGTAGACGATGTTCAGCTTGCAGACGGCACACCACTGAGCGTCATCAGCGCGAGGGCCATACTCCAGCCACAGTGAGTTAGTCACTGCGGACCTGCTTCGACATCGTGAGCTTGCTGACGTACATCGTCAGACGAACCTCCAGAACCTCATCCATGGAGGCGGTGAGACCGTTCAACTCGATGGTCTGATCCCTGGGTCCGAGCACCTGCTGGCCGTTGATGAAGATTGCGTTCGGCTTCACGATGCCGTGGTGTCCATCGACAGACAGCGCCGTAGGGCTACCGTCCACCAGTTCGACGATGTCCAGTTCGATTGCGTTGCCGATGCTCATTCTCTGCCTATTCAGTTGTGGGGAAGCTCTATACCCATTCTTCTCGCTGCCGGCCAACCTGCAAGATGTTCTGTCTTTGCCTCACGCTTGACACCAGGGGCTTTTCAGGTACCTCGGAGGGAGGGAGCAGGAGGGTTGAGGGAGCCTGACCCTTCTCTCAAATAGGTAAGAGTGGGTCAGACGCCAAGTAGGTCCTCGTCGGTCGGTCACCGTCGAGCATCGGTCGTTGACGGCGCAGGGAATTACTCTGCGCCCAGGGCCGGGATGCATGAAGAGACGACTGCGACCGCAACGCCGCCCCCGTCCGGGCTTGCCTTTACCGGGTGCGTCTCAACATTCGGAATGTCCCGCCCCCCGACGCACTGCAACGGTGCGCCCCTGGAAACGGGACAGGATGCCCCTCTGACGGGCGACAGCGTCGCTAGCAAGGCGACCCACCCGTATAGCTCACGGGCGCAGGAGCTTCGAACTGTCAGCGCCGAGGGGAACCCTGGTTGACGTAGACGCAAGTGAACCATACTTGCGCACAACTTGCACAACTTGCGTGCAACTGGCATCATCTCCCGTATGAGCGCACAGGACATCACCAAGTTGGTCACCACCACCGTCGTCGAGGCGCTACTCCACCTCGCCATCCCTCGGCCACATGGGGAGGCCGTCAGCCCCGAGAGCTTTGCCTTCATGTCGATCGGATCGGAGGTCACCTACGACGACCTTGCCGACGCTGCAGCCGGCGCGATCCTGAAAGTTCTGGAGGACGGCAATGTCATCCTCGTACAGCTACCCGACGAGAAACCGGCCGTCCCCTCCTACCCGTTCGCTACTTTCGGCGACTTCCTTGTCAATTCAGCCGGCGAGATCCTGAACGATGCGACCGGCCGGATGGAATTGCCGGAGAATCTACAGTGGGAGGCCCAGATTCGGCTCGCAGCGATCGAAAAGGCAAGGCAGCTCGTAGGATAGCCACCGGAACACGCAAAGCCCCAGGTCACACGGCCTGGGGCTTTTTCGTGTCCTCATTGTCGATAATGATTGTCATTCGCATTTACCCCTTGGAACCCGTACATCCTGCGAGCCACTGAGCGCTGCGTGGCGGGGAAACCCCAGGGGGAGGGGGGGTCCCCCCGGCCTGCCTCGCGCGTTTCCTTTCTAGGGCGACCAGCGCTGGGCTGCAGCGTCTTTCGGGCTTGCTACGTTTTTGGAGCAACAACGGCTCGCCGAGCACCCCCTGAGAGAGACGCAGGAGAAGACGGTGAGCGTGTACATACACAACTCAACAGCGACCAGTGGCCATACCTGGAAGGGCAATAGCTTCAGCCCAACTTGAGATCCCACCTCTGACAATCACTCGTGTGAACGGTATTCAATCCGTCTGGAGTGGTCACCAAACGAGGAGAAGGGCTAGATGTATGGACAGCTGCGAGGACAAATCTCGGAATTGGACAGAACTGTGGAAAACGCAGAGCCGGAAGTGGATCACCACCAAGGGGACCGATGGGACAGATAGGACTAGGCCGACGACTTGAGATCAAGCGTTATTGGCCGGACTATGCGCCCACCCCTGCCACGCCAGGATTCTCTGCAGATACGGGACTGGACTCTCGAGATGTTGTTCCATGCCAGACCGGGCAACTACCACAAATGTCTGGAATCTGGCACAAGTCCCGGCTTCATCCACCGGGCGACGTCTGGCACAAGGTCACGGGATGTGATGCCTACGGGCCGATCCATCCGGGGTTCGAATCCCCTGCCAGGCACTACGTCCCCCACGAGAGGGGACGACTCTGGAGAAATGAGTGATGAAAAATGACGAACATGGATGGCGAATTGACCATGCTGGACCTGACGATTCGGGACCGCGTGGACATGGAGGACAGGGCTATCGACTGTGAGCTGGAGGCTATGCGCTTCACGGAACTCGCGGACGACTCTGCATTCTCGGACATCATGCGACGGATCTACCGACGTGCGGCGTGGAATCTCACCTGCAAGCGGCGGAATCTGCTGCTGAACATCTCGGACATGATCGCCTACGAGGAGATCCTTCTCGCTGAGGGTGAGCGTCCAACGGTGAACTATCTGGACCGGATCGCAATAGCTGGAGGTAGCCCTGCCTGCGAAGGTGGAGTGTAGGGGTTCGAATCCCCTGCAGGGCACGAGGTCTCGATCCACGGGACCACAACAAGATAGGTGGGATGACATGACTGTATCGCTGGCAAAGGCTCCGACCCTGCACACCCTGCACCGGGACCCGGAGATGCGCGCTTGGTTCGCTGCAGACTGGTCTCGTTGCAACGCGGTGGCCGACAACTACCACCGGGCAAAGGTCACGGTCTCATTCGTGAGCTATGCCCTGGTGGAGTCTGAGGTGGACACCGAGGAGCACTACCTCGACGAGGCTGCAGCTATGGCTGACGCTCTGGCCTGGTTCGCCGAGGAGGGCTGGACTCTGGAGGCCGATCCTGAGGGTGGCTTCTATGCGGTGGAGGACGGCGTGCGGGTCCTGGCCTGCCTCGTCAAGCCTCTAATGCCATAAGATTTGTGAACGGTAGCCTCGGACGGCTACGGTTGCCCTGCCGAGTGGCGGCAAGTGAGGGGTTCGAATCCCCTGCAGGGCGCTAGGTCACACCTGTGACCTCTGGAGAAGAAAGCAGGGATGAAATGGTTCTCGACGTGCAGGAATCCGCATACCGTCTGGTCAAGGCGGCGCTGGGTGACAACTGGTGCGACTACGAAACCGTGATGGGTCTCGGGACCGGCTACGCCAACGGTTCGCCTGACGAGGTTTGGGTTCGTGGCAACTGGAACAACCGGGACCGCTACGACCGCGAGTCTGACAAGTGGATTCTCATCGACGACATGCCCTCCCGGCTGGCAACTGCCCTGGAGCGGATCGGCGTAACGCTGGAGTGGTACGACCAGACCGAGGAATGCTGCGAGTGCTTCAAGCTGATCGAAACGGACCCGACGCACTACGGCTGGCGTCCCGAGTATGTCTCGGATGGCAACGGCCACACCTGCCACGAGTGCGTCAACAAGTACCCCGAGGACTACCTGGAGGAGTACCTGGACAACTCGGACCGGGCGATCGCTTGGACCGATACGGCAACCCTGGAGCGCTTGGGGTTCACTCTCTGGACCGGTGTGCCTGAGGGCTCGGAATCGGGCCGCTACGAGTCCGGCTGGCATCCCGGACAGGACGCTAGCCCCTCCACGATCATGGACGAGATCCACGAACACGACTCGGATCTGCAGGTCGTGTTCTACCTGGACGAAACGTCACAGTTCTACATCGGCTTCAGCGCCTGGACACGTCCGACGCCCGAGGACTAACGGGCAGCCCTGAATGGCACCGATAGGTGGGAGGTTCGATTCCTCTGCAGGGCACTAGGTCCCGGCTGGCGGGACCATTTGGAAGGTGGGATGAAATGAACCTGAACGATCGCATGGAGTTCGATCACGTTATCGAGGTCCACGAGGACGGTTCGATCACGGATCGGCGCGACCTGCATGCTCCGGATGTCTACTGGTCTGACGGTGACGCAACCTGCATGTACGAGGGCTGGAGTCTCCTGCAGGGATTCACGGGCCAATACGGCTACAACGGGCCTTGCATGCACCCTTCCGAGTTCATCGGCGGCGGCATGGAGCGTCACATCCTGGAGACTCCCGGTGTCTATGTGGCGGTGACTGTCTCGGACCTGGACATCGACTCGGACGAGGAGGACGACCTGGTCGGTTGGGCCGTGGCGATCCGCGACAACATCCTTTCGGAGTGGCCTGTCAAGCCGTAGGTATGAGAGTCCCGAATGGTGCTGCAGTTTGGCGCGGTTCGATTCCGCAACGGGACACGAGGGCAGCACGATTCGATGCTGCCCACCTCTGGAGAGAACAAAGGACTGATGAACATGGGTGCTCGGGTCTACGTGGCAAGCCTCTCGGACTACAACAACGCGATCCTTCACGGCGAGTGGTTCGATCTTGCCGACTTCGACGAGGAGACAATCTTCGAGGCAGTGAACGACATGCTGAAGGAGTCGCCTGCCATGGCCAAATATGGCGACGTGGCGGAGGAGTGGGCGATCCACGACTTCGAGGGGTTCGGCGCTTACAGGGTGGGCGAGTACGACAACCTCGCGATTCTGACGGCTCTCGCTGGGAAGCTGGACGATTCCAGGGGTTACGCCTTCACGCTCTACCTGGAGAACGACGGGACGGTGCTCGGCGATGCTGCCGACATCGACACGGCGTGGGATGAGTTCGAGGACCGCTACATCGGCGAGATGTCGATGCTGGACTACGCCTACGACTACATCGAGGACACGGGAATGCTCGACGCCATGCCTGAGACGTTGCGTAGTTACTTCGACTACGAGGCTTTCGCTCGTGACCTCGGAATGGATCACTGGGAGACGGACGGGCACCTGTTCCGTAGCTACTGATCGGTGGTCCCGAATGGCAGCCTGCAGTTTGGGCTGGTGGGTTCGATTCCCACACGGGACACGTTGCCGGACAATCGGTCCGGCATTCTCTGGAGAGAAATGGTGATGACAATGGGAATGTTCGATAGCCCTCGGGACAACGCTCTGCACCTCCTAGCGTCGAGCTGGGGCGAATGGAATGGAGACGTGGAGGCTCCCATGGGATCGTTCGCTCGGATTCAGATCACGAGCTACGAGCTGGAGGATGTGGTCGCAAACAACGCGGACATCCTTGCCGAGGCTGAGCTGCTGAACCTGAACGAGCTGGTGGGTCACTTCCTCCTGCAGACGGATTCGAACGGGCTGGAGTATGTCTTCGAGATGTCCGAGAACGAGGTCCTTCGAGCCTTCAGTGACCTGGAAGTGGAGTACTCGGAGTGGGGCTCCGAGGACGACGACGAGGACGAGACGTACCCCTGCGGCTGCCCTCTCTACACGTTCGATGCGGCTATCTGCACGGCACCTGTGGTGGACCGTCATGCCTGATCGGATCACCTGGACTGGTGAAAACATCGGGATGTTCACCTGCAGCGGGGAAGCGCTGGCCGCGACTGAAGTTAAGTACGGCGGTCTGGAGATGCACGACCTCCTGCAGATACTCCGTGAGGTGGACCCTGACGTGAATTGGTCCGATGTCACAACTCGCACGGCTGCCTTAATCGTCCTCGGCGACTGCTGGGGACCATACCTAGTGGGGGACTTCAAGTGAATCGCTTTCAGATCCTGTTCGTGCTGGTGTCGATGCTGCTCGGTGGAGCTGGGGCTGGTGTGGATTCGATCCGCACGCTCACTCCCTTGCTGTATGTCCAGGCTGGAGATGACAACTCGGACGGCGTGATCGACGAGGACGAGTCCGGCTGGGATTGCTCGACGATGGGTAACCGACTCTGCGGGTAATCAGAGAGCCCTGAATGGTGCTGCGGTGCAGCGCGGTTCGATTCCGTGACAGGGCACGGTGGCATGGTGCCACGGTTCAAATGGTCCTCTGGAGGGGAAGAAACATGACACAGTCCAAGACTCGGAACGCCCGTGTATCGGGTAAGGCTGAGACGCTGCGGCGTCGGCAGGAGCGTCAGATCAAGCGCAACGGCGGTCGTCGCATGGCTGGCCTGATCTGATGCTGAGGGACTTTCTGATCGGTCTGCCTATCGGGGCTGGCTCGGTCTTCCTGATGTACCTGGTGTCGGAATACCTGACGCCACTCGTTCACGCTTAGGAGAGATGCAATATGTCTAATGATCCGTACGACTTCGACAACTACGCGATCCACCTTTCGGGTGACACGTACGACTGCGACGGCCCAATGAACTTGGGCAGCATGGTCTTCGAGTACATCCCTCACGAGTCGGATGCTCGGAAGCAGGGCAAGACGCCGGACGACCTACTGGAGGAGTTCTTCTCCTACCGGATCGCCTCGGAGATGCTGATGGGTCGACGTGTCGACATGACTCTCTACGAGGATGAGTCGGACGAGGGCCGCTACCGGGGGAAGTCGGGAGTCTGCTCGATCGAACACGACGAGGGCACGACGACGTGGCGGTGGGAGTACGAACTGTTCTCGGATGACGAGGTCCAGTCTCGCCGCGACTACGAGGCATCCCTGGTCTACGACGAGGCGGTCCTGATGAACGAGGAACACGACGAACTTGCAGAGCTGCTGGCTCTGCTTCAGCCGAACGGATGGGTGTAACGATGAGCGTAAAGATCGCTGGACTTACGGGCTCCCAGATCGACGCCCTGGAGGAAGCCGTGCAGGACGGTCTGGTGCCTGAGTCGTTGACTTACACGGCAACTACGGCGACGTACGCCTCGGGTGACGGCAAGGAAGCTGCTCGATTGGTAGCCGAGGCTCGGGAGAAGTTGGCCACGAAGCATGGACGCCGACGTGGCCACCCTGTCCAGTCTCTCGCTGCGGTTATCCGCAAGTTTCACGCCGCCGACGCTTAGTCGGCAGCCCCGAATGGCACCGAATGGTGGTCGGTTCGATTCCGACGCGGGGCACTACGTGGTCACAACTCGGTGACCGCGACTCTGGAGGAGTGAAGCAAGATGAACGAGCAGGACAAGGCACGCTGGCAGACCGCACACGACGCAGCTATCGAGAGCTGGAGGCGTGCAACGGAAGTGAAGGTCGAGGAGTCCGAGGACATCCACGCGGATCTTCGGGACGCCTGGGTCGCGGCGATGGCGACGGTGGCGACGGAGAGCTACACGTCAGACCTGGTCTACGTCGAGTACAACGACCAGCTCCAGGAAGAACAGCTCGACGAGCTGCTGCAGGGTGGCAACATCTACGAGGTCGGCAGCTTCGACGAGTGGGAGTCCGAGGCACGCTGGAGTGGGGTGCAGTACGAGATGGAGCACCTGATGGGCAGTGAGTACGCCCGTGACGAACTCTGGTCGGCATTCCCGGACTTCTTCGATGAGCTGCGGTGGGCGATCGAGGACAAGGACCGCTCGGACCCGGCTGGAGAATTGCTCTCTCACATGGGCAGTGTCCTGTTCCAGTCGACGCTGGAGGTCGAGGTCGGCAACCCTGACTCGGACGACTTCAACAACACGGACGAGTACCGCGTGGACATCCTGTCAGACCTCGGGCTGGAGCCGACGCCCAAGAATGTGGCCGCGATTCGTGAGCTGCAGGCAGAGCAGGGCTGGGGCTACCTTTCGGTGCTCTTCTACGCCCCGGCTACGGACGCGGTGGAGGCGCAGGTGAAGGGCGCGACGATCGAGGGACCGCAGTTGGCTCTCATCGACCCCTACAACGGCTCGGGCTACGAGGCCACCTTCGAGGGCACGATCACGATCAAGCCGGGATCGATTGTCCGCGACGAGTCACGCGGCTACGGCTCGATGGAGAACATCTGCGGCCTGGTGCAGTCGGCTTTCGCTGCGGACCTCGTGCTCGGTGACGCGGTGACGGCATGAAGATTGGGCAGACGATCATGCTGGAGCTGGGGCAGCCGGGAATGCAGGGCGCGATCTGGAAAGAGGCCGACAACGTCTTCGGCTGGCAACTTCTCGACAAGGGAGCTTCCGCCATGATGGGTGCCGTCCGGTCCTTCGAGGAGGCGTTCTTCATCTTTAAGGATGTGCGGTCCGTGACCACCGAATAGGCCACAGCCCCGAATGGCACCTACGGGTGGCAGGTTCGATTCCTGCACGGGGCGCTCTGGCGATAACGCCTGAACCACAACACAATTCCTCTGGAGGGGATGAACTATGTCCGAGGTCTACAAGTATGTCCTGGTCGACGATTCCGACGAGGAGCGCGCCGAGTACGACGACTACCACGAGGCCGTCTCGGCTGCGGAGCATTGGGGCTACGCGATAGTTACGCACACCTACGAGTTCGCGGACAGTGAGCTGACGTGGACGCCGAATGGTGAAGACACCTGGCCACCTAAGGATGAAGAACACGAAGCCGAGGAAGGCGAAGCGTTGCCGATCTGCTCGGCGAATGCGCTCAACACCCTCTTTCAGGCCATTGGCCTGCCGAACGAAGAAAAGAGACTCTGACATGAGTGAAGTTGTGGTGCTGGTGATCGACTACCGACACGGCACGGAGATGACCGTCTGGCGCAGTGAGGACCTGGCGAAGGCTGCCTTGCTGGAGTGGATCGAGCTTTCGGGTCGCCTAATGGCGGAGCCCCGCAAGCCGAACGAGAGTATCGACGATCTTGCCTATCGCTACTTCGATGAGAATCACGACGAGTGGTACCGGATCGATGTCCTGGTTGTCGGTGGGCCGCAGGATCTTGTGGCCGCAATGGACAAGCCTCACGGCTACCGACGCTACGACTGGGAGTTCGAGGACTCCAGCAAGAACGTCAGCGTGAGCCAGAGCCTCGGACGCTCGGGGACGTTCGTCCTCGACCTGGACACGGGCGGCAGAACAGACATCGACATCGACATCGACGGAGAGACCGTCGCAATCATCCGCAATGGAGAGGCAGTTACAGAATGACAACCGCAATCAAGAGTGACGAGAACGGCTCCCCCTGGTTCACCCCCGAGGAGCACGGCCACAGGCTGGAGCACGCAGCTATGGTCTACCTGCGGCGAGACAGTGACAACAAGTCGTGGCTCATCGATTGGCCTGCCACGCAGCCCGATCCGATGGACGGGGTGTCCGGTGGCGTCGTCGACAGCGAGTGCGAGTGCGACTTCGACGACGAGCACACCGAGGCGGCGGAGGTGGCGCGCAAGTCGCCACTCCCGACACCGCTGGAGCTGCTGGAGCTGCTGGCCGACGCGCTCGGTTACGAGACGCGGCCGAAGTGGTAGACACGCGACCCCCTGGGCTTTCGATCAATATCGCGGCCTATGGCATCGAAGACGCGAGAGTCCTATTCGAGGAGGCGATCAAGATGGTCGAGACTGGCGAGTCGTTCAGCGGCAGCCTGATTCGAGGCCCAATCGGTGTAGCCACACTCGACACGCATTACTGATCGACGGTCCCGGAGAGAGCTGCCCAGGTGCGATTCCTGGCCGGGACACTCTGTACACCAACAACTCTGGAGGAGTTAGACATGCATCTCGACCCTGACATTCAAGCAATCGTCGACAAGGCTCGGCTGAAGAAGGAGTACCCGAGTGTCCGAGTGCGGACGACGTACCACGAGTGCGTCGAGGCGATCGAGGGTGGACCCGACAGTCGCCTCGGCTACGTCGGCTTCGCGGTGGCGGGTGATTACCCAGGGCACACGGGCCAGGACTTCATCATGGCGGCGATCGGGCAGGAGATCACCTCCCTCGGTGCGGTGGGCAAGACGGCTCAGGTGGTCCCGTTCTCTTGCTGGGATGACACGCGGGGGTTCCTGCTCGTAGTGAACGACGAGTGCTACCGCGTCTACTGGTACGAAATCTCGAAGCTCTATGTCGATCGTGACCGGCCGACGAATCCGAAGGCCAAGCCTGCAACCAAGCGCAACACTGCAACCAAGAAGGGGAACTGACATGAAGCTGACGATCACGACCGACGACCAGTGGGAGAAGAGCGGCGAGCGGGGCATCTGCTCGGTAATCGAGGTACTCGACATGCGGGGCATCATCTACAACCAGAACGAGGCTGGGGCGTGGGCCTGGAAGGTGCGCCGGAATCGCACGGAGCCTCACGACTTCGTAAAGTTCTCGGAGACGGCGAAGACCGAGGAGGAGGCGCGACTGGCTTGCGAGAGGGTGATCGTCGACGAGCTGGTCTGGAGCGTCAAGCGTATCGAGAGGGAGCATTGAGCATGGAGAACGAGAACTACCTGGCTGGCTTGCAGTGCCCGAACTGCGGCCAGTCCACGGAGCTGGAGATCGCGGCTACCGCGCTCTTCTCGGTGACCAAGTATGGCGTCGAACAGCTCAACCTTGGCGAGATCGAGTGGACGGAGTCGTCGTACGCAAACTGCTCGTGGTGCGGAAAGACCGGGCGCGTGAGCGACTTCCGGGTGGACCAGTGAAGGTCGAGGGCGTGTTCTCGGTGGATCTCACCTGGGACACGGACGAGGAGTATTCGACGGCTTCGTGGCAGCTGACGGAGTCGCAGCTCGGGCAGGTCGAGGACTATCTGGCAGAGAACTTCGGGCCTCCAGCGATGGCTCGAAGCCGAAAGATGACACCCGAAAAGGAGGTTTGACATGGGAAAGAAGAAGAAGGCAGCACCAAGGCTGCAGCGGGTCACGATCAACGTGCCTGAGACAGCGCTGGAGGGTTTGCGCGGCGAGATCGTTGAGCTGCACGAGCTGGAGGATGGCGACGAGGCTCGGGTCCGGGTGCTCGATGACGGCGAGTGGGTCGGCATGGAGGTGTACCTCTTGCCTGGCGAGTTCGAGCTGGTGGCCGCATAGCAAGAGTGGTACCGTATCCCTGTACCACTTCCCGACCAGGAGGACGCAATGTCAATCTCGGCAACTGAGGCACGCAAGACCCTGTTCCCGCTCATTCAACAGGTGAACCACGATCGCGTCCCGGTCGAGATCACCTCCAAGGGCGGGGATGCGGTGCTCATCTCAAGGGATGAGTACAACTCGCTCATTGAGACGCTGCACATCTTCAGCAACCCGGCCAATGCGGCTCATGTCCTGAAGGGTCTCGCGCAGGCTCGCAACGGCGAAGCGAAGGAGCGTGAACTGATCGAATGACCCTGCTGGACTTGAAGTTCGTCGAGACGGGCTGGGACGACTACCTACACTGGCAGCTGGTCGACAAAAAGATGGTGAAGAAGGTCAACGAGCTAATCAAGAGCGCTCGTCGAGATCCCTTCGAGGGGATTGGGAAGCCCGAGCCCCTGAAGTTCCAGCTGGAGGGCGTCTGGTCTCGCCGAATCACTGGCGAGCACCGGTTCGTTTACCTGCCCGAGGATGGCTGCATCACAGTCATCGCCTGCCGACACCACTACTGACATCGAGGGGAGATCCCATGGACGGATTGCTTGACTACTACCGGCAGCGCCGCGCGCAGAAGCGCCAGGCTGCAACGAACGACCGCCGCCTCGGCTACGCCAAGGCTGGCGTCGACTACTCAGCCAAGAAGGCTGCTGAGTACCGCGAGGAGGCTCGGCTCGCCGAGTTGGCCGGCGACTGGATTCACGCTCAGAAGTGCCACGTCCGCGCTGGTGCCTACGAGATGTCTTCGTCCGAAGCGAGCTACGAGGCGCTGTCTCGGAGCATCGTTATCCATGGCGCATGAACACACAAGAAAGCCCCTCAGCTTCTAGCTGGGGGGCTTTTTTGCGTTCTAGGCCAGCGCTCCATGGCCGACGAGGTGGAAGTGCTGGCAGGGCTGCAGGAGGGCCTTGGCTTTGCCGACGTAGTCAATGAAGGCTTGCTCGTCGAGCATTCGATTCACCTTGTGGGCATGTCCGGCTAGGTTGACCGCGAGCGGCGACTCCCATCCACAGTCGCACTTGACGCTGTAGTCCTGGCGCGAGATCTCTGTTCGCCGCGAGAGGCCGAGCCCGATGTCTTCGAACTCGCGGCTGACGGTGATCTCGGTGGGCCGTGTGGCGAGGTAGATCCGCGTCTGGTGCTGTATGAAGCCGACTGGATGCTTGGGGTTCCCCCAGCTCGACGACCTCATGCGTGTGCCTTAGTCCAGCGCAGTCGGCGCTCCAGGGCTCGGTCGCGTTCGTCGTACAGCGCTTCAGCCTGGACGGGTTCGTTGATGTACAGAGCGATCTTGTAGCGGTCGGTGAGGTCTGCGATGGCCTCGTCGATGCGCGCGAGGGTCTTGTCCAGCATTTCGATTCTCCGGGTGATAGACGAAAGTCCCACCTCGCGCAGGTCGTAGCTGCACGAGTGGGACTGCGAACCGTGCCGGCGAGTGCCGGCCAGTTCGTCGGGCGGGGCGTCAGATTGCCGAACCGCCAGGGGTGGAGACGATATGAAGTTGTAGTTCTCGACGCGCCTGCTATGCCGTGGCTTTGGTCGAGACCTTCACATAACGATGATGTGAAGTAGGTTGTGTACTGGTTCATCTTACCATATGATGCTCGCGCTCATGCACCATATGGCTTTTGCTCTACGCGAGCTTGTAGGCCGGGAACGAAGTCTTCTCCAGTGCGACGAAGACCCAGTAGTCGATGTACTCGGGTGTCTCCTCTTCATCGAAGTCGTCATCATCGCAGCGTGCGGCGTACTCGGGGTTCTCCTCGGATTCGAGGCCGAACTCGTCGCCGTTGCATTCGCGGAACAGCTCGCCGTACTTGCCGCCACCCTGCCATTGCGGGATGCCGAACAGCCTGCCAGTCGCCTTCTCCTCGATCACGAAGAACTGGTCGATGCCCTGGTAGAAGGTGGCCGTGGAGTCGAGTCCGTCCGTGTCGACGATGTTGAACCGCGCTCGGAAGTCTCGGTAGTCCGGCGACTTCCAGTAGTGCGAATATTTCTCACTCCAGTCGGAGTCGATGTCTTCGAACAGGATCGAATCGACCGCGATGTGGGTCTTGCCTTCGTGTTGGATCTCTTTCAGCATGGTTCTACTCTCACTAGTCCGTAGTTCTGGCCGCGCTTGACGACCTGGAAGGTGCCGGTTACGACGCCGGCAGAGATCTCGCTGGTCATCACCAGTTCGGTGAAGTCCTTGGCGAACATCTCGTATCGCCGGCCATCTTCGGCGACGAGCATGAACTTGATGGATGATCGGCCGCGCCCATATCCCATGACCTGGAAAGTCTCGGTAAACGGATCATTCGGCAGCCAATCGACGCCCTCCCGCTCCGACCAGCCGTCGACATAGCCGAGCAGGTCCCGAGTCTTACGGTCTACGGGGTATTCGGTCAGGTTCGTCTTCGCCATCAGAAGTCCCAGTCGTCGTCTTCGGTGATCTCTGCCTTGCCCATGACGTAGCTCGATCCTGAGCCTGAGAAGAAGTCATGGTTCTCGCTGTCGAGCGACAGTGACGAGAGGATGGCCGGGTTGACCTTCGTCTCGCTGCCGCCGAACAGTCCGTCGTAGCCCAGGTTCATCAGGGCTTTGTTGCCGTTGTAGCGGAGGAATGTCTTGACTTCCTCGGTTAGCCCTACGGTGTCGTAGAGGTCGGCGGTGTACTTGACTTCGTTTTCGTACAGCTCCATGAGCAGGCTGTAGACCCAGTCGCGGAGGTCGTCGACGTTCTGCTTGACGCCGAGTCGCTCGATGCCCTTCTGGAACTTGTAGCCGATGTAGTACCCGTGGACTGCTTCATCGCGGATGATGAGCCGGATGAGATCGCCTGTGTTGGTGAGCTTGCCGCGCGATGCCCAATGCATCGGGAGGTAGAAGCCCGAGTAGAACAGGAACGATTCGAGGATGGTCGAGGCTGCTTTGCGCTTGAGCGGGACGAGCCACTCGGGGTCGCCTTCGATGCCGGCGTAGTAGCCGAGCACGATCTCAGCCTTGCGCTGCAGGTAGGGGTTCTCTTCGGACCATCGGAATGCTTCGTCGATCTCGGTCGTCGAGCAGAGGGTGGAGAAGATCGAGCTGTAGCTCTTGGCGTGGACCGATTCCATGAACGCGATGTTCGTGTACACGGCTTCCTCGTGCGGGGTGATCGAGTCGGGCAGCAGAGCAACTGCACCGACTGTGCCCTGGATGGTGTCGAGGAGCGTCAGGCCGGTGAACACGCGCATGGTGAGCGTCTGCTCCAGCTGGCTCAGCGTTCCCCAGCTCGGGATGTCGTTCGACACCGGGACCTTCTCGGGCAGCCAGAAGTTCGACGTGAGCCGCTCCCAGACCTCTGAGTCCTTGTCGTCCTGAACTCGGTTCCAGTTGATAGCGGAGACGCGGTCGATCAGTTTCATCGGCCGAAGTCCTGTAGCTTGTCGATCACGTCAACGCTGCAGTCGTGAGTAAGCGCTGCCCTGGCGAACTCCTCGACGACCTCGGTCATACGGCTGTCTGGGTACTGCACACCAGGACGGCCGTCCTCGATGACGCCTTCGCCCAGGATCTTCTCGATCGGGATGTCGAGCTTGTGGAATACATGGCCGAGGCCCGATACCACGGCGCTCCAGCTGATTTCAATCTTCTCGGTGTACATCTTCTACCTTCCGAATCGGCCAGTCGCCGTTCACTGTTAGGGATTTCTCTCGCGCCTCTGCCGCGTCTGCGGTGAGCTGCTCGATCTGTTCGTGCATTTTCTTGATGCGCTTCTCAGCGCTCGTGGCCTTCTTGACCAGGTACTTCTTGAAGTCTTCCTGCCGCGCGAGGTGCCACTCCCCCTGCTTGGCCATGAGTTCTTCAGCAGTCAGGCCGGCCAGGTCTTCGCGCCGGCCGAACTTCCATGCGAGCCGAGCTGCTGCGAGCGCGTCGGCGTCGGCGGTGTGGGCATTCTTCAGGCTGAGCCCGTAATGCTCGGCCGTGACGCCCAGTGTCCGTTTGCCTTTGCGGTACTTGTCATGCTCGCGGTCGAGGACGTACGGGTCGACGATGGGTCCGAACTCCATGGACTCCCAGCCGAGTCGCCGGCCTTCGTAGTCCATGAGGGTGAAGTCGAAGCTGGCGTTGTAGGCCGCGATGATGCGGCCCTCTTCCCAGCAGTCGGTGAGGGCGTCCCTGATCGCGGCATACCCGGACTTGTAGTCCATCCCGTCTCGCTGCGCGATCTCAGTGGTGACGCCGTGGACTTCGGCTGCACCCTCCGGGATCTCAATGCCAGGATCGACCATCCAGTTCTGCTGAATAACCTCGGAGCCATCGATCTTGCCGATGAACGCAGTCACGAGCCGGCATTCGGTGGGGATTGGGCCGGTTGTCTCGGTGTCGAAGCATGCAAGCGGCATCTCGGTCCAGTTCACTTCTTGCCTTCGTACTTGATGTGGATGCGGTTGCCGTCTTTGTCTTTATCCAGCCCGATCTGGTCGGCGACCTTGTGCCAGTGCGAGAGCTGCAGCGGGGTCATCTCAACGCCACCGAACGCAACAAGCGCTTTGCGGATCACTCGCCGGTCGACGGTGACGAGGTCATCCCCGGTTGCTTCACCCTCGGTTGGGTGTAATTGGAAGCCCAAGGTTTCGTTCCTCGAAGTTAATCGCTGCGTGTAGTTCGTTCCAGATCTGGATCTGGTTTTTGTCCAATGTCATCGACGCCATCTCGAAGACGAGACGGTTGAGGATCGGGAACGGCAGGATGACCAGGTCGGCCTGGTCGAGGCGCTCGAATGTCGCCTCGGCCCAGGCTTCCTGCTCGTCTTCGTCGTATGCCGCCAGCTTCAGCGGCTCGACGATCTGCTCGTATCCGTGCCTATCGGCCGCTGGCATGGGCCTGCATCGAACGACGGTTGAGCAGTTCCGAGACGCTGCGAGCTTCCTCGACGCTCGCAATCACCTCTTTCAGCTCGACCTTGAATCGGTCGTCGAACTCGGGGAACTCGTCCATGAAGGTGGCGAGTGCGAGTGCGTGCCAGGCGACGGCGATGATGTGCTTGCTGCCGGTCTCTTCGTCGCGGTCTTCGCCGTTCCAGAACTGCCAGAGGTGACGGTTGAGCGCGTCGAAGGACTTGCTCCACTCATACCCTTTGCGCCAGTTATCTTTTGAGTATTTCAAACTCCCCTTGCCGTAGTGCTCTGCAATCTCCAACAGGGCACCCGAAGGGATCGCTGAGTACATCGCCAGCTTAACCCCCTTCTCAGCTCCCGTGGAGGAGACGCTGCGTACTTCTTCTGTCATCTCAGAGTCCTTTGAGCTTGGCTGGCAGGAGCTGCATGAGCTGCATGAACGAGGTCCGCTGGAGCTGTTCAAGCATTACCTTGGCGAAGGCCGGGTCAGGGCTGAGTGCGTTGACGAAGTACGCAAACTCGGGCAGTGTGTTTACCCGTCCCCGCTTGACGCCTGCGGAGTCCTGGTTCCAGTTCTGGTTGAGGAGCATTGGGTAGGTGCCGGCGCGGAGAAGGTCGTCGTAGTTCTCGACCTTGTCGTCGATCATGTAATCCGTTGCGACAACTGTCTTGTCGTGCGCGTAGGTGATCGTGTCGTATTCGAGTCCGTGCTCGTCGAGCCATTCTTGAGTGTTGAGCGCGGCCATTCCGGGCTTGCCGTAGGTGCGTGCGGTGACGATGTGGATCGTGTGGCCGGCCTCGCGGAGGAGTGCGAAACCTTCGGCGGTTCCGGGATACGGATCTCCGTCACGGAAGATGACGCCTGCGTCGACACCTTCGTGGCATGCCTCCCGGAATGCTTCCCTGCTCATCCCCCATTGCTCATCGATGGCCCAGCCAATCGGGGCCGGCAGCTCCTCTGGGTTGTAGCCCCATTCGTCGACCAGGAAGGTGCGGACGGAGTTCTCGAAGTTATATACGACGCCGTCCATGTCGAGACCGATACGCGCCATTAGATGCTCACCATTCGCTTTAATTCCTCATTCTCTCGCTCAAGGGAGGCGATTCGACGAAGCAAAGTCCTTCGTTCGATCATCTCCGCAGAGTTCTCTTGTGATGTAACTATCTGTAAGTGGTTAGGGTTCAGGCATTTTCGGTTGGCGCAAGCGTGATGCACGACCTCGTGGGGTAGAAGGAACTCATCGCCAGTCCTGTGAAATGTCCACGCGACCAGACGATGGGTTCCAACTCGCCTCCCTAACGCATAGACGACTGGGTAGCCTAGATCTCCATTCAGCGCGTATCGCCATTCGCGACAGTCACCGACCGGATAGGTTCCATGTTCGGCGCACCAGATGCCCAGTTCCCGGCCATCCATCCCGATCGGCCTGTAGAACCGAATCGGGCCAAATCCCCCGCCGCGTCGATGCTGCTTGTTGTGGGCGAAGCAAATGCCACCACTTGCAATATCGGTGCGCGTACATACGCCCTGCCCGTCATCCCAAGTGGCTGAGCACTGCCTAACCCTTGGGGTCATGCCCTGCTGCAACAAGCACCTTGAGCACGTCAGGTGGGGTCCACCCGGCAGGCTTGAGGACTTTCCCAGTGTCGGGGTCGCGGATAACTTTTCCGTCCACCATTTTCGCAAGGTTGGACTGATGGACCTCGTCCCAGATTGCCGGGAACGGGATGTTGTAGATGTGCGCGATGTCGAGGCAGGTGTTGATGAGCTTCTGCAGCGCGGCGGCGATCCACTGGAGGTCGCTTCCGTCGAGTTCGGCCGCGATGTAGCCGTCGTAGGCCGAGTTCATGGCGTTGGTGACTGCCTCGCGCATGTTGCCGGCCTCGTAGAGCTTCGGGGTGCCGATGAGGGTCCAGTCGAAGTAGTCGCGGCCACCGGGGAGCACGATCCCGTATGCGAGGGCGGTTCCGAGCGCAAAGTAGGGGATGTCGACGAGCGCGTCTGCTACCTCTTTGAGGTCGTCGCCGGCCATTGCTTCGTTGAACTCTTCGTACTCTTCGGTGATGAATCCGACGCGAGCCTTCTGTAGCTCTTCGCTGGGGAAGGTCGGCATGTCGGAGATGAGCTGCCCGAATGCGAGCGAGAACTCTTCGACATCGTTGTACATCTGGCCGAACAATGACGTGGTCGGCTCTGCGGTGATGGTCACTGGGACTCCGTGTCGTGCTTGAGGAATGCTTGTAGCTCGTCTTCGATCTGGGCTTTGGTGAGTTCTTTCAGCCGTGCGAGGCCGGCCCAGAGGACGAGTGCGTAGAGCGCGCCGGCCAGGAGGTTAATCACAGCTGGCCTGAGATGGTGTAGACGAGGTAGCTGACTCCGAGGACTGCGAGGAGTGCTACGAGGAGTACGGCTACCGATCCGAAGTATCGGATGTGGAGGGGAAGCTCGGGTCGCTTGTCTTCCGGTGTGGCGTAGTAGGTGACGATGAAGTATCCGACGACGACCACGATGCTGAGGATTGCGAGGGGAATGAGGGCGCGCATGTTTCTCCTGGAGGGATGAAAGCGACGGGGGTGGAACTTATCTCGACCCCCGGCGCGATCGTCTGGTGTGCTGCTACCTAGCGGGGTGCGATACTGACGCCTGCACCTGCCGGGAGCTGCATGAACTCAACCTTGCCGGACTCGATCGCCTTCAGGAGGGCGTAGTTGTCCTTGCCGTACAAGTCGACGAGCTTCTGCTCACCGATCGCCTTGGATGCAACGACGGCGTTCTCAGCTTCCTGCTGGTCGAGGGCTGCCTTGGCGGTTTCGACGCCGAGGAGTCGGTCGGTCAGCTGCGGGGGCAGTACCGGCTTCTGGAGGGTGAGGTCGATGCCGTTGAAGAACTCGCCGCCGCCAGCCTGCTTGATGAAGTCGGGCAGCAGTTCCTTGGCTTTCTTCTCCCATGCGGCCTTGGCTGTGGGGTCCTGGTAGAGGTCACGCCAGGTGAAGCCCTGGGTGGCTTCGGTGACTGCGCGGTTGAGCGGGGTGTCGAGGTAGACGCCGAGCAGGCCCTTCCAGTTGTCCTGGTAGTTCAGGCCGATCTTCTCGTGGAACTGCTTGAGGGTCTCGGGGTCGGTGTTGAGCGCGAACCGTGCGGTGCCGGGGATGTCGAGGGTGATGCCATCCTGGTCGGCGACACTGATGGTGGCGCGGTCAGCGCCTTCGAGGCCGGTGAATGCCCAGGTGCGCTGGCCTGCCGGGTACGGGTAGGACTCGTCGAAGGGATCGACCCAGGCGCGGGAGCCGGGGTTGACCTGCTCCTGCCACTGGGTGGCGGCGACCGGACCCTTGTTGTAGACGACTGCGACCTCGTCGGGCTCTGTCGAGACGGAGCATGCGGTGCCCGAGAGGATGACTGCGAGTGCAGCGATGACTACGGGGATTGCCTTGCGGTTCAACTATTTCTCCTGTTGTTTGATGCTTCATGCATCATATGTCATTTGACAGACGGAAAGCGAACTCAGGTCAGAAGGACGAACATCCCGAGTCGCCACTGCTGAACGAGGAGCTGCTATCGAAGCTCGAAGTGAAGCTGCTGGAGATTGCGGCCGAGCTGGCGTAGACGGTGCTGTCGTTGTTGCGGCGACGGCGCTGAGCTTCTTCGTCCTCGCGGCGGCGGCGTTCCTGGTCTTCGCGGTATCCCATATCAGTTCTCCTAGTTCTCGACCAAGTAGTTCTTGATCGCTTTGATGCGGTCCGGGCTGAAGCCGGTCCAGGTTTCGAGGTTTTCGCCCTGCTCGACGACGACGACGGGAAGTCCGCTGTAGCCGTATTGCATGACGAGTGCGTACGCTTCGGGGTCTTGTGTGACATCCCGAGAGAGGTACTGGATTTCGAGCTTGTCCATCTCCTGCTTGGTGAACTTGCAGCCCACGCAGTCAGGCTTGGTGAGGACGGTTACTTTCAGGTCTGACATTCGATCTCTCTGTGTAGTTAGAAGTTGCCCTCTTGCACTTGAAAGCACTTGAGGCCCAACGCTCGCCACATGTCGATTACTTGCTTGCGGTCATCGAACACGCCGAGGATGTGGTAGTTGTTGCGGATGTGCCGGTCGAAGATGTCGTACTTGACCTTGAAGTCGGGGCGCTTGTCGTTATCGCCACGCATCAGGAGTTTGTTGTAGCCAATTCCGTTGCTCGTGAGCCATTCTTCAGTTGCTTTGTAGCAGCTGGCATCCCGCCCACTTACTACCAGAATGACGAATCCGGACTCCCAGAGCGTCTTGGCTATCTCGACTACATGCTCGTCCGGTTCGTCCAGGTGGACCTGCGTGTAGTCGTAGGGGCTACGGCGGTCGCCCATATGCGCGAGTGTGCCGTCGATGTCGAAGATGTAGGTCAACGGCTTTCCCAAGTGGGGCGTGTATGGCTCCATCGGACCGGGTGCTGTCTCGCGTGCCGCGATCGCCGGCCAGCGGTTCTGCGGGAACTGCTTGTACAGCTTACGGATTACCTCTTCGCCGACTGTCCGCTCCCCCGCGAGGCCGCGTTGACGGTCGCGCTCGATGGCGTCTTCGAGCACCACCTTGAAATCGACTACCTCGAAACGGATTCCGAGTTCCTTCGCGATCTCGGCCCAGATTCGTGCGTATTGCGCCCGAAGGTGCATGGCGTCGACAATGACGGACTTGCCCTGCTTGAGGAGTGCCCGGACTTGCGCTCGCTCGGCTGCGGACACTGCAGCTTCTTTGTCCTGAGTGAGGACGCCGCTCGAATTGAACAGCATCTTGCGCAGATCGTCTCGATTGACCCGCGCGTGATGCTCGGACATGCCGGTCCAGAGTTCGGCGAACGAGGACTTGCCGCTGCCGGGAATGCCGCGTGTGACGAGGAGCTTCTGCTTGTCGTCGGTCAGCGCCTCCGCGCGAGCAACCTCGATAGGCTCCACTCGCCTGACGCGATCTGCCACGCTATGTACAGGAAGAGCATTGTCGCTCCGTAAACCAAGGCGGGCAAGAAGATCCAAACCCATGATGTGAGTGCTCCGATGAAGTAGAGGGCGCTAAGGGCGGCGGTAGGTAGAAGTACCGCCGCCCTCAACTTTTGACTACCTTGGCGACCACGCCGACAAGGATAAGGAGGTAGATCGCAGCCGAAACCCACAGTGGCGCAAGTACGCCCCACCAGGACCAGTCGATGACATCGGTGAGTTTCAGGACTACGAAGACGAGTGTGAGTGCTTCGAGGAATCCCATGTGCTACAACCTACCACATTTCATATGTCATTTGGTCTACGGCTGAAGCGAGATCTCCTGGTCGGGAGTGAGGGTGTACCACTTCTTGCCGAACGCGCCTGTCAGCTCGACGCGGACATGTCCACTGGCCGGCTGGACGGTGGCGATGACGCCTGTGATCGGCCGGCTCTTGACCTTGGTTTCGATGCGGAGTTGCTCGCCGACGTGGGCTTGCTGTAGGTCGAGGACGTTCACAGGTACTCCGGGAGGCCGAGTTGATTCTGGATGTTGTAGGTCGGCGCGGCCGGCACTGGCAGACCAGGGGCCGAGAGCGCGAGGGTGGCCTGGACCTGCGCCATATTGACCAGTATCCCGACCGCAAGGAACTCGACACTGGTGACCTCATCGAGGGGGATCTGGTCGATGGTCTTGTAGATCTCGATCGCCTGTCCCATGATCTCGACAGCCTTGCCGCGATGCTCCTCGGCGGTCCAGTTCATTATTTCTGCTGGTGTGCTCATGCGTATGCTGCTTCCGCTTCGATGTCTTCTACGTCGGCGTCGATCATCTTCGTTTCGTGCTGAAAGAAGATGGGGCTCTTGGCCTTCAGGATGGTGGGGGTGAGCCCTTCCTTGCGGATGCAGATGCCCTCGTCGACTGTGTTGGGGTCGCTGAGCGCGATGGCCTGGCGGTAGCCGAGGTCGACCCGGTAGTCCACGTCGAGGTAGTAGTCGACGCTGAGGTCCCCTGCCTTGCCGCGCCACAGCTCGGGGGTGGTGGAGAGGCCGTGGTTGCGGCAAAACTCGACGGTCTGGTCCCAGGTGAGGTCGGTCTGGACGCCCTGCGGGTTGACTTGACTCACCCTATAGACGTACAGCTCGGCCTGGCCCACGGGGAGGTCGTAGGTGTACCCCTTCTGGATGGGTCGTCCGTCTGGAAGCCAGCCGATGAGTTCACCGAAGACGATGAAGCCATCAGGCAGGAGGCCGTCGAGGCGCTTGCCGTACTCACTCCACAGGTCAGTGCCGTAGTAGTGCGCCTGGTTAGGGTTGTTGGCGTCCTTGATGACCTTGCGGCTGCCGTAGACATTGTCGTACTCGTTACGGGCAATTCGAATCTTCGGAAACTTCACTTTGCCTTGCTCCTTCGTAGGTCTCTTGCATATTTCGCACAAGCTGCACGGCATTCGGAGCACCGGCAACCCTTGCGATAGGCGCGGCGCGTGCCACATATCACCGGCTTGTTATAAATGAGTGGGTTCTCTTCCGCATAGTCCAGGATCTCTTGGATGCGCTTGCTGCGACGTTCACTCATATGCGGAAGAATCGCCTGCATGACGGGAACTACATCGGCCCTCTTCGACGCCTGGAAGATGTACATCTGCTTCGCATGAGCACGCCGGGGATCTTTGCGGCGCTCTTTGTAGACGTTGCCGATACCTATCGTTCGATGAAGTTTGTCGATAGTGTCCTCGTCCGTCATGCCGCACGTAATCTGGATCTGACGAACCTTAGGGCCTGATGTGCGTCCCCCTTCCGCGCCGAGCGTGAAACTGCCCTCGCCTTCGAGTAGTCCAGCCACCCAGGCTGTCTCAACCTCATCCAAGCTCGGCCACCCCAACCTTAAGAAGCAATCTTTCTAGCCAGTTCAGCTTGCGGCGAACGATTGTTCGCCCGACCCTCAGGCTCGTTCCGTGTAGCTTCTGCGTGCAGACGACCTGATCGTCCGGCGAGAGCAACTGGTCGGCCACGCGGCGGTACTGCAACGTGTCGAAATGTTCCGGTAAAAACTTGGCATCGACGCGGTTGAACTTCTTCGTTGTCTTCTTGTTTACGTCGCGAACGGGCGCGCGTGGCCGTTCGTACTTCCGCAGGATCTCGTGGCCGTTGATGGTGTCGAAGGTGTCGCCGTCTTCGAGCTGCTCGATGGCGATTCCCGTGTACGCGAGGCTGTCGAGCGGCAGGAACATCGCGTCGGAGCGATGCCCCCCGAGCTTGATTGCCTTGCAGCGACGGTTATCTTCGAGGTAGCCGATTGCTTCGGGGTCCTTGTTGAACTCCGCGTGACGCATGAGGCTGTTTTCGTAGGCGAACTCCTCGGACATGCGAGACTCGGCGGGGATGAAGACGCCGAGATCGCCTTCCTGCCAGCCCTTCTGGGCGATGGCCTGGTAGCCGAACAACGGCAGGCCGACGATGCGGTCCCGGCCTTTGAGTGCGACGACAGCCTTCACGGTGGTGATTACTGCGGCGTAGTTCGGGTTGACGGGCGGTTCGAACTTCAACTGAGTTGCTCCTTCAAGCATCTTGTGTCATTTTGAGGTCAGAGAGAGGTGTTGTAGAACAGGCAGGCGATGGTCACAAGGACGACGAGCGCCATCGTTGCCGCCCATTTCCTGGCGTCTTCGATATGGCCGGTGCGCTGGAATCGTGCGGCGCTGTAGATGGCCAGGGAGCCTGTTGCGACCATCAGGATCATCTCGACGGCGATGATGAGGATCATTCGGACCAGTAGCCCCTTCGGATCGTGAGTATGAGCTCGTTGATGCGGTCTTGCCGGGGCTCTTCCGGCAGCGGTGTGTCGTACAGGTCGAACGCTTCGATGGCGTGTCCGACTTGGTCGGATGCGAGCGCCACTCCCCTATCGCCTCGCGCGGCGATGTCGATGGCCATCTCTCGCATGCGGTCGGCTACGTCGGGCTCCAGTCGCACGGACAGCTCTCCGGTGCGGTGGAGTTCGATGCCCTGGTGGAGCAGTCGGAGGATGTGTCGCGCGTGCTTCTCGATGCGCTTCGGGACCTCGTCGTCGCCTCGGTGGGCGAGTTTCTTGAGCTGGTGCGAGGCGTAGCCGAGGTAGGCGTTGCGGACGTGTCGTCGGGAGAGGAAGTCCTTGCGGATCTCCAATAGCTCTTGGCCGGCCCAGTTGAGGTACTCGTAGCTGTCCAGCCAGAGGATCTCGGTCGCGGTGGGATTGCATTTCATCCACAGATGCGCGGCTTTGCCGAGTTCGTGGCTGGCGATGTCGGGGTCGGTGCCGACGATCGTTCGGCGCTTCTCGGGCAGCGGATAGAGGCCCATGAGCATGTTGGATGGTTCGGCATGGACAGCGAGGCGGTCGATGTCACTGTCTGGCGTGGCGAGCCCGTATGCGGTGGAGCCGACGATCCCTTGCAGGAGTGTGTCGGTCACTGGCTGGCCAGTACTTGCGTCGGCCGGTTGGATACGAGGGTGCCATCCTTCGGCGGCTTGGCGCTGAGGTGCCATCCACGGTGCTGAGCGCACCATCTGATGCTCTTCTCGGGGATGCGGGTGCCGGCGCGCCTACGCCGTGCCTGGGTGGTGATGAGGGCCTCTTCGGCGTCGTCTTGCTGCGAGTAGAGGACGGCCTGATTGCATTGCTGGACACTCTTACCGTCTGCGTGGAGGACTGCGATTCCGCGCTCGGTGAGGGCGACGGACTCGATGCCTGCGCCTTCACTGGTGATTGTGGCCATGCCTCGGTTGACGAGCGCTTCGGCGGTGACGCCATTGACTTCGACGCGGAAGTTGCGGACGCCGTTCTCGCGCCATGTCAGAAACGCTTTGCCGGGTAGCGCGCTGTAGATGATGCCGAGCGCTTCACGCTGCGGCTTGGACTTGTGCTTGGTCATTGCATCATCTTTCGTAGGTAGGTACGAACAGGAATCCCTGGTCGACTCGGCGCTTCGGGAAGACGGCTCTGGCTTTCTTGTTCTTGTTGTTGTGCAGCGACAGGATCATTCCTACTGAGCCGTCCTGGTTTTCGCGGTAGTTGTCGATGCGAGCCCTGGCGACAAGGGCTCCGGGCTTGACTTGAACGTCGATCACGTCGCCGACGATCAGTGCATCGAACGGGACTATGCGCGGATCGAAGGCGCTTTCGGCGAGCTTGTCGGCTGGAGCCCTTGTGACCCGTCGCCTGCCTGGCAGTGGACTCTTCGTCGATATGTCGTTGGTCAGAGGTTCCAGCCCTTTTTCCGCTCGCCTCCGATTGAGGTGGTGGAGGTTGTGGGCCTTGAGGCAGGGTTCGCAGTGGTCACTGACTCCCGTGCTTCTCTCTCGGCGCTTGTGCGCGTTGTAGCCCCGATGGGTTCCGTGAACGATTGGCTTGTAATCACCCTTGACGGGCATTTTTACTCTCCTACTTGTTCTTTCGGTTCGCAGCACCCGTCGCAGAAGTGCGTTCCTCGCCCGTGCCAGCCGTTTGCTTCCCAGAAGGGGAACTGGTCAGGGTCAGGGTGGCTGAATCCGTGCTCGCATCCCCTGATAAGTGTCTTCGAGTCGTTGTCCCAGCCGATCGGCCACCAACGCTGGTCATGCCAGGTGGGGTTGTGGATGGGGCAGACTTCGTCGAGACACGCGATGGAGTCGTGAATATCGGTCAGTTCGTCGAACAGCCTTGCTTCGTGCGGAAGTTGGATGATGACATCCGACTCATTCAGCGTAGTAATCGGAGTCCTCCAGCTCGCGCTCCACGATGGTGAGCATGCGTTGACGCTGACGCTCGACCTGGAAGACTGCTGGCTCTGTGCCTTCGCCCACCTCGACCTTGCGGAGGCGATCGATAGCTCCGTCGAACGTGAATGGGCCTTCGCAGTCACTCGCCGTGCTGAAGCTGTCGTATGCGTAGTTACAGGAGCATCCAGAGTCCGAGCCGAAGTAGAAGCTTCCGGTTGCTCGATGGAAGAAGAGGTCCGAGGTGCTCCACTCCCAATTCTCGGCCCAGTCGTAGATGTTGACGACAGGCTCCAGGTCATCGAAAGGTATTACGTCACTCTTCATTACGTCTATCCCAGCCATGGCTGTACATCCTCTTCGTTGCACTGTATTTGAATGCGCCGTTCCCACGGCGTCGGTAGTCCGCTTCGGTTCGCTTTGATAGCGAAGTGGACGTGATCGGTGTGGTCGGAGTCGGCCGGCTCAGGGCGCTTTTGCGCGAGGAGCAGGTCGAGATCGAGCCTGGACACGACAAAGCCCCGGACGGGTTCGTCGGCCCAGTTCCTCCCCTCCACGAACGGGTAGGGAATGTGTGGGTACCGGACGACTGTCCAGGGCTGATACTCGGGGTCATGCCCGAAGTACTTCTTGATCGCGTTCCACAAGCTCATGCCTGAAATGTATCACGCTTCAAGTGTCATATGCCATTTACTCGCTGATGAGTCTCGCGAGCTGCTCAAAGAGGGCCGATGGCCAGTAGTGATGGCAGGCTGCACATGTCGCACCGTCCGCGTTCACGGAGAGGGCTGGCGAGCGGACGCCGTCGCGCTCGACGGCAGACTCGCCGCACTCGGGGCAGGTTGCGGTGACACTGAAGCTGTGCCGATCGTTCAGGTATGCCTCGGCCGCGTTGATGTACCCCTTGATGCGGCGGGTGATCTTCCGCAGCTCGGCCACATCTTGGGGCCTCCAGCCGTCCGTGCAGAGACGAACGAGGCGATCGGGTGTGCTTCTACCCACTGGGTGCCATTCACGCGCTTGGCGGTCCACCTCGGACACCCAGTCGATGCCGTCGAGACGGACCGGGGGGCGTGAGTGCGCCGACCCACTCCCCCCGATGCCTGTGATGATGCTGCGCGTCGGGTTGGCAATCATCTCGTCGTACAAGCTCGGCCGGACGGCGACCTGGTGATCGCCGTCTCCGAGATCGATAAGCATGGAGCCTGAGTGGGTCAGGTCATACACCGCGTCCCGGATGTCGTTCAGGGCTTGCGGGAGTTCCTGCTCCTGGCCCCACTCGGACTTCCGATGCTGGAATAGGCCGACGCCACCTTGGGCAATCGCCGGAAGGTGCTTTATTCCCATCTCGACGAGTGGGTCAAGCGGTGCCATCGGGCTCCTCGGCCGGCGCGGTCAACTTCTCCAGCTCGGCGATGACCAGGCGGTGCGCTTCGAGCTTCGTCTTTCCGGCCATGGAGATCGAGGTGGGCTCGTGAATCGCGGCGAACGTGCCATCGGCCAGCGGGTGCGTCTTGATGTCCGCGAGGTCCAGCTCTGCCGCGACCGCCTCGGCCGGCCAGGTGCCGTCCTCGTTGCGCTCGTAGAACTTGCCGCCGTCGCCGGACGAGTTCTCGCCCATGCCGGGGGTAGCGACCCAGCGTTTCGTGGCCACGCTCTCGTCGAGCCGGTATCCGAGGTCCCAGAGGGTGTCGGCGATGCGCTGCCAGCCGCCCGTGATCTCCACGGAGACGGCCGGCATGTTGCCGAATGCCGGCGCGCGCAGACGCTTCAGATTGTGATAGAACGCCTCGCGCTCAGGCTTCTCGACGACCGGGTCCACAGGATCGGGCGGGAGGTGCTGCGGCTTGCGCTTCGGGATGAACGAGATCTCCTGGACCACTTCACCTTCGCGCTGGTAGAACTCTGCGCCCATCAGACTGCAGCGTCCCGGATCGAGGCGACATCGACCCACTGGGAGATGGTGGCACCGGACGCGAAGTCGTAGCGCGAGAGGTGGACCTGGCTGGTCTTGGGCTTCCAGCCGACGACCTCCCATTTGATGCCGCGCTTGTGTAGCCGGACGATCATTCCGGGTGCGAGTTTCATTCGATAGCCCTTACGGAGTAGTGCTTCGGTGCGCAGCCGCTGGCCGGCGCGACCTGGATTTTCGGCCAGCCGTTGCGCTCGGATGTGACGGACCAGTACGGCTGCCCTATGAGATCGGCGATGATCTCGACGATGGCCCTGCGGATTACGACGGCGTCACCCTTTTCGATGACCGTCTTGGCCCCGACAATGTTCGTGGAGACCAGTTCGAAGATCACGGACATGGGCGCAGGCCCTCCATGCCGTCAGCGATGCTCGCGAGCGCTCCTGCGAGGTCGTTGTCACCCTCGTCGATTGCGACCTCGACAAGCTCACGGATGACCTCGGTCGAGAAGTCGTAGGCGTGCTCCAGGTCCTCGGTGTAGACCGCGAGGTCCCCAGCGTTGTCGAGCAGCTCGACAGCCTCGGCCACGTACGGGAGGAGCTTGTTGACCTCGTCGATCAGCTCCAAGACGGCAATATCGTCGCCGACGTAGATGCCGGCCTCAATGATGCCGTCGACCACGCCGTGATGGCGCTTGAGCAATTCCAGTCGGCTCATTTCGCTGGCTCCGGTTCCGGGTCCGTGCCAGGGCAGACCTCTTTGTGGATGGTGCGGAGCGCCTCTTCGTCCTCGTCGGACAGGCGCTCCTTAACCTCGATCAGGCGGTCGAGGCAGGTCGAGCAGTCGTAGAAGATCGGTGCGTCGTCGCCGTCCTGGACCTGGTCGAACTCGACATCGGGCTTCTCTTCGTCGGCGTCGAGGATGCCGTCGGGCTCGTCGGTCCAGTCGGTGTACTCGTCGGAGTAATCGACGGTGAAATCGAACAGGACGCGGCCGAGGAGCCGGAAGGTGAACTTCACTTCTCTGAATCCTTCTTGGTGAAGTCCGCGCCGATCACGGTCGCGAACAGTGCGATGACAATGACGGCTGGCCACGCAAGAGCCGCGAATGCCGCACACAGGCCGGCGAGCGCGAGTGCCGGTGGCCCGACAGAGGGCTCATGGTTGTACCGGGCCTCAGCCTTCTTGTTCTGCTGCGCGACGTAGTAACGCCAGCCGACACGCGCCGGCAAGAGGACTGCGACAAGCCCAATGACGTAGTAGATGAGGAAGCCCATTACTTGTTCTCCAAAGGTGTTCCGTAGCCTGCCATTCGAAGCAGGGTGGTCATTTCGTCGAGGGGTAGGACCGCCAACCGGAGTGGGGCCTTACCGGGCCTGGACCGCTTCCACGAGATGAACCCCGTGTCAGCTTGGGCGTGGATCTTCTGGTCCGCGAGCTGATTGAGCCACTCGGTCCAGTTCGGTGTCTTCACGTCCTTGACTTGAATTACCGCGCCAGGAGAGAGGGAGATGTCCGATTTGTCGTGAAGCGTTCCAGCCCTTGTGCGCTCAGCTCCAGGGAAGCCGCGCTCACGGACAATGGCGAGCACTGCCCTTTCCTCGACATCGCCCTTGATTTTCATTCTGTTGACCACTACAACTCGTCCCTCGTGGGGTAGGAGGCGATGATCTGCAGCTTGCGGGTCGCCTCGCGCTCGTATTTCGTGTTCGGCATCTCAGGGACGGGGACGCCAGCCCAGACGAGGCCAACTCGGGCCTGTGCGCCGAGACTCAGTGCGTACCGGGCGCATTCGACCGGTACGGGGCAACCGTCGCAAGCGGAGTTCGCGCTAGCGGTCTGCCCCTTGCCACGGTTGTCCGAGTCGTACTGTTCGTATTCGGTTGTGCCCCGGCACTTGGCCTTGACCATCCAGTCGCGGGATTCGAGGCTCATTCTCGCCCGAACTTCCAGATCAGAATGCCTGCGGCCTTGTGGATGTAGGACTTGTCGGTGCCAGGGAATGGCTGACTGTTGCTCGCGTAGATGAGGTGCCAAAATGGGTATCGGGCGAAGTCGATCGACGCCTGCTTGACTCGGCCGCGCTCGGGGATGTTCCACCAGGCTTGCAGGCTGCGTTGTGAGATCTTCGTGCCCACATTCACAGCCCAGGCGACCGGGTCGACGATACTGAAGCTGGAGCTGAGGTCGCCGAATGTTCGGATGATGGAGCCGCCCGAGAGGCAGCAGATCATGTCATTCGGGTGGGCGATCTCCCAGACGGGAATACCCTCAGGCCAGGGGCCGTGCTCGCCGCTGACTCCCCAGCCTTCGCATGCAGGGTCGACCGAATGTCCGGGCGCGCGCATCGGGTTGGCGATGAGCATGACGCCGGCAATCTCCAGGTCTTGATGCAGACCTGCCGCAATCTCCTCCAGGAGAACGGAGATGACAGAGGAGCCCTGGCTGAAGCCGACGAGGATGACGAGCCTGCTGGTGGCCCGGATTCGAGCGACCAGCGCGTCAACGCCTACACGTACCGACTTGTCGAACGAGAGCGACAGCGGGAAGGGGATGACGCCATAGGAGGCGGGGTAGTCCAGCGCCCAGCAGTCGAACTTATCCTTCGGGAGGAGGTCTGAGAGCTTCTTCAGCATCCCAATGGGACGGTGATCTGCGGCGTGCATCTCACTCGTCCCAGGGACCATGATTACGTCGTACATCAGCTGAAGGAGATCTTCTTCTCGCCGAGGGCTGCCAGGAGGCGATCCTTGGCTGCCTGGAATGCAAGCTGATCGTCGCGGTCGATGTAGTCGTCGTCGAAATCCATGTCTACGTCGATGTCGAGGACGGTGGTGAAGTCCTCTTCGAGCGTCGGAATCGGCGGGGGCGGCGGGTTCTTCGACTCTTCGTCCTTGAACTCGGCGATGGAGTAGGCGATCGCGGCGAGCTGCATGAAGGTCTGGAACTGCTCTTCGGTGTAGGTCACGGTCTCGCCGGCAATCTCGACGGCATAACCCTCGGGTGCCCGGTTGACCTTCGGCTGCACGCGGTGGTGGACCAGTGTGGCCTTGGTGCGCTCGGAGATCTCCCAGGTGGCGTATGCGACCCGGTCGCCCTGCTTGTAGTTCAGGGGAATGAACGAGCCGTCGCCTCGTGGTCCGATCAGGGCGCGAACTTCGTTTTGGCCGTTGATCTTGCCGAAATGAACTGTCTGGTCAGACATGGTGGAGACTCTCTGAAATTGAGGAAGAAGATGGGGGTCCACCGGGCGCAGCTTGCGTCTCATCGCCAGAAAGGTTTTGACGGTCGTGAACGCGCTTTCGCTCCCAGAGGCCGAAGTGCCCAGGTGGTGCTCACATGACGGGAGCATCCTGCTTCGGGGGTGACGTTGACGCCACGGTGGAGGGGGTCTGTCGACGGCGGGGAATCCGGGCGAGTCAATGTGCTCTATGAGTCACACTCGCGGACTCACCCGCCGTCAGGTTGGACTTCCCGGTGTACGTCCACTGGGTGGCGCAGGGTAGCGCTGATGCCTCATTTGTGGATTTGGCCCGTGGTCGGGAAGATTTGTCTGGTCACGAGGGGGAAGTCGGGTAACTCGCATCCAATCTGGCCTTGATGCGCTACCCCTCGTCGTTACCGGCCAGTCGACCTATCGGGTTCAGAAGGGCGGGTCCTCGGATGCACCGTTGAAGTCGTCCTTGGACTGCGAGGATGCCGACTTGAACGAGCTGGTGCCGCTGCCGCCGTTGCCGTTCTTCTTGAACAGCTTGTAGGAGAGCAGGTTCAGCTGGTCGCGCGACTTCTTCTCGCCTGTGTTCTTGTCTTCCCACGACTCGGTGGAAACCTCGGCCATGAGCTGGATCGAGTCACCCTTGCGAGCTTCCTCGTTGAGGCGCTCGGCCAGTTCGTACCAGGCAACGCCGTTCGCCCAGTGCTCGGCGACCTTCTTCCAGCCGCTCTGCTCCGAGTCGTCCTTCTTGGACTTGTCGTTGACGAGCCGAACGCGCGCCTTGGCGACGGAGTTCTGGCCGATGTACTGAAGTTCCGGGTCCGCTGCGAGGCGGTACGTCCCGGTGATGATGCTGAGTGCCATCTGATTCTCTCTGCTTGCGTGGCCTAGAGGCCGTAGGACCGCTCGCGTGCCAGGTCGAAGGCACGATCGTCGGCGTCATCTTGGTCGAAGAGGCAGTCCGCGCAGATCCCTGACTTCAGGAATCGCACTGGCATACCGCAGCTCTCGCATTCGAGAAGCATGATTCGAGGTTCCATCGGACTCTCTCCTTGTTCCGGTTCAGCATATACGAAGTGGTGCTATATCTCAAACACCATATGTCATTTGATTCAGTCGTCGTCGAGGCTTCTCGGGATGATGCACCAGGCGGCGAACGCGCCGGCAAAAATGATCGTCAGCATCCAGCCGATGTCGCTCATTCGAGCACTCCCGACTTGACGACGGTGGCGTAGATCTTCTGGACCTCACTGCGCGCCCATTCGACATATTCGGTGCCGTCATGCCAGTCACCGAGGCCGTCAGCGGTGTCGTCGAGGTGCCGCATCAGCCGACGCAGGCTCTCCTGCGTATTCATGAGTTGCTCGCGTACGCGATCCACGGTGACACAGAGGGATTCGACGACATCCCACGCTTCGTCGTCGCCGTCGCGCATCAGTCGCGGGACTAGCTCGTCGCGGACGGCCTGTGTGCTAATGGGGTGGATCGGGCCGCTCACAGGTACCCCTCGATTGCTTCGAAGACCTGGCTGGAGAGTTCTTTGATCGTCTCGTCCCAGACCTCCCCGTCGTAGGCGTGATTGTCGTAGCCTCGCGACATGAGGACGCCCTCTGCCGCCTCGGCTATGTCCGAGGTCACGCACTCTTTCAGGTTCATGCCGAACCGAACCGGAAGGAGGAGAAGCAGTCATCGTCAAACTCGTCGCCGACATCGAAGCCGAGTTCGTCGAGGTCCTTGATCTCAGCTTCGGTGAAGTTGGCCGGGTCAGCCATCACCGTGAGGACATCATGCTCGCAATGGAACGGCGAAACGCTGTCCAGTCGGCCGTCCTTGCGGAAGATCTGCAGTGCGGTGGCGAAGTCTGCGGTCGCGTCATCGGTGCGCTGAATGGAGCGCCCCACAGGCTCGGACGAGATCTCTTCGAGCGCTGCTACGGGGTAGATCTGGACTGAGCCTGGTTCGCGCTCGCTCTCGACGCAGACGCCGTCCGGGGTGAGCGTGGTCGAGTAATGCCCAACGACGGTCCCCTGCCAGGATGCGCCCTTCGTCTTCCTGACTCGTGTCCCGAGTGCGTATTTCACTTTCTCTTCCATCCTTTTTCGATCATCATGGTTGCGGTTTCTTCGAGGTCGATGCAGTCATTCAGGATGATTGCGGTGAGGTCATGCTCGATGGTGACGCCGCCTTGCGCCTCGAATGAGTCGCGGAGGTCGGCGGCGAGCTGGACGGCTTCGAGGGTGGCGCTCACGAGCCTGCCCGTTTCACACGCAACCGCTCGTAGGCTCGGTCCTGGTCGCCAGCTTCCGCAAGGAGCGCGTCTTTGCACGCCATCATCGGCGCGCCGGACCGCTCCCTGAGCTGACGAATCTCGGCGATGGTGAGGTCGGCACTCACTCGGCCTCTTCCTCGGACTTGCCGGCGATGGTGAGGGCTGGATAGGCGCGATCCGGTGCCTGCTCCAGGCCGGCGTCGGCCGGCGACTTACAGAGCCCGTGCGGATAGCGTGAGTACTCGTTGCTGCGATGCTTGTCGAAGGCGGTGATCCCTACAAATGTGAGGTGGCAGCCTGCGCAGTGGCATGTATTCGCGCCGCCCCAGATTGCGCCGCATTTCTCGCAGCCGTACTTACCCTGTGGAAGTTCCATGTCTCGCCTTCTGATGCCGTGTTTCACGCATCATATCGCATGTGTCAGCCGAACTTGGCCATGTGCGGTCGATATGGCAAGGAGATGATCGCGCCGGCCACTCCGGTTCGATTCTTGCCGAGGTGGATCTGGACTTCCCCGGTGCCAATGCCTTCGATCTCTTCGTGGTGCAGGAGCATGACTACGTCGGCGTTTTGCTCCAGCGTGCCGGACTCGCGGAGGTCTGACGGCTTCGGTACCGAATTGTCCTGTGCGGGTCCCCGATTGAGCTGCGCTGCGATGAGCACGGCGCAGTCGAGATCTTTGGCCATGAGGGTACACATCCACGAGATATGGCTGAGCTGCTGCTCACGGCCGACTCGAGAGTTGCTGGCCCGGACTAGGCCGATGTGGTCGATGACGATCACGTCGGGACCCTTGCCGGCTTGCTTCATCTGCTTGGCGATGGCCCACATCTTCTCGATCTTGACCGAGCTGTCGTCTACGACGTAGAGGTCCAGATCGCTCGCCCGCTCGACGAACATGCCGATGCGGTTGAGGTTGAAGGAGTCGATCTCGCGCTTGGTGATCTGACCGTAATTCGCTTCAGCCTGGGCTGCGACGATGCGGGAGGTGACTTCGCGGCGCGGCATCTCCAGCGAGAAGACGAGCGCGGTGCCGCCCGTCTCGGCGACGTGCGCGGCCATATTGAGCGCGCCGATGGTCTTACCGTGTCCAGGTCGGCCGGCCATGATGTAGGTCCTCATCGAGTGCAGCCCACCAGCCAGTCGCTCATTGAGGTCGTCCCAGGGCGTTGGGAAGACGCGGGAGTTCTCCGGGTCTTCGTTGAGCCAGTCGAGCCACTCGTCGACCATCTCCCCGAAGCGCTGCGCGGTGAGTGGCGCTCCCCCGTTCTCACTGAGCGCTCGGAGCTGTGCGTGGGCGAACTCCATCGCCTCGTCATAGGAGTCGACCTCCGTGACGGCCTGCGCGCTTCTCTTCAGCGCTTGCGTAAGACCCCTCCAGCGCGACTTTTCGCGCACAGAAACCGCCGAGGGGTACAACTCGGCCTCGTCGACATACTGACCGTAGACACGCTCGACCAGAGCCTCACGGTTCGGCACCTCGATCATCTCGACCAGAATCGAGCGACGACTGATGCGCTTGCCGGCATCATGGATGGACTTCGCAGCCCTCCAGATCTCCCCGTTGCCCGTCAGATAGAAGTCATCCGGCTCGACCGCCTGGAACAGCTCAGGCAGGAGATGCTTGAAGTTCGACGACGTAGCCGCCGCCGCCAGCTGGAACTCCCCATGCTCATCCTGGAGAAGAGACTCGTCTACGTCGAACTCGGTGGTCACTGGGTCAAAGCCTTCTGTTCGATGTTCATGCCGGCATCGAGGAGATGCTCGCCGTTATTCTGAATCCACTGCCGCAGCTCGTTGCGGTGAAACTCCCGCTCGGCGTCGACATCGCCGTGGACGCCATCCGGGGCTGGGAACGTCGGCTCCCATGCCATCCCTGTCAGCTCCTGGACGCGGCCTGAGTACGGATACTGCGACCACTTCGTGATCTCGGCAGCCAGACGCTCACGGGATGAGTTGACCGGCATCTTCCTGCAGTGATCGATCACGTCGCCAGGCTGGATCGGGAAAGCATTCGGCTTGCGGTAGTGAGCCCGGACAGCCTCGCGAGCCTCGTCAACGAAGACCCCTTGACCTTCGAACATGAAGGCCCACGCCTGGACAGCGCCCGGATCGTAGGCCGGGATGCGGCGGTCGACCATGGCCGCGAGCGCCAAGACCCGCGTGGCCACCTCTTCGTCGTAGTTAGCCACCGAGCACGCTCCTCAGTTTCTGCCGTAGGTCGTCATTGGTCGCCAGGACGTATCCGACGATTGACATTCCGTCGTCGAACGTCCCCTGCATGAGCAGTTCCAGCTGATCGCTCACCAGCTCGGCGTAGCGCTTTCGGTCGACGAGCACCTTCGGACCGCCGAAGCGAGTCTCGTTGTGCAGGTCGGCAATCTCCATCGCCTGCTGCATGGTGACGGTTTCGCATACCGTCGACCGCAGCTCGTCGAGGCTCAGCTCACTCGCGAGCTTGTTTACCGTGCCGACGATGTAGCCGCCGACAAGGTTGTTCTCGTTCACGTACCAGATGTCGCTCACAGGCTCGCCGCCAGTTCGTCGAGAACCTTGAACGTCACGTCGTAGATTCGCTTCATGTCGTGATCGCTCCACTCCTCATCCTCAGCGCGTTCAGACTCGTAAACATCGCTGAAATCAAGGCCCTCCTGGAGGTGCTCCTGGACGAGTTCAATTGCCGCCTCGCGGACTTCCTCGCTGTTCACTTGCTGATCTCGACTTCCTGCTTGAAGGATGCTTTCGCGCCACACTTCCGGCAGGACCCGCCGTAGTCGATGGTGACCGTCCCGGTGTCGGCCCCGTAGATCTCGTAGTACTCGGCGAAGCTGTAGTCGAGTTCGTGGATCTCATCCTCGACCGACTCGATGTCCCGGATCAGGGAGGCATACTCGGCGCGCGAGATCTGCCCGTACTCCAGGTCGGCTCGCTCCTGCAGCCTCTTGCGCTCGTCGAGTACGCGCTTAGTGCAGAACGGGCACGCGGAGTGATTGTCGGCGCTCACTTGACCGTCCGCTTCGTCAGTGCCTCGTTGTGGAAGCGCTTCGGGTGGAGCATCTTGTGCCCCGCCTCGTTCGACTGGATGTAGTGCAATGCAGCGTTCGCGCTCACCCCAGGGAACTCGTTCATCACCTTCTGGGCGCGGCGCTTAGCTCGGGCGTTCTTCGCCATCAGGACATCTCCATCATCTTCTCAGCTGCGATTTCGCAGTCCCATACGTCGCATCCGCAGGTGTCGCAGAGCGTTTCTTGCTCAGTCAGGCCGCAGTAGTCGCAGCCCCCGCAGAAGCCGGCGTTGATCGTCATCGGCTCATGCGGCTCGTCGACCACCGACTCGAAGCGCACATCCAGCCTGATCTCCTGGATCGCCATCATTCCCCCGCCCTGCGTTCCAGATGCAGAAAGTGAACAGACGGCAGTGGGGTCACCAACAGGTAGTGCATCAGCTTCCGATGCCGCTCGATCCGTCGCTCTCTTGCGAGTCGGTCCATCACGGCACGCGCCCTGTTCTTCCTCACGACGCCGCCTCGATGCTTAGCGGTGCGAACGGATCGATCGCGGCGGGAGGGGGGCTATTGGGGGGTGGGTTCTTTTCGAGGTGGGACATATACGCCATTCCCCGTTGCGAAGCGGTTTGAATTGAAGAGCGCTGAGGAAGAGGGGATTCGTCGAGATAGCGACCTTGGTTTAACCAAGTTGTCGGCATTGCCGTGAATTGATCCTCACGGTTTGGATCTTCGGCATATCGCTTTGCTGCTTCGATTATCAATTCGGGATCGTTATCTCGAATTGCAATCTCAAACTTGGTCTGAGCTGCTTTGCGGCCGGACTTACGAGGATAGCACACCCAGAACCGGTCGAACAGTTCTTGCCGCTGGGTGGGCGTGCGCGTCCGCGCGCGTTTAGAGAGTACGTCAGTACTCTCTTCTAACTCTTCTTCTTCTTCTGCTTGGACGACCCTTGGATTTTGCTTAAGCGGTTGCTTAGCAGGTGCTTGAGCATCTGCTTGCGCTTTCCGGGCGTTCTCGGCCCTCGTCAGACCGCCTTTTCTACCCGCTGACCTGGCCTTTTCCACCGCTTCGTCGATCTCAGCCTTGCTCTGCTGGTGCTCCAAGTAGTCAGTAAATTGGATGCCAGGTGGCGACTCAATTACTTCGACACCTTTCAGTGATTCGATCGCAATCCTGTCGCGTTTTGTCGCCAAACCGTTCCAGACGACCTTCGAAACGAACCCGTCCGTCTTGTACTCGCGGCAGTGGCACCAGGCTTCGATGAGCACAAACTTCTGCCCCTTGGTCAGTTCTGCGTAGTTCGGGTGGCGCGGCATATCGACCGTGATGGTGATAAAAGTGCGGTTATCTTTAGGCATTTCGTCTTCCAATAGTGTCAATTTCTCGCTGCTTCTGGATTCGTTTCTCAAGCGCGATTGCCTCCTCCCAGATGTCCATTAGTTCCTCTGGGTCTTCGCATTCTTCGGCCTCATTTATCACCGCCCAGGACTGACGAAAAAGTCCGTTAGCCTTTTCTCCCAAGCCGGGAATGTCAGTCCATTGGAGGCTGCTCACGAGATGTTCAGGGGAGTTTTCTTTCCCCCGCAGCGGCCCCTCAGGGAGGTATAGAGGGCCTCATGTTCGGCGCAGTACACCTGGCGTCCCCACTGCTTCCACTCGACCTCGACCACCGCGACCCCCTCGCACGAGGCGAAGAGATCGCGGTGACTGCATGTCTCATGCATCATGTGTCATTTCGGACCTTGAGCATGAGCGTTGTACCACTCGATGAGATCCTCCGTCTTGATGGAGATCTTCTTCCCGAAGCGGCGCACAGGAAGTCGCATCGCCCGGATCTCGTTGGAGAGGTACCGCTCGCTGAGGCTGACGTAGTCGGCAGCGTCCTTCAGGCCCATCGCGAGGGGCACGGCAGGCTGTGTCACGAGATGTCTTCCTTTACCGCCGCTGCCGCCGCGATCCAGCCGTCCTGAGACTCCTTCGGGATTTCCGACCAGCGAGGCGGCACCGAGCAGGTAGCGACCTTCTTGGCCCATGCGTCGTAAGCCAGCTCCCCGAGGTTTTCGGTGGAGTACAGCTCGTCCTCGATCGCGGCGGTGAACTCATCGAATGCGCGCTCGACGGTCCCGCAGATCTCGATGCCGTAGCGCTCCTGGACCTCGTTGAACATGGTCTGGAATGCGTCTGTCACGACGCTCGCGTGGCTCACAGCTCGACCGTCTCTGCATCTTCGGTGCCGGCGTCTTCTGCCGGGTACTCCTCGATAACCTCGGAGCCGGATAGGTCTGCGACGATCTCGCCGTCGAAGATCTCACCTTCAGCTTCGGCGGCTTCGGCCGACTGGCTCTCGATGGTCGGCTCCCCCACCTCGACGAGCGTCGGCGGCTGCATGTAGGCGGCGCGGTCCTCGTTGGATGTGGCGACGAACTTCTCCAGGCGGTTGACGGCCGACTTGAGGTACATCTCGGTTTCCCACTTGTTCCAGACGGGGCCACCCATGGAGCGGACCTTCTTGATGTAGCCGGCGTCGGCGACACCTACCTGGGTGGGCTTGCCGTCGTGGTGGACGGCGTAGGCGTACGACATGACGGGCTTGATGCCGCCGTTGCGTGCGATCCAGTCGATCTCGTGCGTCGGGACATCGTCGGTGTTGGGATTGAAGCTGAACTTCTCACCCTCGTAGACGACCTCGGCGACGACCTTCTGGTACCGGCCGCTGTTGAGGATGCGCTGGATGATGCCCTTGTAGCTCTCCCAGCCTTCGACGGCGTTGCCCTTGGGGACGAGGTAGAAGCGGTCGGTTCCAGGCTCGTGGCCGAGGCGCGCGCATTCCATGAGCGAGCGCATGAGGCTGGCCGGGTTGGCGGCTGCCGCTTTGCGCAGGTTGTCATTCTTGTTGACTGCCGACTGCGCGAGTCGAAGCCAGGTGTTGCCGTTGGTGTTCCACTGCGCGGGGAGGACGGTGAAGAAGTCCTCAGATCGGCGCTGGATCAGGTTGGTCGGATCGTTGTCCTTGACCTTGGCGATCTCGTTGGTGATGCTCATGCGTTGCTTCCTTTGTCGAATGTTGCTGCTGCGTCGTCGAAGCCGTCTCGGTAGCCTTCGTTGAGTCCGGCCACGTATCCCCTGTCGTGCCCTCTCGTCTCGCCGACGAGCGTGGAGCCGGCGATGAGGTTCAGGACCTCGTCGAGGCTGTAGAACGGCTTACGCTCCTTGGGATCGAGGTCGAGGAATGACCTGATGCCGACAAGGTGCTGGTCCAAATCTGTTGCTGCGATGACGCTCTCCGGTGTCTCGATGGTTCATAAATCATATCGCATTTCAAGCGAGTGCTTAACCACTTGCTTGAAGTTTGCTTAGGCCGGATGGTCGCCGGCCAGGTCGCCCAGTCGGTTCGTGACCAGACGTTCCTGGTGGCGGGCGATCCTGTTTGCGAGCTGCACCGCTTGCATTCGCGCGTCGTCTTCGCTCACGGAGAAGGTGTAGTGCCTCTCCTCGATCCGGCGACTCCACCAGCGGCCCCGCCTGCGAAGCTCGACGTAGACGTAGTCGATCAGACGCCTCTTCATGTAGACCCGCCAGAACTGGCCTTCGGGCAGCGCCGGCAGCTCCGGGTGGTTGGGGATGAGTTTCACGATGCCTCCACGATCGTTACGGGTATGCCGGCAGCCTTGGCCTTGTTGATGCAGTCCCAGGTGCCTCGGGAGTCTTCGAGCGGGAACGCGATGCAGATGTCTGCGCCGCTGTCGACCATCTTCTGGTTGCGCTCGGGGCCGAGGAGCCAGCCTGGCTTGTTCGGGTCCTTCGCGGCGTAGTAGCCCTCGATCGGCATGCCGCCTTTGAGCCAGCACTCTTTCGCGAACAGGTCCGCTCCCCCGTGTTGACATTCACCCTGGATGAGCACGGTGTCGAGGCGGCTGCCGAGATCCTTCCAGTGAAACAGGAGGGCCTCGCGGACGGCGTCACGGTCGGTGTAGTCCCGGCTGCCGGTGACCAGGATGCGGGGTGGTCGACTCACAGGTCCCGAACCTTCGTCAGGGGCAGGAGGTGGTCGTACTCGCGCTGCCAGTAATCGATTTCGCGAGTCTCGGCGACCTCACTTCCATCGTGCGAAACTCGGCAGAGGCTGCTTCCGTTGCGCGTGAAGTACCAGTGGTATGAGGTGTCGTTGTCGCGCGCGAGCACCCCTTCTGGAAGCTGGGCATAGGTGGCCCACTCGGTGACTTCAGGCTTGATCTCGTCCCGCACCGCGTCGATGAGCCACTTGTACGCAGCGTTCCGGCCTTCGAGGTGGGTGGAGGAGTTGCGCTCGTAGATCTGCTCGGCCCCGGCGATCAGCTCGTGGTACGGATCTTCCATCAGCATGGCTCGTTTGTTCAGCTCGTCCGCGACGATATGGCTATCGCTGGATGCTGCTACGGCGCGGAGGATTTCGGGCGTAACGGTGATGCTCACAGTGTTCCTATCGGTGCGGTGAAGATGAAGGGGTTGAGGCTCCAGTCGAACAGATGTTCGAGGATAACTAACAGGTCTGACAGTGCAGTCACAGCGGACGAAACTCCTTGTAGATGCAGTATCCGAGCGCCAGCACCAGGCCGACGATCACGATGTGCGAGATTGCGAGGTCCAGGCCGGTCATCTCATTCCCGACTTGATGAGTGCCCAGAACAAGATCCCGAAGCCGACGACGAAGAACACGATCGAACCGACGTTGCCGATCCACATCATGATGAACTGGAAGGTCGTCATGCTGAGACCAGCTTCTTGTAGTAGGAATCGGAAACCTGCTGGAGGTCGAGATCCAGCCGTCCGGCGATGTAACCCTGAGCTCGATGGCACGACAGGCATCCGCGACTGCCGCCCTTGGCCACGGACGCCCGAAGGTTGGGGTCAGCCAGTAAATGCCCCCTGGGGCAGTGGGTCTTTCGCGACTCATTGTGGGTGCCGCGAGCGACGTTGTCGAGAATGTTCTCGGAGCGAGTTCCCCAGCGCAAGTTGTCAACGCAGTTCACCATCGAGCCCAGTGGCCCGTGAAGAACTTCACAACCAGCTGGCTTGGGTCCCAGGAATGCGAGCGCCACAAGCTGATGGGGGTAAGCGTTCTCTTGCTCGTTGTTCTTCCATAGGGTCACATGCAGATAGCCGTTCGGCAGCCGATGTTGGCCGATCACGGTTCCGTGAGTACGCCTACGAACCCCATTCTTAAGAACGGTGATGCGATCCAGGGAGCGAACAGAACCCAGCGTCGACACCTCGTAGATCCCCTCGTAGCCAGCGATCGGTGCCCACTTCTCGCTCACGCCGCGACCTTCTTCTTCGGCTTGCGGATCACGGTCGACGCCTTGTCGGGGTGGACGCCGGACTTGACGAACGGCTCACCCTTGCCGCGAGGGCGCTGGCGGTAGGCCACCTTCTGCTCGCCGGCCATGGCGATGCGCGCGAGGCCCATCTTCATTGCGATCTGGTTCTTAACCTCCAGGTGCCGCTCCTCTGCAGCCTTCAGGTCCGTCTGGACCTTCCACCAACGGTCGGCTAGTTTCGGGTCTACCTGAACCACGCGGTCCTCGATCAGGGGGTGCATCTCCTTGATGGCGTCGTACGTCGCCATGTGGCCGTCGAGGTCCGGCTGGATGTCGTTCTCCAGTGCGTGAATGAACTTGCGGCCCTCTTCGCGGAGGTACTCCAGATCCTCAGTGCTCGGCTTGATCCGGTACGTCCTCGGCTGGTTACCGGAAATGAGGCAGCGGATCAGCGCCTTATCGAGGCCAAGAACGTCGCAGTACCACGAGACCTGAGCCCTGTAGTAAATCGGGACGACATCCGACCCGTCCGGTCCCCAGAAGTCCGGCCGGCCGACGTTCTTGATCTCCAGCAGGTCGACGAGTTCGTCTCCGTGCCACATGAGCCCGTCCGGGTTGGCGATCTGCCAGGGCCGGTCGATGTGCGAGAAGGTGTGCCCCGTCGTCATACGGAGGCCCTTCTTCATGTGATTCTGGACGTATTCCTGGTAGATGACGGGCTCCATGAGGGTGCCCCATTTCATCGGCTCGGATTCGTCGATCGCTCGGAGCTTGTCCTTCTTCCGGTAGTAGAGGGAGAAGTAGGACTCCCACTCGGAGAGCGCGACGACTGCGGCGATCTCGCTGCCGCCGAGGCCAACTGCGCGCGCGGCGTGCCATTCGGGCGAGCCGGATTCGAATTGACCAACGAGCTTGGCCTGACCGTTGACGAGGTCCGGGACGACGCTCGGGTCCATGGAGAGCTTCACTGGCCGGCCAGCTCCTTGTTGATGTCTTCGATGGCGATCTGCGCGGCCATGCGGACGTTCATCAGATCCTCGATCGAAACCTTCTGGGCGCGCATAGCATCCAGAACCTTCTCGCACGCCTTCTCGACGCGGCGGTAGGCCATGAGGATGTTCAGCTCGCGCGCGGCCTCGATCACGACGGCATGCCCAGGCTCAACGAGGAAGTGCTCTAGGATGCCGTGCATGGTGGCGCGCATCTTGTGGTAGCCGTCGAACAGGGAGGACTGGTGGTCGGCGTAGAACGCTTCACCGGGGACGGAGAGCTTGACGTTTCCATCTTCGTCGATCTCGGTGATGTGGACGATCGTCATCGACTCGAAGCCGAAGGGTCCCTTGCGAATCAGGACGCAGGGTGCGCCCTCTTTTGCCCAGGTGCTCATCTGCTTGCCTCTGCTTCTTGCCGGCGAGCGTGGTTGACGGACCACTCGCTGCGGCCGGTGATGATGGATGCCTCACGCGCGGTGAGGTTTCGGTTGACCATGACGGCACGGATGTCGTCGGGGATCGGGGCGGCGCGGCCAGTCTTGCGGTTGGCCATCTCCTCGACTGCAGCGTGGAGGTCGGATTCCTTCACCCAGCGGACCGACCTGCCGGTGATCCGGTATTCCTTGAGGACGCCGGCCGTGATCCACTTCGTGACGGTCTGGCGGTCGCGGTCGACGATCTCCGATGCGGTCTGGATGGTGACGTAGTCCTCACGGTTGTGAGTGATTCGCCCTACCCGTCCGAGGCTTCCGGTGACGTAGTTGCTGCGCGACTGCAGTGCGCTGGTCATCGGTTCTTCCCTGCGGGGTGGCGCAGCTTCGAGTTGAGGCGCTCGATCTCGGTGAGGGCTTCCTTGTGCGCTGGCACGAGTTCGTTCGACATGAAGTCGGACATGGCCAGGAGTGCGGAGAGGTCGCTCTCTTTGACGCCGGCCGTGTTCCCTGGGAGGAATGCCATGGAGAGGGAGATGAGGTGCGGGGCCAGTGCGAGCCGTAGCTCGTCCCACTGGTCCAAGGTCTGTTGTGACACTGAGAGTCCTTGCGATATGGTCCTGATTGCACCTTCTCCAGAGGCGCTGAGGCCCGTTCCCTTTCGAGGGGGCGGGCCTCTTCTCGTTCTGGGGCTCGAAGAAGATGCGATCTGCTTTCCTACTTCACAAATCATATCTCATTTGGCGCAGATGTCGAACCAGCATGAACAACTACGTAACGGCCGGTTTGAGCCGGTCCAAGCAGTCTCGATGTCTACGTGATGTAGATCACACCATTACGGGCGTTAAGTGTCACACGCTGCATGAATCTTGCACCATTTGGACAGTCGTCAAGAAAAAAGAGCCCTCACCAGGGCAAACCGAGTTGCCTCAACAAGTTGCGTGAGACATACTCCATGTGTATCGCAAACAACTCGGGGAAGAGACAGGAGAACGAAATGGCACAAGGAGACATCGCACCCGATCCATGGGGGGCGCAGATGGTAAAGGTCGGAGCCACAAGCTCCCGATCGGGCAAGGCTTCGATGCGAAAGCTCGCTGAGATGTCCGGTGTCACCCCAACCACAATCAACCGAATCATCTACGGCCAGGCCGGTCGTCGCGGATTCGAGCCGGCCACGATCCGCAAGCTTGCGGAGGCGCTGAATAAGTCGCCGGCCACGATCGCTCGCTGGGCAGGCCAAGCATGGGCAGAAGGAACGCCCTGGACGGCACCCGAGGAGGTCAACCTCCTGAGCAAGCGGCAGCTGAAGGCGCTCGACGAGATCATCCGATCGATGGCCGAGGACCGCAAGCAGGTTTCCCTCGAAATTGACCGCCGCGTCAAAGAGGAACTAGCTGCACTGGCGAGCTAAGCGCTCAGTCCCCCGAGCACGACAAAGCCTGTCTCACTTCCCCAACAGAGTGAGACGGGCTTTTTGCTGTCTTCCTACGGCCGAAGCCTGCGCCCCGAAGGGCGACGGCCTCTATTGCGAGTCTGAGGTAGCTACATCGCTTCGACGAGGTCGATTCCGTCGAACCCCTTAAAGTCCTCGGAATGGCACATCAGGGGCGCGAACACCTTGTGCGCGTTGGCGAAGCCTTCTTCGGCGACCTTACGGACCGCCTCCAGCTCAGGAAGCGCTCCATGGGTCAGGGTGAACGCATGCAGCAGCGCCCTCACGGAGGCTTCGACGAACTCCAGGAACGCGGAGGCTTCGTAATCCTGGGGCTCGTTGGCACCAGACTCGACTGTGACCATGGCTTCACCGTCGACCGACTGTCCATAGACGGACGTGATCTCATTCATGAAGCCCATCACTGCACCGCCCGATTCGATCGAGGGGATGGTGCCAGCTGCAGGGGTTGGGGAAATCATTGGTTTCGGGCACTTCTTTCAGTCCGGCCTCCGGTTGCGAAGGCCACGTTTACATTTCATTCACTTTTCCGGACCCATCCATGAACTGTTCGGCTCCGATGACCGAACGTACCCGACGATTGCGCTAGCGCAAAGCCCAAACGAGACAAACCGAAAGATTGTTTTGTTTAGTACCCACCATGAATGTTTAAGCCCAGGTCAGACGACTGAATGACATCAGTTGCATTTCAGCAACGCAACCTGAGAAAATAGCTCCTATGACCGTAGAAGAGTGGCTCGCCTCGATTGCTCCTGGCATCCCAAATACCCTGGTTGCCAGCGCTATCGGGAAGACGCCGTCCACTGTTACAAGGTGGAAGAACGGCGACATTCCCGTCAGCGCCGAGGACGTGATTGCGCTAGCGCGTTACTTCAAAGCGCCCGTGCTTGAATCACTGGTCAACACGGGGTTCCTGAACAAAGAGGAAGCCAGCAAGAAGGTCACCGACATCACCTTCCGCGAGATCACCAACGAGGCCATGCTCGAAGAGTTGATGCGACGGAGTATGTCCGCCCGGTATCGACTGGAACTGCTCCATCAGAGATCCAAGGCGATGATGCAGGAGTCGCCGGACTCCGAGGCTGCCAACTTCGCTTCTGTCGTCATGGAGAACCTCTCAGGTATCAAGACCAACGCGATCGGACGGAAGGAGGGTGAGCCCTTCTAATGAATCCCGGCCCCACCCGGCACCGACTCCGCACGCCCCCCTGGCTCGCACAGCAGGGGGGCTTTTACGTTCACGCTTCAACTGTAAACGAGTAGACCGACAGGTTTCTAATCGATCCGGGGCGTTCGGGAAACCCAATGTTCGGCTGCCGGCCGAACTGGCGAGTAACCCGAACATAGTGCCCAAAACCGCGCTCAAGTGGGGACTCCAGCCCTGCGCAGTCTCGATGTCCATGTGACGCATGTCACATCACTTTGGCGAGAAAAAGCCCAGGTGGCGAAGTTATCGAATCGTTACCTTCGAGGCTCTTCAATGAAACGCCAGGTCAGGGCGTTATGGGGTCCCCAGGGACCGTAGTCCCCTATTTTGTTCCCCTGGGGTCAAATTCGGACCCCTGAAATGACTCAGCCCCCCACCTGTTTGTGCAGGTGAGGGGCTGTTTTTCACTCTGAGCCGCCTAAGAGAATCGAACTCTTGACCTTTTCATTACGAGTGAAATGCTCTACCGACTGAGCTAAGGCGGCGTGCCTTTCGGCGTTGGTGAGTCTAACGGAGCATCCCTTCGAAACTGAAATCAGGCCCCGGTGGGGATGGCGAGGCCTTCGACCGGGCCCGCGAGGACGGACTTGAAATACCTGGTCACATCGTCGGCAAGCACTTCCGTCTCACCCGAGGCGACGGCGTCGACGATGGCCTTCGCCACATCGCGCGGGTCGTTCTTCGGGACATCGAGGTCGGCGATCATGTCGGTGTCGGTGTACCCGAGGTGGACGCCGGTGACGACTGTTCCCTGCGGCTCCAGTTCGAGCCGCAACGAGTTGGTCACCGACCACAGCGCGGCCTTCGACGCGCCGTAGCCGCCGGCACCGCTCACCCACGAGAGAACCGAGTGAACGTCGACGAGCGCTCCCCCGCCGTTGCGCGCCAGGATCGGCGCGAATGCTTTGGCGACACCGAGGGCTCCGAACACGTTGGTCTCGAACACCTCGCGGACATCGTCGATCGAGGTGGCCAACAGCGGAGCAGCTCCGCCCGCGCCGGCGTTGTTCACCACGACGGTGACGTCATCCAGCGATTCAGCCAGTGCTGCAATGGAATTCTGATCGGTGACATCGAGCGTCTTCGCCACTACCCGAGGATTCTCGGACTCCTTGGGTGCACGCGCCGTGGCGTAGACCTTGGCCGCCCCGCGAGCCAGAAACTCGTCGACGATCGACTTGCCCAACCCCCGTTGCCCGCCCGTAACCAAGACGACTGCTCCATCGATTGCGACCATCGGACTACCCTTCGACATATGTGAATTGCTTTTGACTATGTCAAGTAGTACTTGATCTAACAGACATAGTCAAATAGCATTCAGGTATGTCACAGACCCCGACGGAGAGATTTCGACTCGAACCGGCGCCCGACGGCCTGGCACGGGTTCAAGACCTGCTCAACACCCGCGCGATCGAGGCCTACGAGCTGGCAGACCTTCTGGCCGACGGCAATGTCGCCTCGGCAACCCTGGGCCGAGAGCTGAGCGATTCCGACGCGCGCCGACTGCGCGGCCTTCGATCCACCCTCGAAGACGTCATCGGCGGCCGACCGGTCGAACCGACGGAGACCCCGTCGACACTGACGGTCGACGAGACCGGAGTGGTCCGCCTCGAGGCGTCGGGCAGCGAGTGGCAGGGGGTTGCGTCGAAAATCTGGGCCGAGGTACTACTGGCTCAACGAACGGATACGTGGCGACGCCTCAAACGGTGCAAGAACGAGCAGTGCGGATCGGCGTTCTACGACCGCTCCCGCAACAACAGCGGCGTGTGGCACGACGTCAAAACCTGCGGGAACCAGGCGAACCTCCGGGCGTCCCGGGCGCGCCGGAAGTCCGAATCACCCACCGCCCCGGCATGAATGGACCATTGCACAGGCTAGACGGCTACGGTGGTCCATTCATTCTGTGCGCCAACCATTCCCACCCCACATGAATGGACCATTGCAGAGGCTAGACAGCTACGGTGGTCCATTCATGCTGTGCGCCAACTATTCCAGCGCCAACTACTCCAGCGCCAGGATTTCAGCCGAAACTCAGCGCAGAGCTGCACCCAGCTGAGCAACCATGGCATACACCGCGAACTTCGGCTTCGAGTTCAATGCGAGCGCTTCGCGGCACACGAGGATCGCCTCGATGCTCTTCAGGAGCGCCTCGGGGGACGCGCCCTTGGCCATACGCTCGATCTGCTCGGCCATGTCGGGGTGATTGAGAACGGCCGTCGAACCATACGACCTGGCGAGTGCATCTCGATACAGTCCGGCGAGGTCGATCAACGCACGATCGAACGAATCTCGTAGATTTCGGGTGCGCCTCGACTTCTGCCGCGCCTCCAATTCCTTGATGACACCGGCAGATCCGCGTAACGCACCCGCCGCGCCCTTACCCGTGCCGCCTGCACCGAGAGCGGTACGCAACTCTTCCAGTTCGACGCCGTCGAGCGCTGCACTGATCTCGGCGGCCTCGGTCTCGGCGGCCTTCACCATCTCTTCGGCCGCCAGGTACGCCTGATTCGGCCGAGCCGCCGCGGATGCAAGCCCCAATGCACGTTTACGCCGAGCTCGCGCATCCTCGTCCTTGGCCAACCTGCGCGCGCGCCCGACGTGGCCACCGCTGATGGACGCCGCCCACTCGGCCGTCTCCTGGTCCAGCTTGTCGCGGCTCTGCAATACCTGGGCGATGGCTGCCGACGTCGGCGTCACGAGATGAACATGGCGACATCTTGACCGCAGTGTCACCGACATGTCCTCCGGGTCGGTGGACGGTGCGCACAGCAGCATGACCGTCCGCGCCGGTGGTTCTTCCACGACCTTCAGCAGCGCGTTCGCCGCAGCCTCCGACAGCCGATCGGCATCTTCGATGACGACGATCTGCCACTTCCCCGTGCTGGGCCGTCGCGCCGCGATCTGCACGATCTCGCGCATTTCCTTGACGCTGATGCTCAGACCCTGCGGGATGATGCGTCGAACATCGCCGTGGGTGCCCGCCATCGTCGTAGTGCACGCGTGACAATGACCGCACCCGGGGACGCCTTCGGTGGTGCACTGCAAGGCCGCAGCGAAACACAGTGCGGCAATGGACCTCCCGGAACCGGGGGGACCCGTGAACAGCCAGGAGTGCGTCATCGCCGAACCGGTGTCACCGGCGCGCGCACCGACGGCAGCGCCCGTCAGTTCCGCCTCGACGTCGTCTTGGCCGATCAGCCGATCGAATACTCCCGCCATGGGTAGGCAGCCTAGTCGCCGGGTCCGACGTGGGCAGTCACCGAGGGGGCGGCAGATAGGGAGCAAAGGCGAAGAAGGTGTCCCTCGATATCCGTCTGTCCGCCTCGATGCCATCGCTGTGAATGTCGATTGCGGTCAGCATGAGTGCCCCGCGTTCGGTCATGGTCTGCGTGACACTTGTATCTTCGTCGATGATGTACAGGTAGGTCGTGTAGTCACCGAACGGAACCACCTCCAACGCCGTCACGTCCGGAAGCGATCCGACATCCTCGATGTGCGACGTGTCCTCGACCAGCGAGACCCCGACCGCGAAGGCCTTGCCGGCCCACAGACAGCCACTCGCACCCACGATGGGTACCGGTGAAACACCGGACAGGCCGAGAGTGCTCAGTAGTTCCTCGGGCAAGGAACACGCATCGAACTCGGCAGGCGGCGACTCCATCGGCGTAGCCGTCGACGAGCTGGGTACCGCCGCCGGTGCGCCATCGACACTGGTGGAACAGCCGGCGACGAGCAGACACGCCAGAACGGCAACGACCACCCTCGAAGGCATCTACAGATCCTCCACCAGCAGAGTTGTCGCTACCTGCGCGCCGATGCAGAACGCGCTGAAGTCTTCCTCGGTCATGGTGAACTGCACTGTCCTGCCGTCGATCTCCGGCAGCGTGATGCAGGACTCGTGCTCGAACACGAACATGGGTATCGACTGGCCGCCCGCATCGAATTCGGTCAGCCCACTGACACCGGGCGTGGTCGCCAGAGACTCCATGTACAGACCGTCGTTGAACGCCGCGGTGAACACACGCCCGTCTCCGGTCCAGGTGCATCCGTCCCCGCCCGCCGCAGTCTTCTTCGTCTCCGGATCCACACCCACGTAGATCGACAGCGCGATCTCGTCGAATCCGCACGGATCGAAACCGGACGGCGTGGAACTCAGGGGCTTGGAGGTCGGGGGCTTGGAACTCGGGGGCTTGGGCGACGGGGAGGGCTGCGGGGACAGCGAGGGCACAGCAGGTTTCACTCCCTGACCGTGCCAGCCGTCCTCGACGACGGCCTGGCCCTGCACCGTCTTGCTGCACCCGGCGAGCGCGATGACAGCCAAGACCACCACGGCGATTTTCTTACCCACATGAACTTGGACGCCGCCCGATGTCCGACGGTTCCCTGATTTCGGAGAAATGTCGGTCACGTCGGGGCGAATCGGTGGCTGGGGGCGGAAAACGCTCGCATGAATGGTCCATTCATGCTCATAGACAACATGAATGGACCATTCAAGCGATCAGGAGCGTCCGCTCACGACTCCGCCGGCGGAGCCTTCTTCGCAGCGGCCTTCTTGGCTGGAGCCTTCTTCGCCGGCGCCTTCTTGGCTGCCGTCTTCTTCGCAGCAGCCTTCTTCGCCGGCGCCTTCTTGGTAGCGGTCTTGGTCGCCGTGGCCTTCTTGGTGGCAGCCTTCTTGGTTGCCTTCTTCTTCACCGGACCGCGAGCACGCCTGTCGGCCAACAATTCCGACGCACGATCGTCGGTGATGGTGGCAACCTCGTCGTCCTTGCGCAGGCTGGCGTTGGTTTCACCGTCGGTGACGTACGGACCGAAGCGACCGTCCTTGATCACCATCGGGGCTTCGCTGATCGGGTCGACGCCGAGCTCACGCAGCGGCGGCTTGGCCTCGCCCTGACGTCCACGACGCTTCGGCTCGGCGTAGATCTTGAGCGCATCCTCCAGCGACACCGTGAAGAGTTGCTCCTCGTCGGTGAGCGACCGGGAGTCCGTGCCCTTCTTCAGGTACGGGCCGTAACGGCCGTTCTGCGCGGTGATCTCGTCCTTGGACTCGGGATCCACGCCGACGACGCGGGGCAGCGAGAGCAGCTTGAGCGCATCTTCGAGCGTGATGGTCGCGAGGTCCATCGACTTGAGCAGCGAACCGGTCCGAGGCTTCGGACCAGTTGCCTTCTTCGCGGCCTTCTTGGCCGGCGCCTTCTTGGCCGCAGCCTTCTTCACCGCGGTCTTGGTGGTACCACCCTCGTCGCCTGACTCACCGCCGACCGGGATCGGCACGATGTCCGGCTCGGGCGGCGTCGGAGCAGGCTCCGGCTCGGGAAGGATCTCGGTGACGTACGGACCGAATCGGCCTTCCTTGGCCACGATCTCGTGGCCGGTCAGCGGGTCGGCGCCGAGCTTGCGACCTTCCTGAGGCGTCGCGAAGAGCTTCTCGGCGAAGTCGATGGTCAATTCGTCCGGCGGGAGATCGTCGGGCAGATTGGCGCGCTGGCTGATCGGATCGCCGTCGGGATCGTCGTCGTTCTTGACCATCCGTTCGAGGTAAGGACCGTAACGGCCGACCCGGACGTGGATCTCACGACCCTGGTCGTCGTCGAACAGACGGATCGAGTTGATGGTGCGCGCGTCGATGTCCTCGAGGTTGGTGCCGACCATCTTCTTCAGGCCACCCGAGCGCGCGACCGAGCCTTCCGCGCCGGTGTCGCCGCCGAAGTAGAAGTTCTGAAGCCAATCGCCGCGGCGCTCACGGCCACCGGCGATAGCGTCGAGATCGTCTTCCATACCGGCCGTGAAGTCGAAGTCGACGAGTCGTCCGAAGTGAGCTTCGAGCAAGGCCACTACCGAGAACGCAACCCACGACGGCACCAGAGCACTGCCACGTTTGTAGACGTAACCGCGATCGAGGATCGTCTTGATGATCGACGCGTACGTCGACGGTCGCCCGATGCCCAGCTCTTCGAGGGTCTTGATGAGCGACGCCTCGGTGTAGCGAGCGGGCGGGTTGGTGGTGTGACCGTCGGGATCGAGCTGGGTTGCCGTCACCGCGGCGCCTGCCTTCAGCGCCGGTAGACGCGACTCGGCGTCGTCGGACTGGCCGCCCGCTTCGTCGTCGACGCTCTCGACGTAGGCCTTCAGGAAGCCCGCGAACGTGATGGTTCGGCCGGATGCCGAGAACGTGCATTCTTCGCCGGTTCCTGCAGTACCGGTGATGCGCAGCGTCAGCGTCGTGCCGCGAAGATCTGCCATCTGCGAGGCGACGGTGCGCTGCCAGATGAGCTCGTACAAGCGGTACTCGTCGGTCTGGAGTGCCGAATGCAGCTGGCCGGGAGTCTGGAAGACGTCACCCGCAGGCCTGATCGCCTCGTGAGCCTCTTGGGCGTTCTTGACCTTCCTCGTGTACTGCCGAGGGGTCGGATGCACGTACTCCGGGCCGTACAGCTCCGCTGCCTGCGTCCGCGCCGCGGAGATCGCCGACTCGGACAGCGTCGTGGAGTCGGTACGCATGTAGGTGATGTAGCCGTTTTCGTACAGACGCTGCGCGACGCGCATGGTGCGCTCGGAGGAGAACCGCAGTTTGCGGCCTGCCTCCTGCTGGAGCGTCGAGGTCATGAACGGCGGGTACGGCTTGCGGGTGTACGGCTTGTCCTCGGCCGACGCGACGGTGAGGTCGACGCCTTCGAGCGCCTCCGCAAGCCGACGAGCACGCGGTTCGTCGATGACGGTCACGCCGTCGGACTTCAGCTTGCCGTCGGCACCGAAGTCGCGGCCGGCGGCGACGCGGGAGCCGTCCACGTTGACCAGACGAGCTCCGAAACTGCGGGGCGTTGCCTCGGCGCCTGCATCAAGGGTGGCCGAGATGTCCCAGTACTCGGCACTGCGGAACGCCATCCGATCGCGCTCGCGTTGAACGATGATCCTGGTCGCGACGGACTGCACACGGCCCGCCGACAACTTCGGCATGACCTTCTTCCACAGGACCGGGCTGACCTCGTAACCGTAGAGACGGTCGAGGATGCGCCGAGTCTCCTGGGCGTCGACGAGGTCCTGATCGAGCTCACGAGTATCGGCGGCCGCCGCGAGGATGGCCGGCTTGGTGATCTCGTGGAAGACCATGCGTCGAACAGGGATCTTGGGATTCAGGGTCTCGAGGAGATGCCAGGCGATGGCCTCACCCTCGCGGTCGGGGTCAGTGGCGAGGAAGAGTTCGTCGGCGTCCTTGAGCAAGCTCTTGAGCTCGGCCACCTTGCCCTTCTTCTCGGGCGAGACGACGTAGAGGGCCTCGAAATCGTGGTCGACGTCGACGCCGAGACGAGCCCAGGGCTCACCTTTGTACTTGGCGGGGACGTCGGCTGCGCCTCGGGGAAGGTCGCGGATGTGACCGACCGATGCCTCGACGACGTAGTTCTTCCCGAGGTACGGGGCGATCTTCTTGGCCTTGGTCGGGGACTCGACGATGACAAGGCGGCGCGGCTCAGCGGACCCGCCGGTGGTATCCCCCGTGCCGTTATTCCGTGCTGCCACCTTGCTGCCGAACCTTCCGTCGTTGTCGTGGTCGAACTACCGCTCTGCTGGTACTTCCTACGCGGTGAATCCGACATTTTTGCCGGTCCACTTGGTTACAGAGTGGCATATGCCGACCGAATACTTGCAGATCGATTACCGATCTTCTTACTCTGCAGTCGGCCAACTGGTACGTGCGTCCTCGTTTTCTGGCGCCTCTCCAACGTTCTCTACCAGGCGTAACAGCCGTCGGCGACCCGTTATTCGCAGCGCCGGAGCCGAGCCGCGGGTGCCGATCAAAGTGGGTGCGATTCCGGCGCGCATCAGCGCCTGCGCCAACGGTGCGTGGGTTTCCGGGGCGTGTGGATCGAGGCCGAGAACATACCGCTGACCCTCCGCTTCCGGCCTACCTGCTGCGAGCACCCACGCTCGCAATTCGCGGGAGCCTGGCACCCATCCCGGCGGCATGAACTTGACCGCGCCCTTCGTCCAGAGGGACGCCAGCGCGGAGAGCTCGGGGACAGCCGCCGTCCGCACGAGCGGACGACCCTCGTCCGAGCGGCCGACATCTGCCACCAGACCGCACTCGGCGATCAGGTCCGAGATGGCCTCCGCGCGCCAGCCTTGATCGACCACCACGGAAATTCGCGCTCCCGCGGCCGAGAGCACCACCTGCCCGGTCGACGCCAGCAGTCCACTCAGGTCGGTCACCGACGGTGGCAACGACTCGGCCGAGAAAAAGGACAACTGGTTCACAATGTGGACAGTAGGACATCTGAGGGCGATCGGAGGCGCGCGGCGCACGTGTTTCGATCATCCACGCCGGATACAACTCATCCCCCTCACGCCATCGAGAAGTACCCGAGTGCGAAAGGGGGATGAGGTGTGTAGCGATTCGCTGCACCGCGAGGGTGAGCGGATCTTCGATCAGACCGCGCGAACTCCGGTTGCCTGGGGACCCTTGGTGCCCTGACCGACCTCGAACTCGACGCGCTGGTTCTCCTCGAGGGTGCGGAAACCGCTGCCCTGAATCTCGGAGTAATGAACGAAAACGTCTGCGGAGCCGTCTTCTGGTGCGATGAATCCAAAGCCCTTTTCGGCGTTGAACCACTTCACAGTTCCCTGTGCCATGCTGTTCCTTCTCTTTCTAACACCGGATTCGGTGGGCAGCACTTACAGTCCACCGGGCCGGTTCCGACCGTTGTACTTCCTGAATTCCCCCTCAGGCGGAACCCAAGCCGGACAATGACTGCCGACGAAGACCCCTTCAGGAAACGCTCCAAAAGCACACCGCTCGCAACGATAGATCCTGCGGGCGTGTAAACGAACACAGAAGCTGCGACCAGCTCAAGTCAACCACGACTACGACAATTCCAACAGTCGAAAAAGGCACTTTCCGAACAAATTGTTGATCTTGACCGATCCGACAACGGTCATTGCAACGTTTCAGGCCTCTCACCAGCACCGATGCGGGGGCTCCGCCTCATGTAATCCATTCGACCGATAGCATGAAAACCGCAGGTCGCGAGCGCGGCAATGCCGTCGTTGACATGACCGAAACAGTTTGACATGACCGAAACAACGGAGAGCATCAGTGACCCAACCTGATCCACCGAACGCGGGTCATCCGACCAGTTTCGGCAGATCCCTGCTCGATCGTGTCCTGGCAGGCACGCCGTCGGGCGAACATCCTCTGACACACGTCGCGGAGCTCCCGGGACGAGAGGCTCAATTCGTCGACTGGCCAACGTGGTTGAAGCCCGAAGTAACGACGCTGCTGCAGTCGCGCGGAATCGCCCGCCCGTGGAGTCACCAGGCACAGGCGGCATCGCTTGCTCACGGCGGTCATCACGTTGTCTTGTCAACCGGAACTGCGTCGGGAAAGTCACTGGCATACCAGATGCCGATTCTCACGACTCTCCTCGGCGACGCGCGCGCGACCGCCCTCTACCTCTCGCCGACGAAGGCGCTCGGCGCCGATCAACTTCGGAACACCCTCACCATGACCGACGAGTTACGCGGCGATGCACCGCAACTGGCCGAGGTGTTCCCGAGCTCGTACGACGGCGACACACCGATCGAGATCAGACAGTGGGCTCGCGCGAATGCGCGGTGGATCTTCACCAACCCCGACATGATCCACATCGGAATCCTCGGGGCACACGAACGGTGGGCGCGGTTCCTCCGCAATCTCAGATACGTCGTCGTCGACGAGTGCCACTACTACCGCGGTGTATTCGGCTCCAATGTGGCATTGATCCTTCGGCGCCTGCGGCGCATCTGTGCCCGTTACGGCGCGTCACCGACATTCGTGCTCGCGAGTGCAACCACCTCCAATCCAGGACTGGCCGCGTCCAGGCTCGTCGGTGAATCGTGCGCGGAGGTGACCGAGGACGGCTCACCCCACGGCCCGCGCACCGTCGCGCTGTGGGAGCCGCCGCTGCTGAAGGAAATCACGGGTGAGAACGGAGCACCCGTTCGGCGATCCGCCGGCGCCGAGGCGTCGCGCATCATGGCCGATCTGATGGTCGAGGGCGCTCGCACGCTGACGTTCGTGCGCTCGAGGCGGGGCGCCGAGGTCACCGCCCTCGGAACCCAGAGACTCCTGGCCGACGTCGACCGGGACCTGCCCAAGCGGGTCGCTGCCTACCGCGCCGGATACCTCGCCGAGGACCGTCGAACGCTCGAAAGAAATCTCTCCGACGGCACCCTCCTCGGTGTCGCGACCACCAACGCGCTCGAATTGGGCGTCGACATAGCCGGTCTCGACGCCGTCGTCGTCGCAGGGTTCCCCGGTACGGTCTCGTCGTTCTGGCAGCAGGCAGGCCGGTCGGGGCGACGCGGCGAGGGGTCACTCGTCGCACTCGTCGCTCGTGACGACCCACTCGACACCTACCTCGTGCATCATCCGGCGGCACTGTTGGACAAGCCCATCGAGGCGACGGTCACCGACCCGACAAACCCGTACCTCCTCGGACCCCAAATGCTGTGCGCAGCAGCCGAATTACCGATCACCCCGGACGAGGCAGCCGAACTGAACGCCGAGCAAGTGCTGGAGAGCCTCGCGGCCGACGGTCTCGTTCGCAAGCGCCCGCACGGGTGGTTCATCACCCCCGAGGGCCAGAAGCACACACCTCACGCGTCGGTGAACATCCGCGGCGGCTCCGGAACCCAGGTGGCGATCGTCGACGGCGAATCCGGGAGGATGCTGGGCACCGTCGACTCCGGAAAGGCTCCGGCCACAGTTCATCCCGGCGCGGTCCACATCCATCAGGGCGAATCGTTCGTCGTCGACGATCTGAATCTGGAGGACGCCCTCGCACTCGTCCACGCCGAGCACCCCGACTGGCACACCTCCGCGCGCGAGACCACCGACATCGCGATCACCGCGGTGCACTCGCAACGAATCCTCGGCGAGGTCACCATCGCGCTGGTTCAGGTGAATGTCACCCACCAGGTCGTCGGCTACCTGCGACGGCTGCACTCGGGCGAGATCCTCGATTCCATCGAACTGGACATGCCCGAGCAAACCCTCGACACTCGCGCGGTCATGTACACCATCACACCAGAGCTATTGATGGACAAAGGAATACCTGTCGAACGCTTCCCGGGATCTTTGCATGCGGCCGAACACGCGGCGATCGGGCTGCTGCCGCTCGTCGCCACGTGCGACCGCTGGGACATCGGAGGTGTCTCGACGGCACTGCACCCCGACACCGGGCTTCCGACGGTGTTCGTCTACGACGGTTACGACGGCGGCGCCGGATTCGCCGACCGCGGCCACCGTGCGATCGTCGACTGGCTGGAGGCGACCAAGGACGCCATCTCCTCGTGCGAGTGCCCGACCGGATGTCCGTCGTGCGTGCAGTCTCCGAAATGCGGAAACGGCAACGATCCGCTCGACAAGGCGGGTGCGGTCATCGTCCTGCACGCGGTCCTGGATGCGGCTACGCCGCCCGTGCGCGGGTAGTCGGTCCCGAGACCGACTGTCCACACACGGGGTGGGCGAAGTCGTGACCGAACACATCCGACCGACGGAAGATTTGGGGAAAGTCGAAACTTGATCCATCCGGGCTGCGGACCCTCGACGAAGCTGGTGGACTTGTCTCTGTCCCGCAGAGAACAGAGGTACCCATGTCGACATTGTCACTCCCCGAAGCCGACCTGAATGCTCCGAACACCATCTGGGACATGGTGGGTGCCCACCACCTCGTGGGTTTCAGCTACGAGATCGGGCGCGAGAAGATAAAAGAATTCGCGCGAGCCGTGCACGACGACCACCCGGCGCACACCGACGACGAGGCCGGCCGCGAACTGGGCCACGGCGGCATCATCGCCCCCGTCACGTTCATCAGCGTCATCGGCACCGCGGTGCTGCCCGAACTCTTCGCCAACCTGCTGATCGGCTACGGACTCGGCGACATCCTGCATTCGGATCAACAGATCGTTCTTCATCGGCCTGTCCGCGTAGGCGACATCATCTCGAGCGACCTCTGCCTCGAATCGTTCCGCCAATCCAGCGGCAGCGACATCATGGTGACCGCCAACGAGATGAGCGACCGCTTCGGGGAGCCTGTCGCGACCACCAAGACGACCTTCGTCGCCCGCACCGGTGGCCGCGGAGACGACGGTGGCGTCGGCGATCTGCTCGACGCCATCATGCGCCGCGGCGGGTAGCCCTTCCCGCGCAAACGCACGTGCGTTTGCGCCAGACCGTGGGACCACCACCCACCCCACACAAAAGCACGTGCGTTTGCGCCAGACCGTGGAACCACCACCCACCCCACACAAAAGCACGTGCGTTTGCGCCAGACCGTGGGACCACCACCCACCCCACACAAACGCACGTGCGTTTGCGCCAGACCGTGGAACCACCACCCACCCCACACAAAAGCACGTGCGTTTGCGCGGAGAGATGGGTCACGCTGGACCCGCCCTCGCCGACGCCACCGCGGCGCGCTCGCCGAAGATCCCGAGCTCGGTGGTGATCGAGACCTCGACCACCACATCCCACTCCTCGACCACGCATCCAGTCATGCTGCCGCCCATACGATTCACGATCGATGCTCCCGCGGCGCACGCGTCGTACACTCCGCGGTCGAGCGCCCCAGCCGCGGCCAGTGCGGACAGATCAGCGGCGGACTGCGCTCGGTGCCGAGTGCTCACGGCCGAACCGACGTGGACGACCGCAATCACCACGATCAGCAGCGCCGCCAGCGCGAACGCCGCCAGTATCGTCGCGTACCCGTCGTCTTCGCGAGCGTTCATCCCGGCTCCATCGCCGCTACGGCTTCGGCACTCACGGTCAGTCCTGGCAGAGTGGTATCCGATTGCACTCTCGCCGTGACGAACCCGCCGTCCTCCGTGACCGTGACGACGGCGCCGTCGGGTATCACCGAGTCCGATACTTCGTCGCCGCGCGCAACGGATCTCGCGGCTTCACGCGCCGCATCCACGCACTGGATGTGCGTCGACACGGCCATGATCGCACCGATGCACGTGACGACGACCGCGACGATGGAGGCGATCGCAATCGCAGCCTCCACCGTCACAGCACCGTCATCGGCTACACAGCGGTCTTGAGCGCTCGGTCGATTATCCCAGTCAGTGCTCCTACGATGGAATCCCCGGTCACCACGGTATACAGAATTGCCCCGAACGCCGCGGCGGCGATGGTACCGATCGCGTACTCGGCCGTCGACATTCCGTCGTCTTCGACCGCCGCGACCATCAGCCGCGACTTCACCTGAAGAATCATGTTCTGCACCATCGATTTCCCCCTTTTCGTGCTCCGGGGAGGCTGGCCCTGCCCGGACATCCGATTGCGCACTCACAGCAGTCCCCCGCCGAGTACGTTGCCTGCAAGACCCGCCACTACCGGCACGATGCCGAGACACACGAAGGCAGGCAGGAAGCACAGTCCGAGAGGGCCGCTGATGAGAACGCCCGCCCTCTCCGCGGCAGCGGCCGCCGTGTCCTCGACCCGCGATCGCTCGGTTTCGGCAAGTTCGGACACCGCGTCGGCAAGCGAAGCGCCCGAGCGTGCGGATCGTCTCGCCATTCGCGCGAGGGGTTCCAGTTCCACCGATGCCGCCACCGGCGCCCAGGCAATCTCGGGATCAGCACCGAGCGAAAGAAGGTCTGCCGTTCTCCGAAGTGCGAACGCCGCGTCGCCCGGTGCGGCCGTCGAAACAGCGAATGCCGCTGTTCCCGTTGGCAGTCCGCCGCGCAGACATGCCGCCATCATGTCGAACGTCGTGGCCACGGCAAGCGGGTCGACGTCGTCCGCAGGTCGCGAGTTCGGTGATGCATCGCGGTCGTGCTCGAGTCGTCGGAATGCGCCCGGCCCCGAAGGGACGAGTACGAGCGCGAGTGCCGCGCACACGAACGCTTGCCACATCATCGACACACTCGCTCGGTGATCGCAGTGGTCCACAGCAGTCCGGCGCACACGAGTGCCGCGCCGACTACCAGCAGAATGCCGCCGATGCCGCCGCCGAGAAGAACTCCGAGAGGCGATGCTCCCATCGCCTCTCCGAGCGCGACGCCTACCGCAGGCAGACAGGCCAGCACGGTCCCCGTTGCACGCGCCCCCGCGAGCGACGCCTCGGTCCGATCTCGGAATCGCCTGCGTGCCAAGATGTCTCCTCTCGCGGCGGCGAGCAGACCGACGAGCGCGAGGCCGTGCTCGTCCGCGACCCTCCACGCGCGCGCCAGAGTCTCGAGTTCGTTGGAGACCGGTGAATCCGTCACGTGCAAACCCGCGTAGGCGTTTCCGCCCAGTCGGGCGCGCCCGGATGCACGGACGAAGGCGGTAGCAACGGTTCCCGTCGAGTCTGCGGCCGCAGCGACACACGCGAGCGCTGGGTGCGCTCCGACCCGAAGTTCTCCGATGACCGTCTCCAATCCGGCGATCAGCGACTCGCACTCGCTGCGATGACGGCGACGACGGGCGGCTTTGCTTCTGATCGTCCACACCGTGGCGAACACCAGCGCTGCCGCGACCACCTCGTGGAGCCCGCCCAGCCATCCGACCGAGATCACTGCCGCAGCGGCAGCCGCAATCGACACTATACGGCTGTGCAAGAACAACATTCGACTTGTGGCCTGGCGACGCAGAACAGCCAGACGTGGGCGTCTCACGGGAATCATCAGCAGAGCTGCCGCGCACAGCAGCAATGCCGCGGCGTTCATTCGACCTCGAGTCGTGCAGCGAGCAACTCGTTCAGCCGAGCTCGCCCGGGTTGTGGTTCACCGGAGATGTTCCAGGCAGCCACTATTCGCACACGACCCGATTCCTCGGGCATCACGACGGCGATCTCTCGCAGCCGGCGGCGACCGTCCGACGCGCGGTGGACGTGCAGCACGACGTGCACGGCTGCGGCGAGTTGACTGTGCAACGCACCGCGATCCATGCCGCCCAGAGCAGCGAGGGCTTCGAGGCGGGCGGGGACCTCGGCGGTGGAGTTGGCGTGGATGGTGCCCGCTCCACCGTCGTGGCCGGTGTTGAGCGCAGTGAGGAGATCCACCACCTCCGCGCCGCGCACCTCCCCCACCACCAGTCGATCCGGCCTCATCCGCAGCGCCTGCCGAACCAGCTGGCGCACGGTCACTTCGCCGACGCCCTCGACATTGGGTGCCCGGGCGACCATTCGTACGACGTGCGGGTGAGCCGGTGCGAGCTCGGCGGCATCCTCGACGCAGATGATCCGCTCGCGTGGGTTCACCTCACCCAGCAACGCCGCCAACAGCGTGGTTTTCCCCGCGCCGGTCCCACCCACGACGAGGAAAGCGAGCCGGGCGGCGACGATTCTGCTCAACAGGCCGAGCGCCTCGGGCTCGACAGCACCTCGTAGGGCGAGAGCGCCGAGCCCCTGGGTCGTCGGACGCAGCACCCGAAGGGACAAACACGTACCTCCGCGGGCCACAGGAGCGAGCACGGCATGCAACCTGACCCCGAAGGTCCCGTCGCCGACTCCGGGAAGCTGACCGTCCACCCAGGGCTGGGCATCGTCGAGTCTGCGGCCGGCCGACAGAGCCAACCGCTGGCAGAGTCGTCGAACTGCCGCTTCGTTCGCGAATCCGATCTTCGTTCGTTCCAGGCCTGCGCCGCGATCGACCCACACTTCGTCGGGAGCGGTGACGAGTACGTCGGCGACGGTCGGGTCGCTCAGCAAGGATTCCAGAGGCCCGGCGCCGGTCAGCTCGGTCTGCAGCTCACGCAACGCTGCCAGAAGATCGGTGTCGCTGAGAACGCCACCCGCCTCGATCCTGATTGCAGCGGCAACCATCGTCGGAGTCGGTTCGTCCGCGGACTGAGACAGGCGATCGCGCACCCGGTCGAGAAGTTCGCCGGTGACCACAGCGCTCATGCAGCACGACTCGTCTGAGGTTTGCGGGCGAAAGTTCGAAGGATCGTCCGCGCTGCCGAGCCGAGCGGAGATCTCCGTCCGAGCCGAAGCCCTCCGCGCTCCACCTGCCTGGCCAACCCCGGCTCGGGCCTCACCGATGCCAACAGTGGCAGTTGCAGAGCGTCGGCGATCTCGGCTCCGCGAAGTCCTCCTGGCGCTGGGCCACGAACCACCAACCCGACGTTCGAGTTGCGGGAACTCAAGTATCCGGCGATGTTCTCCGCAGCCGCCACCGAGCCGAGATCTGCCTGCACCAGAAGTACGACGAGATCGGCGGCATCGTGCACGGCATCGGACAGCGGGCCGGGAAGACGCGGCACGTCGCAGATCACGAGATCACCCGATCTACGTCCGGAGTCGACGACGGCAGCGGCGGCGGTCACGGCGATTCCGCCCGTCGACGACTGGTCCCTGACTCTGGCGGCCGCCAACACCGACAACATCCCCCTCGACGGCAAGGCGCCATGGAGTGCGTCGCCGGAGATTCTTCCTGCTTCGACGACGATGCCCGACCAACGCAGTCCTGGGTCTTCCTCCCAGCCGAGCAGTAAATCCAGACCCCCGCCGTAGGCGTCGCAGTCGACCAGGAGAGTCCGCGCGTCCGTTGCTGCGGTCAGTGCCGTCGCCGCCGCCAGCGTCGAAGCACCGACTCCCCCGCGGGCACCGACGACCGCGATGACCCCGCCGTCACCGCGGTCCTGGTTCGCTCCGCTGGCGAGAATGCGAACCAGGGTTTCCTCGTCGTCGGGCATGCGCAGTACGTCCGCAGCGCCGATTGCCGTGGCCGCTCGCCAGTGGTCGACGGTCGGGTCTACCCGCGTGAGGATTACGACGCCTGCTCGTCGGGTCGGGCGAAGTGCGAGCATCGTGGCGGCGGTATCGACGTCGAGCAACACCACTCCGGCGCGCTCCCAGTCGAGGCGGAGCGAGGAGGGCTCCTCAACTAACTTACCGACCGGTAGGTTGCGTTCCAGCACAACACAATCCACTGCAGCCGCGACCCGCGCCGCATCGCCGCGCACTCCCACATCGGCCACGACCAGCAGACATGGCCGCTGTAGGTGCCCGTCGAATCCGTCGAATTCCATGAACAGAGCCTGCGCTCAATTCCGGTCGGCGGAAACGCCGTTCACGAAAATGTGGATGAATCGAGGGGTTGTGGATGAATTCCTGGACACCGGTACCAGAATTTTGGTCCGGACAGAGGACGACCCTCGCCAGGGGGGGAGGAGGCGAGGGTCGTCTAGTTCAGCCCCGGGGGGTCGGGCTGAACACGTCCGAACTGAATCGGACTGCTTCGATACTACACCTGGCGCACGGCCTGTTTGCAAGTTCAACATTCGGAAATTGCAGTGTCGAACAGGTACGAGACATCGACGAGACACGTTCGGCCTCTATTGTGAGGATCGTGACCTCCAGCGCCAGCACAGACGCAGCCGAAACCGCACCGCCTACCGGAAGAATTGCAGCGTTCTTCGACCTGGACAAAACAATTATCGCCAAGTCGAGCACGCTCGCATTCAGCAAACCGTTCTTCGATCAGGGGCTCATAAACCGCCGTGCCGTACTGAAGAGCAGCTACGCACAGTTTCTTTTCCTGCTCTCCGGCGCCGACCACGATCAGATGGAACGAATGCGAGCACATATCGCGAGCATGTGCGCCGGTTGGGACGTCGAACAAGTCCGATCGATCGTTGCAGAAACGTTGCACGACATAGTTGATCCGCTCGTGTTCGCCGAAGCTGCCGATCTGATCGCCGACCACAAACTTCGCGGCCACGACATCGTCGTCGTCTCCGCCTCGGGCGAGGAAATCGTCGGCCCCATCGCCGAGGCCCTCGGCGCGGACATCAGTACCGCGACGCGCATGGAGGTGGAGAACGGCCGCTACAACGGGACGGTCGCGTTCTACTGCTACGGAGAGGGCAAGGTCGAGGCCATGAATTCACTTGCCGCCTCGCACAACTACGATCTGGCGCAGTCGTACGCGTACTCCGATTCGGTGACCGATCTCCCGATGCTGCGCGCCGTCGGCCATCCGACGGCGGTGAACCCCGATCGAGCACTGCGCAAGGAAGCGGCTTCGCTCGGCTGGCCCATTCTGACGTTCTCCAATCCCGTGTCACTGAGATCGCGGCTGCAGAAGCCGTCGGGTACAACCGTAGCGGCAAGTGCCGCAGTAGGTTTGAGCGCGATTGCAGCCGGCGCAATCACCTACGGACTGCTCCGCGGAAAACGCTGAGCCCAACCCCTTGATGTGAGCGCCGTCACGGGGTACAAATGACATACGGAAGAACGGAAGGCCAAGATCGAGCCGGAAGAGAAGGTTCGTTTCTCCCGACCAGGATTCCCAGCACGGACATCAGGCACCCACGCGGAGCGCGCCGCTGACAGGGCAGAAGCGCTGTGGGCCTGCGAGTTTCGGTAAGCAGCAGCAAGAACCCTGCACCGGTTGCAGGGATGACCTCCTACTTCACCGAAATTACGCCGAGGCCTCGCGATCATCTCGATCGCCACAGCCCACCTTTGCACGCTTGGTAACCAGGTAGTCCGTGCTAACGGGCGGCGAAGTCGACTCACCTCGACGACGCCGCCCTTTTATGTGCCGACCACACCCTCAGGATCGATGGATACGGCTCTACTTCTCGGCTGCCGCAGCTTCGGCGATCGACGTTGCTTCCATTGCCCCGGCTTCGATTGCGCCGCAGCAGTAGATGACCCAGCTCCCGACACCCGATGCCGTGCCGGCCGCAAAGCCAGCCGCGCCGTCGCGATAGGCCTGGGCTCGGCGCATCCAACTGACCTCGGGCACGCCCAGATTGTGCGGATCGAGTCCGGAGGACGTCGCCACCAGTCGTGACGCGGCGCGCGCGACAATTCCGTCGGCCGTACCGAAGGGTGCGAGCGTCAAGATCTCCCCGTGCACGATCGCGGCGATGACGGGTGCGGGAGCGGCGGTTCCGCCCGTGACCAACTGAGCCAAGAAGTCGAGCCGCTCACCGATGCCCGCGTCGGGCCTCGGTCGGCCGAGGGAGGCCTCGTCGTCGACGAGATCGGCCGCGGCGAGTAGATGCAGACGTGCCAGGGCTTGGAGTGGGGCGCGCTTCCAGATCGGCACCATGTTCTGCAGTGCGTCACCGTCGAGTGCCGACGCCACGCGCAGGGAGCCGGCAAGAATCGGATCGCCGTCCTCACCCTCGCGGGGGAAGTCCATCGACCCGCCCTCGAGGGCTGACGACGACCTCGCCGCACGCACGGCGGCTTCCGCGGCCGTCGCGGGCCACCCGCGGCGATTGGTTTTGTGGCGATGAACTGCGCCGAGAGCATCGCGTGCCCGTTCGGCCGCGTCGATGACGCCGGGCAGTTCGAGCAGGGGCGCGAGGGGGTCCGTCACGGTGAACGACGGTACCCCCTCGGGCCGGGAGCGCAGCCTGCGGAGTGACCCTGTAGCCGGGAGCGCAGCCTGCGGAGTGACCCTGTAGCCGGGAGCGCAGCCTGCGGAGTGACCCTTCGAGCAGCGTCAGGCTCCGAGCGGAATGGACCCACCGGGGATTGCCGAGAGCAATCGCTGGGTGTACTCCTCCTTCGGGTTCTGGAAGACCTCGTCTGTCTTCGCAGCTTCGACGATCTCTCCCGACCGCATGACGAGGACGTCGTCGGCGATCTGTCGGACGACGGCGAGGTCGTGCGTGATGAAGAGGTACGTCAATCCGAGTTCGGCCTGCAGGTCGTTGAGCAGTTCCAGAATCTGCGCCTGGACGAGAACGTCCAGCGCGGACACGGCCTCGTCGCAGATGACCATCTCGGGCTGCAATGCCAACGCGCGCGCTATGGCAACGCGCTGACGCTGTCCACCCGAGAGCTCGTTCGGGAACCGGCGCATGACCGACGACGGGAGCGAGACCTTGTCGAGTAGATCTCTGACCCGCGCCTCACGCTCCTTCTTGGAACCGACCTTGTGGGTACGCAGCGGCTCTTCGATGGTGCGGTAGATCGAGTACATCGGGTCGAGTGAGCCGTAGGGATTCTGGAAGATCGGCTGCACTCGGCGACGGAACGCGAACGCATCCCGGTTGCTCAAACCGGCGACATCCCGGCCGTCGAACTGCACCGAGCCTTCGGTTGGTTCGAGCAATCCCAGGACCATCTGTGCCACAGTCGATTTACCGGAACCCGACTCACCGACGATAGCGGTGGTCGTGCCACGTGCGACTGTGAAGGACACGTCCTTGACCGCCGTGAACACCGTCGATTTGAATGGGCTGCCGCCGCGCAGTTTGAATTGCTTGGTCAGCTTGTCGACGACGAGGACCGTGTCTGTCGACGGCTCGAACGCCGCATCGACCTCGGCCTCCTCCTTCACGACCTCTTCGGCGACCTCCTTGGCATGCGCGACGATCTCTTTGCGCGCCACCGACGACGTCAACCGCTGAGACGCGAGCGACGGAGCCGCCGACACCAGTTTCTTGGTGTACGGATGTTGCGGATTCTGCAGAATCTCCAGCGCAGGACCGGATTCCACGATCCTGCCCTTGCTCATCACCACCAGATGCGATGCCCGCTCTGCAGCGAGCCCGAGGTCGTGGGTGATGAGGAGAACTGCCGTGCCGAGTTCCTTCGTCAGCCCTTCGAGGTGATCGAGGATCTGCCGCTGGACGGTCACGTCGAGCGCCGTCGTCGGTTCGTCGGCGATGAGCAGCTTGGGCCGCGCAGCGAGACCGATCGCGATGAGGGCACGCTGACGCATACCGCCGGAGAACTCGTGCGGGTACTGATTAACCCGCTTCTCCGAGTCGGACAGTCCTGCCTCTTCGAGAAGTTCGACTGCGCGGGCCTTGGCACCTTTGCCCTTGGCAATTCCGTTGGCCGTCAGTGCTTCTTCGATCTGATAGCCGATCTTCCACACCGGATTGAGGTTGGACATCGGATCCTGCGGGACCAGACCGATCTGGTTTCCGCGGATGTCGACGAATTCCTTCTCTTTCGCCTTCGCCAGATCTTTGCCGTCGAACCAGATCTCTCCCGCCGTCACCGTGCCGGTGCCGGGCAGCAAATTGATGATGGCGTGTGCCGTCGTCGATTTGCCCGATCCGGATTCGCCGACGATCGCGACCGTCTGCCCGGGGTACACGGTCAGACTGACTCCGCGAACGGCTGGTACCGGACCGGCGTTCGAGGTGAAGGACACCTCGAGGTTCTTGATGTCGAGCAGTGGCTGCTCGACGTCGCCGAGCTCCTTGCCGGAATCGACACTCATCGCTTCCTCCTTCATGCGCTCGCTCACCGCTTCCGAGCTTTGGGATCGAGGGCATCACGCAAGGCGTCGCCCATCATGATGAAGCCGAGAACGGTGATGGCCAGTGCTGCAGCGGGATAGAACAGAATGGTCGACCCCGAACGAAGAGTCACCTGTGCGGCACTGATGTCGCCTCCCCACGAGACCTCGGTGGGCGGCAGTCCGATTCCGAGGAACGACAGCGTCGCCTCGGCGACGATGAACGTGCCGAGTGAGATGGTCGTGACGACGATGATCGGTGCCATCGAGTTCGGCAGTACGTGCCGAATCAGAGTGCGCACCTTGGAGACTCCGAGCGCGCGCGAGGCCATCACGTAATCGTTGTTCTTGGCGGAGAGGACAGCGCCTCGGGTGATACGAGCCATCTGGGGCCAACCGAACAGAGCAAGCACCAGCACCACGGTCCAGATCGTGCGATCGGTGAAGAGCTGCATGAGGACGATGGCGGCCAGGATCAGCGGGACACCGAAGAAGATGTCGGTCAAGCGCGAGAGGAGTGAATCGGCCCAGCCGCCGTAGAACCCGGCGAATGCGCCGAAGAGCACGCCGATCACGACCACCAGGAAGGTGGTACCGACACCGGTGAGCACCGACGCGCGCGCGCCGAAGATGGTGCGCGAGTAGATGTCACAGCCCTGACGGTCGAACCCGAAGATGTGTCCGCCGCCGGGTCCCTGCATGCTGAAATCCAGGTTGCAGTACCGGGGATCGGTGCTGGTGAACAAGCTTGGGAACGCCGCGACGACCAGCACCGCGAGAATGATGATCGCCGAGATGATGAAGATCGGCCGAGTGCGCAGGCTGCGCCACGCATCCTTCCAGATACTGGCGGGGGCCTCGTCGATGTTCACGGCGTCGGTCTGACTGACGTCGATCACCTCGTCGGACTCGACGAAACGCGCTTGCCGGACAGCGCGTCCGGACTTCGAAGTGGGCTCAGGCATAACGAATCCTTGGGTCGAGCGCTGCATAGAGGAGATCGACGACGAGGTTGGCGACCAGGTAGACCACGATCAAGACCGTCACGAAGGACACGACTGTCGGCGCCTCGCCTCGGATGACGGCCTGGTAGATGGTGCCACCGACACCGTTGATGTTGAAGATTCCCTCGGTGATGATCGCGCCCGCCATGAGGCCGGCGAGATCGGCTCCGAGGAACGTGACGACGGGGATCAGCGAGTTACGCAGAACGTGCGCGTTCACCACTCGCTTGCGCGAGAGTCCCTTTGCCGTCGCCGTTCTGACGAAATCTGCGCTGAGGTTCTCGGCCACCGAGGTGCGGGTGAGCCTGACGATGTAGGCGAACGACACCGACGCGAGCACGAATGCAGGCAGCAGCAAATTCTTGAAACTCGTGTTGCCACCGACGGTCGGAGGAACGATGCCCCACTTGATACCGACGAAGAACTGGGCGAGGAAGCCGATGACGAAGATCGGGATTGCGATGAGCACCAGGCTCAGCACGAGGACCGAGCTGTCGAACAGCTTTCCCTTGCGCAGTCCGGCGATGAGGCCGAAGCCGATTCCGAAGATCGCTTCGATGACGAGCGCCATCGACGCCAGCTTGATGGTGATCGGGAAGGCTTGGGCGAGCACTTCGCTGACGGGCCTGCCGGAGAACGACATTCCGAAGTCGAGGGTGAAGATGCCCTTCAGATACAGCAGGTACTGCACGATGAAGGGCTGGTCGAGGTTGTAGCGGGCACGAAGCTGATCGGCGACGGCCGGGCTGATGGCTTTGTCTCCGGCGAGCGCGGCGATGGGGTCGCCCGGCAGCAGGAAGACCATGGCGTAGATCAAGAATGTTGCCCCGATGAAGACGGGGATCATCTGAAGTATTCGGCGTCCGATGTACCAGAGCACCGGATCACCTCCTTTGGAGGAAGGTGGACATCACCGCCGCGTTGTCGATCAAGCGCAGTGGGGCGTCGAGAAAGTGGGGGGCACGCACACGAGCAGGGCGGTAGGTGAAAGACCTACCGCCCTGCTCGGTCTCATGAAGGTGTGACGACGAAGATCAGTTCTTCTCGATCTCGTTGTAGATCGGGATTCCGTCCCAGCCGATCTTCACGTTGGTCACGTTCTCGGACCAACCGCTGGCTGCGTTGCGGTACCAGTTCGGCACGGCGGGCAGGTCGTTGAGCAGGATTTCCTGGGCCTGGTTGACCAGATCCTGCGCTTTGTCCTTGTCCGTCTCGCCTGCAGACTCGCGAAGCAGACGGTCGAACTCGGGGTTCGAGTAGTCACCGTCGTTGGAGCTGCCACCGGTCTGGTAGTTCTGCGCGAGGAAGCCGTACTGCTGCGGGTAGTCACCCTGCCAGCCCGAGCGGAACGCGGTCTGGATGGTGCGGTTCGTCGCCTCGGTACGGAGCTGGGCGAACGTCGGGTACGGCGCACCCTGTGCCTCGATGCCAAGGGTGTTGCGGATGCTGTTGGTGACGGCGTCGACCCATTCCTGGTGTCCACCATCGGAGTTGTACGCGATGGCGAACGTTCCGGTCCACGGCGCGATCGCGTCGGCCTTGGCCCAGAGATCCTTGGCGCCTTCGGGGTCGTACTCGACATTGGAGACGTCGGACAGATCTCCGGTCCAGCCTTCGATGGCGGGGCTGGTGTAATCCTTGGCCGGCGTACGCGTCTTGTTGAAGATCTGCTCGGTGATCTGGTCGCGGTTGATCGACTTGGAGATCGCCTGACGACGCAGAACGCCTTCTTCGCCACCGAAGTGCGCGAGACGGGACGGGATGGTGAACGTCTCGATGCTGGCGGACGGCTGGTTGACCGTGCGTCCGGGCAGGTCGGTCTCGAAGGTGGTCACGGCCGAGGACGGGACGTTGTCGAGAACGTCGACGTTGTTCGACAGCAGATCCGTGTACGCGGTGTCGAGGTTGCTGTAGAGAATGAAGCTGACGCCGCCGTTGGCCGGCTTGCGGTTACCGTCGTAGTCCGGGTTGGTGATCAGGTCGATGCGGACGTTGTGCTGCCATGCGCCGTCCGATGCGAACTTGTACGGTCCGTTGCCGATCGGGTTCTCGCCGAACGCTGCCATGTCCGCGTAGGCGACCTCGGGCAGTGGGTAGTACGCAGCGAATCCGAGACGATCGGGGAATGCGGCTTCGGGCTGCTTGAGCTCGATGGTGAACGTCTTGTCGTCGACGACCTTCAGTCCGGACATCGTCTGGACCGTCGGGTTCTCGGCGGCGACCTCGTCGTAGCCCTGGATCGGGTCGAAGAACGAACCCTGCAGCTGTGCGTTGGTCGAGAGTGCACCGTAGTTCCACGCGTCGACGAACGACTTGGCGGTGACGGGGGTGCCGTCGGTGAAGGTCCAGCCGTCCTTCAGTGTGATGGTGTAGTTCTGACCATCGGTCGTGTCGATCGTGTCGGCGACCTCGTTCTCCACACCGCCCTCGGGTGTGTACGAGACGAGTCCGGCGAAGACGGAGTCGACGACTCGTCCACCGGTGTTCTCGCTGGTGTTGGTAGGAACAAGCGGATTCTGGGGCTCGCCGCTCCAGGCGTTGACGATCGCAGATCCGTCTCCGGATCCACCGCCACTGGACGAGTCGCTCGATGAGCACGCTGTGACCAGCGCCGCTCCTACGACAACTGCTACGGCAGCCGTCGCAATGCGTGTTCTACGCAAAACAAATCCTCTCCTCGGTTTGATCACGGGTTCGCCATGATCGACCCACGGGCGTCACGCCCACGGGTTTGTGTGGGGCGACCGCCAGCCACTTCCGTTTCTGCGGGGGGTGGCAACGATCTCAATACCGAGGACTTTAGACACATCCTGAAACGAACATGTGAACTCCCCCAGTTTCTGCTGACTTCTCGGTAAGTACGAAACACGTTCGAAACTTTTCGGCAAGTTATTTCCCGAGGGATGAGAACCTCCCCTTTCGGACCTGGCCGACAGAACGGCACTGAATACCGCCCACCGCGCGAAACCTACCGATCGCCGCAGATCAGAGGGTTGCACGCCGATGCAACGGTGCGATGGCACTCACATGTGACTACCCTCACAAGGGCTGCAAGAGGGTCGCTCCGCGCGACCCGTGGTGGCATTGAAAGGCCCCACACTCACGGACGAGAGAGAGCTATTCGAGATGACGACCAGTACCTCTGGAGCCTCCGGCGCCGAAGCATCCGAGACTGCTCCGGACTCCTACCCGCCTTCGGCGGAGTTCGCGGCACAGGCGAATGCCACCGCGGATCTGTACGCCGAAGCCGACAAGGACCGCCTGGCGTTCTGGGCCGAGCAAGCGCGCCGCCTCCACTGGCACACCCCGTTCACCGAGGTACTGGACTGGTCCGACGCACCCGTCGCCAAGTGGTTCGCCGACGGCAAACTCAACGTCGCCTACAACTGCGTCGATCGGCACGTGCTCGACGGCCATGGAGATCAGGTCGCCATCGCATGGGAAGGCGAACCCGGCGACAGCCGCGACGTCACCTACTCCGACCTCCTCGCCGAGGTCAGCCAGGCCGCCAACACCCTCACCGACCTGGGACTCGTCGCCGGGGATCGCGTTGCGATCTACATGCCGATGATCCCCGAGGCCATCGTCTCGATCCTCGCGTGCGCTCGCCTCGGCCTGACCCACTCGGTCGTGTTCGCCGGCTTCTCGGCCACCGCGCTGCGCTCACGCATCGACGACGCCGAAGCGAAACTCGTCATCACCACCGACGGCCAGTGGCGACGCGGCAAGCCTGCCCCGATCAAGGACACCGTCGACCAAGCCGTCGACGGGGCGGCATCGATCCAACACGTGCTCGTCGTCAAGCGCACCGACTCCGAGGTGTCCTGGGCCGAGGGCCGCGACCTGTGGTGGCACGAGAGCGTCGCGAAGGCGTCGAAGGAGCACGAAGCTCAGCCGTTCCCGGCCGAGCATCCACTGTTCATCCTCTACACCTCCGGTACGACGGGTAAGCCCAAGGGCATCATCCATACCTCCGGCGGCTACCTCACCCAGACTTCCTACACCCACCACAACGTCTTCGACCACAAGGCAGGCAAAGACGTCTACTGGTGCACCGCCGACATCGGTTGGGTGACAGGGCATTCCTACATCGTCTACGGGCCCCTCTCGAATCGCGCGACCCAGGTCGTCTACGAGGGAACTCCCAATTCGCCCGACGAGCACCGTCATTGGAACGTCATCGAGAAGTACAAGGTCTCGATCTACTACACCTCCCCCACCCTCGTCCGCACATTCATGAAGTGGGGCAAGGAGATTCCCGAGGCTCACGATCTCACCTCCGTCAGGCTCCTCGGCTCCGTCGGCGAACCCATCAACCCCGAAGCCTGGCGTTGGTTCCGCGACGTCGTCGGCGGCGGAACCGCGCCGATCGTCGACACCTGGTGGCAGACCGAGACCGGCGCGATCATGATCTCCCCGCTCCCCGGCGTCACCACCACCAAGCCGGGTTCGGCGATGACACCGTTGCCAGGAATCTCGGCGAAGATCGTCGACGACGACGCCAAGCCTCTCGGCAACGGCGGTAACGGCTACCTCGTTCTCGACGAGCCGTGGCCGGCGATGCTCCGCGGCATCTGGGGCGACATGGAGCGATACAAGGACACCTACTGGTCCCGCTACGCCGAAGAAGGCTGGTACTTCGCCGGCGACGGTGCAAAGTACGACGACGACGGCGCCCTGTGGGTTCTCGGACGCGTCGACGACGTCATGAACGTCTCCGGTCACCGCATCTCCACCTCCGAGGTGGAATCGGCCCTCGTCAGCCACCACGGCGTCGCCGAGGCCGCTGTCGTCGGTGCCGCCGACGAGACCACCGGCCAGGGCATCGTCGCCTTCGTCATCCTGCGCGCGGGAGTCGAGAACACCGGCGACGACCTCATCAAGGAACTCAAAGCCCAGGTCTCCACCGAGATCTCGCCGATCGCACGTCCACGTGAGATCTCGATCGTCCCCGAGCTCCCGAAGACCCGATCCGGCAAGATCATGCGCCGCCTGCTCCGCGACGTCGCCGAGGGTCGCGACCTGGGCGACACCTCGACCCTCGTCGACCCGAAGGTGTTCGAGTCGATCAAGAAGGGCCGCTAGCAGCACACGAGAAAGCCCCCGAGTCGATGTCGACTCGGGGGCTTTTCAGTTCGGCGAACTACACGTTCTCGAGCTGCTTGTCCCGTGTTTCCTTCATGACGATCAGCGAGATCAGCGTCAGCGCAGCCGCGATCGCCAGGTACACCCCGACCCACCCGACTCCGTAGGTGCTCACCAGCCACGTCGCGATGAACGGTGCGACGGCAGCACCGAGGATCGACGAGGTGTTGTACGAGATCCCCGATCCGGTGTAGCGCACGTTCGTCGGAAAGAGCTCGGGCAGAACAGCACTCATCGGACCGAACGTCAGACCCATCAGACCGAGGCCGATGCACATGAACACCAGCATCCGTCCCGCGGTCGCGCTCTCGGGAGCGGCGAGCCAATTGAACGAGAGCCCGAACACGATGATCGCCGTCGTGATGACGATCAGCGTGGGGCGACGGCCGAACCGGTCGGCCAGCCAACCCGCGACCGGGATGAGGCCGGCGAAGAACAGCACCGCGATCAGCTGAAGTTCGAGGAAGTCCGTGTAGGCAATGGTGATCTTCGGGCCGTTCACGTCGGAGACCTTGCCGGTGCCGTAGCTGACCACCCACGTCGTCATGATGTAGAAGAGCGTGTACGTGGCGAGCATGACGAACGTGCCGATGATCAGCTGACGCCAACTGGTCTTGAACACCTCGGCGAGGGGCGTCTTGACCTTCTGGCCACGCTCGACGGCGAGCTTGAAGACCGGAGTTTCTTCGAGCTTGAGGCGCACGTACAGGCCGATGATCACCATGACCGCGCTGAGCAGGAACGGAACACGCCAGCCCCAGGTCAGGAATGCGTGATCGGTGGCGGAGTTCGCGGAGTCGTAGCCGGTGATCTGAACGATGAGCAAGAAGATGCCGTTGGCGAAGAAGAAGCCGATCGGAGCGCCCAGCTGCGGGTACATCGCCGCCCAGGCACGCTTGCCCGGCTTCGCGGTTTCCGTGGCGAGGAGGGCAGCGCCACTCCACTCACCGCCGAGGCCCACGCCCTGGGTGAAGCGCATGATCGCCAGCAGCGCAGGCGCCCACAGCCCCACCGCCGCGTACGTCGGCAGCAATCCGATGGCGAACGTGGCGATACCCATCGTCAACAACGAACCGACGAGCGTCGCCTTCCGGCCGATGCGGTCGCCGAAGTGACCGAACAGGATCGAGCCGATGGGACGCGCGACGAACGCGAGACCGAACGTGGCGAACGAGGCGAGCAGCGCCGTCGTGTCGTTGCCTGCCGGAAAGAACAATTTGGGGAAGACGAGCACGGCGGCGGTCGCGTAGATGTAGAAGTCGAAGAACTCGATCGACGTTCCCACCATGGAGGCAACGACGATGCGGGACCGTGGTACCTCCGGGGCCGGCGCAGTGGTGCCGTCACCGGGGACGGCGGAGGTAGTACTCACGGTTGTGCTCCTGCGGTTGCACTCGAAAGAAGGGGGTATGTACGACAAGGCAAGTTACCTGACGAGGACATCAGAATTTCAGTGGACGCCAGAATCGAGTCGGGCAATTCGAGGCGCACAGCACTGCCGCGGGGTTCGGCACTAGTGTTACTGCGGAGAACCGGACGAGAACTACCAGCATCAGCAAGTGGAGGGGTCGAGAAGTTGAGCGAGACCAATCGCGGCAATGGCACATACCCGGACGGAGTACCGAACACCATCTCGTCCATCCCGCTCTCGGACGTGGATTACCGAGCGCCGGGCACCGGCAGCATCGGCAATCTCGTCAAGGACGCGACGGCACAGGTGTCCACTCTGGTTCGCGCCGAAGTCGAACTCGCGAAGGCCGAGGTCACCGGCGAGATCAAGAAGGGCTTGCAGGGCAGTCTGTTCTTCCTGCTGGCACTCGCCGTCCTGATCTTCAGCGCATTCTTTTTCTTCTTCTTCCTCGCCGAGACGCTCGACATCTGGCTGCCACGCTGGGCAGCGTTCCTGATCGTCTTCGCCTTCATGCTGGTCGTGGCCGGTTTGTTCGGATTCCTCGGATATCTGCGCGTGAAGAAACTGCGCAAGCCCGAGAAAACCATCGATTCGCTGAAGCAGGCATCGACGGTGCTGCCGAACCAGCACGAGTCGACACCCGGTATCTCCGGTTACAAGCAGTAGCGCGCGTTCGTACGTTTTCCCATGATCGCGCCAGATCCGTCCACCGTCCGGTTCCCCGGACCCTGGACTCACCGTGACATCCACGCGAACGGCATTCGGTTCCACGTCGTCGAGACCTCCGACGCGCCTGCCGACGCACCGCTCGTCGTGCTGCTTCACGGTTTCGCGGACTTCTGGTGGTCGTGGCGTCATCAACTGACGGCATTGACCGAGGCCGGTTATCGAGCAGTGGCCGTCGATCTGCGCGGTTACGGAGACACCGACAAGCCGCCGCGCGGCTACGACGGCTGGACCCTCGCCGGTGACGTCGTCGGGCTGATTCGTGCGCTCGGCTACGGCCAGGCGACACTGATCGGTCACGCCGACGGCGGTTTGGTGTGCTGGGCTACGGCCGCGCTTCATCCGCGCATGGTCCGGTCGATCGGGCTGATCGGATCTCCCCACCCGAAGGCTCTTCGCCATGCCACGTTGGCGAACAAGGCGCAGCGCCGGGCACTGCTGCCGTTCTTCCTCCGGTATCAGGTCCCACTCGTTCCCGAGCGTGCCCTGACCAAGAATGCAGGCGCCGCCGTCGAGCAGCTTCTTCGGCATCGCACCAACCCTGGTTGGCACGGAACCGAGGAATTCGCCGACACCGCACGCCAGATGCGCAGCGCAATCCGTATCGCGGGTGCCGCGCACAGCGCCCTGGAGTATCAGCGCTGGGCTTTCCGTAGTCAGCTGCGCGGCGACGGCAGGCGGTTCATGCGCGCCATGGACAAGCAGCTGAGCATCCCGGTACTTCAGATCCGCGGCGAGCTCGACCCGTACGTTCTCGCACGAACGGTGGATGCCGATATCGCCTGGGCCCCGGGAAGGCGCCTGCACACCGTGCGCGGGGCAAGCCACTACGCACATCAAGAAGCTCCACGCGAGGTAACCGAGCAGCTGCTCACCCTCTGCCGTATCGAGTAGTAGGGCGTGCAAGTAATGTGCTGCTCACCCGATCATCAGGAGAGACGCACATGGCAGAGACGGTTTTGGTCGCCGGGGCACGCACCCCCATCGGAAAGCTCGCTGGAGCACTCGCGTCGCTGAGCGCTGCCGACCTCGGCGCGCACGCCATCCGCGGCGCGCTCGAACGCGCAGGAGTCGACGCATCCGCAGTCGATTCGGTCATCATGGGCAACGTGGTCCAGGCAGGCGTCGGGCCGAATCCGGCGCGGCAGGCCGCCGCGTCCGCAGGCATCCCGCTCACCACTCCCGCCATCACGATCAACAACCTGTGTTTGTCCGGTCTGCAGGCGATCATCGATGGCGACCGGCTCATCAAGTCCGGTGACGCCGACATCGTCGTCGCCGGCGGTATGGAGTCGATGACCAACGCGCCCTACCTCGCTCGCGGCGCACGCACCGGATTCCGCTACGGCAGCGCCACTCTCGACGATTCACTCGATCGTGACGCGCTCATCTGCGCATTCGACGACGTCTCGATGGGCGAGGCGACGGATCGCTACGTCAAGGGCACCGACCTCGACCGCGCAGGTCAGGATGCGTTCGCGGCCCGGTCACACGAATTGGCAGCGGCGGCAACGGAAGCCGGATCGTTCGGCGACGAGATCGTGCCCGTCGAGATCAAGTCCCGTAAAGGTTCCGTCACCGTGTCCGCCGACGAAGGTATTCGAGCGGGCACCACGACCGAGAGCCTCGGCAAACTCCGTCCAGCCTTTCTCGAAGACGGCACCATCACCGCCGGATCGGCGTCGCAGCTGTCCGACGGCGCGGCGGCGGTCGTGTTGATGAGCAAGACCAAGGCGCAGGAACTGGGCATCGAGTGGCTCGCCGAGCTGGGCACGTCGGCATTCGTCGCCGGGCCGGACACCTCACTGCTGCACCAGCCGGCGAACGCGATCGCGAAGGCCCTCGAGAAGGACGGCGACCTGAAGGTCGGCGACCTCGATCTGCTCGAGATCAACGAGGCCTTCGCCGGTGTCGCACTCGCGTCGGTGGCGCAGCTCGGCATCGACGCGGACAAGGTGAACATCCACGGTGGTGCGATTGCACTGGGACACCCTGTCGGAATGTCAGGAGCACGGCTGGCGCTGTCGCTGGCGCATTCACTGAAGCGACGTGGCGGCGGAGTCGGCGCTGCGGCACTCTGCGGCGGCGGCGGTCAGGGAAATGCGCTGATTCTTCGTAGCTGACCCATGTGCGTGCGAATACATAGCGGGTTATGTATTCGCACGCACATAGGCCGAAGGCGCACTAGACGATGCACGCACCCGTGCCGACCGCGACAGGGCTGTCGAGGCTCCGCGTCAACTCGTCGTCGATCTCGTTCGCGGTGAGCACGAAGCCGGTATCGGGATCGTCGACGGCTGCGCCGAACACGAGACCGAGCACCTGGCCGTCCTCCGCGACGAGCGGGCCGCCGGAATTACCCTGACGGACGGTGCCGCGAACCGTGTACACCTGCCGTTCGACGGTTCCGGTTCGGTAGATGTCGGGCCCACTGAGGTTCAACATCTCGCGGATGCGAGCCGGGCTGGCCGTGTACGGGCCGCCTCCCGGGTAACCGAGGACGATCGCACTCTCCCCCGACACCGCAGCCTGCTGCGCGAAATTCAGAACCGGGGCCTGCAGTCCGGGGACACGCAGTATGGCGACGTCTTCCTCCGGGTCGAACAGAACGACCTCGGCGTCGAGCACCGTGCCGATCGAATCCACGGTCACGCCTTCGGTTCCCGCAACCACGTGAGCGTTGGTCATCACCATTTCAGGAGCGACGACGAAGCCCGATCCTTCGAGTGCCTTCTGGCAACTCGGAGCAACGCCGCTGATCTTGAGGACGCTCTCGTGCAGCTGCTCGACGAGGGGACTCGCCTGCAACGCCGGATCGGGCGCGTCGACGTTGGCGACGGGGGTACGGCCGAACGGCCCGATGACGTCGGGAAGCCCCGAAGTGTCGAGCAGCGCGGAGAATTCTTTCGGGACCTCTCGAAGCCATTGCGGTGCAACCTCGTCGACCTTGCTGAGCACCTGCGAACCGCGCACGGCGCTGGCAACTTCGGGCTGCGACGACGATGTCAGCGGAATCGCGAGCAACCACGCCGCGGCCAGGACCGCGACGGCCTGCAGTGCGGCGCCGATGACGCTGTCCACGGATCTTGCTCCGCGCGAATGCATTCCGCTGCGCAACGCCCGGCCGAGCACCATGCCCGAGACTTCACCGATGATCACCAGGACCACGATCAGCGCGATTCCGACGAACACCCGCAGCCTCGAACCGTCGACGTGCGTCAGCACGTGCGGTGCGATCAGGATTCCGGCAACGGCACCGAGCACCACACCGAGAAATGCCATCGCCGACGCCACCGCGCCCTGTCGCCATCCGGATGTGGCCGCCAGCAAGGCGACCGCGACGACGCCGATGTCGACCCACGTCGAGCCGGTCACTGATCCCGTCCAGCGGGAGTGGAGCCTGCGGAATGACCAGAGCCGGCGGGAGTGGAGCCTGCGGAATGACCAGAGCCGGCGGGAGTGGAGCCTGCGGAATGACCAGAGTTGGCGGGAGTGGAGCCTGCGGAAGGCTCGGAAAATTCGGCTACCGCTGCCAAGCTCGCCTCCAGATCGCGAATGTCGTCGGTGTCCCACTCGGTTTCCCAGCCGGAAACCGCGAGCAGGCCTGCAAGAATACCGCCGGTGAAGCCCCACACCAGCATTCCGTCGACCGCGAATGCGGGGCCTTGGTAGCCGGCAGGGTGTCTGACCTGGAATCGGTTGCCCGGATCGATCAGTGTCTCGATTGGGACACGGACCACTCGTGCTGCTTCGGCCGTGTCGACGACGCCGACGGCGCTGGGCGTTCTCCAGTACGCGAGGACGGGTACGACGTCGAAGCGCGACGGCGGAACGTAGATTCCCGGCATCGTCGTCAGCGGTTGAACTCCGGTGGGGTCGAGTCCGGTCTCTTCTTCGGCTTCGCGGAGCGCCGTGGCGATCGGTGAGTCGTCACCGGGGTCGGTGGCGCCTCCGGGAAATGCGATCTGGCCTCCGTGCTGGCGCAGGGTGCTCGCACGCTGGGTGAGCAGGACGTCCGCGTCGGCGGGGAGCCCGCCGCGCGCGGCCGGATTCGGCTCTTCCGATCCGCCGAACAGCACGAGAACCGAGGCGGATCTGGTCTTCTCGCCTGCTGCAGCCGTCCGTTGCAACACCGGGTTGATGCCGTCGGTGTCGACGAGTCCGCGATCCCCGCCCGCTGCGTCGACCACTCGATCGAGCCACTGCGGTGTGCTCATGCGGTGATCCCGAGATTGGCGGCTACGGCGTCGTCGATTTCCTCGACGCTGCGAAACGGTTGTGGAAGCACCTTGGCGACATTGCCATCTGCGTCGATCAGAATCGACACCGGTAGGACGCTCGGGGCGCCGACGGCCGCTGCTATGGAGCCGGTTCCGTCCTGCACTCCGGGCAACGTGACGCCGTAGTCGGCGAGCTTCGCCAGCCCGTTCTCTTCGTTGCGGTCCTGGTGGACGGTCAGCACGGTGAGCCGTCCGTCCATCTGCGCGGCGTAGTCCTGCAGGTGTGGCAATTCCTCGGCGCACGGTCCGCACCAGTACGCCCACAGGTTGATCAGCGCGGGCCGGCCCGCAAGCGCCTGCCCCATGTCGACGCGGGTTCCGTCGCCGATGCATTCGAGCGTGATGCCGGCGAGGGGGCCGCCTGCACCGGGGTCGCCGGTCGGCGTCGGGCACGGAGCGAGCTGGGCGCGTTCGCGAAGGGGAGCGAGAGCTTCCGCGGTGTCGGCGCTACGACGATCCTCGACGACAGCGGTTCCGCGTCCGGGTCCAGTGGCTTCGGGTTGCGGTTCCTCGCTTCGCGGCCAGATCGCGAACACCAACGCTGCGACGACGACCAGAGCCGCCAACGACCATCGAGCGGCAGAATTGTTCACGTCGTCGGTCCGGACGCGTCGGGTGCCTCGATTCCTGCCAGCGCCAGCAGGTGCTCGGTCTCCGGCCCTTTCACCAACGCGGCCGCAGCGACTTTGTCGGTCGGTCCGAGTCCGTACGACGGGCAGTCCTTCGCGAGAACGCAGACTCCGCACGCCGGTTTGCGCGCATGGCAGACGCGCCTTCCGTGGAAGATCACGCGATGTGAGAGCAAGGTCCATTCCTTGCGTTCGATCAGTGCGCCGACCGCATGTTCGACCTTGACGGGGTCTTCCTCGTCCGTCCACTGCCAGCGCCGCACAAGCCGCCCGAAGTGGGTGTCGACAGTAATGCCCGGCACGTCGAACGCGTTGCCGAGGACGACGTTGGCGGTCTTGCGCCCGATCCCCGGCAGTGTCACCAGGTCTTTCAGGTTCGCGGGGACTTCGCCGTCGAACTTCTCGAGAAGCGCTGTTCCGAGGCCGATGAGCGAGTTCGTCTTGTTTCGGTAGAAGCCGGTGGTGCGGATGTATTCCTCGAGTTCGGTCCGATCCGCTTCGGCGTAGTCCTTCGCAGTGCGATATCTCACGAACAGAGCAGGCGTCACCAAGTTGACGCGCTTGTCGGTGCATTGAGCCGAGAGAATGGTCGCGACGGCGAGTTCCAGCGGATTGGTGAAGTCGAGTTCGCAGTAGACGTGCGGAAACGCGGCGGCGAGCTCCCGGTTCATCCGTCGGGCCCGGCGCGTGAGCCCCAACTTCGTCTCTTCGCGTTTGCGCACGTCGAGCGCGGGTGAGGCTGTCGATTTCACTCCACAACTGTACGGACAAGAATCTGCAACGAATCAGCCCTGTGTTCTTATCGAGACCTTGCCGGTGTTTACTGCTCGGTATGCAAGGACTCGCCGTAGTGCTCTTTCCTGTGCTCCTGATGCTGTTCGCGCTCGCCATGGAGCGCGTGGAGTTCCGACTGAGCAAGTTGGGGGTCCGTGAACAAGAGGTGCAGGAATTCCTCGATCAGGCCAGCACGTCCGAGGTGGCAACACTCGCCAACGAAGGTTTTCCGCACGCTCTCGCACGATTCAACAACCGCAAGCGTCGCGCCCCGGCTCCGACCGAGATGGCAGATCAGCGCGCGAGTTGACCGAATTGTCGCTTTTGCGATGAATTCTCGGTGAACGCACTCTTTCGTGCATATCCTTCACGACTCCCCGGTGGCGCCGATCACTCGGTTTCGGACTCGGCGAAGTAGACTTCAGCGAGATAATTGTCATGTTTGATTACTGGTGTGGATCGGGCGAGCCTTCGGGCCGCACGCTCACACCGCGAGAAACGCCTTTCGTCGACGTAGGAGACTGCGGCGGCGACATCCCCAAAGGAGCGCAAGTGGACGACGTCCTGGCACGGGCCGGCATCTTCCAAGGAGTCGAGCCCTCTGCGGTAGCAGCGCTGACGAAGCAGTTGCAACCGGTGGATTTCCCCCGAGGCCATGTGGTCTTCAACGAGGGTGAGCCAGGAGATCGGCTCTACATCATCGTCTCCGGCAAGATCAAGCTCGGTCGACGGTCCCCGGACGGTCGCGAGAACCTGCTGACCATCATGGGCCCGTCGGACATGTTCGGTGAGCTGTCGATCTTCGATCCCGGCCCCCGCACCTCGACGGCCACCACGGTCACCGAGGTTCGCGCCGTGAGCATGGACCGCGACGCACTGAAGGCGTGGATCGATCAGCGCCCCGAGATCGCCGAGCAGCTCCTGCGCGTGTTGGCTCGTCGCCTGCGTCGCACCAACAACAACCTCGCCGACCTCATCTTCACCGACGTTCCCGGACGTGTCGCGAAAGCTCTGCTTCAGCTCGCGCAGCGTTTCGGTACGCAGGAGGCCGGCTCGCTCCGTGTGACACACGACCTCACGCAGGAAGAGATCGCGCAGCTCGTCGGCGCATCACGCGAAACCGTGAACAAGGCTCTCGCCGACTTCGCGCACCGCGGATGGCTGCGCCTCGAGGGCAAGAGCGTGCTGATCTCGGACTCCGAGCGTCTCGCCCGCCGAGCGCGCTAGTTTTCGCGTAGATAGGCCAGCTGCGTCTTGACGGACATGCGCGCAGCTGGCCACAGCTTTTTGTCGACGTCCGAGTAGACGTGCTTGACCACCTGCATCGGCTTGGCGTCCTGTCCGAGCGTCTCCAGTGCGGTCCTCACCTGATCGAGGCGCTGCAGGCGGTGCGTGCGATAGAAGCGCGCGACCTCGGCAGTGTCGGCAACCTCGGGTCCGTGACCGGGTAGCGCGAGTTTGCCTGCCCCGATGGCCTCCAGCCGATCCAACGACGTCAGATAGTCGGCCAGCGTTCCGTCCTTCGGATCGAGAACCGTGGTTCCGCGACCGAGGATCGTGTCGCCGGTCAGAACGGCGTCGTCCAGCACGAAGCTCAGCGAGTCCGCGGTATGACCTGGCGTCGCGAGCACCGTGATCTTCAGCCCCGCGACGTCGACGACTTCACCGTCGCTCAATGTGGTGCTGCCGTGTACGTACTTCTCCTCGAGCGCACGAATCGGTGCCCCGGTCTTCTTGTGGAAGCGCTTCAACCCACCCGTGTGGTCCTTGTGTCGATGGGTCACGAGCACCAGCGCCACGTTCCCGATCGCCGCCACCGCATCGAGGTGGTCCGAGTCCTTCGGACCCGGATCGACGACGACGATGTCCGCGCTTCCGGCCGCCCGCAGGATCCACGTGTTGGTCCCGTCGAGCGTCATCTTCCCCGGATTCTCGGCCAGCAAGACGGAAGCAGTCGGAGTGACCTGACGAAGCTGACCGTATGCCGGGTGCGCGAGAGTCATAGTCGTACCTTAGGAGCATGAGAATCGGACTGATAGGTGCGGGTCCGTGGGCGAGTGCCACGCAAGCACCGTCGCTGGCCGCACACCCGCTCGTCGAGTTCGCCGGAGTGTGGGCGCGCCGCCCCGAAGCCGCAGCCGAACTGGGCGCCCCGGTCTTCGAGAGCGTCGATGCACTGCTCGACGCCGTCGACGCCGTCGCGTTCGCCGTACCTCCCGAGGTGCAGGCGGGCCTCGCGATCCACGCCGCCCAGACCGGAAAACACGTGCTGCTCGACAAACCGATCGCGGCGACACTGGACGACGCGACCCGACTCGCCGACGCCGTCGAGCATGCGGGAGTGCGGTCGATGGTCACGTTGACGCGTCGGTTCGCCCCCGAGACACGCGCGTTCCTCGACCAGGCACAGGGAAAGAGGTGGAGCGCAGGCGTCGGGACGTGGTTGTCCGGGGCGATCTTGGGCGGCGCCTACTCGCATTCGCCGTGGCGTCATCGCGACGGCGCTTTGTTCGACGTCGGACCGCACGTGTTCGATCTGCTCGACGCCTCGCTCGGGTCCATCGTCGAGGTGATTCTGTCCCGCCGGGACGCGGCGTCGGACGCATGGACGATCGTGCTGCAACACGAGGGCGGCGCCGTCAGCACCTCGCAGATGTCGCTGGCAACGCCGGTGCAGCCGTCCCTGTTCAGGATCGAGTTGAGCGGGCGGGACGGAGTGGTCTCGCTCGCCGACAGATCCACCTCGGCGACCGACTGTTTCAGGGTGCTGCTCGACGAATTCTTGGCCTCCGTGGAGTCGGGGATCGATCACCCGTGCTCGGTCCACCGGGGGCTTCACCTGCAGAAGGTGCTCGCCCATGTGAGTGCGAATACATAGCGGGTCATGTATTCGCACTCACATGCGACGAAGTCGCCTACACCTCGACGATCAACTCGACCTCGACGGGCGCGCCGAGCGGCAACTCCGCAACCCCGACAGCGGAACGGGCGTGCTTGCCCGCATCTCCGAAGATCTCGCCGATGACGTTCGACGCCCCGTTGATCACTCCCGGCTGACCCGTGAAGCCCGGCGCGGACGCCACGAATCCGACCACCTTCACGACACGCTTGATCGAATCGACGCCGACGAGCGAGTTGATCGCGGCCAGCGCATTGAGTGCACAGATGCGTGCGGCAGCAGCAGCGTCCTCGGCCGAGACCTCGGCACCGACCTTGCCCGTCGCCGTCAGTTCACCGGACACCAAGGGAAGCTGACCAGCCGTGTATACGAGCGAACCCGTCTGCACAGCAGGAATGTAGGCCGCCAGCGGCGGAACGACGGGCGGCAGCTCGATGCCGAGCTCGGCGAGACGCTCACTCCATGCCATGGCTACGCCTTCGGACGCTTGAAGTAGGCGACCAGCGTGTCGCCGCCGTTCGGGCCGGTCATGATGGTGACGAGTTCCCACCCGTCGGCGCCGTAGTTGTCCAGAATCTGCTTGGTGGCATGGATCAGGACCGGCGCGGTGAAGTACTCCCAGATGATCTTTTCGCTCATGAGGCCAAATCCTAGTCGGCATCCTCTCTCCGGCTCGGCCGCCTTAAGGTTCACCATCATGGTGAAGCTGGACGTGAAAGATGCCGCGTATCACTTTCTGCGCGCCGAGGCGGGCTCGCTGGACATGTACGGCATCTACGCTTTCGACTCCGGCGACGGCCGAGCACCGTCCTTCACGGAGATCCGATCCCACATCCAGGTTCGGGCGGCCCTGGTCCCCGCGCTGAACATCGTCCTGGAAGAAGCCGTACTGAACCTCGACTATCCGTCGTGGGTACCGAGCGGCGGGATCTCCGACGAGCACATCTCCGATCACGACCTTCCAGGCGCGAGCTGGGATGCGTGCCAACGGCTCGTCGGGACGTTTCTGGAAACCGGGCTCGACGCCCGCATCCGGCCGTGGCACGTACATGTCGTTCGCGGAGTACGAGGTGTACCGACGGTGACGGGTGAGGCGACGATCGTCGTGTTCCAGGTGACCCACGCTCTGTCGGACGGTCTGGGGCTGACACGGTTGGCCGGTGCGTTGTTCGCGTCTGCAGCGGCACCGCCCGACGTGGTCGGTGCACAGCTACCAGGTCATGCACCGGCGCAGCGGCCGAGATTTCGCGGGCTCCGCGCGCTCGCTGCCCTGGCGTCCGTTCCCGTCGGTCTCGCGCGTTACCGCTACGAGGCGGTTGCTGCCCGGCGCCGCTACCTGGCGAGCCGAGTCGGGATACCGGCGGCGGCTCAGCCGGGCACGCCCACCCGGCTCACGGCGGCTCCCACCGGTAAGCGAGTGGTCCACATCGTTCCGTTGCCTGCGTCCACCCTGCGCGGACTCGGTGTGTCGGTCACCTCGGCGGCTCTCTCCGCTGTTGCCTCGGTGACGAACCAGTACCTCGACGCACACGGGGATCCGGCGCCTCGGGTGCTCGGTGCATCCGTGCCGATCGCGCTCGGGCCCGATGTCGAGTGGCCGTCGGCGAACAGGGTGCTCTCGGGGACAGTCGATCTGGACGCCACCGAAGCCGATCCGTTGGTGCGGGCGCGGGCGATTGCAGTGTCGCTCAATGCCGAACGCGCTCGCGTCACGTCGCCGGAGCTGATCGCACTTGCTCGCGCCGAAGAGCAGCTACCGGCACCTGCAGTGCTGCTCAATCGGTGGATGCACAATCTCCGGACGCCGCCGCTGCCGACCACGGTCTTCGCCCACACCACCGTGGTCAGCGTCGATCGCGGTCCCGCAGCACTCGAATTGTGTGGAAGCACGGTCGCTTTCACCTCGGGAACGCCGATACTGGGCAAGGACCGATCCGTCGTCCACGGGTTCTTCGGAGTCGGCGATGTCATCACCGTGGTGATCCTGGCGTGTCCGGATACGGTGCCCGATCATGATTTCTACCGTGACCTGCTGCTGACGGCGCTCGACGAGATGACACGGGCAGCAGGGTGATGCGGGGACGACGTCTCGTGTGAGAAAGTCGAAGCCGTGAGCCGCCTTGATGTCATCGACGCGTCGTTCCACTACGCGTCGAAACGAGTATCGCGTGATCAATACGTACTTCTCGCGTTCGACTGCGGTGCTGGAGCGGTGCCGACGTTCGAGGAGATCTCCGAGTTCGTCGCCGAACGAGCCGACCGAATCCCCGAACTCGGCAAACGAATTCGGGAAATTCCCGGGAACATGGATTTTCCCCGATGGATCGCCGACGACGAGCCCAAGAGTTCGAGGATCGTCGAAATCGCCGCTGACAGCTGGGAAGAGGTGCAGCGAAGCCTCGGCGTGATGGCGCAGGATCCGGTGGACACCCGAGATGCGGCGTGGCGGGTTCACGTCGCCCGCGGTGTGGACGGAGTACCCCATGCCGGCGGGCGAGCGATCGTCGTGGTGTTTCAGGTCAGTCATGCCCTGGCCGACGGCAGTGGCGCGTCGCGCCTTGCACGACTTCTGTTCTCGACGGCACCCATCGAGGCCGGCGACGTATCGGGCCGACTGTTCGATCCTCGCTTGCGCCTCCCCGTCGCGCTCGGCGCCGCACTCGCGCTCCCCTACCGACTCGTGCATTCACGAGTCGCCGCACGGCGAGCGCGGCGCGATTTCGCCCGAGCACGAGGGGCTGCACCACTCGACCGCGATACCCCGCGTGCCGGGATCATGGGAAACGCGGATCCAACACGCGCACGGGCGGTCCACGTCATTCCCTGCACACCAAGGCTATTCGACAGCACTCCGCTGTCGGTCACGTCGATCGCTCTGACCGCCACCGGTCTGGCCACCGCCCGATATCTCGACAGTGTGGGCGAATCGGTCCCCGACACTCTCAATTCTCTTGTGCCGATGGCACTTCCGGAGGACGTGAGGTGGCCCGCGGTGAACCGCCTCGTCAACGGAACCGTCGAGCTGCATCAGGAGATCGGCGATCTCGCCGAACGCGCAGCTCGAATTCGCGCGTCCCTCCGAGACAGTCGCACGGCGACAACCGATCCACTGCTCCTGAACTGGATCACAGCCGAAAACCTGATTCCTGCTCCGATTTTCATCACTGCGCATCGACGCCGAAGTCGGCAGGCTCCATCCGTCCACGCTGTGCCGACGTCGGTGTTGTCCAATGTCACCGTCGTCAGCGTCGATCGAGGACCTTCGGGCCTGGAGTTGTGCGGCACTCCCGCTCTGTTCTCGGGCGGATTCCCCATGCTCGGCCCGACGCGCTCGGTGTCGCACGGCTTCTACGGCCTCGGCGACACGGTCACCGTGTGTGTGACCGCGTGCCCTGACACCTTCCCCGACCACGCCCGCTACGCGCGGATTGTGCGTGACGCCGTCGGCGACGTCGTCGAGGCCACGTCCGAGGAGGTCTGATGCATCTGCCCGTGGACAGGTCGACGACGTGAGCCGCCTCGACATTCTCGACGCCGCGTTCCACTACTTCTCGGCAGACGACGGTTGCCACGACCATTGCGCGACGTACGTCTTCGATTCCCCGCGCGGCCAGGCGCCCAGCACCTCGGCGATCGTCGCGCAGCTCGGCGACCGCGCTGCGCACGTTCCGGAACTCGCGCGCCGTATCGCTCGTGTGCCGGGCGACCTCGACTATCCGCACTGGGTCGTCGACGACACACCGATGTCCTCGCGTGTCACCGTCCACGACCTCGACGGAGGTATGTGGCAGGACGTGGAAACTCTTCTGGGCGCACTGAAGGAAGATCCGCTCGACGCCGCACGGCGAGCCTGGGATGTGCACGTGATTCGCGGTTCGTCCGGCGCTCCGAACACGACGGGTACGCCCACCGTCGTCGTCTTCCGGATCAGTCACGCGCTCACCGCTGGGATGGGGGCGTCGGCGCTGGGACGACTCCTGCTCTCCCCGAATGCGGGCGCGCCGACACCGCTGCCCGGACACGGAGCACCGACGCGGCCGCGGGAGCTCGCCGCTGCGGCGGTGACCGGCGCCCTCGCCCTGCCCTTCCGAACGGCCCGGTTCCTGCTTGCCCGGCAGCGGACCAGGCGGGCGTACCTCGGCAGCCCCAGCGCCCTCGATCGACCGAAACCCCGACCCGCCGTCCGCGGAAACGCCGATCCCACCCGGCACCGGGTAGTGCACGTGACGCCGTTCGAACCAGGGCTACTGCGACGACGAGGATTGTCGGTGACCGTTCTGGCTCTCACCGCCGTCGGGCTCGCCAACGAACGATTCCTCGCTGAATTCGGGGAGCCGATTCCGACGACATTCAATGCCGCCGTCCCTGTCGCCGTGCCCGAGAACGTCGACTGGCCTGCCGCGAACCGGGTGATCACCACCAAGGTCGATCTGTTCACCGACGAACCCGATCTGGCAGGGCGTGCCGCTGCCATCCGCGAGGCCCTTGCGGCCGCCAAGCAGCGAGCGATCGATCCCGACCTGCTCCGCTGGGCGTTGGCCGAGAACAGGGTGCCCGCACCGCTGTATGTCGCAGCCAGGCGAAAACAACGGCGTCACCACGAGCCGAATCACGGCCTGCGGGCGACCGTCGGCGCCAATGCCGTCGTGGTCAGCGTCCCTCACGGGCCCAACGACCTCGACTTGTGCGGGGCACGAGCAGTCTTCTCGGGAGATTTCCCGATGCTGACCGACGGACACTCGATCACCCACGGATTCTATGGACTCGGCGACGCGGTCACCCTGTGCCTCGTCGCGTGCCCTGACACGTTTCCGGACCACCGCCGATACGCCGAGATCATGACGACGGCAGTCCGTGACGTCGCCGCCGCGACCCCCGACGCGTCCTGAGGCAGGTTCCTCCGAGGCTGTGCACGATTCGTCTATATGGTCGTGGTGTGGGTACTTCGAGTTTTGACGGCTGGCCGGCGAAGGCCGAGAAGGCACGGTTGCACTTCGTCTCGGGCAAGGGCGGCACCGGTAAGTCGACAGTTGCTGCCGCGTTGGCGCTCGCGCTGGCGGCCGACGGGCGGCGAGTTCTGCTGGTCGAGGTCGAGGGCAGGCAGGGCATCGCTCAACTCTTCGACGTTCCTCCACTCCCTCCTGTCGAGACACGGGTCGCGACGGCGGATGGTGGCGGCGAAGTATTCGCCCTGGCCATCGACATCGAGACCGCGTTTCTCGAATACCTCGACATGTTCTACAACCTCGGGTTCGCCGGCCGCGCGATGCGCAAGATCGGCGCCATCGAGTTCGCGACCACCATTGCTCCCGGCCTCCGGGACGTGCTGCTGACCGGCAAGGTCAAGGAGTGTGTCGTCCGTACGGACAAGGCAGGCAAGCGGGCGTACGACGAGGTGGTCGTGGATTCGCCTCCGACCGGCCGGATCGGCAACTTCCTCGATGTCACGAAGGCGATGGCCGATCTGGCCAAGGGTGGGCCCGTTCGTTCCCAGAGCGAGGGCGTGGTTCGGCTGCTGCATTCGGCCGACACCGTCGTCCATCTCGTGACGTTGCTCGAGGCACTTCCGGTGCAGGAGACAGCGGATGCCGTGCGCGAACTGGAGGCCGCCGACCTGGGACTCGGCACCGTCATCGTCAACCGAACCGAGCCCACGTACCTCCCAGCCGACGCGTTGCAGGGGGCCGCGACCGGCGCGGTCGACGCTGCGGCGGTACGCCTCGGCCTGGAAAAGACCGGAATTACGCTGTCGGACAGCGACTTCGCGGGACTGCTGACCGAGACCATCGAGCACGCGTCGACTCTGGCCGCTCAAGTCGACAGCGGTACACAACTCGACGAACTCGACACCGCGAGGATGCACCTCCCCATGCTCGCCGACGGTGTGGATCTCGGCGGTCTCTACGAACTTGCTGCCGAACTCAGAGAACAGGGTGTGAAATGACGCGACCGGCTGCCCCGATCCTCGATATCGGACGGATTCTGCAGGACGACTCGTCGCGAATCGTCGTCGTCTGCGGCGCAGGCGGCGTCGGCAAGACGACCACCGCGGCGTCCATGGCGCTCCGCGCGGCCGAGAATGGCCGCAAGGTCGTCGTGCTCACCATCGACCCCGCTCGGCGCCTCGCCCAGGCTCTCGGGGTCGACGAGCTCGACAATTCCCCGCAGCCGGTGAAGCTTCCCGCCGGTTCGACCGGGGAACTGCACGCGATGATGCTCAACATGCGCCGGACGTTCGACGAGATGGTGATCGAACATTCGACGCCGGAGAAGGCCGAGCAGGTGTTGGCCAATCCGTTCTATCAAACGGTCGCGTCGTCGTTCTCCGGCACTCAGGAGTACATGGCGATGGAAAAGCTCGGCCAGTTGGCCGCGGATTCGACGTGGGATCTGATCGTCGTCGATACGCCACCGTCGCGCAACGCTCTCGATTTCCTCGATGCTCCGCAGCGGCTCGGTTCTTTCCTCGACGGCAGGTTCATCAGGTTGCTCATGGCGCCGGGTCGCGGTCTGACACGGATGGTGACGAGCGCGATGGGGCTGGCGCTCCGCGGCGTCTCGACGGTCATCGGAAGTCAGATGCTTACCGACGCATCGGCTTTCGTGCAGTCGCTCGATTCGATGTTCGGCGGCTTCCGCGAACGCGCCAGCCGCACCTACCAACTTCTGCGCGAGAGCGGCACGAGTTTCATCGTGGTCGCAGCGGCCGAACCGGATGCGCTACGCGAAGCTGCGTTCTTCGTCGACCGACTCAGTGGTGAGGGTATGCCGCTGGCGGGTTTGGTTCTGAACCGAACCCACCCCACGCTGTCCGCGCTCCCCGCCGACCATGCCGTGACCGCAGCCGATCAACTCGACGGGTCCGACGACGACGCCGCGGTTCTCACCGCCGCGGTGCTGCGCATTCACGCTGCCAGGGCCGTCACCGCTGCCCGGGAGCTTCGGCTACTGCGGCGCTTCACCTCGGCGCATCCGAGAGTTCCGATCGTCGGAGTCCCGTCATTGCCCTTCGAGGTGTCGGACCTGCACGCACTGAGTGCGGTGGCGGACCAGCTGACCCGGTCCGCCTGACACCACCCTCGTACCGCGAGGCGTCAGATAGCGGCTTGCTGCTGACGCTGCGACTCGAAGAACTCGGACCAGGAGTCGACCTCCGGGTGCTGCTTGAGCAGCGCACGCCGTTGACGCTCGGTCATCCCGCCCCACACCCCGAACTCGACACGGTTGTCGAGTGCATCTGCGCCGCACTGCATGAGTACGGGGCAGTGGCGACAGATGGTCGCCGCCTTGCGCTGCGCTGCGCCTCGGACGAAAAGTTGGTCGGGGTCACTGCCTTTGCATCTGGCCTGTGCCACCCACGCAATGCGTGCTTCTGCTTCTTCCACATCTAGCCGCGTCGGTGCTGCTGTCATGTGCATTGCGGATACCCCTTTGCAGTTCGAACGTCCTTGCTGAACGTTCCAGAAGCTCTTCGACCTTGTGTTCCACTTCTCGAAGCACACGGACTTAGGAGCTGCCCCACATTCATATACAAGTGTTATGTGAATCACACCGTCCTCAATAATTTAGGGAAATCTCGCCCTGAACGCAAGACGGGGTGCACAAATTTCTGGTACGGCCGTCTCGACCTGCGGTTCGACGCTCGGCCGGTCGAGCGCGCCGGCGCGCGAAAGCAGCTACCCGACCCGAACCGTCGGAGATCCAACCTGCAGATAGGCCGGGAATCTGGGTGAAGCGCACTCGTCCACGTACGCTGTGCGGGTGTCAGTTGGAAAAACCGTGGCGAAGCTCGCCGGATGTTCAGCACTCGCGGGTGCATTGTTGGCCGGAGTGATGTTTCCGTTGGCAGGTGGCTTCGGCTACGCGTCCAACCGAGCTGCGGACACCGTCGACAACGTGTCCGCCGAACTCGTCGAAGGCGCGGTACCCGCTGTCTCCACGATGGTCGACTCCGCAGGCAACCCGATCGCATGGTTGTACGAGCAGCGCCGATTCGAGGTGCCGAGCGACAAGATCTCCAACGAGATGAAGCTCGCCATCGTCTCCATCGAGGACAAGCGGTTCGCCGAGCATCAAGGCGTCGACTGGCAGGGCACGCTTCGAGCGTTCCTCACCAACACCACCAGCGGCCAGGTACAGCAGGGCGCGTCCACGCTCGATCAGCAGTACGTGAAGAACTATCAGCTGCTCGTCGTCGCGAAGACGGACGCCGAACGGCGCGCCGCCATCGAGACGACGCCCGCTCGTAAGATCCGCGAGATCCGGATGGCGTTGACGCTCGACAAAGAACTGACCAAGGACGAGATTCTCACGCGGTACCTCAACCTCGTCCCGTTCGGAAACTCCTCGTTCGGCATTCAGGATGCCGCTCAGACCTACTTCGGCATCGACGCGAGCCAACTCGACGCAAAGCAGTCGGCGATGCTCGCGGGCATGGTGCAGTCGAGCTCGGCGCTCAACCCGTACACCAACGAGGAAGGCGTCGTCGAGCGGCGCAACACCGTGCTGGACACGATGATCCAGAACATCCCCGAGCGTGCCGAAGAGTTTCGCCAGGCAAAGACCGAACCTCTCGGCGTTCTACCCGTCCCTCAGTCCCTCCCCCGTGGTTGCATCGCGGCAGGAGACCGAGGATTCTTCTGTGACTACGCACTCCAGTACCTGGCCAACGCGGGAATCAGCCGCGATCAGATCGACAAGGGCGGCTATCTGATCCGCACCACGCTCGATCCTGCGGTTCAGGACTCGACCAAGGCCGCGTTGGTATCGAACACCAGCCCGGGGCTCAACGGCGTTGCCACCGTCATGAACGTCATCGCGCCCGGTCAGGACAACCATCGCATCCTCGCGATGGGCAGCAGCCGCACCTACGGTCTCGACGCGGATGCCGACGAGACAGTGCAGGCCCAGCCTTACTCTCTCGTCGGACACGGCGCCGGATCCATCTTCAAGATCTTCACCACCGCAGCGGCGATGGAACGCGGGCTCGGGACGAGCGCGGTACTGCAGGTGCCGCGCCGCGCCGAGGTCAAGGGACTGGGCGACGGCGGTGCCGCCGGATGCCCGGCCAACACCTACTGCGTCGAGAACGCCGGCAACTATCCGGCTTCGTTGCCCATCACCGACGCACTCGCGCAGTCTCCGAACACGGCATTCGTCAAGCTCATCGAATCGGTCGGGGTGACGCCGACCGTCGACATGGCGGTTCGCCTCGGTCTGCGTTCGTACGCCGATCCCAACACGTCCGGTTTCGACGAGCAGAGCATGGCGGATTTCCAGAAGTCGCAGAACCTCGGCTCGTTCACTCTCGGACCGACATGGGTCAATCCACTGGAGTTGTCGAACGTCGCTGCCACGCTCGCGTCGTCGGGCAAGTGGTGCCCCCCGACTCCGATCGACGGTGTCTTCGACCGTGAGGGCAAGCCGGTGCCGGTCACTCAGCAGGCTTGTGAACAGGTCGTGGAGCCGGGTCTGGCGAACACTCTCGCGAATGCGATGAGCAAGGACGATCAGGCAGGTGGCACGTCGGCATCTGCCGCTGGATCGGTCGGCTGGTCGCTGCCGATGTCGGGCAAGACGGGCACGACGGAATCCCACATGTCTTCCGGCTTCCTCGGCTACACCAATCACTACGCGGCCGCGGTCTACACCTACGGCGACTCGCCGACACCCGGCGAGATCTGCTCGTTCCCGCTGCGTCCCTGCGGTTCGGGCAACCTCTACGGAGGCAACGAGCCCGCCAGAACCTGGTACGACGCCATGGATCCGATTTCCAACAACTTCGGTCCCGTCGAGCTGCCGCCGGTGGATCAGAAGTACGTTCGCGGTTCCGCCAACGGCCAGGTGCCCGACGTCACCGGTCAGAGCCAGAGTTCGGCCACCGCGACGCTGCAGGCCGCAGGCTTCCAGGTGACGTCGGCGACCACGGCCAACTCTGCTTCGCGGGGAACGGTGACCGGGGTGTCCCCGTCGGGATCCGCGATTCCAGGGTCGATGATCACGATCTACGTCAGCGACGGTTCGGTCCGTGAGGCTCCACCTGCTCCGACACTTCCGGCGCTGCCGAACATCCCGCTTCCGGCTATTCCGCCGAACATTCAGATTCCGGCGATACCGGGGTTGACCGCTCCGCGGTGAGGCTTCGCCTCATGTGAGTGCGAATACATGACCCGTCATGTATTCGCACTCACATAGGTCAGAGCCTGTCCTTGACCGCCTTGGACACCCTCGAGCCGTCTGCCTTGCCTGCAGCGAGTGCCGACGCCGCCTTCATGACCAGGCCCATCTGCTTCATTCCCGGACGCTCTCCGAGCTCCTCGGCAACCTGGGCGATCGCAGTGTCCGCGACATCGGCCAGTTCGGCATCGGTCAGCGGAGTAGGCAGGTACTCGTCGATTATCTGTGCTTCGGCCCGCTCGGTGGCGGCAAGCTCTCCGCGACCGTTCTCGGTGTAGATCTCGGCCGATTCACCGCGCTTCTTCGACTCTTTGGCGAGAATCTTCAGCACTTGGTCGTCGGTCACCTCGTGCGCTTCCTTACCGGAGACCTCTTCGGTCTGGATCGCAGCGAGGAGCATACGAATGGTCGCCGTACGCAGCTTGTCCTTGGCCTTCATGGACGTGGTGAGGTCGGCTCTGAGCTTGGTCTTCATTTCGGACATGCCACAGAACGCTACGCGGACCTGGCTCGAGCTCGCACGTCGATTACCCCACCTGCCGTATCGTGGTGCAGGTGTCCGTGAAAAACAATGCATCATCCCATCGGGTCACTCCGCGATCTCCGCTCCTGAGCGCAAATATTCTCGCAGCGGCCACTCGCGCCCGTGACAACGCCGCGCAGGCTCCGCTCCAGACAGCAGCGCTCGCCACCGCCGGTGCAGCAGCGTTGGGTCTCGGGTACGCAACGCTCATCGAACGCAATGCGTTCACGCTGCGTGAGACCTCGATGGCGGTTCTGGAGCCCGGCTCGGCATCGCTGCGCGTGCTTCACATCAGCGACCTGCACATGATGCCCAATCAGCGGCTCAAGCAGAACTGGCTCCGCGAACTGGATCGTCTGGAGCCGGATCTGGTGGTCAACACCGGCGACAATTTGTCGCACCCTCGGTCGGTCCCCGCTGTGGTGCAGGCTCTCGGTCCGCTGCTCTCACGGCCCGGCCTCTTCGTCTTCGGCAGCAACGACTACTTCGCACCGAAGCCGAAGAATCCGCTGAAGTACTTCAAGAAGAACCACAAGAGGGTTCTGGGTGAGTCGCTGCCCTGGCGCGATCTGCGTGCAGCGTTCTCCGAGCGTGGTTGGCACGACGTCACCCATGTTCGCCGTGAACTCGAGATTTCCGGCGTACGCATCGCCTCTGCAGGCGTCGACGATCCACATTTGAAGCGCGATCGGTACGACACCATCGCCGGCCAGCCCAACCCATTGGCGGATCTGCGGCTCGGCATCACGCACTCCCCGGAACCTCGTGTTCTCGACAAATTCGCCGACGACGGTTACGACCTCGTTCTCGCGGGTCACACTCACGGCGGTCAGCTGTGCCTTCCGTTCTACGGCGCACTCGTCACCAACTGCGAGATCGACCGTTCGCGGGTCAAGGGACCGTCGAAGTGGGGCGCGCACACCCAGCTGCATGTATCGGCCGGCATCGGCACGTCGCCGTATGCTCCCGCCCGGTTCTGTTGCCGGCCGGAAGCGACGTTGCTGACACTCACTCCGGCACCTCGACAAGGGCCAAAAGAGGGGTCCGACGAGGGCGTTTCGCGTTCTGAGGCAGTCGTAAGCTAGACTTCTGCTCGCGGTACACGGGGTGTGGCGCAGCTTGGTAGCGCGCTTCGTTCGGGACGAAGAGGTCGTGGGTTCGAATCCCGCCACCCCGACAACAATCCCCTGATTCGGATTTCCGAATCAGGGGATTTTTGCATTCGAACCTGGCTGCTCGGTCAGCTCGACGCGGCGCGCAGCTTCTCGAGCAGCGGTCCGGCGGCCTCGGCGAGAAACTGTTCCTGGGTCTCGTCGCCCACCTGGACGAGCGCGATGTCGGTGAACCCGGCCTCCCAGTACGGCTTCACCGCTTCGACGATGGCGTCGAGGTCGGGGCCACACGGAATGGTCTCTGCGACATCTTCTTTACGAACGAACTGGGTCGCGCCGGCGAAGCCTGCGGTGGTGGGAAGGTCCGCATTCACGGCCCATCCGCCGGCGAACCAGCGGAACCTGTCGTGGGCACGATCGATCGCCGCGTCCTTGTCGGGATCCCACGAAATCGGGATCTGCCCGATGGCGCGGGCAGGACCCTGGTGGTTGTCCGACCATGCCTTGACGAGATCGGCATCGGGTTCGGTCGCGATGAGGTGATCGCCGTAGTCGGCGAACCGTGCGACGGCCTTCTCGCCCCCTGCCGCGATGCCGATAGGAACACCCTGTTCGGGCAGGTCCCAGATACGGGCCGAGTCGACGCGGAAGTGCTTGCCCTCGTACGTGACCAAGCCGCCGGCGTGCAACTTCTCGATGATCTCCAGCGCCTCGACGAACATGTCCTGCCGCTTGTCGATCGACGGCCAACCCTCGCCGACGACATGCTCGTTCAGGTTCTCACCGCTACCGAGCCCGAGGGTGAATCGACCGTCGGCGAGGATCTGCAAGGTCGCGGCCTTCTGCGCGACGACAGCAGGGTGGTACCGAATGATCGGGCACGTCACGTAGGTCATCAGTTCGACCCGCTCGGTCGCCTGCGCGACGGCTCCCAGTGTGGTCCACGCGTAGGGCGAGTGACCCATCGAGGACAGCCACGGCGAATAGTGATCGCTCGCGACCTCGAAGTCGAAGCCGATGTTCTCGGCCCCGACAGCGTATTTCACCAATTCCTTGGGGCCGCTCTGCTCGGTCATCAATGTGTATCCGAAATTTGTCATGAGTTGTACTCCTCAGATTGTGGCGACGGACCCGGAGTCCACGCGGTAGTTGGAGCCGTTGACGAACGACGCACGGTCCGAGCACAAGAAGGCGACGACGGCCGCTACTTCCTCGGGTTCGCCGCGGCGCTTCAGTTCCATGAACGGGCGCTCTTCTTCGAGGAAACTTTCGATGGCCTCGTTGCGATCTGTTCCGCGTTCGTCGGCACGCTTGTCCATCATCTTGTCGGTCATCGGAGTGTGGATGAAAGCGGGCGAGACGGCATTCACCAGAATGCCCTCGGATCCATAGGTTTTGGACAGGCCCTTGGTCAACGAAAGAATCCCGGCTTTTGCCGCGCAGTACGGCAGTTCGTCCACGTACGGCTGTTCGGCGTCCTCGGACGCGAGTAGCACTATCCGCCCCCAGCCGCCCCGTCGTAGTGCGGGCAGGAATGCTCGGATCACCCGAACCGGACCCAACAGATCGGTTTCGATCGTGCCGGCCCAGCCGTCGTCGTCGATCTCGTGGAACAGGCCCTGCGCGCCGGTCACGCCTGCCGACTGAACAAGAATATCGATGTCGCCGACAGCGTCGGTGGTCCTCGCGGCAAGTGAAGAAACACTTCCCGCGTCGGTGACGTCGGCAGCAATGGCGAACAGTGTGCCGTCGGGCGCCTTCAGTTCGGCTGCCGCTGCCGTCAGCGATTCTTCGTCCTTGTCGGTGACGACCACCGTCGCCCCTTCGTCGAGCAATATCTTGGCAGTGTGCCAGCCGATCCCCGAGTCGGCGCCGGTAACCACCGCCGTTCTACCTCTGATGTTCAGATCCATCCACTACTCCTGTGTCGAGTGCGCCAGTGTTGCAGCAGCATTGACGAGGGCCAGGTGGCTCAAGCCCTGAGGGAAGTTTCCGAGGAAACTGCCGTCGGACGGATCGATCATCTCGGCGAAGAGACCGACATCGTTGGACAATCCGACGAGCTGGTTCATCAGGACTTCCGCTTCGTCTTGTCTTCCCACGAGAGCGAGTGCGGAAACATTCCAGAACCCGCACGCGACGAAGGCGCCCTCTTCCTTCTGCATACCGCTGTAGCGGTACAGCAGCGGACCGTCTCCGAGTTCGCAGCGCAGGGCGTCGATGGTGGACGACATGCGCTGGCCGCGGTCGAAGCCCATCTCGGCGCCGAGTAATACTGCAGCGTCGAGGCCCTCACTACCGGGGTAGGCAAGGTACGTGCCGCGTTCTTCCGACCAGCAGTGCTTGTCCACCCAGTCGCCGATCAACGCGCGTTCGGCTTTCCACCTGTCGGGTGTGCCTGGGATTTCACCCAACTCGTTGAGGTGAACCGCGCAATCGAGAGCCTGCCAGCATCCCAGTTTCGATGCGGTGTAATGCTCTTCGTCTTCGAGTTCCCAGATCCCTGCGTCCTTGCGCTGCCACCAGTCGCACGCCCGGTCGGCGATCTCGGCGAGCAGCCTGCCGGTCTTCGCATCGAGAAGGTTGCCGGCATCGACGTAGAGGCGCACGATCGAGAACAAGTCTCCGAAGATTCCGAGTTGCAGCTGGCCGGACGCGCGGTTGCCGTTCACTACCGGGCCGATCCCCCGCCATCCAGGAACATCGGGCTGCTCTGTCCCACCTGGCATTTCGCCGCCGAGAGTGTAGAAGACATTGACCAGCGGATCGTTCAGCCTGATAACCTTCAGCAGCCACGCGACGGCCGCGTGCACTTCCTCGCGCATCCCGAATCGGATCATGGCGCGCAGCGTGTACGCGGTGTCCCGCACCCAGGCATAGCGGTAGTCCCAGTTCTTGCCGCCGTCGCGGTTCTCCGGAAGCGATGTCGTGGCTGCCGCCGCGATGGCCCCGGATGGGCTGTGCAGCAGGAGTTTCAGAGCCAAAGCGCTCCGCGCGACATGATCGCGCCACGGACCGTCGTAGGTGAAGACCTCGGACCACGAACGCCAATTCCCGATGGTTCGGTCCACGCCTGCATCGACGAGATCCGGGTCGGGAAGTGGCAACGGCTCGTCCTCCGTTCCGACGACGGCGACCAGATGCCGCGAACCGTCCGACGTCGCGAACGTTCCGCCGATCTCTTTGTCGGTCAGTGAGGCGTCGTCGATTCCCAGAGTGCGCACGGCGAGCGTCAGTCCGTCGATGCGCAGGACGGTGCCGTGGGTGGAGTCGTGCGCCCACGGGGATGCGATGCCGAGACAGGATCCGGGCACGATGCGCCACGCCATCTCCACAGCGCCGTCGATTCCGTCGACGCGGCGTGCCAGCTCGGCCCACGGCAGCCTTCCAGCCACACCGGTGTTCAACGAGTCGGTGACCCGTACGCTGCCGGACTCGGTCGAGTACACGCTCTCCAGCACGTTGGTGCCGTCCACGTAGCTCCGCGAGACCTCGAAGTCCTGCACAGGAGCCAGCTCGATCCGTCCCCCGCCCTCGGCGTCGAGCAACGCAGCGAAGGGAGGAGGTGAGTCGAGGTTCGGGATCGGGAGCCAGTCGATCCGGCCGTCGTCGGCCACCAGCGCGACCGTCCGTCCATCGCCGATTGCGGCGTAGTCCTCGATGGCGCAGTACCCGCCCGTACGACTCATGCGCGTCGCAGTCCGGCGATCGGGCTCTCGCTCAGATGCTGGACGATATCTGCCGGGTCCTCGTACACGGCTGCGGCGCCTGCCGCGCGCAGCTCGGCATCGGGCACTCCCCCGCACCGCACCCCGATACCCGACACACCCACTCGGGTTGCAGCTTTCATGTCCCACACACTGTCGCCGATCATGACGGCGTTCGCGGGGTCGACACCTGCCCGCTGCAACGCGACCTCGACGATCTCCGGGCTCGGCTTGGCGACATCGGCGTCTTCGGCCGACGTGACGACGGACACGATGCCCTCGACGTCGAGAAGATCACGCAGCGTTGCCAACTCGGCTTCCGGGGCCGACGTCGCGAGTACCACCGTCAATCCAGAATCGTCCATGCGTTGCAACAACTCTCGGGCTCCTGGCAGCACCTGCAGGCGCCCGCTCGCGTCCTCGTAGTATTCGCTGTGCAGGTCTTTGGCTTCGAGCGCCGCGGCACTGTCGGCCGAACCGACGAGCGTCTCGAGCAGCTTGTCGCCGTCCATTCCGATGCAACGGTGAATTCGCCACGAGGGCACGGACAGACCTGCATCGGCGAATGCTCGCGACCAGGTGTCGACGTGAATGTAGTTCGAGTCCACCAGCGTGCCGTCGATATCGAACAGTACTGCCCCTGCGGTAGAAGTCATGATAGTTCGTTACCCATGCAAGCAGGCCGTGAAACACGAAAGAGGGCCCCTCGACGAGAGGGACCCTCTTGCTTCGTGCGGAAGGCGTCAGTCGATCTGGGCCTGCCACATCCAGTGCAACTGCTCGAGTCGAGCCGTGATGGAGATCAGCAGATCCTGAGTGACCGGATCGGCCGCTTCGGTATCGGCGATGCGTCCACGGAGGCGGTCGATCACGGCGGCGAGGTTGTCCACTACTGCCGCAGTGACCTGCTCGTCCTTGGTCCAGCCCTCACCGAAGCCCTTGGTGCCCGCCGTCGTACTGACGGTGGCGGAGCGTCCATCGGGACTGACTCCGATCGCCGTGGCGCGCTCGGCCGCCTGGTCGGTGAATTCGCGTGCTGCGGTGACCAATTCGTCGAGAGCGAGGTGCACGGACCGGAAATTCCGCCCGATGACGTTCCAGTGCGCCTGCTTCGCGATCAACGAGAGATCGATCAGGTCGACGACGGTGCCCTGCAAGGCATCTCCGGCGATCTTCTGCTGGCCCGCATCGAGGGTGCTGGTGATGGGGTTTGTCATGAGATGTGCCTCCTTCAAAGCGTTGTACCGCGATCAACCACCGCTGCAGCTCGAACGATACCGAGCCGCAGCGTGATCGACGTCGCTAAACCTTTTCGGCCTCGTCGCCCGGGGTGGTGGGCGACTGGCTGGTGGTGGGCGCTGCGTCACCCTGCCCTGCGCGGACGCCTTCCTCGACCTTCTTGCCGAGATCGGGGTCGACGTTGGACCAGTACTGGAAGACGCGCTGCAGCACCGGTTCGGTCACACCGTTCAACGCATGCCCGACGATGTTGCCCACCAACCGCTCCCGCTGGTCGTCGTCCATGACCTCACGGACGAGCTGTCCGGCCTGAACGAAGTCTCCGTCTTCGGGATGCTCGATGTACCCCGTGCGGACGAAGCGCGGTTCGAAATCCCAGGAACCGTCGTTGCCGTACTTCTCCGTGTCGGCGTGCGGGCCACCGTAGGAGTTCGGTGCGTAGACGGGAGTGTCGGCGGAGTTGAACGAATACCGCATCGACCCTTCCTTGGAGTACGAATTGACCTCGGCCTTGGGCGCATTGACCGGGAGCTGCGCGTAGTTGGTGCCGATCCGGTAGCGGTGCGCATCGGCGTAGGAGAAGATGCGGCCGAGCAGCATCTTGTCCGGGCTTGCTCCGATTCCGGGCACCAGGTTCGAGGGCTCGAACGAGCTCTGCTCGATCTGCGCGAAGAAGTTCTCCGGGTTGCGGTTCAGGGTCAGCTTGCCGACCTTGATCTTCGGGTAGTCCTTCTGCGACCAGACCTTGGTCAGGTCGAACGGGTTGTACTTGTAGTTCTCGGCCTCGTCGTACGGCATGATCTGCACGTAGAAGTCCCAGCTCGGGAAGTCGCCCTTCTTGATGGCTCCGAACAGGTCCTGACGGTGATCGTCGGGCGAAGTGCCGGCAAGTTCGTCGGCCTTCTCCTGTGTCAGGTAGTCGATTCCCTGATTGGTCTTGAAGTGGAACTTCACCCAGGAACGTTCGCCGGCGTCGTTGATGAACTGGTATGTGTGCGAACCGAATCCATCCATGTGACGGTAGCTGCGCGGGATGCCACGGTCACCCATCAGCCACGTCACCTGGTGTGCGGTTTCAGGCGAGAGGGTCCAGAAGTCCCACTGCATGTTGTGATCTCGCAGGCCGGAATCGGGCATGCGCTTCTGGCTGCGAATGAAATCCTGGAACTTGATCGGGTCCTTGACGAAGAAGACCGGGGTGTTGTTGCCGACGAGGTCCCAGTTGCCCTCGGTGGTGTAGAACTTCAGCGAAAATCCACGGGGGTCGCGCCAGGTGTCCGGGCTGCCCTGCTCGCCGGCCACCGTCGAGAAGCGGGCAAGTGCTTCGGTCTTGACACCCTTCTGCAGTGCCGCAGCCTTGGTGTACTGGGAGATGTCCTCGGTGATCTCGAGAACTCCGAAGGCACCGGAGCCCTTGGCATGGACCACGCGCTCGGGCACGCGCTCGCGGTTGAACTGCGCCATCTTTTCGATCAGGTAGTGATCCTGCAACAGGATCGGGCCCTGGGTACCCGCGGTCAGCGACTGATCGTCACTGGGTACTGGAATTCCGGAATTGCTGGTGGTGGGCTTGGTCATTATCGAAAGCCTCCTGTGTTGGCTGGCTGGGCGCGTGCCGAGGGGCTGGCTCGACACGCGGATCTGTTCGACACGCGGGCTGGGTGTCAGGAGATTACGCGGTGGATATAGCCGTCTTGATCGCATTCGAACCATCGGCGTCGACCTGTGCATCGAGCGCTGCGCACTCGGCGCAGAGACCCCAGAACACGACCTCGGCCTCGTCGACGACGAAACCCTGGCTGTCCGAGGGATCGAGGCACGGCGGGGCGCCGATGGCGCAGTCGACGTCGGCGACCTTCTGGCAACGACGACACACCAGGTGATGATGGTTGTCGCCGGTTCGGCACTCGTACAGAGCCGCCGAATTGGCCGGTTCGATACGCCTCAGCAAACCGGCATTCACGCAGGCGCGAAGAACGTCGTAGATCGCCTGCGTGGATACCGACCCGACGTCGGCACGGACCACAGCCGCCACGTCGTCGGCATCCGAATGCGGCCGGGCTGCGACCGCGTTCAGTACCGCCACCCGTGGACCGGTGACGCGAAGGCCCGCGGAGCGCAACTGCGCAACCGGGTCTTTTCTCACGTCGTCTACTGGCATGGTTTCGAGTATGCCCCTTTTCTGGAGTAAGTCAAGAAAAGGAAGGCTAACTACACCTCAGGGGCACTGACCAGCCGTGATGCCCCGGTGGACATGGTCCCGGTCACTATCTGCAGCCCGCTGTGGGTTCCCGACTTCAGCCACGAACTCAAGGTCGGCCCGCTCGCGTCGACCTTCACGCGGCACAGCCTGGCCTTGCCGGACAGCCGGGCGCCCGCAAGCAGGAATTCGTCGTCGACCGGCTGCGCGAACCCCAATCCACCCCTCATCGGAAACGACGGCCCGATGCCCCTCGCCTGAGCTTTCACAGCCCATCCCGTATCGGAGGCTGAACTCTTCGACAGCACGTCGCCGTCGAACCTCGCGAGAACCTTCGGCAGTTGCCAGTGGTTGCGTCCCCCGTGCACCGACGTCTCGGAGTCGACGGCGATGAACGGCACCGATATCCGAGGCATCTTTCCGCGGCCCTGCCCCGGCAGGCGCAGCGTCGGACTGGCGAGAATCTCCCGGTACGGTCCGACCGGAGAAGACAGATAGTCGACCATCATCACCAGCGTCACCGGTAGCGACCGGTCGGGAATCAGCTCACGGCCCGCATCGGTGGCCCGATGCCACCAGATGGTCGCCTTGACGTCTGCGGGCCACGGCGGGGGCGGGCTCGGCGGCCAGTCGTCCCGCTCGGTTGTCGATTCGATGACACTCCACATGGCTATCTCCCCTTCACGGTGAGCGGCAATCGCAGTGCCCCGGGCGCCGTCGGCGGTACGACGGGGTGCGACGGCTGCGTCGGTGCGACCTCGCGATACGGCGATCCAGCAGCAGGCCGGGCGTCCGGTTCGCCCTTGTTCGGCCACAGCGCCATCGCTCGTTCCGCCTGCGCGGTGATGGTGAGCGACGGATTGACCCCGAGGTTGGCGCTGACCGCCGACCCGTCGACGACATGCAGACCGTCGTACCCGAAGACACGGTGATAGGCGTCGACGACGCCCTTCTCGGCAGACTCTCCGATCACGCAGCCACCGAGGAAGTGGGCGGTCATCGGGATGTTCACGATTTCGGCCATCGAGCCACCCGGGTCACCGCCGATCTTGTCGGCGAGCAGGCGGATCGCCTCGTGTCCTTGCGGAATCCATTGCGGTGGTGGATCACCCGCGCCCGGTCTACTGGTAAGACGTCTGCCGAACAGTCCCTTCTTCGAACCGAGCTCGAGCGAATTGTCGTCGGTCTGCATGACGAGAGCGATGACGGTGCGTTCGGACCATCGACGCACCGACAGGCTGCGCATCGCCGCCCCTGGATGCCGCAGCGCGACGCCGAGCGTCTTCAGAACTCGCGGCGTCCGTCCCCCGCCGTCACTGAGTACCGTTTGCAACAGTCCGATTGCGTTGCTGCCCTTGCCGTAACGGACAGGCTCGATATGCGTGTGATCGTCGGGATGGAACGACGACGTGATGGCGACGCCCTCGGTGTAATCGACCTCGCGGCCTCGTGCGGTCGCGGCGAGCACGGCTTCGGAATTGGTGCGAACGAGACTTCCGATCTGCTCGGACAACCCCGACAGTGCACCGGTCTCCTTCATCGCGAGCAGCAATTTCTGCGTACCGTAGGTACCTGCCGCGAAGACGACCTGATCGGCCGTCACCACTTTCTCACTGCGCCGAAGCTTGCCGCCCGTACGCCGGGTGACCACGTCGTATCCGTTGCCGTTCGGGCGCACCTCGGTGACCGTGGTCAGCGGAAAGATCTCGGCGCCTGCCTGTTCCGCGAGGTAGAGATAGTTCTTGACGAGGGTGTTCTTGGCGCCGACGCGGCAGCCGGTCATGCACGATCCGCATTCGGTGCATCCGGTCCGGCTCGGTCCGACTCCGCCGAAGAACGGATCGGGCGATGTCTTCCCCGGCGTGCCGAAAAAGACGCCGACCGGGGTGCTCGTGAACGTCTGGCCGACGCCCATGTCCTCGGCCACTTCCTTCATGACCTTGTCCGACGGCGTGATCGTCGGATTGGTTTCGACGCCCAGCATCCGCTTCGCCTGGTCGTAGTACGGCCCGAGCTCACGATGCCAGTCGGTGATGTGCCCCCACTGCGGGTCCTCGAAGAACCGTGCGGGCGGCTGGTACAGGGTGTTCGCATAGTTGAGCGATCCACCGCCGACACCTGCGCCTGCCATCACCAGCACATCGGGCAGCAGGTGGATCCTCTGCACGCCGTAGCATCCGATCGCCGGAGCCCACAGGTACTTTCGCAGTCGCCAACTCGTCTTGGGTAGTTCGTCGTCCTCGAAACGGCGGCCGGATTCGAGAATGCCCACTCGGTAGCCTTTTTCGGTGGCACGCAATGCAGCCACGCTTCCGCCGAAGCCGGAGCCGATCACCAGTACGTCGAAGTCGCTCATACCGCAATACCTTCCGTCACGGATTCGGTCCGATAATTCTGCAGATCGAAGGTCCTCGTCGAGTTCCGGAATGTGAAGGTGTACGTCGGCCACATCACCGGGTTCTTTCCTTCCGAATCCAGATACCAACTGGCACAGCCCCCCGAGTTCCAGACCGTGCCGGCCAGCGAGTCGTGAATCCATGAGTTGTATTGCTGCTGTACATCTTCGGTCACCTCCACCGAGGACAGCTTCTTGTCGTCCATTTGCTGCAACGCCGATACCACGTAGTTGGCCTGAGATTCGAGCATGTAGACGATCGAACTGTGGCCGAGGTTCGTGTTGGGGCCGTACATGAGGAACAGATTGGGGAAGCCGTGCACCGTGGTCCCCCGGTAGGCACTCGGACTACCACCCCACGTCTCGGCGAGGGTTCGGCCGTCGGTGCCGACGAGCGCATGCGACACCGGCGGTTCCGTCGGGGTGAATCCCGTGGCGAAGATGATGGTGTCGACCGGATAGGACCGACCGTCCGCGTCGACCACGCTGTCTTCGGTGATCCCCGTCAACCGACTGGCCACCAGATCGACGTCGTCGCGGTCGAGTGACGCCAACCAATCGTTGGACAGCAGGATTCGCTTGCACCCGATGGTGAAGTCCGGAGTCAGCGCGGCGCGCTTCGCCGCATTCTTCACCTGTCGTCGTAGATGCAGTTTCGCGACGTTCGCCACCAGCGGCAGCACCTTGGGATGCTTGGCGAGCCCGGTGACGTAGCCTTCGCGGTAGCCGTAGATCACACCGCGAACGATCTTCTGCGACAGCGGTATACGTCGATACAACGCCTTCTCCACTGTGCCCAGAGTGCGATCGAGTCGCGGAACGACCCAGGCGGGCGTGCGCTGGAACACCGTGACACGCTCGGCTTTGTCGACGATCTCGGGTACGAACTGCACCGCCGATGCCCCCGTCCCGATCACCGCGACCCGACGCCCGGTCAGGTCGTGGTCGTGATTCCAGGTCGCAGAATGGAACATCGTGCCGCCGAACGTGTCGATCCCTTGAACGTCGGGCAGCTTGGGAGTGGACAGTGCCCCGGTGGCAGCGACGAGCACGTCCGCCGTCAGTGAACCGAGCGAGGTCTCCACGCGCCACCGAGCATTCTCCGAATCCCAGACAGCGGAGAGGAGTTCGCAGCCGGTGACAATCCGATTCGACAGTCCGGACTTCTCGACGACCCCACGCAGGTAGCGGTGAATTTCGGGCTGGCGAGCGAACGTGTGCGTCCAATCCGGGCTCGGCGCAAACGAGAACGAGTACAGGGAAGTCGGTACGTCGCACGCGCAACCCGGGTACGTGTTGTCGCGCCACGTGCCACCGACATCTCCTGCACGCTCGATCACGAGGACGTCGGACGATGGATCGTCGGCGAGAATTTTTGTCGCAGCGGCGATGCCGGCAAAGCCCGCCCCGACGACGAGTACGCGGACCGATTCGGGAAGGTTCACCATTCCATCACTTTCTGCTCCCAGGCGGGGAGGAGTCTGGTTCGTAGTGCTGCATCGGCGTCGGGAGTCCTGAACAGCGCCGACACAGCCAGCCCGCGAGCGAGTTCGACGCTCAGCTCGATCGACTCCGTGGACATCCGGCTGCCCATGATGGCGGTTGCTCCGCCCATGATCGCTTCGGACACCTTGCGCTCGAGCGGGACCATCGCCTCGTGGAGAGCCGGATCGGTCCTCGCCGCGACCCACAGCTCGAGGGCCGCATAGAACAGAGGCCCGGAGAACGCCTCACTCAGCACTTCCACGCCGCGCTCGGGGTCCGGATTCGCCGCAAGAATCTCTTCCAACCGCTTGTCGACGAGATACTCGACGGCAGCAGTCACCAGCGACTCCTTGGTCGGGAAGTGATGGAGCTGGGCACCGCGAGACACGCCGGCGCGTCGGGCGATCTCCTGGGTGCTGGTCTTCGCGAAACCCAGCTCTACCAGGCATTCGATCGCAGCGTCCAGCAATTTCGCCTGCGTGCCTGCGGTGCGTTCGGCTTGCGTCCGCCGCTCGGGGACTTCGGTGCTCTGAGTCACATTGCCGACGATAGCCTCAAATCAACAAACAGTCCAGCCTGTCTTTAAGTTGGTATTCGGACTTTCGGGTTGGACCACCCCACCGTCAGATGCACGCCTCCGCACCGTCCAGGACGCCGTGCCTGAAGGCCTCGACCCTGATGAACCCGCTGCCCTGCCGGTCCTCGTCGCCGCTACCCCGGAAGAGCAGGAGCGCTCCGATCGCTTCGTCGAGGTCGCCGGGTGAGAGCGTGTATCCACTGGTCGGACGGTTCTGCAGCAGCACGCTGGCGGTCCATCCGCCTGCCATGCAATCCCCCTGCAGCGAGGCGTCCTGGTCGTCGGCGTCGATCCCGAGATGCGAGAGTCCGGCGAGTCCGTACTGCGTCGCGATCAACGCTGCGACGGCGAAGTCGCCACCTTGTTGGTAGAACTGAGGCATCGCATCGACGGCATCGAATCCGACGTAGTCGTCGGGCACGCAGTAGAACAGGGAGTAGTCCGCTACTGATGACCCTCCGCAGTCGGGTGCGTTCGCCGGGTCGAAGGCGACGAAGGGCTTCAGCGGCGTCCACGGTTGCCCGGACAGTTCGGGATACAGTGCAGCCCAATAGTCTTCGAGGTCCTTCGGCACGCCCTCGATTATCTGCTCCAGCGGAGCATCACCGCCGCGCGAGGCGTCGGCAGCGCTCGAGAACGGAAGCTCCAAGACCTGCGGGCTGCCGTCGACGTACGGCTTGCATTTTTCGGGCCCGCCGTCGAACCCGTCCTGAAATGCACTCACACGATCGAAGCCACTGCCGTGAGCACTGGGATCGTCGGCAGCACTGCCGGGTTCGTCGCGGAGGAAGAGGAATCCTGCAAGCGCACTGTCCAGTTCGGCGGGCGAGGGATCGAAGTTCGACGCGTCGTCGACGGCATGCGCGGCCCATGCCCCAGCGAAGCAGTCCGCCTGAATCTCACTGGTGACGGTCATGCCCTCGAACTTCGCCCGTGCCTGGATTGCGTGGCCCCATTCGTGGGCCATCACGACGGGAATCACGAAGTCACCGAACCGCTCTCGGAGATCGGGTAGCAGTCCTTCGCTGTCCCACGCGACGACGTCCTCTCCGGGACAGTAGAACGCGTTTCCGGCGATGTCGTCGGGCGAGGATGCGCACGGCGGCAACTCCCCCGACGACGGAACCACCGCGTAGAAGCCTCCGCTGACCGGCGCATAGTCGCTTCCGTACAGAGCGGGAAACTCTTGCGCCCAGTACGACTGAAGATCGTCGATTGCCGTCGCGACGATCTGGTTCACCGGCTCGGAGGCGTCGCCCACCATGTCCGCACCCGAGGTGGCCTGCTGTACCTGTGCGGGTTCGGTCGTCGGCGACGCGGGGTCGGTGGAACCGCCACCGCACCCGGCCGCAGCCAGAACGCACACACCCACGATTCCCACTACCGACGCCTGCTTCATGGCCGCACGGTAGCCATGGTCGATTGGAGTTCGATTGGACGCATGCGCTTCCAATCCGTTTCCAACACTGCCGCTCTACGCTCTGACGTCGATCGAGGTCGGGTGACCCATTCCAGAAGAAGTGTTTCGAGAAACGAGGACACATGACTCATTCGAGTAGAGGTGCGAAGATCGCGGCTGCGGCCGCGGCAGCAGCTGTTGTACTGGGCATGGCCGTGTCGTGCAGTAGCAGCGACGACAGTTCGGCCACCGCAGAGTCGACCTCCTCGGCAGCGACCACGACAACGGAGTCCGCGTCGACGACGAGCAGCAAGAACAAACTAGCGCCCGCGACCACCACCGCGGCCCCGGCTGGTCCCAATTACACGATCGCCGATTACATTCGCGACGAAAGCATCGTCGAGACCCCGGTGTATCCGGGCGATGCCGGTGCACCGGAGATCGTTCTTCCGTTCCCGGACGGCTGGGAGGATGCGGGCGATCAGACCCCAGAATGGGCGTATGGCGCCATCATCTACACCGGCCCCGAAAGCGCCGAGTACACACCGTCCATGATCGCGATCGTGTCCAAGTTGGAGGGCAACGTCGATCCGCAGAAGCTGATCGACTTTGCCGGCGGCGAAGTTCAGAACCTGCCCGGTTACGCTGCCGTCGGCGAGGGTTCGACGTCCACGCTCGCCGGCTTCCCGGCGTACCAGATCTCCGGTACCTACACGGGCGAGGACGGCACCGAACTCGTGTCGGCCCAGAAGACCGCGGTCATTCCCGGGGCCGACGGGCTGTACATCCTGCAGATCAATGTCGACGGCACCTCCGACCAGTTCGACCTGTTGTCCAGCGCTACGCAGACAGTCGACGACCAAACGACGATCACGCCCTAGTTGGTCATCTGTTGCCAGAGATTCTCGTTCGTTGCAGACGCCACCCGCACCAGCCGGGTGGCGTCTGTGCGTCGCGCCAGAGCCAGTTCGGCTCGGGTGCACTGCGCTGCAACGGCATCGCGTATCAACGGGCTGCAGAAGATGAGGTGATCCGAGCTCTCGTCCGCTACCAGAATGCCTTCGCCCACCGCGGGATCGAGGACGGCGTCGTGCGGAACTCGAAGATCGAGAGTGTGAGCCGCAGCCAATCGCAGGGCCTTACGCGTCTTCGCTGGAAGTTTCGAGGTGCGCCTGCGGATCACTGCCGCAACGGAATCGGGAACAACATCGGCCGGCAGTCCGCCCGACGCAGCGAGTGAGCGCGCGACCTCCTTCGTGTAGAAGGGATTGCCTGCCGTGTACTCGTGGACGGCAGCAGCGAGGTCGACATTCGACGATTCGGGGTCGATCGCTGCGACGATATCGGTCGTTGCTGCCAGATCGAGTCCGCTCAGGCGAATCAGCGTGGTGTCGCTACGCCCGATGAGCCGATCGAACGAGCTACGTCGGGAACGCGGCGCCGTCCCGTCGTCGTGGAACGCGGCGATGACGGCGAGCGGAAGCTGATGCAGGTTTCCCGCCAGGACATACAGAACGTCGCGAGTCGCTCGGTCGCACCGATCGAGGTCGTCGATGACGATCATCGTCGGATGTCCGTCGACCAGTCTGCGCAGCGCGAGGGCGACACTGTCGACCATCCGAAATTCGGCATGCCGATCGACCGTCGAACTGCGTGGCAGCTCGTTTTCGCTCGACGGCCAACCCGGTAGCGAGGCAAGCAATTCGGGTGCGAGAGCAGCTGCCGCGCGCGCCAACTGGCCTCGGCCTGCGGTGTCCCCGAGCGTGCGCAAGACCTGGATCCACGTCCACAGCGGCGGCTGCCTCATGCCTGCGGGCGGACTGGCCCATGCCGTCGTGACTCCCCCGGCTTCCGCCCGTGCGACGATCTCGGACGCGATCACCGACTTTCCGATCCCCGGTTCACCGCCGAGCATGACGATGTGACCGGCGCCCGACGCCACGACCGACACAGCTTCGCTGATCCGGTCCAACTCCGCACTGCGACCGAATAATCCGTGAGCCGGCGACAGAGCCGGAGTAATCGAATCCGCCGGCGGACGCCACTGCAGCGACGGCGATTGGGTCCTGATCTCCGCGTCGAGCGCCAGCAGCGCTGCCCCCGGTGCGATACCGAGCTCCTCGTCCAGTACCGCGGCGGCCCGGTTGAAGGTATGAAGCGCGTCGGCTCGACGGTCCGAGCGATACAACGCAAGCATCAATTGCGACCACAGTCGTTCCCTCAACGGAGATTCGATCAATTGCGCTTCGAGTTGCGCGACGATGTCGGCATGCTGCCCGATGGCCAACCGGCAATCGAAGTAGGTCTCGACCACATCGGCATGCAACTCCTGCAGTCGATGAATCTCGTGCACCGAAAAGGTGAGGTCCCGAAGATCTTCCAGCGGAGCACCCGTCCAATAGGCGAGCGCTTCGCCCAATATCGTCGCCGCCCACGATTGGGAACCGGCAGCAGCCTCCTGACGACCGCGGGCAGCGAGCGACTCGAACCTGTCGACGTCGAGTTCACCGGAGCCGAGATCGAGTCGGTAGCCGTAGGACGTTGTCAGCAGTGTCGCGGCGTCGTCACCGAGGATGCGGCGGAGATTGGCCACGTACGCACGCAGCGAGCTGATCGCCTTCACCGGCGGCGTGCCGTTCCACACGGCGTCGATGATCTTCTCGAACTCGACCACGCGGCCATGCGAGAGCAACAGAACGGCCAGCACCGCTCGCTGTTTGGGTCCGCCGAGTGGAAGCGAGGTGCCGTGGCGAAGCGCACGAAGCGGGCCGATCAACTTGTAGTCCAACCAGCCCTCCAGAATTGTCCCCGTCTGCTCGAAGTGCATCCATTGAGCCATAAATCGAGCAATTCGGCGCGTCGCACAATCCAATCGAACTCCAACCGTTATCGGTTAAAGTGCGCTTCTTTCGTTTCCTGGGCGAAGGGATAGTCCGTGACCGACCGAAACACCCCACGTGGCCTGGGATTTCTCCCCGACGAGCCATATTCGGAACCACGTCGATACTGGCGCAAAGTAAATTTGATGCGGGTACTTTCTCAAGCGAACGGAAATCCGCCGGTACTCAAGCAACTTTTACAATTTCTTTTGTTTATCGTTTATCCCGCTTGGGTTTTCTATGTCGCGGTGTGTGCAGTGTGCTTCTTCGCGGCATGGGTTCTGTTCTGGCCGATGCGGCGCTACCAGGCCAAGCATCATCCGGAGGAAGCCGCGCAGGCACAGGCCCGCCGGTTGGCCTGACCCGAGATCATCGAATCGGCATATCGCTAGCCGCGGAGTCGGTAGCGCAGCATCATCTCGTGGTCCTCGTGATCCAGCATGTGGCAGTGCCACATGTATCCCTGCAATTCGGCCGGTCCATCGCCGTGGTGGCTCGACGGGGCAGAGAACACCGCATCCGGATCGAACCCGAGCTCGTCGGCCGTCGGGAATCGCACGAGGATTCGCGTCACCGTCCCGGGGTAGGTGTTGACGGTGTCCTTGGCCCCCGCCTCCCAGGCTGCGGGAGCCTGGAGTGGCCCGGTCACGTACCGCTCGACGTCGGGAGCCCATTTGACACCGATGTCGGGCCGCGGGTTGTCACGCATGTACGCGGGCAGATCCACCGGCGCCCGCCCGAGTGTCCGGAAATGCACGAGATGCAGATGAATCGGATGTGGTTCGAGCGTGGTGTTGACGATGTTCCACTGCTCGACGGCTCCCTGCGCGGGCATCTCGATGTCGGCATCGGTGTAGCGCAGATTGTTCAGGGTCATCATCGGCGTCTCGAGCGACAACCCGCCCGCCGGCTGATTCACCGTCACGGTGCGCTGGCTACCGGCGGACGGAATTGCCGGTAGCAACGCCGGTTGACCCTTGCCGCCGCGGTACATCGTCATCACGTCGCCGAGAAAACCGCGTCCCGACGCCACCCTGAACTGGCAGAACAGCGGCATCGGCACCGCTCCCAGCGATGCCGCCTGCGCGGGCGGCGGCTCGTCGTTGCGCAGTTCGACGAGTTCTCCCGGTTGCATCGCCCCGAAGTCGACCAGCACGTCGACCCGTTCGGCCGGGGCGAGCCGGATGCTGTCGGTCTGGATCGGAGCGTCGAGCAATCCCCCGTCGTTTCCGATCACCCAGAACTTCGCGCGGTTGCTCAGAAACAGGTTCCACACGCTGTAGGACCCTGCATTGACGATCCGGAACCGATAGAGCCCGCGGGCAACCTCCATCGTCGGCCAGATCTTGCCGTTGACGACGCCGACGTCGCCGGTGCCGCCGCCTTCCCACTTACCCTGCGGGACGGTGATGTTGGACCGGATGCTCATGCTGCCGTCGGGATTCATGATCTTTTCCTGCAACACCAGCGGCACTTCGAACTCGCCCGACGGAAGGCCGAGGGAGTTGTCCGCCGCTCCCGAATCATGCTGATCACGAACGATGTTCGTGCCGACGAGTCCGGCGTAGACGTTGATGCGCGTCATCGACATCGCGTGGTCGTGATACCAGAGGCCCGCAGCCTCGTTCAGCCCTGGAAAGCTGTGTGTCAGAGACTCTCCGGGGCGCACGAGCATCTCGGAGTGGCCGTCGCTCTCCGGCGAGGTGATACTGCCGTGCAAGTGCAACGACGTCGGCGTCATGTGCCGATCGTGTTCGCTCATCCCGTGCAACGACGTATCGATGTCCGCCGCGAGCGGGTTACCTTCGGTTCGGTTGGTGTACTGCAACTTCCACGGCTGACCCTGCACACTTTCGATGGTCGGGCCGAGGTAGTCGAGTTCGCCGTACCCGAACGTGGGCCCCGGTGCCAGATCGGCGTGGAAGGCGTGGGTACCGCTGTGCGCGTCGAGCGCAATCTCGGTTCCCGACACCACGGGTAGGCGAGGCAGCTCGTCGCGAAACGGTTGCAAGGTCGGAGAGTGGAACAGGAGCGGACTTCGACCTCCGAAGATGTCGTCGGCAGACGCCCGCCGGATCACCGAGGACGCCGACGCCGATGCCGCAACGGCACCCAGCGCTGCAAGGCGAAGAGCAGCCCTGCGCGATAGTCCGTCCACGCCCGAACCTCCCGTTCTCGTGATGCTTCTCGGCCAATCCCGCTACGGCCGACAGATTACCCGCACGAGGGTGCCTCGACCCGGTTTACCGGCGCATCGACGACGGTTCACCCTCGCCGAACTGCCCCGCGGGGAGCACCGGTGGTGGACCTGACCAGGAGCTTCGTCGGCGCGGTGACGGAACCAGGCGCCGTCCCGGCTCCGGCGCGGACCGCGAGTGCCTCGATCACCAGCCGGGCCGCGATCCGGCCTTGCTCGCGAGCCGACTGATGCACGGTGGTCAGGTCGGTGAGCTCGGCCAGCGGATGATCGTCGATCCCGATCACGGAGACGTCCTCGGGAACGCGCAGGCCGCGGCGATGCAAGGTTCTGATGGCGCCGAGTGCCAGCTCGTCGCTGTGCGCGAACACCGCCGTCGGGGGGTTGTCCGGGACCGCGTCGAGGATGCTCGCCATTGCCGACGCGGCATTGAGACCGCCCCAATCGACATCGCGAACCAGGACGTCATCCACGTCGATCCCTTTCGCGGCGATGGCGTCGACGTAGGCCTCCGAACGCCCCGAGCGCGCAGGCCACCCCGGTTGGTCCGGATCGTGAGCGGCGATCATGGCGATCCGCGAGTGCCCCAACTCCACGAGATGGTCGACTGCCTGGCGACCGGCCTGGTAGTCGTCGATGCAGACGTATGGATAGTCGGCGCTCTGACCGCCGGCGGCCACGATGTCGACGCCCATCAGGGCGAGACGTTCCTGCTCGCGGGGAGCCACCGGGAATCCGACCACGACGACGGCGTCGACCTTTCGTCGCGCCGGCAGCCGTGTGAAGAAATCGAGTCGGTCGGCGGCACTGTCGACCTGGTAGAGCAGCAGATCGAGATCGGCCGACGAGAGCACCGCCGTGAGCCCGTTGACGATGTCGCCGAAGAACCACCGTTCGATGTGCGGAACCACCAGCGCAACGCGCCTCGTGCGGCCACCAGCCAGACGCACCGCGTCCGGGGAGACGACGTAGTCGAGGCGCTGGGCTGTGGCGAGCACCTTTGCTTTCGTCGACGCGGATACGCCGTAGGAATCGTTGAGCGCCCTGGACGCGGTTGTGAGCGAGACGCCGGCTTCGCGGGCTACGTCGCTGAGACTCAAGGAGCCGGATCGTTCGGTCACGGTCTCGACCTTAGACCGATCGCCCTTGCTTCGGAAGCGCTTCCGACATATGCTCCCGGAAGCGCTTCCGAAATGTGATGCGCATCTCACTACGGAGGAGATATGGATCTACTTCACTCGTCTCGCACTCGGCGGGCGCGCAGCGTCATGGCCCTCTCGTGCGTCGCGATCCTGCCGATCGGAGTGGCCTGCGCGCCGCCGGGCAGCGGGACAGCCGCGAGCGCGCCCGCCGAATCGGTGCAGGTCAGCACTGAACTCGGGACCGATCCGATCGAGTTGACCCTGTACGACGGAGCTGGGCTGAAGAAGATCGACGACGCCTTGATCGCGGCATTCACTGCCGGTCACCCCAACGTGAGCATCACCGCTCGCTACGACCCCGACGACGTCCAGGCCGTCAATGCCCCACGGGTGCTCGCCTCCGACGATCCACCCGACATCGCGCGGATCATCGCGCTGCCGGGTGCGGTGGCCAACAACCAGCTCACCGCGCTCGACCCCTGGGCCGAGGCGTACGGCTGGAACGACATGCCGGAGGGCCAGCTCGCCATGTACCGCGTCGACGCGAACGGGGTTCGAGGCACCGGGACGCAGTACACGATGGCCAGCGGGTTCACGATGACCGGCTTCTACTACAACAAGGAGCTTGCGAGCCGAATCGGGATAGTCGAACCACCGTCCACCATCGACGAGTTCGAACGTGCCCTCGCCGCCGCGAAAGACGCCGGGATGATCCCGATCATGGCAGGCAACAAGACCGGCCAGGTGACCTTCGCCATCCAGATGATGCTGAACACCTACCTCGGCCGAGATGCGTTGAACGACTGGGTGTTCAACGTTCCCGGCGCCACCCTCGACACACCCACCGGCGTCGACGCCGCATCGATCGTCGCCGACTGGGCAGCAAAGGGCTACTTCCCCGACGACACCACCGGCACGGACGGAACCACGGCTGCCGGCCGTTTCGCGGCCGGCGAAGGGCTGTTCTTCGCCTCCGGCAACTGGGACGCGGCGACGCTGCAGGCCAAGCTGGGCGACAACGTCGGTTTCGCCTTGCCACCCACCCGCGACGGCAGTGTTCTCGCGATGTCGGACCCGGTCTCGAACTTCGCAATTCCCTCGGGTTCGAACGACAAGAACGCTGCCGCAGCGTTTTTGGACTTCCTGAGCTCCGCGGAAGGTCGACAGGTCGCGGTCGATGCAGGATTCGCACCGTCCGGCGACGGTGTAGTCCCGGCCACCGAACCCGGAACGCTCGCATCGGAGATCCAGGAGGCTTTCAGCACACTCGTCGAGGCCGACGGGCAAGTTCAATTCGTCCAGAACGCCACCAACGGCATGACCGGTACCTGGCTACCGCAGACGCAAATGCTCGTCGCGGGCCGAACCACTCCCGCCGACGTGCTCGATGCCGTCCAATCCTCCTACGAGCAGGACCTCCTCCGATGACCGCCACCGCGCGCACACCCGAGTCGCTGCCGACCACCGCGCGTCCGACCCGACCGACCGTCCGGACAGCCCGTGCCAGCGGCATCCGCCGCGGAATCAGCGGATGGATGTTCGTCCTCCCCGCAGCGTTGGTCTACGCCGTGTTCGTCCTGCGTCCGCTGCTGACGACCATCTGGTACTCGTTCTACAACTGGGACGGCATATCCGTCGGTAGCTGGGTGGGACTCGACAACTACGGCCGGGTGCTCACCGATCCACAGCTGTTGTCCTCGATCGGACACGCGTTCTTCCTCATCGTGTTCTTCACGGTGTTCCCGGTCATCGGCGGACTTTTCGTCGCCGCACTGCTTCAGGAAATCCGCCTCCGCGGCCTCGGCACCATGGCGCGCACCTTCCTGTTTCTGCCGCAGATCATCCCGGGTGCTGCAGCAGCAGTCGCCTGGGTGTGGATGTTCTCGAGCAACGGCACGGTGAACCAACTGTTCTCCGCGATCGGCCTGGAGAGCATCACGCGCTCGTGGCTCGGTGATTTCGACTGGGCACTGCCCGCCGTCGGGATCATCGGCACCTGGCTGGGACTGGGATTCTGCACCATCCTGCTCATCTCGGGGATCGGGAAGATCGACCTGTCGATCTACGAGGCGGCCAACATCGACGGCGCCGGCTTCTTCAGCACGTTCCGGTATGTCACTGTCCCCGCGCTTCGAGCGGAGATCGGCGTCTGTGTCACCGTCACCGTCATCGCCGCGCTCGCAAGCTTCGACATCGTGTTCATGTCCACCCAGGGCGGCCCCGGTTACTCGACCACGGTTCCCGGTGTCCTCATCTATCAACTGGGGTTCACCGAATCTCGCGTCGGACTCGCCAGCGCGCTGGCCGTCGTTCTGACCGGATTGATCCTGCTGGTGATCGTGCCGATCCAACGCTTCTTCAGGGAGAAATGACGATGAAAACATCGGTGAAACAACGTATTCCGGGACTCGTCCTGCTGATCGGCACCATGATCTTCTCGATCCTGCCGTTGCTCAGCATGCTGTCGGCAGCACTGCAGCCCCAGGGAACGGTCCCCCTCGGACTGTCCTGGCCCTCGAACCCGCAGTGGCACAACTTCCTCGACGCCTGGCGCGTCGCCGAGGTGACACCGCTGCTGGTATCGAGCATCATCCTCGTCGCCGGCGTTGTTCCGGTCGCAGCGTTGTTCGCCGCGATGGCGGGATACGGACTCGGGCAGCTGAAGGTGCCCGGCGGCACCATCGTGTTCCTGCTACTGCTGCTGGGATTGACCCTCCCTCGTGAAGCAACGATCGTGCCGCTCTACTACCAACTCCGCGACATGAACCTGCTCAACACCAGGCTGGGACTGATCCTGGTACTGATCGGCACCTTCATGCCCTTCGCGGTCTTCTGGATGCGCGCACACTTCCTCGCGATGCCGAAGGAACTGACCGAGGCAGCATCGCTCGACGGAGCCGGCTCCTGGCAAGCGTTCCGGCACATCCAGATTCCGCTCGCGGTGCCGGCACTGGCATCGATGTGTCTGCTGCTGTTCCTGTGGACCTGGAACACATTCCTTCAAGCCATCGTCCTGATCGACGACCCGAGCAAACGAACGATGGCCGGAGCTCTGCAGAACTTCGTGGGCCAATACTCGACCGACGTCGTCCTGCTCAATGCCGGATCGCTGTTGATCATGGCGCCCACGGTTGCAGTGTTCCTGCTGTTCCAGCGCCACTTCGTCAAGGCGATGATTTCCGGCGCCGTCAAGGGCTGACCTCCCGACCGACCCGAAGACCGAACTACGCGAGAAAGAAAACAGATGACCAACTCACGAAACCCGACTCTCGACGCCGATGCGAACTGGTGGCGTCAAGCCTCCGTGTACCAGATCTACCCTCGCAGCTTCGCCGACTCGAACGGCGACGGAATCGGCGATCTGCGCGGAATAGCCGACAAGTTGCCGTATCTGGCGGAACTGGGTATCGACGCGATCTGGCTCTCCCCCTTCTATCCATCGGCACTGGCCGACGGCGGATACGACGTCGACGACTACCGCGACGTCGACCCCAGCATCGGGACGCTCGCAGACTTCGACGAGCTGGCAGCTGCCGTGCATTCGGCAGGGATCAGGATCATCGTCGACATCGTGCCGAACCACACGTCCAACCGGCACGAGTGGTTTCTCGAGGCCGTGGCCTCCCCGCGTGGATCCGCGGCACGCGCGCGCTACATCTTCCGCGACGGCATCGGCGACCTGCCGCCGAACGACTGGACTTCGTTGTTCGGCGGGAGCGCCTGGGAACGCATCACCGAACCGGACGGCACGCCCGGCCAGTGGTACCTCCATCTGTTCGCCAAGGAGCAGCCCGATCTCGACTGGGACAACCCCGAGGTCCACGAGGACTTTCTGCGGACTCTGCGGTTCTGGTCGGACCGCGGTGTCGACGGTTTCCGGGTCGATGTTGCCCACGCTCTGAAGAAAGACATGGACGCCGCCCAGAACGGGGACTGGACAACAGATCCCGACGAGATTTTCATCCACGGCGAGCACCCGCTGTGGGACCGGGACGCCGTTCATTCGATCTACGCCGAATGGCGAAAGGTGTTCGACGAGTACGACCCTCCCCGCATGGCCGTCGCCGAAGTGTGGGTACCGCCGCATCGTGTGAGCCGCTACGCGTCACCGGACGGACTCGGGCAGGCCTTCAATTTCGATCTGCTCAAGGCGGACTTCGACGCCGGACAGTTCCGCAAGGTCATCGAGAACAACCTGACGTTCGCCGCCGATTCGGGCGCATCCTCGACCTGGGTGTTCTCTAACCACGACGTGGTGCGTCACGCGACCCGCTACGGGTTGCCCAAGGGAACGGGGAGTCGAAACGAGAAGGGCACGGACGGGATCGACTGGTTGTTCGCCGGCGGTGACCCCGCCGAGGTCGACGCCGAGCTTGGACTGCGTCGGGCCACGTCGGCAAGTCTGCTCATGTTCGCACTCCCGGGGTCGGCGTACCTCTATCAAGGCGAAGAAATCGGATTGCCGGAGGTCGGGCAGATTCCCGATGTCGACCGTCAGGATCCGATCTTCTACCGGAACGGCAGTGAGGTCGGGCGAGACGGCTGCCGCGTGCCGATCCCCTGGGAAACGAGTGGTCCGTCGTTCGGATTCGGTTCCGCCGGAGCGCATCTGCCGCAGCCCACCTGGTTCTCCGGTTATGCCGTGGAGGCTCAGAACGCCGACGCCGGTTCTACTCTGTCGCTCTACCGCCAGGCTCTGACTCTGCGCCGCGAGCTCAGGAGCGAAGAAAGCCTGGAGTGGCTCGAATCGGAGGAGGAAGTACTGCATTTCGTCCGGCCCGGCGGCTGGCATGTCGTCGCCAATTTCGGCACCGCGCCGATCGAGCTTCCCGACGGGGACGTTCTTCTGTCCAGCGTGCCGGTATCCGGGGGGAAGCTCCCCGGCGAGGCGACCGCATGGGTCAGAAGCTCTCGTTAGGGCCTCGCTCTGAAGTATCGTCTGTGATCGTCGGCACCCGCCGACGACCCATCACTCGGATCGTCCGGCACGTTCCTGCCGGTGGAGGGATTGATTCATCATGGCTTCGATCACGTTCGAACGCGCTACCAGGCTATTTCCCGGCTCCGACACCCCGGCAGTCGACGCACTCGACCTCGAGATCGCCGACGGCGAATTCCTGGTCCTCGTCGGCCCGTCGGGCTGCGGCAAGTCCACCTCGCTCCGCATGCTGGCAGGGCTGGAGGAAGTGGACAAGGGCCGCATCCTCATCGGTGGCAACGACGTCACCCATTCCGAGCCCAAGGACCGGGACATCGCCATGGTGTTCCAGAACTACGCGCTCTACCCGCACATGAGCGTTGCCGAGAACATGGGCTTCGCGCTCAAGCTCGCCAAGGCGAACAAGGAAGAGATCCGCACCCGCGTCCTCGAAGCGGCAAGGCTTCTGGACCTGGAGGAGTATCTCGACCGTAAGCCGAAAGCACTGTCCGGCGGGCAGCGTCAACGAGTTGCCATGGGCCGAGCCATCGTTCGCCAACCCCAGGTGTTCTTGATGGACGAGCCGTTGTCCAACCTCGATGCGAAACTGCGCGTCCAGACGCGCACCCAGATCGCTCAGCTTCAGCGCCGTCTCGCCACGACGACGGTGTACGTCACGCACGATCAGGTCGAGGCCATGACCATGGGCGATCGCGTGGCCGTGCTCAAGGGCGGGGTGTTGCAGCAGTGCGCATCGCCACGTGAGCTGTACCGGACGCCGAAGAACGTCTTCGTCGCCGGGTTCATGGGATCACCGTCGATGAATCTGTTCCGGGTACCGGTTGCCGACGGTGGCGTCCGGATCGGCGATCAGATCATCCCGATCTCTCGCAGCACGCTGGCGGGATCGTCGGGATCGGAGGTGGTGTTCGGGATCCGTCCCGAACACGTCGAGATCGCGTCCTACGGACTGAAGATGGAGATCGACGTCGTCGAGGAGCTCGGCTCGGAGGCATTCGTGTTCGGCCGCGCCGACATCAACGGCTCGACCCAGACGATCGTTGCCCGCGCGGACTGGCGTGATCCGCCGCAGAAGGGCGACGTCGTGAGCATCCGCTTCAACGAGGAACACGCGCACCTGTTCGACGCGTCGGGCGAGGGAGCCAGGCTCGCGTAGGCCCCATGTGAGTGCGAATACATGACGGATCATGTATTCGCACTCACATGCGCCGGAGGCGCCTATACCAGCAGTTCGGCGATCTGAATCGTGTTCAGCGCAGCACCCTTGCGCAGGTTGTCGCCCGAGACGAAGAGCGCGAGACCGCGGCCCTCCGGGGCACCCGGGTCCTGACGGATACGCCCGACGAGCGAGGTGTCCCCGCCCGCGGCCTGCAACGGCGTCGGGACATCCACCAGCGTGACGCCCGGTGCCGAGCCGAGGATCTCGCGAGCGCGCTCCACCGACAGCGGCGAGGCGAACTCGGCGTTGATCGAGAGCGAGTGCCCGGTGAAGACCGGGACACGCACGCAGGTGCCGCTGACGAGCAGGTCCGGGAGTCCGAGGATCTTGCGCGATTCGTTGCGCAACTTCTGATCCTCGTCGGTCTCGAACGATCCGTCGTCGACGATGGCACCGGCGAGCGGCAGCACGTTGAACGCGATGGGAGCGACGTACTTGTTCGGCGCCGGGAAGTCGACAGCCGAGCCGTCGTGCACGAGCTTTTCGACGTCGTCGATGACGGCGCGCGCCTGCGTGGCGAGTTCCTCGACCCCGGCGAGGCCGCTACCGGAGACCGCCTGGTAGCTCGAGACGATGAGGCGCTGCAGTCCCGCTTCGTCGTGCAGCACCTTCAGAACCGGCATCGCGGCCATGGTGGTGCAGTTCGGGTTGGCGATGATGCCCTTGGGCGGGTTCTTCGCTTCCTCGGGGTTGACCTCGCTGACGACGAGCGGCACCTCGGGGTCCTTGCGGAACGCCGACGAATTGTCGATGACGACGGCTCCGGCGGCAACGAAACGAGGCGCCTGCTCACGGGAGAGCGTGGCACCGGCCGAGAACAACGCGATGTCGATTCCGGCGAGATCCGCGGTGGACGCGTCCTCGACGATGATCTCCTCGCCGCGGAACGGCAACTTCTTGCCCGCCGAACGAGCGGAGGCGAAGAATCGCACCTGCTCGGCCGGGAAGTTCCGCTCTTCCAGCAAGGTTCGCATGACGGCGCCGACCTGACCGGTGGCTCCTACGACTGCAACTGTTGTCATGGTTATCGTCCTGTCCCTGCGTGGACGACGGCTTCTTCCTCGCCGCCGAGATCGAAGGCATCGTGCAGTACGCGCACGGCTTCGTCGAGCTGAGAGTCGTTGACCAGCACCGAGATACGGATCTCGGAGGTGCTGATCAGATCGATGTTGACCCCGGCGTCCGCGAGAGCCTCGCAGAACGTCGCGGTGACGCCCGGGTGGCTCTTCATACCTGCGCCGACGAGCGAGACCTTGCCGATGTGATCGTCGTAGAGCACCTGGGCGAACCCGATGTCCGACTGCAGCTTGGTCAGCTTCTCCACGGCCGTCGGACCGTCGGACTTGGGGCACGTGAAGGTGATGTCGGTCTTGCCGGTGTCGATCTTGGAGACGCCCTGCAACACCATGTCGATGTTGATCTCCGCGTCGGCGACGGCGCGGAAGATCTTGGCGGCGTAGCCGGGGGCGTCGGGAATGCCGACGACCGTGACCTTTGCTTCGCTTCGGTCGTGTGCGACGCCGGTGAGAATGGCTTCTTCCACTGGAATGTCCTCCATAGATCCGGAGACGATGGTTCCGGGTTTCGTGGTGTACGAGGATCGAACGTGAACGGGGACGTTGTACCGGCGCGCATATTCGACGCAGCGCAACATGAGTACCTTGGCGCCGCAGGCCGCCATCTCCAGCATCTCCTCGAAGGAGACGGTGTCGAGGTGGCGTGCGTTCGGCACGATGCGCGGATCGGCGGTGAAGATGCCGTCGACGTCGGTGTAGATCTCGCAGACGTCGGCGTTCAGTGCCGCGGCCAGCGCGACGGCCGTCGTGTCCGAGCCACCGCGACCGAGCGTCGTGACGTCCTTGCTGTCCTGGCTGACGCCCTGGAAACCTGCGACGAGGACGATCGATCCCTCGTCGAGTGCTTCGCGAACGCGGCCGGGCGTGACGTCGATGATCTTCGCGTTGCCGTGCACGCTGGTGGTGACGACGCCTGCCTGCGATCCGGTGAACGAGCGAGCCTCGGCACCGAGCGAGTGGACGGCCATGGCGACGAGTGCGTTGGAGATGCGTTCACCGGATGTGAGCAGCATGTCCATCTCGCGGGCCGGAGGAGCTGGGCACACCTGCTGGGCCAGGTCGAGCAGTTCGTCGGTCGTGTCACCCATTGCGGAGACGACGACGACGACGTCGTTGCCTGCCTTCTTGGTCTCGACGATTCGTTCAGCGACGCGTCGGATGCGCTCGGCGGTGCCCACCGACGATCCACCGTACTTCTGGACGATGAGAGCCACGCGTGTGTACCTCCGCTGCAATTGGGGTGCGTTTGTGGTGTAACTTGCCTGGCTACCTTACCGAGGTACGGGCCGCTCAGGTGCTGCGGGTACGCCCGGACCGGCTCTCACCTGCAGTGATCTAGCCTTCTTCGCGTGAGCTCTCCCCCGCCTCCCGCCCGCGCCTCGCGGGTGCTGTTCGGGTTGCCCGGGGCGGGGCGACGGTGGTCCTCCGGTCTTCGAGCCGCCGCTGCGTTCGGCATACCGGCGATGATCGTCGCGCTCGTGGGTTTCCCCGAGGAGGCGTTGCTGATCGCCTCCGGCAGCGTCGCGGTGGTCTACGGGGAGCGCCGACCGTATCGAATCCGCTGGTTGATCGTCGCGACTGCGGGTGCTGCCCTCGTGTCCTCGGTGTGGATCGGAGCCATGTCCTCGCTGGCCGGGTCGTCCCTGTCCGTGTCGTCCCTGTCCGTGTCGTCCCTGTCCGTGTCGTCCCTGTCCGTGTCGTCCCTGTCCGTGTCGTCCCTGATCCCGGTCCTCGCGTTGACCGCCGTCGCCGCGATCGCGGTGTACGTCGTCGCCGCTCTGCGTCTCGGTCCACCGGGGGCCTTCTTCCCTGTTCTGGTGTGCGCGATGTCGTCCTACCTGCCCGGTTCGGGCATCGGGCCGGGCGAGGCTGCCGGATTCGCCGCCCTCGGGGCCGCGTCGGCACTTCTCGCGTCCGTCACGGGAGTGCTCCGCGCACCGAACGCGCCGGAGCAGCGTGCGGTCGCGGCAGCGGTCGATGCGGTCAGGGCCTATCTCGACTCCAGCGATTCAGCGCACCGCCACACGGCAGGGGCGAGACTGAACGAAGCCTGGACCGCGGTGTACGACGCCAGGGCGAGCGCTCTCGTTCCCGAACTCCGGGCCGCGCACCTCGCCTTCGCCGACGCCGTTCATCGGGCCGAACCACCGGCCGCGGACGATGTGCCGCTCGACCCGTTCTCGATCGAGAACGCCGACCGCGACGTCGATTCTCCGAGCCGGGTCGTGCCGCTCGCTCAGCCGCGCCCCCTCGATCGACTGCGTCGCTCGGCAACACCGGTGTCGCATGCCAGCACCACGGCACTGCGCGTCGTGGTCGCCGCGCTGGCGGCCGGGGGTCTGAGCATTGCACTCGGCCTCGATCGGCCCGACTGGGCCGTTCTCGGCGCCGTCCTCGTTCTGCAACAGGGCCCGGACCGTGTCCACGGCACCTACCGGGGGATCCAGCGCATCGGCGGGACGATGCTCGGTGTGGCGGTGTTCGCCGCGCTGTTCCTCTCTCCCGTGCAGGGTGTGGGAACCGTGGCCGCGATCATGGCGTTGTTGTTCGCGATCGAGACGACTCTCTATCGCAACTACGGACTCGCGGTCGTCTTCATCACGCCGTTGGCGCTGACCATCGGCAGCCTGTCGCATCCGCATGCGGTGTTGAGCACCGTGGTCCTCGATCGCATCGTGGAGACGACACTCGGAGTGGCGTGCGCGTTCGCGGCGCTGTGGCTCGTCCTGCCACACAACTTTCGGCGCTCCCTTCGGTGGTCCGATGTCCGCGTGTACGAAGCTGCGGCGCACTTGCACGCGGCAGCGCTGTCGTCGCCGATCGCCGACTGCATCGTCCCTCGCCGCGCCCTGCAGTACGAACTGGTGGCCGCCGCTGCCGCCGCAGCCGAGGCGGCACACAACGACCGCCGCTGGACCGCCACCCAGTGGCGCCGGCATGCGGAGATCGAGCGCTCGGGATACGCGCTGCTCGCTGCATGCTGGAGAACTCCCGGATCGGCGACCCTTCCGGACTCCTGTCGCCCAGATGTCGGCCCGGACGAACAGCCCTGACCGCCATCATCCGAATGACCACGCGCCGTTGTAAACCCAGGCTCGTGCCCGTTTCGGACGCCCGATCGGGGACATGCTCTCGCATTGCGTCACCGAACCGGATCTCTCGACGAGAATGCGCTCATGAAAGCGACCGTGCAGTACGCTAAAACTTCATCCACGCCCGAAAACGCAAGGAAGGGAATACTATTGGCCCGTCCACCGCATCGCGTACGCCTTTTCGTCGGGAGAGGGTCGTGTCATGACCACGTTGCCCTTGTCTGTGCCTGCACTCCGCAGTCGCATCCCAGCACTCAGCGACGCGACGATTCGACGACGCCGCCTCCTCGATCTCATCGACTCCGCCAGCGATCCGTCCTCGGTCACTCTGTTGACTGCCCCCGCCGGTTCCGGCAAGACGATGCTGCTGACGGATTGGGCGAGGCTTCATTCGGGACGCGGAGGTGGCCCGATCGCCTGGCTCACCGTCGACGAAGCCGACAACACCGTGGCAAGCCTGCGAGCGTGTGTCGTCGCCACGTTCGCGCACGCCGGATCACCCGCGCTCGCCGACGCGATCGGCGCGCTGCCGACTCCCGGCGATGCGTCGTACGACCAGTTCTCCGCCATGCTCATCGAGACACTGGAGTCGGTCGACCAATCCATCACCCTGATCCTCGACGACGGCCATCTGCTGCACGATCACGACGTACTCGCCATTCTCGGCACCTTTCTCCGGTGGCCGCCACGCAACGTCAGAACCATCATCGCCGGACGGTTCGAACCTCCACTGGCACTGCAGAAATTGCGTCTCGACGGCCGGGTGCACGACATCTCGGCGTCGACCATCGCTTTCACGTCGGCCGAGGCGCAGGAGATGTTCACCCGATCCGGAACCGTACTGGGACAGGGCGATCTGACCAAGGTGATGGGCCGGACCGAAGGTTGGGCTGCCGGCCTGCGACTGGCCACGATGGCTTTGGCCGGATCCCCGCACCCGACGTCGGTCATCGACGCCTTCACCGGCACCCAGCACAGCGTCGCTGATTATCTCGTCGACGAGGTGCTGTCCTATCTCCCGGCAGAAGTGCGAACGTTCTTGATCGAGACATCCGTACCGGACTGGTTCACAACCGATCTCGCCGAGCAGCTCACCGGAAACTTTCACGCCCAGGACATCATCGACGGTCTGCTGGCGCAGAATTTCCTCCTCGATCGAATACCGGGTCCCGAGCCGACATATCGCTATCACCCACTGATGCGCGGATACCTCCGTGCCGAGATCGCTCGGCTCGGCGCAGCGCAGATTCGCAATCTCGAACGCGTCGCGTCCTCGTGGTTCAACAGCTACCGGCAGCCGCTTCAGGCTCTGCAGCACAGCGTCCATGCCGGCGACGGCCCAGCGATCATCGACATTCTTCGCGAATCGGGACTCGGCCTCGTGCTGCGCGGTAATTCCGCCCAGGTGCTGACGGCCATCGAGCACAGTCCCGTGGCGGTTCGCCGACACACGATATCCCAATTGGTCAGCGCAGCAGCATTTCTCAGCGACGGTAACGGCGCCCCCGCAGTATCGATACTGTCCTCGCTCCGACGCTCCGCGACCACGCCGGTCACCGAGCTGACCTCGGCGCCGGACCTGGACGCCGAGACGCTGCGCCGGGTTCTCGACGTTCACGCATCGATCCACGTCGGCAACATCGCAGGCGCACTCGCGAAGGCCCGGCAGCTCGACCTCGGCCGGTCCGGATCTCCCGAACTGGATTCCTATTCACTGATGGTCGCCGGGCTGGCCGAACTCCACCTGGGTCGCCCCGGGCCCGCAGCGCATGCTCTCGCCGACGCCATCGCGAACGCCCGAGCCGGAAACCTTCACCGCACCGCCCTCGTCTGCATGTCGCTCGAAGCCGGAAGCCATTTTCTTGCAGCACAATTCGACGATGCACTCGACTCGGTCCGTGAATGCGCCGAGTACGCGCGCGCTCACGACCTGACCGACGACACCCCGTTCTCGCTGGCGCAGTCGGTGGAACTCCTCGTTGGTGTCGTGCGGATGAACTCCACCTCCATCAGCGCTCCCGGTGACGCCTGGACCGCCATGATCGGCTCGGACGATCCCGTCGTCGCCGACTACGGCAGGCGAGTCGGCTGGGCTCTGCGCGCGCCCGACAACCGAACCGGCCAGCACGACCGAGAATGGTTCGAGATGGATCGGCCCGCGCTTCCGGCCCTCGAAGGTCTGCTCGCACCGATCGTGCAGCGCCGATATTTCGCATCGGGTGAGATCCACCGCGCAACCGAACTCGTCGACCTCACCGCCCGCAGGCTCGGACGCGTCGGCGAAGTCGCACTGCTCGCCGCGCACATCCACCGATATCACGGACGGTTCGACGCTGCCGAAGCCGAACTCGCCGGAATAGTCGACGGCTCGAAACACTGCGTCAATCCGGTCACCGTCGTGCGAGGTCTGCTCACTTCGGCAGATGTCGCGGCCTCCCGCAAGCAGACCGTTCGAGCATTCGACCTGCTCACTCGCGCACTCGGTTGCGCCGAACCGGAATCGATCCTGCTGCCCTTCGCCGAGGCGAGCGGCAATATCCGTGACATCCTGACGCACAACCACGGCAGGTTCGGGCCAATGGCATCCTTCGCCGAACGCGCCCGCGCCGCCGTGCCGCACGAGGGCAGTACCGTCGATCGACGATCGAGCACCGCCTTGACCCGTCGGGAACTCGAACTGCTCCGAGAACTGCCGTCCTGGCGGACCGCCGAACAGATCGCCGCCGACCATTTCGTGTCGGTCAACACCGTCAAGACTCACCTGCGCGGGATCTATCGCAAGCTGGAGGTTCGATCGCGGCGCGACGCGATCGAGGTCGCGCACGAACTCGGCCTGCTCTGATCGTCGATTCCAGGCTCTTCCCACACCCGGTCGCATTCATCACCTTCGGGTGATGCCGAGCAGACCGCAGGCGCGGACGCTGGTACTCACGCCTTATCGAGAGGAGCGAATGCCATGGCTCAGCCTGCCGACACCTACTCGAACGGGATCCGCTACGAGTTCGTGATCGAGGGAGATCTGACCGAGAGAGCCAGGGCTGCATTTCCCGACCTCGCCTTCGCCCGCAATCCTGCGACCTACACGAGACTGTTCGGCCCCGTCGACGACGAGACTGCACTACGCGGAATGCTGGCGAGGTTCGATGCTCTCGGTTTGACCGTCGTCGAATTACGCAGACTTCCCGATTGAGTTTCCAACCCGCCAGTGGAGGCGTCATGTCCGGTAGTACACTCGGCAGCATGCAGCGTGCGCTTCTCCTTGAACGCCGCGACGGGGTCTGATTCGGACTGGCTTCCCGTCGCGGGGTTTTATCGCGCCGGTCGTATCCATTGCAGCCAGTAACTTCGGAGATAAAGCCATGTCACCAGCCGATGCATTCACATCCGGTTCTCGCACCATCACCCCGCCGTCGCGTCCGGCACCGAGCGATCAGCCTGTGTGGAACACACAGAAGAACTCGTCGATGCCGACCTACCGGTACCGTCCCTTCGCCGAGGAGGTCGAGCCGATCACGCTTGCCGACCGAACCTGGCCGGACAAGATCATCGACCGAACACCGCAGTGGTGCGCCGTCGATCTCCGTGACGGAAACCAGGCACTGATCGACCCGATGAGCCCGGCGCGCAAGCGTCGGATGTTCGACCTGCTGGTCCGTATGGGCTACAAGCAGATCGAGGTCGGATTCCCGTCCGCCAGCCAGACCGACTTCGACTTCGTTCGCGAGATCATCGAGGACGGCGCCATCCCGGACGACGTCACCATTCAGGTTCTGACACAGTGCCGTCCGGAACTGATCGAGCGCACGTACCTGGCCTGTGAGGGTGCGCGCAACGTGATCGTGCACTTCTACAACTCCACCTCGATCCTTCAGCGTCGCGTCGTGTTCCGCGCCGACCGGGACACCATCAAGAAGATCGCCACCGACGGCGCACGCAAGTGCCTCGAAGTTGCCGCGAACTACCCGGACACGGATTGGCGTTACGAGTACTCTCCCGAGTCCTACACCGGCACCGAACTCGCGTACGCGAAAGAGGTGTGCGACGCCGTCGTCGAGATCATCGATCCGACACCGCAGAAGCCGATCATCCTGAACCTGCCCGCGACGGTCGAGATGGCAACCCCGAACGTCTACGCCGACTCCATCGAGTGGATGAGCCGGAACCTGAATCGTCGGGACAGCGTGATTCTCTCGCTGCACCCACACAATGACCGCGGAACGGGCGTTGCCGCAGCGGAACTGGGATACCAGGCAGGCGCGGATCGTATCGAGGGCTGCCTGTTCGGCAACGGCGAGCGCACCGGCAACGTGTGCCTGGTGACGTTGGGGCTCAACATGTTCACCCGCGGCGTCGACCCGCAGATCGACTTCTCCAACATCGACGAGGTACGTCGCACCGTCGAGTACTGCAACCAACTGCCCGTGCACGAGCGCCACCCCTACGGCGGCGACCTGGTCTACACCGCCTTCTCCGGAAGTCATCAGGACGCCATCAACAAGGGTCTCGATGCGATGAAAGTCGCTGCCGACGAACAAGGTTCCGACATCGGCGAAATCACCTGGCAGGTTCCTTACCTGCCGATCGACCCCAAGGACGTCGGACGTACGTACGAGGCGGTCATTCGCGTCAACTCGCAGTCCGGCAAGGGCGGCGTCGCGTACATCATGAAGTCCGATCACGGTCTGGCCCTTCCACGCCGACTGCAGATCGAGTTCTCGCAGGCCGTGCAGCGGATCACCGACGGTGAGGGCGGCGAGGTGTCGCCCAAGGCGATGTGGGACGTGTTCGCCGAGGAGTACCTGGGCCCAGTCCGTCCCCTCGAGCGCATCAAACAACGCGTCGTCGCTGCCGAAACCGACGGCGGCACCGACAGCATCGTCGCGACGGTCAAGCTCGACGGCGCCGAGCAGGACATCACCGGTTCCGGCAACGGCCCGCTGGCCGCGTTCGTCGACGCGCTCTCCACCGTCGGTTACGACGTCAGTGTTCTCGACTACTCCGAGCATGCGATGTCGGCGGGCGACGACGCCAAGGCCGCAGCGTACGTCGAGGCATCGGTCACCGGCCCCAACGGCACCGCGGTCACTGTCTGGGGCGCCGGAATCGCGACGTCGATCACCACGGCGTCACTGCGCGCCGTCGTATCGGCTGTCAACCGCGCCCTGAAATAGCCCACCGAACGCCGTGGTCGATTCGGTCCGCGCTACCCCTTTCCTCGATCGGAAAGGGGTGGCGCGGCTCCACCGCCCCCGGGGGGTCAGTTCGCCCAACGCTCGCTGCCGTTCGACGGCCGCGGGTACCTGCACCATCGACCTTTCTCCATGGGCTCGGCGCCCACATCATCCGGTGCGGGTGAATTCACCTGTTTCGGATGATGATCTTGCTTTCGCGGCAATGCCACGATTGAGCGGAAGTACTTTCATCAGCCGAAATGGAGCGTCGAATCGTGGATTCCTTCTGGGATTTTCTGTGGTTGATCATTGTGAGTTTTGCATTCGTCGCGTATCTGATGGTGTTGTTTTCGATCATCGGAGACCTCTTCCGCGACCACAAGAGTTCGGGCTGGGTCAAGGCAATCTGGGTGTTCTTCCTGATCGTCGCGCCTTTCCTCACCGCTCTGGTCTACCTGATCGCGAAGGGCGGAGACATGACCAAGCGTCAGGTCGCTGCGGTGCAGCATGCGAAGGATCAGCAGGATCAGTACATCAAGCAGGTCGCCGGCCGCACATCGGCCGAGGAGATCGCGCACGCAAAGGAACTGTTGGACAACGGAACCATCAATGAGGACGAGTTCGGTCAGCTGAAGGCCAAGGCCCTGCAGTAGCACTGTCCGCCCGGAACCTCGCGGCTTCGGCCACGAAGGCATCGACCACGGCGGCGACGGCCGGGAGCCTGCGGGCCCCCGGCCTCGTCGCCAGCTCGTAGATGCGGCCCGCGGTGACCCCGGCGAGCGGCAATCGGACGAGTCCCGGGTGCGCGACGGCGTAGCGCGGCATCAGTGCGACGCCGTGTCCGTGCGCCACCAGTTCCTCGGTCACCCGGAAGTCGTTGATCCGCTGGATCACTCGCGGCCGAACTCCGGTGACCGCTGCCACCGACAGCAGCACGTCGTCGACCGGAAATCCGCTGCGAACACTGATCCACCGTTCGTCGGCCAATTCTCGCAGTTCCACCGAATCCTGCTTCGCCAGCGCATGTTCGGGCGGAAGCACCATGTCGATCGGCTCCCTCATCAATTCCATCACCTCGATCCGCGACGCCGAGGTGGACACGGCCATATCGTCGCGGTGGGTCAGCACGACGTCGTAGTCGGCCAACAGTGCCTGCACCGACGATGCAGGCAGATCCTCGTCACTCGCATCGATACGCGTGCCGCTGCCGTCGAGGCGATCGAGCACCCCGGGCAACAACAGAGCTGCGCCGGAGGGGAACAGCGCAACGCGCACCCGCCCCCGCGGCGACGCCCCGTACGACTCCATCTCCGCACGTGCCCGTTCCAGAGCCCCGAGGACTTCGTCGGCGCGCAGCACGAGAGCTGCGCCGGCATCGGTGAGGCGCAGCCTGCGACCGTCCGGCTCCAGCAGCGCCACCCCCGCTTCCCTGGCCAGCAACTTCAGCTGCTGGGATACCGCCGACGGCGTCAACGACAGGGCGGCCGCCGCCGCGCCGACGGTGCCGCGGTCCGCCAGTTCACGGAGAATCCGCAGGCGCTCGACATTCATGTAGAGAATCTTAATCGTTGCGGCAAATATATTCGATTGTGCTGATGCTTTGCGACGGTCACGATTGATGCCGTGAGCACAAGAGATCGACTCCTCGGCGTCACCGTCGCAGTTCTGTGGGGATTGAACTTCCTCGCGATCCGCGTGGGCCTCGACCACTTCCCACCATTCTTCTTCGCCGGATTCCGCTTCCTGATCATCGCCGTGCCCGTCGTACTCTTCGTGCGACGCCCGAACGTGCCGCTGAAGTGGTTGCTGCTGTACGGCTTCGGGTTCGGGTTCCTGCAATTTGCCTTCCTGTTCGCCGCCATGAACGCTGGAATGCCCACCGGCCTCGCCTCACTCGTGCTGCAATCGTCGGCGCCGTTCACCGTCGTACTCGGCGCCCTGCTGCTCCGCGAGCGCGTGAGCCGACGCCAGATCATCGGGATCACGGTGGCCGTCGCCGGCATGGCCATCATCGGTTACGACCGAGCTCAGGCCGCGGCCCTGATACCCGTCGTCCTTACCCTCCTCGCCGGGTTGGGTTGGGCCTTCGGCAATCTCGGCAACAAACTTGCACGGTCGACGGATAGCCCGCCGGCAGTCTCCGCTCTTCCCGAGCCCATGCGGCTGATGCTGTGGATGTGTGTCGTACCGCCCATCCCCATGCTGGCGTTGTCCGCGGCGACCGAAGGCCCGAGCGCCGGATGGCATGCCGTTGCCACATCGTTCAGCCTCGACGGATGGCCGGCACTCGTCGGACTCGCCTACATCGTGTTGCTCGGAACGATCGCCGGGTCCGGGCTGTGGACCTCGTTGATGAGCCGTCACCCCGCGGGCGTCGTCGCACCGTTCTCACTACTGGTGCCCGTCGTCGGAATCGCGGGCGCGTGGGCCTTCCTGCACGAGACACCGAGTGTGCTGTCCCTGATCGGCGCAGGCGTCGTCATCGCCGGATGCCTGGGTGGGATGGCACGACCCCCGAAAGCGGCCGAAACCGCACCGCACGAGATCAGGACGTCGGAACGGGCACCAGATCCGTTTCGTTCCAGTACGCCCGCATCGACGTGATCTTGGCCTCGTCGTCGAATTCCATCACATCGATCACCGACCACGTGAACGTGTTCTCGCCGAACTCGGTCGTCAGGCCGAAATGGAACGCAGCCGAGTTCGACGCGACCTTCACCGTCAACAGTTCGGCTGTCTGCTTCAGAGGTTCGACGACGGCGTAGAACTCCAGGATCGACTCCCTGGTGGTTCTGACCTCGGTTCCCACTGGATCCTCGACAGTTGCACCCTCGGCGTAGAGCGCCACGACATCGGCGGCGGTACCGTGCGCCACGGCCTCGACATATGCGGCCACCGTCTGTCGAACGGCATCCTCGGTCGGCAACATTGCTCTCCTTTCTAGAACGTGTTTCAGTCGACGATAGCGGGTGCCTCGCGATTCCAAGGAGAGTTCGCCGATGCTGTTGTGCCAGACTCGGCCCATGGTTCGAGCGGGTGAGCGCAGAGCGGCAATCGGGGCGCGCGGCCGGCTGGCGCTACGGGCAGCCGAGGCTGCCACGTGGGCGTCACGCACGGCGGGCAGAGGCAAAGGATCGATGATCGGGGGGCTCGTTGCCCTCAAGATCGATCCCGACATCCTGACCGGTCTCGGCTCGGGCCGTAAGACTGTGGTCGTCACCGGCACCAACGGAAAGTCGACGACAACCAGGATGACCGCGGCCGCACTCGCCACCCTCGGCGACGTCGCGACCCAGGCCGACGGTGCAAACATGGACGCAGGCATCGTGGCGGCGCTGCATGCGCATTTCGACGCACCCCTTGCCGCGCTGGAGGTGGACGAACTTCACGTGCCGCACGTGTGCGACGCCGTCTCCCCTGCCGCCGTGGTGATGCTCAACCTCAGCCGCGACCAACTGGACCGCGTCGGTGAGATCAACATGATCGAGCGCAAGCTGCGAGCAGGCCTTGCCAGGCATCCGGAGACCGTCGTCATCGCCAACTGCGACGACGTGCTGGTCACATCCGCTGCATTCGACGCACCCCACGTCGTATGGGTCGCGGCCGGAGGCGGCTGGGCAGGCGATTCCGTCAGCTGTCCCCGCACGGGCGAGCCGATCGTCCACGACGGCGACCACTGGTACAGCACCGGAGACTTCGGAAGCGGCAAGAAATTCGAGCGCCCCACTCCCGACTGGTGGCTCGACGACACACACCTCTACGGCCCCGACGGTGTGAAGATCCCGATGTCTCTCGCACTGCCAGGCAAAGCCAATCGCGGCAACGCCGCTCAAGCCGTCGCCGCCGCCGTGACCCTCGGCGCACGCCCGGCCGATGCCGTCGCCGCAGCGGCAGGCGTCGACGAGGTCGCCGGTCGCTACTCCACCGTTCAGTACGGATCACATTCCGTACGAATGCTTCTCGCGAAGAACCCCGCAGGCTGGCAGGAAGCACTGTCGATGATCGACCCGACCGTGGACGGCCTGGTCATCGCCGTCAACGGCCAGGTACCCGACGGCGAAGATCTCTCGTGGCTGTGGGACGTTCGGTTCGAGCACTTCGAGAACGTCGCCGTCGTCGCGGCCGGAGAACGAGCAACCGATCTCGGAGTGCGGCTGCTCTACGCCGGCTCCCCGCACACCACCGTCGCAGATCCGTTGAAAGCCATCGCATCCTGCCCACCGGGAAGGGTGGAGGTGCTGGCCAACTACACCGCATTCCGCGATCTGGGACGCGCACTCGCACGTGAGGTGAACGATGTCTGAGTCCGCCGTCCGCATCGGCCTCGTCCTGCCCGACGTCATGGGTACCTACGGCGACAACGGCAACGCGCTGATACTCCGCCAGCGACTTCGGATGCGCGACATCGACGCCGAGATAGTTCAGATCACCCTGAACGATCCGGTTCCCGAATCGCTCGACGTCTACACCCTCGGCGGAGCCGAAGACGCAGCACAGCGACTCGCGACCCGCCATCTGACGAAATACCCAGGCCTGCAACGTGCATCCGAACGCGGTGCTCCGGTGCTCGCGATCTGTGCCGCCATCCAGGTTCTCGGGCACTGGTACGAGACATCCGCGGGCGAACGCGTCGACGGTATCTCGCTGTTCGACGTCACGACGGCCCCGCAGGCGACTCGTTCGATCGGCGAGGTCGTCACCACCCCCGGACTGGCGGGACTGACCCAGAAGCTCACCGGGTTCGAGAACCACCGCGGCGGAACGACACTCGGCGCCGACGCTGCACCACTGGCGACAGTCACCTCCGGCGTCGGCAACGGTGTCGGCGACGGCCGCGAGGGCGTCGTGCAGGGGTCGGTGATCGGGACGTACATGCACGGCCCGGTGCTCGCGCGAAATCCCGAGTTGGCGGATCATCTGCTCGAAAAGGCGCTCGGGACGTCGCTGCAGCCGCTCGATCTTTCGGAGGTTGCGCAGTTGAGGAAGGAGCGGCTTCGCCGCACGTGAGCGCGAATACATGACGGGCTATGTATTCGCACTCACATGGGCGCAGCGTTCACACGGAAACGACGTGTCCGACCAACCTTCGCGGACCAAGATTTCTCGCACCTCCGAAAACACCCCGCACGGGTCTTTCGTCACCTCGTCCCAGCCGTAGTTCAGGCGTGGCAGATTGCTCATCTCGGCGGAGTTGTCTCGCCGTCGATCACGAAATCGCCGTTGCCTGGCCGAGTGGAACACCTGACCGTCGAGCCGGACGATGAGCCCGCACTGCTCGTAGCGGACATCCTCGAACAGCACTCTCCCATCGACATGATGAGGCACTTGACGATTGCCGTGCGGTAAGCCGTGCGCCTTCTCCACATCCACGACGTACCGGTGTTCGAGCGCGGAATGGACTCCGTCCCGCAACAACGCGAGGGTGTCCAACATCGGTTTTCGATATCGCCGCGGTCTCCGTAGCTCGAGCTTTCGGCGCATGACGTCGACCGAGACCGCTCCCGACGACATCGTGGCCACCATCCGGATGGTGGCCTCCCGCGCGGTGGGTTCTGCCACCGCCAGGTCCAGGACCGTGTCCGCCTTGGTCGTTCTCAGAGGATTCGACTCGACACCGATGTGAGCCATCGCCCTCGACCGATGCACCACCACACCGGGGTGAACGACCTGGTTCTCCATCGACGTGAACCTCGTATAGCTCCGCCGCTCGCTCGGTGGTTGGCTGACGGCCGAGCTTCCATACGGGACGGTGACGTGCACGGGACCATCGACAGCCGTCGTCAGTCCCCATTCCTGCGCAGCGCTGTCATGACTGAGCAGCGCGCCTCGTCCCGCATACAGAAGAGCCGCGGACAACATCATCGGCCGACTGAGCGGCCCGTTGGTCACCGCGATGACACCGCGGAAGACCCGCAGCCACTGACCGGATTCGACCAGGTGACGGATGGATTCACGGTGCACCAGGAACTCGTTCAGTTGTGGCGTCGTCAGGATTCCGTGCTGTGCGTCGAGAAGCTCTTGCCAACGGCCGGTCGGGGCATAGTTCATGGAGCACACACTGCCGTCAGGCACCGACCGGGAACTCCGAAAAAGGGCTGGTTATCCACAGGCTGTGGACAACTCTACGTGCGTGCGAATACATAGCGGGTCATGTATTCGCACGCACATGCGGCGACGACGCCTAGAGCACCCGTCGACCCGTCAGCGCCCGCCCCAGCGTGAGCTCGTCCGCGAATTCGAGGTCGCCGCCCATCGGCAGACCCGACGCAAGACGCGTGATCGAGAGGCCAGGGAAATCTCGCATCATTCTGACCAGATACGTCGCCGTTGCCTCGCCCTCGGTATTCGGGTCGGTGGCGATGATCACCTCGGCGACGTCGACACCGTCCTCCTGATTTCCGATGCGAACCAACAACTCTCGGATTCGGAGCTGATCAGGACCAACCCCGTTCAACGGATCGAGAGCGCCGCCCAGCACGTGGTACCGCCCCTTGAATTCCCTCGTACGTTCCACTGCCTGAACATCTTTGGGCTCCTCGACGACACAGATGATGCTCCGATCCCTGCGCGGATCGGCGCAAATTCTGCACAGCTCCTTGTCCGAGACGGTGCCGCACAGCGTGCAGAACTGAACACCGTCCCGCACCTTCTGCAGAGCGTTGATCAACCTCTCGACCTCCGGCGGCTCGACACCGAGGAGGTGAAAGGCTATGCGCTGGGCACTTTTCGGGCCCACACCCGGCATCTTGCCGAGCTCGTCGATCAGATCCTGAACAGGACCTTCGTACACGTGCCGATCCTCTACAGGCCCGGAAGGCCGAGCGAGCCGCCGCCGAGACCGCCCGCGAGCGGGCCGAGCTTCTCCGACGCCAATGCCTGAGCCGCCTTCGACGCGTCGGCGATGGCACCGATGACGAGATCCTGCAAAGTCTCGATGTCCTCGGGATCCACGACCTTGGGATCGATGACGAGCCCGGTAACCTCACCGGTTCCCGTCACCGTGGCGGTCACGAGCCCACCACCGGCTTGACCGGTGACCTCGGCCGCGGCGATCTCGGCCTGGGCTGCCATCAATTGCTGCTGCATCTGCTGCGCCTGTTGCATTATCGACGCGATATCTGGCTGCTCACCGGGTTGCACTGTGACGTCCTCTCGGGTCGGGTCACCCCTACCCTAATTGCGCCGCGGGACGGGCTCCACTCTCACCTCTAACCACGGCGGCGCGACGCCGTGTCCGACCAGTATCCGAAAACCCTCGTGTCGTCGGATCCCAGTCCTGCCGCGCGGCAGGTGGCCTGGATCGACGCCATCCGCCCACGTTCCCCGGCCGCCCATACGGTGGTGGTCTCGTCTAGTTCGATGCGCCGCGCCGCCGTCACGAGCGGATCGAAACCCATGTTCACGTTGAAGCTGAACACCGCGACGCCGTCGACGACGGGGAGTTCGGCCACAGCCACAGCCGCCGGGTTGTCCAGCCACACGATCCCGCGCGCCGACGGGGGCCACTGCTCGAGGATCGCGTGCACCGCGACGACCGACACCTCGTCGGCGAACATGAGAACACGACGACCGCTGGCGAAGTTGGGGAGATGCCCGGTCCCCGGCCCGCCTATCCGCGTCAGCATGCCCACTTCCAGGGTCTCCAGCCAACTCCTGAGCATGACATTGCCGGTGGTGAGCGAGAAGTCGATATCGACGACGCCGCGCTCCGCGTCGACGCTGCAGACCCGGTAGTCGAAGGAAGACACACCGGGAAACTGCAACCATCGCGCAACCGTCGTGGGATTCCATCGGGCCCGGTCGGCCCGCGAATCGACAACGGCCGTCACGCGCAGGACATTGGGTCGAGGCCTGTTCAGGGCGAGAGTACGCATCGACGTGGCCGCCGAATCGACGAGTGGATTCACTGCCTCCATACCGTCAACCTCCGAATCGCCCCACCCACCGAGTAAGACTAAACTTTGCGGGAAGTTTGCCGTGATTCGCCCCGCCTCGTCGACGACGAGTGACCGGTGTCATCGCGCAGGCGTACGACGAGGGCAAGAAGCACACCGAGGACGACTATCGGAGGCGGTCGGTGCGGGCCGTAGTCGTCGGTGCCATCTCCTTGATCCACGACCCGCAGTTCGAGCACATCCGAACTAGTGAACTTCCTTTGCCAGGTTGGCGAGGGTCTGTGCCTGGATCTTCTTCAGCCCGAGCGGCGCGAACGTCTTCTCGAAGAAGCCGCCGATGCCGCCTGCACCCTTCCACTCCGTGGTAGTGGTCACTTCGCTACCTGCGCCCGACGCCAGAACGGTCCAGGTGGTGACCATCGAAGAATTCGCGTCTTTCTCGGTGATGGTCGAGCCCTCGACGGACACCGATGCCAGCACGTTTCGCGACCGCTTGGACGTTGCCTGCAGGGTCCACTTCGCGACGGTTCCGCTGCCCTGGCCGCCTTCGACGACCGAGTAGTCGAGGTACTGCTCGGGCAGGATCCGCGGCCGGACGGTCTCGTAGTCGGCGAGTGCGGCCAGCACCTGCGTCGGCGCCTGAGCGATGGTGATCGAACTGCTGGCGCTTACCTGTGCCACGTGTGTGTCTCCTTGTGTCGAACGGCGGTATCGAAAGACGATCTCGGACCATCCTGCCTCGTCCGGTCGAGCCCGGACCACGACCGGACAGCACGATGTGACAGGGTTCACTACAGAGTTCGTTAGCTGGCCAAATGAGATGCATGCGTCATGCATTTGTCTGAAATGCCCAGTTCACCGGCTTCGGCACTGCAACATTTTCGTGAAGTTTGATCTTCGACAGTGCTTTCTCGGTGGCTCTCACAGCGCCGTGGATATAGCGTCTTCATGTGGCTTCTGCGATTGCGCTCCCGAGACGACGGCCGTTACCGCGAGAGAGCGGATACGCCGCGCACCGAACCGGCGTCGATGTGCTGCTGGCGAGCTACCGCGCGATCCCCGCCGATGCCACCGTCAGACTCGCCAAGAAAACATCCAATCTCTTCCGTGCTCGTGCGAAGTCCACAGCGCCCGGCCTCGACGTGTCAGGACTGACGAGCGTCATCTCGGTCAACCCCCAGGACCGCACCGCCGACGTCGCCGGAATGTGCACCTACGAAGATCTCGTCGCGGCAACGCTCCCCTACGGACTCGCGCCGATGGTCGTACCCCAGCTGAAAACCATCACACTCGGCGGCGCGGTCACCGGCCTCGGCATCGAGAGCACCTCGTTTCGCAACGGTCTGCCGCACGAGTCCGTGCTCGAGATGGACATCCTGACCGGCAGCGGAGAGATCGTCACCGCCACTCCGGAAGGGGAGAATGCGGAGCTGTTCTGGGGCTTCCCGAACTCGTACGGAACTCTCGGCTACGCGACGCGCCTGAAAATCGAACTGGAGCCGGTGCTCCCGTTCGTGGCGCTGCGCCACGTCAGATTCCACGATCTCGACGTGATGCAGAACGTCATGGACCAGATCGTCGGCGCCCGCGAGTACGACGGTATCGCCGTTCACTACCTCGACGGCGTCGTCTTCTCCGCCGACGAAAGTTACCTCACGCTCGGAGTTCAGACCGCCGACCCCGGGCCCGTCGGCAACTACATCTCCGGTTCCGACATCTTCTATCGTTCACTGCAGCACGACGGCGCGTCGCCCAAGACCGACCGTCTGACCACCCAGGACTACCTCTGGCGCTGGGACACCGACTGGTTCTGGTGCTCGCGCGCGTTCGGCACCCAGAACCCGAAGATCCGACGCTTCTGGCCGACGAAATATCGACGCTCCAGCTTCTACTGGAAGCTCATCGGTCTCGACCAGAAATACGACATCGCCGATCGACTCGAGGCCCGCAAGGGAAATCCTCCTCGCGAACGCGTCGTGCAGGACGTGGAAGTTCCCATCGAGAACACCGCGCCCTTCCTGCGGTGGTTCCTGGACGAAATTCCGATCGAACCGCTCTGGCTGTGCCCCCTACGACTTCGTGAGCCCGCTCCCCCGGGCGCGGATTCGGCGCGGCCCTGGCCCCTCTACCCCCTCGAGCCGAAGAAGACCTACGTCAACATCGGGTTCTGGTCATCGGTACCGATCGTCGCCGGCGAGGTCGACGGCGCCGCCAACCGTGCCATCGAGGACAAGGTCAGCGACTTCGACGGGCATAAATCCCTCTACTCGGACGCTTATTACTCCGAGCAGGAGTTTTCGACGCTGTACGGCGGCGAGAAATTCAAAGATCTCAAGAAACGCTATGACCCCGAATCCCGTTTGCTTGACATGTATTCGAAGGCGGTGCAAAGAAAATGACGACGTTCAAGGAATCTTCCACGAGTGACTCGAACCGGACTCACAAACTTACGATCTCGGAGATCCTCGAGATCCTCTCCGACGGCAACGTTCCGCTCCGCTTCACGGCGTACGACGGTAGCTCCGCGGGCCCGGAGGACGCGAAGCTCGGCCTCGACCTGAAGAGTCCACGCGGAACCACCTACCTCGCAACGGCTCCCGGCGATCTGGGCATGGCCCGCGCATACGTGTCCGGCGATCTGGAGCCTGTCGGTGTTCACCCGGGCGATCCGTACGACATCCTGCGAGTCATGGGCGACGAACTGCACTTCCGACGCCCGAACGCTCTGACACTCGCATCGATCACGCGCTCGCTCGGCTGGGATCTGCTGCGGCCCATCGCACCTCCTCCGCAGGAGGTTGTACCGCGGTGGCGTCGAATCGCCGAGGGCCTGCGGCACTCGAAGACCCGTGACGCCGACTCGATCTCGCACCACTACGACGTGTCGAACACGTTCTACGAGTACGTCCTGGGCGAATCGATGACGTACACCTGCGCTGCCTACACGTCCGAGGACGACTCGCTCGAAGCCGCTCAGGAGAACAAGTACCGCCTCGTCTTCGAGAAGCTCGGGCTGAAGGCAGGCGACAGACTTCTCGACATCGGTTGCGGCTGGGGCGGAATGGTGCGCTACGCGGCCCGCCGCGGCGTCAAGACCATCGGCGCGACGCTGTCCAAGGAACAGGCTGCGTGGGCGCAGAAGGCGATCGCCGACGAAGGCTTGTCCGATCTCGCTGAAGTTCGCTTCTCCGACTACCGCGACATCGTCGAATCCGAATTCGACGCGGTGTCCTCGATCGGTCTCACCGAGCACATCGGCGTCCACAACTACCCGTCGTACTTCGAGTCGATCAAGTCCAAGCTTCGTGTCGGCGGCCGGGTGCTGAACCACAGCATCACGCGTCCGGACAACCGCAGCCACGCGCGTGCAGGTTCGTTCATCGACCGCTACGTCTTCCCCGACGGCGAACTGACCGGCTCCGGCCGCATCATCACCGAGATGCAGGACGTCGGCCTCGAAGTTCGTCACGAGGAGAACCTCCGTGAGCACTACGCGTTGACATTGAAGGCGTGGTGCCAGAACCTCGTCGACAACTGGGATGCGTGTGTCGCCGAGGCAGGCGAAGGCACCGCACGAGTGTGGGGCCTGTACATGGCGGGCTCACGGCTCGGATTCGAACGCAATGTCGTTCAGCTGCACCAGGTTCTGGGCGTCAAGCTTGGACCGAAGGGTGAATCGCATGTCCCGCTTCGCCCGTGGTGGAACGGGTAGGTGCCTCCGGCCCATGTGAGTGCGAATACATAGCAGGTTATGTATTCGCACTCACATGGGGTTGTAGTGCTTCGAACTCCCACGCTCGGCCTCCGGGGCTAGATTCCGCGAAGGTGTCTGCGGCAAAGCGGAATCCGGCGCCGACCTGCCCTCGGCTCGGTCCCAGCCCGCACGCCCGCGGGGATGCATTCGGTACCGCCGCGGCAGCAACGAGAACGCCGCGTTCACCGCGCGGCCGACCACGCCGAGCAGCTTCTCGTCTCTCGCGGTCCACCTGTAGCCCAACAGTTCTCGGACCTCGGCGTCGTAGAGTCCGACGATGAGCCAGACGAATCCGCGCGCAATCGGGATCCGCAGCAATGCCCAGGCGCGCCCCGGAATCCACGACGCATAGGGCGGCGGGCCCAGTTTCGAGAGATCGAGGACGTCGCGGGTTGCCTTGTTGTCCTCGAGCACCTCGTGGCACATGCGCTTCCAGTAGAGCTGGAAATCCTCCCAGGTGTCCGGCACCGGACGCATGCTCATTCCGTACAGCCGATACCACTGGATGTGCTCGGTGAACAGTTGCCGCTTCTGCGCTTCGGTTACTCCGCCCATGAAGTGGTCCGCCGTGAGAATCGTGCCCATGAAGAAGGTGGCGTGGGCCCAGTAGAACGTATCCGGGTCGAGCGCGTGATAGCGACGGCCCTGGGCGTCGACACCCTTGATGTCCGCGTGGTAACCGCGAACCTGCAGGGCTGTTTCCTCGGCGCGATCGCCGTCGAAGACGACCCCGCCGATGGGATACAGCGATCGATACAGGCGCTCCCAGCGTTCGTCGAAGAAGATCGAATGCTCTTCGACGCCCGCTCCGAGTCCGGGATGCATGTTCTGCATCGACCCGGCCCAGACGCCCTGGAGCATCCCGCGCCAGTCCCCGAAATACCTCCACGTCAACGAATCCGGCCCCAGCGGTGTGGGACGCTCGCCCTCCGACTGACTACGCATGTTGTCAGACTAGAATCTGACAACATGCGTAGTCAATAGGAGGACCGTGAGTATCGAGGACAGGCGAAAGGCCAGGCACGAACGCTTACTGGCCGTGGGGGTCGACATGCTCGGTTCCCCCGACGGACCGTCGGCCAGTGTTCGCGGAGCCTGCCGGGCCGCCGGACTCACCGAGCGCTATTTCTACGAAAGCTTCACCGACCGTGATCAGTACGTGCGCGACGTCTATGCCCACGTAGGCGAACTGGCCCGCCGCGCCATCACCGACGCCGTCGGCCCTGCCCCCAACCCCCAGCGAGCCGAAGCTCCGGTTCGAGCATTCGTCGAACTGGTGCTGGACAAACCGAGTGTCGGCCGGGTGCTCCTGCTCGCACCGCTGACCGAGCCGGCGATCCTCGGCAGCGGCACCGCCCTGATCCCCAATTTCGTCGAGTTGGTCCGGGCCGAGCTGACATCGCTCGACGCCGACGAACAGCACCTGGTGGCGGTCGGGGTCGTCGGCGCGCTCACGGCGCTGTTCGTCGGCTACCTCGATGGAACCGTCACCACTCCTCGGGACAGATTCGTGGCGCACTGCGTTCGGTTGGTCTCCCGAGCCGGTGAACGTGCCATGATCGAGCGGACCTATCACTGACCGTTCAGGAGAGTACGAAGATGTCCGATCTCGACCAGTCCTTCCAGCAAGCTCAGGTAGATGTCAAGACCCTCACCTCGAAGCCGAGCAACGATGATCTGCTCAGCCTCTACTCACTGTTCAAGCAGGGTTCGAAAGGCGATGCCGAGGGTAAGCGGCCAGGAAGACTGGACATGGTGAACCGCGCCAAGTTCGACGCGTGGGCGAAACTGGAAGGACAGAGCCAGGACTCGGCGAAGCAGTCGTACGTCGACCTGGTTGCCCGCTTACTCGGCAAGTAGAAACGCGTCGCGGTTCCCCGATAGCGAAAGGGAGCCGCATGAGCGACTACGACGAGGCCGATCTTCACATCGAGAAGCCGAAAACCCATGCCGCAGGGCCCGTGGCCGTCGCAGTATCGATGAAGCGGGCCCTCGGTCATATGGGGCCGGTGCGCACGGCCAGGACGCTCCTGGATCTGAACCAGGCCGAGGGCTTCGACTGCATGAGTTGCGCGTGGCCGGACCCGGATCCCGGCCACCGCCACACCGCCGAATTCTGCGAGAACGGCGCGAAAGCCGTCGCCGAGGAAGCTACGACCACGAGGGCGACGCCCGAGTTCTTCGCGAGACACAGCATCGCCGAACTCGATTCCCAGAGCGAACACTGGCTCGGCCAGCAGGGGCGCATCACTCATCCGATGGTCAAGCTGCCCGGTGGGCGCTATTACGAACCGATCGAGTGGGACGACGCCTTCCGCATCATCGGCGACGAACTGAAGTCCCTGGACAGTCCGGACGAGGCCATCTTCTACACCTCGGGCCGGGCTTCCAACGAGTCTGCCTTCGTCTACCAACTCTTCGCCCGAGCATTCGGGACCAACAATCTGCCCGACTGCTCGAACATGTGCCACGAGTCGACATCCATCGCGTTGCAGGAAACGATCGGCATCGGGAAGGCCAGCGTCACTCTGGACGACGTCTACGACGCCGAGCTCATCGTCCTCGCCGGTCAGAACCCGGGCACCAATCACCCACGGATGCTCTCGGCGCTCGAGAAGGCGAAGCAGAACGGCGCGAAGATCTTGTCGATCAACCCGCTGCGTGAGGCCGGGTTGGTCAACTTCAAGAACCCGCAGACCCCGCGCGGCATGGTCGGGCCCGGCACCGACCTCTCGGACCTGCATCTGCCGATCAAGATCAACGGCGATCTCGCGTTGTTCCAGGCGATCGGTTCGTTGCTCGTGGACTGGGACGCCCTCGACCACGATTTCCTCGCGCAGTACACCACCGGTTTCGACGCGTGGCGAGAGCACGTCGGCAGCGTCGACTGGAACGTGGTCACGTCGTCGACGGGCCTCACTCGCGCGCAGATCACCGACGCCGCGACGATGCTTCGGGATTCGAACGCGACCGTCTTCTGCTGGGCCATGGGCCTGACGCAGCATCGCAACGCCGTTGCCACCATCAAGGAAGTCACCAATCTCGCTCTGGCACAAGGAAACATCGGCAAGCGCGGCGCAGGCTTGCTACCGGTGCGCGGACACTCGAATGTGCAGGGCGACCGCACGATGGGCATCTGGGAACGCGTGCCCGAGCACTTTCTCGACTCCCTCCAGAAGGAGTTCGACTTCGATCCACCGCGTGAACACGGGCTCGACACCGTCGACTCCATCCGGGCGATGCGCGACGGCAAAGCGCATTTCTTCCTCGGACTCGGCGGTAACTTCGTCCAGGCGACACCGGACAGCGACGTCACGTTCGCGGCGATGCGCGGCATGCGGATGACGGTCCATATCTCCACGAAGATCAACAGGTCACACCTGGTCACCGGCGAGACCGCGTTGATTCTTCCGACATTGGGCCGCACCGAGAAAGACATCCAAGCATCGGGGCCGCAATGGATTTCGGTCGAGGACTCGACGTGTTCGGTTCATTCGTCGAGAGGACCGTTGACGCCGGCGAGCGAGCACCTGAAATCCGAGGTCGCCATCCTGACGGGAATCGCCGAGGCGACGCTCGGAAGCCGCCACGGAATCGATTGGAAGGGCATGAGGGCGGACTACCGCAACATCCGCACTCACATTTCCCGGGTGGTCAACGGTTGCCAGGGCTACGAAGTCAATGTCCGACGCCCGGGCGGCTTCGTACTTCCGCATCCGCCGCGCGACTCACGGACCTTCGAGACCACCTCGGGCAAAGGCGAATTCACGACCTCGCCCATCGAGGTTCTGCATGTTCCCGACGGTCATCTATTGCTGCAGACGCTACGCAGCCACGACCAGTTCAACACCACGATCTACGGCCTGAGCGATCGTTATCGCGGGATCGAGGGCGGCAGACGCGTCGTATTTCTCCACCGCGAAGACATTGCTGCCCTCGGTTTCCGAGACGGCGACCATGTGGATCTGTCGACGAGGTGGGAGGACGACGACATCGACCGCTGCGCCGAGGGGTTCAGGATCGTCGAGTACGACACTCCGCGTGGATGTGCGGCGGCGTACTACCCGGAGACCAACCCGCTGGTGCCGCTCGATTCGACGGCGACGGACAGCAATTGCCCGACGTCGAAGTCCGTCGTGATTCGGTTGACCCCGGCCAGGGCCGCGCACGACACCGTCGGTGGCGGTGGGCAGGACGCCGTCGGGTCCGACGAGGGCCACAAGAATCACCCACAGCCGCGCCATCTGAGTTGAGCACTTCTGCAATCAGGGCCGCAGACCCACCGCCTCCCGATACGCGATCAACCGCTCGGCGCCGTCGACGAACTGTCGACGCATGATCTCCCCCACCGCGTCGAGATCACCCGAGGTGAGGGCCGCGATCAGCGATCCATGACTGCGCACCGCCGCCTCACCCCACGCCGGATCGGACGCGTACAGCTTCGACGGGGTATAGCGGATCGCCCCGAAGAGGAACCACGCCAACTTCTTTCCGCCCGCAACCCTGTTGATGAACCGGTGAAATTCGAACTCGCGCGATTCGACAGCATCGGCGTCCGTCTCCGAGACCGCGCTGCGCAACAGCGCATTCAGTGCACCCAGCTGTTCGATCTGCGCGGGGGTGATGACTCGCGCCGCCCGCGCGGCGAGCTTGCTCGCGATCGCGCCCTGAAGCCAGAAGATGTCCTCGATGTCCGCTCGGTCGAGTTCGCCGACCCGATACCCGCGGTTGGGTACCTGCTCGACGAGCCCTTCACCGCGCAGGGTCACCAGCGCTTCCCGGACGGGCGTTCCGCTGACTCCCAGTTCGAGAGCGGTCTCGTCGATCCGCACGAACACACCGGGCCGGAGAACTCCCGACATGATCTGCCCTCGCAAGTGGCCCGCGACTTCCTCCGAGAGCTGCGGTCGCCGACGCAGCGTCGATGCGGTCACAACCCGTAGGTCTTGCCGATGATGTCGCGCTGAATCTCGTTGGTGCCGCCGTAGATCGACGAGACGAGCGTCGTCCGTACGTGCTTCTCCATGTCGAATTCGGTGGCGTAGCCGTAGCCGCCCATCATCTGCATTCCTTCCAGCGCAACCTTTTTCGCAGTCTCGGTGAGCTTCAGCTTTGCCATCGACGCCTCGCGAGGGAAGAGCTTCGTCGGGTTCTCGTCGACGAGGCGGGCGACGTGGTACACCAGCAGTCGACCGCATTCGATCTCGGTTGCCAAATCGGCCACACGATGCCGCAGCGCTTGGAACGTGCCGACGGGTCGTCCGAACTGTTTGCGCTGAGTGATGAAGTTCAGCGTGTCGTCGAACGCCCGCTGCGCCGTCCCGAGCATCATCGCCGCCAGGATCAACCGCTCGATGTTGAGGCCCGTCATCAGCTGGGCCCATCCCTGACCCTCGACGCCGATCACCGCGTCCTCGGGCAGAACGCAGTCCGTGAAGTAGAGGTCGTTGACCTCCTTGCCGCCCATCGTCTCGATCCCGACGATGTTCAGCCCCTCGATGTCGGCGGGGACATCGAACATAGTCATTCCCTCATGCTTCCCCTCACCACGGCCTGTTCGAGCAACGAGCAGAATGCGATCGGCGAAATGGGCGTTCGAGCACCACGTCTTCTGGCCGTTGATCAGCCAGCCGTTCTCGGTCTTCTCGGCGCGGCAGCTCAGGTTCCCCACGTCCGAACCCGCTTCCGGCTCCGACATCGAGATCGAATAGCTCTTGCCGGCGACGATCCCGCCGAGCACCGCTTCCTTCTGCGACGGCGTCCCGAACTTCTCGTAGGCCGCTCCGGTGATCAGCGTCGGACCGATTCCACCGATCGGCGCCATTCCTTTCGCGGCCTGCTCGAGCAGGATGCACATGTCGACCGTGCTGCCGTCGGCGCCGCCGAACTCCTCGGAGATGGTCGCCCCGAGCCAACCGAGATCGGCCATCTTCTCGTAGAGCCCCTGGTTGTGGGTGTGCGTGCCGCGCTCGGTGAGTACGTCACGCTGTTCCCGCGTGCCCGCTTCCCGCTCGCAGAATGCGGCTACAGCGGCCGCGAACGAGGCCTGTTCCTGGGTGAAATCCGTAACCATGAAGTGCTCCAGACGGTAGAGGGCCCGAGACGGCCGCCGCGGGGTTGTCTTCGACCGGACACGGCGCATAGTGTGAGCTCGACAACAGTAAATCACATCAAATATATGTGATGCGATTTTCGAGAAGCGCGGTGTGAACCGCAATCGAGCCGGAGGAACGCCAATGACGGACCAGGCCCTGGAGACAGAAGCCCGCACCTTCGACAGCCTCGACCCCCGGACCGGTGACGTGATCGCCACCTATCCCATCGCGGGCGAGGTGGAGGTGCTCGCCGCTGTCGAGGCAGCTCGGTCCGCCGCCCGGTGGTGGGACGTGCAGGGATTCACCGGCCGTAAGCGGTGGCTTCTCGAGTTCAAGACGGCCATCGCGAAGGACGCCAAGAGCCTTGCCGACGTCATCGCGGCCGAGAGCGGCAAGCCCGACGAGGATGCTCTCCTCGAGGTCATGATGGGCGTCGAACACATCGACTGGGCCGCCCGCAATGCCGAGCGGGTATTGAAGCAACGCAAGGTGTCCTCGGGCTTGATCAGCGCCAATCAGCAGGCATACGTGGGTTATCGGCCCTTCGGCGTCGTCGGAGTGATCGGACCGTGGAACTACCCGCTCTACACCCCGATGGGGTCCATCGCGTACTCGCTCGCTGCCGGAAACACCGTGGTGTTCAAGCCCAGTGAGCTCACCCCGGGCGTCGGGGTGTGGCTGGCGGAGAAGTGGCAATCGCTGGCTCCCGCTCACCCGGTGTTCCAGACGATCACCGGCGACGGATCCACCGGCACGGCACTGTGCACCGCCCGCGTCGACAAGATCGCCTTCACCGGGTCGACGGCGACGGCCAAGAAAGTCATGGCGACGTGCGCCCAGTCCCTCACTCCCCTCGTCGCCGAATGCGGCGGCAAGGATGCGATGCTCGTCGACGCCGACGCGAATCTCGATGCGGCGGTGGAGTTCGCAACGTTCGGCGCGATGGGCAACGCCGGTCAGACATGTGCCGGCGTCGAACGCATCTACGTCGCCGCCCCGGTCTACGACGCCTTCGTGTCGAAGTTGACGACGTCGGTCAAGGCTTTGAAGCCCGGTGGTGCCGGTACGTCCTCGTACGGTCCGATGACGCTGGGCAAGCAGAGCGCGATCGTCGAAGCGCAGATCAAGGATGCTCTGGCGAAGGGCGGCCGGGCGGTGCTCGGCGGGGTCGAGTCGGTGCACGGCCCGTACATCGATCCGGTCATTCTCACCGATGTCCCCGAGAATTCCACGGCCATAACGGAAGAGACGTTCGGCCCGACGGTGGTGGTCAACAAGGTCCGCGATCTGGACGAGGGTATCGAGCGGGCGAACGCGTCGTCCTACGGTCTGGGCGCGTCGGTGTTCACCAAGGACTCGGCCGCGGGCCGCCGAGCCGCCGAAAAGTTGGACTGCGGCGTCGTGACGGTCAATTCGGTGCTCGGGTTCGCGGGCATCCCCGCTCTCCCGTTCGGCGGCACCGGTGATTCCGGGTTCGGTCGTATCCACGGCGCCGACGGTCTCCGCGAGTTCAGCACGGTGAAATCGCTTGCTGTACAGAAGTTCGCGGCGCCGCTGAACCTACTGACCATGAGCCGCAAAGCACGTGACCTGAAGATCTCCGCATTGATGCTCAAGCTTCGCCATGGACGGGGCTGACACGATGGACATCACACCGAAGCGGGGCAGATTCGGGTGGCTCAGGCGCATCGAGGAACTGGACCCGGTCGCCGATTGTCATACCATCCACCGCATCACCGCCGGGTACGAGTTCCCGTGGGACTACCAGCGCGCCCTCGAATTCGCATTGTTCCGGACGTACTGCGTGCCCACCATCTCGTCCCTGCTCGAGAAGACCGGCGAGTTCTCGAAACGTCCCCAGAAGCGTTACGACGACACGGCATTGCTGATGGCCGAGATGCTCGAGCACGGTTACGACTCCGACCGTGGACGTGAGTCACTGCGGACGGTCAACCGTATGCACGGCCAGTACGACATCTCCAATGACGACATGCTCTACGTCCTGACGACCTTCATCTACGAGCCGATCGAGTGGATCGACACTTACGGGTGGCGCCGATTGCATCCGAAGGAGCGACTCGCCACGTTCCACTTCTATCGGCAGGTCGGACTTCGCATGGGAATCAAGGCAATTCCCGAGTCGTACACCGAGTTGGCGAAGTTCAAGCTCGACTACGAGGAACGCACGTTCCACTACACGGCGGACAACCACAAGGTCGGCACCTACACGCTCGACCTGTTCTGTTCATGGTTCCCCGCCGCACTTCACCCAGCGGTCCGCCAGGGCGTCTACGCCCTCATGGACGACCGGATGGCACACGCGTTCGGCTTCCCCGCAGGCTCACCCGCGCTGAAGAAGGTCGCCGTGGCGAGCCTCCGTCTGAAGGCACGCGGCGAACGATTCCTGCCGACCAGAAAGCACTCGCGCACCACCGACGACTCGCGCAACAAGACGTACCCCGGCTACCCGAACGACTACCGCCCCAAGGATCTCGGCGCGACGAACTGCCCGTATCCGTCAGCTGAACGCGCGGCCCGCCCACCCGCTCAACACACCGCGAAACTCTGACGACAGGGGCAACGGTACGTAGATGTCGTAACCGGATGCAGGCAGCGGCCCCAACTCCCCGAGCGCATGGGAGCTGTTCGCCAAACGCGCGTACTCGATGTCGGTCCCTGCACGCGAGGCGTACACGCGGTCCGTCTGCGCGCAGGAGACATTCAGATCCTTCGCCGAGCACGTGAGCAGTACCTTCGTGGTCGAAGGCAAGCTCGCTGCCGCAGACGCCGGGTCCACGGCGTCTGCTTCGGCGAGGAAACGCGCGTTGGCGGCGTTCAATCCCACCGACGTCAAGAACTGGTCGTCGGGGTACGGCACCGGGTCGCCTGCCCGAAGCGCATCGACGGTCTCGGCGAGACGGCCGCGTTGCGCAGCGGCGTCGGTATCGGTGAGCTGACCGGCCGCGACCGCCCCGTCGAGGGCGACGTTCACCTGTGCGTTCAGCAGATCGAGGTAGCGGACGGAGAGCGGCGCCAGCAAGCCGAGGGCTCCGACGTCTGCGCCTCGCCCAGCGAGGGACAACGCCGTCAAGCCACCCTCACTGTGGCCGAGGACGGCGAGCCGATCGCCCGAGACACCGCTTCGATCCGACAACACGTCCAAGGCCTCCGCTGCGGCGTCGACCTGCACGTCGAATCCCGGTGGGTCGGCGAGATCGACACCGTTCAATCCTGTCCGCCCGCTGCCGATCTTGTCGAAGCGAAACGTGGTGACTCCGCGCGCGGCCAGGGTATCGGCGACGTAGGCGAGAGTGTTCGGCGTGATGCCGCCTGCCTGGTTTCCGTTGCGATCCGTCGGCCCACTGCCCGGGAGAAGCAGAGCAGCACCGCGCTGTTCACCGACCGCAGGCCGCAGACTGCCGTAATAGGTGATGCCGCCGGATTCGAATGCCGTCTCGATGTCCGGCGCAGAATCGGGCGACCACGGCACGTTGATCGGTGTGGCCTGGACCGCCGAGGCAGCACCGACCATCAGAAACAGGGCGCTGGACAGACCAGCAAGTACTCTCAGCGAAACCGACATATGAGGCAGGCTAACAGTACCGTTCGGTTTGTGGTGCTCCAGCCGGTCCACGGTAATGTTCCGCCCAAGAACAACAGAGCAGTTCAGGAGGACGTGCCATGGCAGGTGGATTGGTTGCCCTGCTCGACGACGTCGCGGCACTGGCACGACTGGCAGCTGCGTCGATCGACGACGTCGGAGCCGCTACGGCGAAAGCAACAGCGAAGGCAGCGGGCGTGGTGATCGACGACGCCGCCGTGACTCCGCAGTACGTGCGCGGCCTTGCCGCCGAGCGCGAGCTGCCGATCATCAAACGCATCGCCATCGGCTCGCTACGCAACAAGCTGCTGATCATCCTTCCCATCGCGCTGCTGCTGAGCCAGTTCCTCCCGTGGTTGTTGACGCCCATCCTGATGGTCGGTGGCTGCTACCTCGCGTACGAGGCGGTCCACAAGATCTGGGGTGCGATCTTCGGTCACGGCGAACACCACGACGAGTCCGACGAGCCGAAGGACGAGGACAGTGTCGTCTCCGGCGCCGTCCGTACCGACCTCATCCTCTCCGCCGAGATCATGGTCATCGCTCTGGACACCATTGCGTCCGAGGGCTTCTGGAGCCGGCTGATCATTCTCGCCATCGTCGCCGTCGTCATCACCATCGTCGTGTACGGCGTAGTGGGCCTGATCGTGAAGATGGACGACATCGGCCTGCGGCTCACGGAGACGTCCTCGGGATTCGCCCAGAAGTTCGGCCGCGGCCTCGTGAACGCGATGCCGAAGGTCATGTCGTTTCTGGCCGTCGTCGGCACGGCCGCCATGCTCTGGGTCGGTGGGCACATACTTCTCGTCGGCATCGACGAGCTCGGCTTCCACCCCATCTACGAACTCGTCCACCACGGCGAGGAAGCAGTACGCGGCGTCGCCGGCATCGGCAGCGTTCTCGCGTGGATCGTCAACACGCTGGCATCGGCACTGATCGGCTTGATCGTCGGACTCGTCGTCGTCGCGGCACAGCAGGGGATCTCCAAGGTCCTCGCGAGGCGCACCGCGTCTCACTAGGGCCCGAGCAGTGTCCGGACCATCAGCTTTCGCACCCGCCCGGCAGGGCCTGGTGCGAGATCGAAGTGCACGAGTCGCCCCAGGTCGAACACGAGCCCCAGTGCGGCGTGCACGAGGAATCGGGCTTGCACGGCGCCGAGCTCGGGCCGGGCGTCGCTGATCAGCTGCGCCCACGTGTCGATGTTCAGCCGCTGTATGTTGCGCAACGTCGACCGCTGCTCCGGGGGCAGATTGCCGATCTCGGAGAAGTAGACGGCCATCAGTTCACTGCGCACGAAAGACAGTTCGACGTAGAGGTACACCAGCGTTTCGATCGCTTCCTCGGGCGTCTGCGACTGCCGCAGTGCCTCGTCGAGAGCCTCGGCCAGCCGCTCCCCGGCGCGATGGAACGCGGCAGCCAACAGATCTGCTTTTCCGGCGAAGTGTCGGTAGACGCTGGAGGCGTTGATGCCCGCTGCTGCACCGATGTCCTCGATACTCACATTGTGATACCCGTTGCGGTAGAACAGCAGAATCGACTCGTGGAGAAGGACTTCACGTTTGGAACCGGACTCCAGAACCGCGGCAGGCCGCAGCTGCGCCTCGTCCTCCTCGGGTAGGTCGCTGGACAGCACGTTCTGTGCCGTCGTCAGAAGAAGCGTCTCGATGTTCTTGGCCGACAACACCGATCGATGTGCGGTGATACTCGCGACGACACTGATGGCCGCAGCGGCGATGGTCGAGGCATCCGCCTCCGACAATTCGGGGCGAAGCTGCATCAACGGGGCTCGGACTCGGCCGTTCAGGACCGAGACGGCCTCGCGCAGCTCGATTCGGTCCTCGGGGGCAAGATAGCGTCCCTCCCAGCGATACAACCCTCCGGTGCGACGATTGTCGATGGTGGTCTCGATGATTGCCGTCATCACGGCGTCGAGCCGCTTCCGGGGGTCATCCAGCGGGAGGTCTTCGAGAGCCGTTGCTGCAAGCAACATTCCGGACAGGCGCATGACGGTGTGCACGAAGAGCGCGTACTTGGTCGGGAAGTGTCGGTAGAGCGCCGGACCCGAAATGTCGAGCGTCGCAGCGATGTCGTCGATGCCGACGGCGTGGTATCCCCGGGCACTGAACGCCTCGGCGGCAGCGGTCAGGATCTGCGCCTTGCGGTCCTTCGGGCGTCGCCGACGGATGACGGGAGCAGAGGCGTCGGCATCCATGTCTTTCCCTCCCGTCACTGTTCGCTCCATCCGCGCCAGGCTACTCGACCGCTCGTGCACTGCTCGTCGAATGTCGATTCGTACCGTTCGACAATAAACACTGAATCCTTGACATGAAGGATGATTCGAGTGCTAAGTTAGCCGGAATTCGCATCTCGACGGTGTTCGCATTTCCCGCCGAACACTCCGACCGAAACGGTTTCCTCATGAAAGCTCCAGGGCTTCGAACCGAACTCGCAGGCGGCATCCTGCGCGTCACCATCGATCGGCAAGCTCGGCTGAACGCGCTCGACGACGTCACGTGCGACGCATTGACCGAGGCGTTCACCTCCCACCCCGTCGAGGCTCGCGTCATCGTCGTCACCGGCACCGGCGCTTCGTTCAGCGCCGGCGCGGATGTCATCGATCTGGCGTCCGCCGCGCCCGAGGACGACACCACCGCCACAGCGGCCGCCGAGCACACGATGCGCCGTGCCTGCGCGCTCATCGGTTCGATCATCGCCTGCCCTATCCCGGTCATCGCCCAGGTCAACGGGCCCGCGGTGGGGATCGGAGCGTCGATTGCATTGGCGGCAGACCTGATCTACGCAAGCGAGGACGCCTACTTCCTCCTTGCCTTCACGAAGATCGGCCTCATGCCCGACGGCGGGGCAAGCCTGTTGATTCCGGCCGCGATCGGCCGCGCGCGAGCGAGTGCGATGATGCTGCTGGCTCAGCGGATGACCGCCGAGGAGGCCTTTGCGGTCGGCTTGATCAACGACGTTCTGCCCGCTGCCGAACTCGCTCCACGCGTCGACATCGTCGCGAGGAAGCTGACCGAGAGTCCGCGGCGTGCCCTCGAGCTGACCAAGAGCGCCCTCACTGCCTCCACCCTGTCGCTGCTGGACGACGCCCTTCGCCGTGAGTCCGAAGGCCAGATCGAGCTACTGACCTCCCCCGAGTTCCGCTCACGAATCACTGCATTCGCATCGAAGTAGAGAGGGCACAAGACAATGCTCGACGAAACGCGCCGCGCCCGCCGCAACAACTGGAACAACCAGGTACGACGCCACTCCCTGATGCAGCCCGACGCCGTGGCCCTCCGCTTCCAGGGAGCGTCGACATCCTGGTCCGAGTTGTCGGACCGAGTCGAGCGGTTCGCCGGCCTCCTGAGCCGAGGAGGGGTCGGCTTCGGAGACCGCGTACTGATCCTGATGCTCAATCGCCCCGAATACCTGGAAGCTGTGTTGGCCATCAACGCGCTCGGGGCACTGGCCGTTCCGGTCAACTTCCGGATGACCCCGCCCGAAGTAGCCTTTCTGGCCCAGAACAGCGGTTCCCATCTGGTGATCACCGACGAGACGCTGTCATCGCTCGCCGATGCCGTTGTGTCCCAGGTCGATTCACTGGATGCAACCATCGTGGTCGGCGACTCCTTCGAAGAAGTGCTCACCAAGGCCGAGCCGGCCGAACCCGTCGATGTTCCCGACGACGCCCCCGCGCTCATCATGTACACCTCCGGCACCACGGGCCGCCCCAAAGGTGCGGTGCTGACGCACGCCAACATGCAAGCTCAGGCGCTCACCTGCATTCGCGCCCTACAGATGCACGGTGTCGACGAAGTCGGATTCTGTGCTTCACCGATGTTCCACATCGCCGCTCTCGGCAGCCTGGCCCCGAGCCTGCTGCTGGGCATCCCGACGGTTGTCTACCCGGTCGGGGCCTTCGACCCCGCAGCACTTCTGGACGTACTCGCCGCCGAAGGTGTCACCACCCTGTTCCTCGTTCCGGTGCAGTGGCAGGCCATGTGCGCCGAACAGTCGCGTCAACCACGAGATCTCAGCCTCCGAGTCATCTCGTGGGGTGCGGCACCGGCGTCGGACACGATCTTGAAGGCCATGGCAGCGACGTTCCCGGACGCGCTCAACGTGGCTGTCTTCGGACAGACCGAGATGTCCCCCATCACCTGTGTTCTCGACGGCGAAGACGCTCTGCGCAAGCTGGGCTCGGTCGGTCGCGTCATCCCCACCATCGCGGCACGCGTCGTCGACGACGAGATGAACGACGTCGAAGCCGGAGAGATCGGTGAAATCGTCTACCGAGGGCCGACTCTCATGCAGGAGTACTGGGAGAATCCCGACGCCACCGCCGACGCCTTCCACGGCGGCTGGTTCCACTCCGGCGACCTCGTCCGTCAGGACGACGAAGGATTCGTGTTCGTGGTCGACCGCAAGAAGGACATGATCATCTCGGGCGGGGAGAACATCTACTGCGCCGAAGTGGAGAACGTCCTGTACGGCCATCCTCGAATTCTCGAAGCCGCCGTCATCGGACGCCCGCACGACAAGTGGGGCGAAGTCCCCGTCGCCGTCGTCGCGCTGCACGACTCCCCGGCTTCCCCCGACCTGACGCTCGAAGAACTGGTCACCTGGCTCAGCGACCACCTGGCTCGCTACAAGCATCCCAAGGAACTCGTCGTCGTCGATGCGCTCCCGCGCAATGCCAGTGGCAAGGTCGTGAAGGTCGCGCTACGCAAGTCCTACTCGTCGGCCTGATCGACGCTCCGGCGAGAACGCGGCAGTTGCCCGCAGACACTTCGATCGAGGGTCGGGCGCAGTGGAGATCGGTGGTTGCCGGCCTCGGCAAAACCTCCGTGACCCACGGCGGCTGCATGATCGCAGGGACCCCGCCGCGGCCGAACTGCTGGTCGGGGCACACCCCGAAACGCAAAGCACGTAGCCTGACGGGGAAGGAACGGTGGCTCTCGTCGAATGACATGCGTGTTGGTTCGATAGATTGTCGGAGCCACCAGGCACGATGCAAGAGGGTCGAAGACCATGTCACCAAAGCGACGGGTCACCACAATCGAGGAGAACAGGCCATGGCTTTACCAGTATTGACTCCGGAACAGCGCACTGCGGCACTGGCCAAGGCTGCCGAGGCACGCACTGCTCGGTCGAAGCTGCTGGCCGCCGTCAAGTCCGGCGAGCTCAGCGTCGCTGACGTTCTGGCGAAGGCCGAGAACGACGAAATCGTCAAGAAGACCAAGGTGTCCGCCCTGATCAAGGCACTTCCGGGTGTCGGTTCGGTGCGCGCCGCACAGCTGCTAGAGCAGCTGTCGATCGCAGACACGCGTCGCATCGGCGGCCTCGGCGCAAACCAGCGCGAGGCACTGCTGGCTGCTGTCGCGTCCTGATACGCAGCTTCTGATCCACAGAGGCTTCTGCGGCACGAGTCACAGTCGACGGGGTTAGCATTTCCCCATGAACGTCGAAGTGACCCTGCTGCCCGGGATCGGGGTGCGGAAGGATTTCGCCCTCGCATCCGGGCGCCGTATCGGTGTCATCACCCGCAAGGACGGCGCGAACGAACTCATCGTTTCGCGCAAAGACGACCCCGATGCGACTCAGGCGTCCATCACACTGAGCAATGAGGAAGCGGCGGCGCTGGGCAATCTGCTCGGCACGCCGCAACTCATTGCTCAGCTGGGTGAGGAGCATCGCGACCTCCCCGGCATCAACACTCGCCAGCTTCCCATCAGGGAAGGCTCGCGATTCGACGGCCGAACCCTCGGCGACACCACGATGCGCACCAAAACCGGTGTATCCATCGTCGCAGTCATGCGAGCGGGCCAAGTACAGCCGTCACCGAACCCAGATTTCACGCTCACTTCCGGAGACCTCCTGGTGGCCGTCGGTACCCACGAGGGACTCGACGCAGCAACCAAATTGCTCGGCAATCTGTGAGAACTGCCGTGGCCGAGAACAGACGGGTCTGACCGGTGGCCGAGAGCGCTCTCGCGTTGACCGAGCTCGGCGCGGTGTTCTTCGTACTCGGCCTACTCGCCAGACTCGCCGGCCGGATCGGCGTCTCTCCCATTCCGTTCTATCTTCTCGGCGGCCTCGCCTTCGGGAACGGCGGCTTCGTCACCCTCGGCGGTATCGACGAGTTCAGTGAGCTCGCGAGCGAGATCGGCGTCATCCTGCTGCTCCTACTGCTCGGTCTCGAGTACACCGCCACCGAGCTGGTCACCGGTCTACGCAGGTCGTGGATGGCAGGCATCGTCGACATCGTCCTCAACTTCGCACCGGGAGCTGCTGTTGCGCTCCTTCTCGGCTGGGGAGGCGTCGGTGCACTCGTACTCGGCGGTGTCACCTACATTTCGTCGTCGGGCATCATCGCGAAAGTACTGACCGATCTCGGCAGGCTCGGAAACCGCGAGACACCCGTAGTGCTGTCGATCCTCGTGTTCGAGGACCTCGCGATGGCCATCTACCTCCCCATCCTCACCGCCGTACTGAGCGGCGTCAGCTTCCTCGGTGGTCTCGAAGCTCTCGGGATCTCACTGTTCGTCATCACCTTCGTGCTGGTCGTGGCACTCCGCTACGGCAGGCTCGTCTCGGCGATCGTCGACAGCCCCGACCGCGAAGTAGTACTGCTGAAGGTCCTCGGTTCCGCGCTTCTCGTGGCAGGAATCGCCTCCGAGCTCCAGGTGTCCGCGGCCGTCGGAGCATTCCTTCTCGGCATCGCGATCTCCGGTTCGACGGCCGACAACGCCACGCGGGTTCTGGAGCCTCTCCGCGATCTGTTCGCGGCGATGTTCTTCGTGGTGTTCGGCCTCAACACCGATCCGTCGACCATCCCGCCCGTTCTCGGCTGGGCCGTCGTGCTCGCCGTGTCGACGACGATCACCAAGATCATGACCGGCGCGTGGGCGGCAGGCCGTCAGGGCATCGGGCGTCCTGGACGACTGCGTGCGGGCGCTGCCCTCGTCGCCCGCGGAGAATTCTCGATCGTCATCGCCGGACTCGCCGTCGCTGCCGGTGCGGTCGAAGGAGAACTCGCCGCACTCGCCACCGCCTACGTGCTGCTCATGGCGGTGCTGGGACCGGTGGCGGCACGCATCGTCGAGCCGGTCTCGCAGGCCGTTCTGCGCACGAAGCCTGCCGTGTGACGCGTTCGCGCCGCCACTGTGATTGCATGAGCGGATGACCGGGAGACGTCGAACGACACCTGCGGCGGCGCCGGTGCTGCGCCGACGGCCACAGCTGTCGGAGGACGTCGCCAACCACGTCCGGCACGTCGTGATGTCCGGTGAGGTGCGCCCGGGAGATTTCATCCGACTCGACGAGACGGCCGCCGAACTCGGGGTGAGCGTGACGCCGGTACGCGAGGCCTTGCTGACGCTGCGCGGCGAAGGAATGGTCGAGCTGGTACCGCATCGCGGCTACGTCGTCTCGCCGCTGACGCCGGAAGACATCGTCGACATCTTCTGGTTGCAGGGCCAGATCGCGGTCGAGTTGGTTCGGCGCGCTGCACCGAAGATCACCGATTCGGTCATTGCCGAGCTCGAGGGATTCAACAGTTCGCTCGGGGCGGCCGTCGAGAAGGGGCAAGCCGAGGAAGTCGAAGTCAGTGAGTTCGAGTTCCATCGGGTGCTCAATCGCCTCACCGGCGCGAGCAAGCTTGCCTGGTTCTTGAACAACGCCACCCGGTACACCCCGACGCGTCTCTACGCATCGGACCTCGAGTGGGGCCGCGCGGCGGTCCGCAACCACGAGGACTTGATCGAAGCATTGAAGCTGGGCGACGTCGACGCTGCGTGCACGCTGATGCGGCAGCAGTTCACCGACGGCGCGGAGAGGTTGATCGCCCACCGCGGCATGTGAGTGCGAATACATGACGGGTCATGTATTCGCACTCACATGGGACGAAGTCCCTAGCGCAGCGAGTCCGGCGCGGTGAAACGCTCGCCGTACTTCGCCGCGAGCTCGTCGGCGCGCGTCACGAAACCGGCCTGACCACCCTCGTAGCCGACGATGTACTGGTGAACGCCACCGGTCCACGCCGGGTAACCGATGCCGAAGATCGAGCCGATGTTCGCATCGGCGGTGGTGTTCAGAACACCCTCGTCGAAGCACTTCTGCGTCTCGATCGCCTCGATGAACAGCATGCGCTCGATCAGATCCTCGAACGGTGTCTCCGAGGTTCCCGACTTGAAGGCGTCGCGCAGTCCGGGCCACAGGCCGGTGCGCTTGCCGTCCGCGTACTCGTAGAAGCCTGCACCCTTGGCCTTCGACGGACGCTCGAACTCGTCGACCATCTTGTCGATGACCTCGCCTGCCGGATCCTCGGGAGGAGTTCCGCCCGCCGCCTTGATGGCGTCGTAGGTCTCCTTGCGGATCTTCTGCATGAGGTTGAGTGTCAGCTCGTCCGAGAGCTGCAGCGGAGCTGCCGGGTAACCGGCCTGCAGACCTGCCTGCTCGATGGTCGACGGCTCGACGCCCTCGCCCAGCATCGCGATGGCCTCGTTGATGAACGTGCCGATGACGCGGGAGGTGAAGAATCCACGACTGTCGTTGACGACGATCGGGGTCTTCTTGATGATCTGCACCAGGTCGAAGGCCTTCGCCAACGCAGCGTCGGACGTGTTGTCGCCGCGGATGATCTCCACGAGCGGCATCTTGTCGACGGGCGAGAAGAAGTGGATTCCGATGAAATCTTCCTGACGCTTCACACCCTTCGCGAGGCTCGTGATCGGCAGCGTCGAGGTGTTGGAACCCAGCAGCGCAGTCGGATCGACGAGATCCTCGATCTCCTGGAACACCTTCTGCTTCAGTTCCTCGGACTCGAACACAGCCTCGATGACCAGGTCAGCGCCCTCGACATCCTTCGGATCGGCAGTCGGGTGGATACGGCCGAGCAGTGCGTCGGACTTCTCCTGCGTGGTCTTGCCGCGTGAGAGTGCCTTGGCTTCGATGGCCTCGGAGTACGCCTTGCCCTTCTGCGCCGACTCGATGGCGACGTCCTTGAGGACAACCTCGATGCCTGCCTTCGCGCAGACGTACGCGATTCCAGCGCCCATCATTCCGGCGCCGAGGACAGCGACCTTGGTGAACGTCGTCTTCTCGATACCGTCCGGACGCGACTTACCGGAATTGATCGCCTGCAGATCGAAGAAGAACGCCTGGATCATGTTCTTCGAGACACGGCCGGTGACGAGCTCGGTGAAGTACCGCGACTCGATGGTCGACGCGTTGTCGAAGTCGACCTGAGCGCCTTCGACGGCGGCCGCGAGGATCGCGCGCGGAGCCGGCATCGGTGCACCCTTGATCTGCTTGCGCAGGTTCGACGGGAACGCGGGGAGGACGGCGGCGAGCTTCGGGTTCGACGGAGTACCGCCGGGGATCTTGTAGCCCTTGACGTCCCACGGTGCGACGCCGCCCTCGGGGTTGGCCTTGATCCACGCCTTCGCGGCGGGAACGAGGGCCTCGATGCTGTCGACCAGCTCGTGCACGAGACCGATCTCCAGCGCCTTCTCCGGGCGGAAACGTGTCCCCTGCGCGAGGACGGTCATGAAGCCGACCTGGATGCCGAGCAGACGCGTGATGCGAGTGACGCCACCGCCGCCGGGGAGCAAGCCGAGCGACACCTCGGGGAGGCCGAGCTGCACGCCGGGCACGTTCGCCGCGATGCGGTGATGAGTCGCGAGGGTGATCTCGAGGCCGCCGCCGAGAGCAGCGCCGTTGATCGCGGAGACGACGGGCTTGCCGAGCTTCTCCAGGCGTCGAAGCTGAGCCTTGACCTCCTGGACCTCGTCGAACACCCGCTGAGCGTCCTCGGGCTGCGCGGCGATGAGGCTGTTCAGGTCACCGCCGGCGAAGAAGGTCTTCTTCGCCGAGGTGATGACGACGCCGGTGATGGTGTCGAGTTCCTTCTCCAGCCGGTCGACGGTCGCACCCATCGAGTCCTTGTACAGCTGGTTCATCGTGTTGGCGCCCTGGTTGGGGTCGTCCAACGTGAGTGTGACGATGCCGTCGGCGTCTTGGTCCCAAGCAATCATGTTTTCGGTCATTGTCGTTCCTCAGACTCGCTCGATGATGGTGGCAACGCCCATGCCGCCGCCGATGCACAGGGTTATGAGGGCGTAGCGGCCGCCGCGGCGCTCGAGCTCGTCGAGCACGGTTCCGGTGATCATGGCGCCGGTAGCACCGAGCGGGTGGCCCATGGCGATGGCGCCGCCGTTGACGTTGAGCTTCTCGTTCGGGATCTGCAGATCCTTCTGGAAGCGGAGCACCACGGACGCGAACGCCTCGTTCAGTTCGAACAGATCGATGTCGTCGACGGTCAATCCCGCGGTCGCGAGAACCTTCTTCGACGCCGGCGTCGGGCCGGTGAGCATGATCGTCGTGTCGGCACCGGACGTCGCGGTGGCGACGACGCGCGCACGCGGAACCATGTTCAGGTCCTTGCCTGCCTGCTCGCTTCCGACGACCACCAAGGCTGCGCCGTCGACGATGCCGGAGCTGTTGCCGCCGGTATGGACATGGTCGATCTTCTCGATCCAGTGGTACTTCTGCAGCGCCACGTCGTCGAATCCGCCCATGGCAGCGATACCGGTGAATGCCGGGTTGAGCTTGCCGAGCGACTCGACCGTGCTGCCCGGACGCATGTGCTCGTCCTGGTCGAGGATCAGTAGACCGTTCTGGTCGGTGACCGGTACGACCGACTTGGCGAAGTACCCGCCCGACCACGCAGCGGCAGCGCGCTCCTGCGACTGCACGGCGTAGGCGTCGACATCAGCGCGGCTGAACCCCTCGATCGTCGCGATGAGATCGGCACCGATGCCCTGCGGGGCGAAGTAGGTGTCGTAGTTGGTGGCCGGGTCCATCGCCCAGGCGCCGCCGTCGCTGCCCATGGGAACACGAGACATGGACTCGACGCCGCCGGCAATGACGAGCTCGTCCCAGCCGGAGCGAACTTTCTGAGCCGCGAGATTCACAGCTTCGAGCCCGGACGCGCAGAACCGGTTCAGCTGGAATCCGCCGACGGTGTCGGGCATCTTCGCGGCGAGGACAGCGGTACGCGCGATATCGGCACCCTGGTCACCCACCGGCGAGACGACACCGAGGATGAGGTCGGAGATCCGGTTCTCGTCCATGTCGGGGAAACGACGACGAAGCTCGTCGATCAGGCCGGTGACCAGCGAGATCGGCTTGACGGAGTGCAGCGAACCATTCTTACCCTTGCCACGCGGGGTCCTGATGGCTTCGTAAATGAACGCCTCTGTAGTCACAGCGTGCAGTTCCTTCCAGGTACTTCATTTCGGCGGCGGCGCCGCTCACGGGCGCCGCAGGACTCGAGGAATACACCTCGGCTCAGTCCAGACTAGAACGTGTTGCATGAGTGGGTGAAGGACCGAAACGAGCGTCGTCCGTGACCGGTCTGTTCGTTTGGTGCAGATCATCTCGGGGTAGAACTACGATCAAGCTGAGTAGCACTAGCATCAGCTACGGGGGGCATCGAGCACGCAGGAGATGATGTCCATGGATACCCAGCAGCCGTTTGCGATCGGGGCGCACGTCAAGGTGCGATACAGCTCCGACGCCGAACTTGCGCGCGACCAGTGGCCCAAGGAGTCGGGTGTGGTCAAGGAAGACTTCGGCGAGCAACTGGGCTCGGTGGATCGAACTTGGGCTGTGTCACGCCGCTATGCCGTGGCGCTCGACAACGGACGCCTGGTGTTCGCGGATCCGCAGGACATCGAGTCGGCGTAGTCCGGACGCCTTTACACTCCGAGCACGCGGAGTCGGTAAAAGCGGTGCGAGGTACGCCGTCGATCACTCTTTGAGCGGCGTCGCGCCCAGGTGCGTCGTCAGCAACTCCATGGCGACGGTCTCCGGATCGCGCCTGATCGAGGGGTCGGCAGGCTCGGCCGCCGCCTTCAACAATTCTTCTTCGTCCTCGGCGGTCTCGGGGGGCGGTGGACCAGCAGGTTCAGGGTCGTCCGGGTAGTCAGGAGCTTCCGGCGGCGGGATGTCGTCATAGCTCGAACCGTCGCCGGCCGAACCGAACGCATCGTCGGTGGTGCGAGCGGGCTTGTTGCTCTGGCTCGGCCGCGAGAACTTGGTCTGCGGAGCCTTCGGTGCTTCGGGCGCACCCGTGGACACCGGCGCCTCGTCGACCGGCGCAGCGGCGCCGACCACACAGGTGACTGCCCAGTCCACGCCGAACACATCACGCAACGCATCACGGATGACGTCGGCGTTCCGCGGTTCTCCCAGCCGCTTGGCGAGCGGAGCAGAATCGTGCCCCAGAGTGATCGTGCCCTCGCCGACCGTACGAACCGACGCTCCGGAGAGCATCACCTCGACGGTGCGGCTACGTTCGCGGACCTTGGTTCTCACCTCGGACCACACTGCGCGTACCGCTGCGGCGTCGGGTTGATCTGCCGCTGCGGCGGGAACGGGTTCGGGTTCGGGCTCGGGCTCGGGCTCGGGCTCGGGGAACACCATCGGCTCGGGCGCGACCTCGGGCTCAGGTTCGATCAGCGACACCGGCTCGGGCTCGGTGGTCTGCTCGGGCTCGGTGGTCTGCTCGGGCTCGGTGGTCTGCTCATGTTCGATCAGCGACACCGGCTCGGGCTCGGGCGTAGGTTCCGGCTCCGGGGTCGGCAGCGGCGCGGGCTCGGGTGCAGGCTCCGGCTCGGGTGTCGGTGCAGGCTCCGGCTCGGGTGTCGGTGCAGGCTCCGGCGTCGGCTCCGGAGCCGGAGCCGGCTCCGCGGGAACAGTCGCTGCAGGCGCGGGCGCCGACGGCACGACAACTCGCTCAGGGACGACAACTCGCTCAGGGACGACAACTGGCTCAGGGGCGACAACTGGCTCAGCCGCGACCACGGGCGCCTCCGGCGAGCGCTGCGACGGCCGGACGAATTTGGGCGGAGTGTCGTCGACCGGAGCCGACGCAACCTCCGGCGCTGCGGCGCGCCGCTGCGGCGCTGCGTGGTCCACGGCAGCGTGGTCGACGGCTGCTTGCTCGCCGGCCGGGAGGGTGACGTCGAGGCGTCGTTCCAGGCGTTCGAGGCGTTGCAGCACTGCCGATTCGGCATCCGACGCGGATGGAAGCAGCATCCGAGCGCACATGACTTCGAGGAGGAGTCGGGGCGCCGTTGCTCCTCGCATCTCCCCGAGCCCGGCGTGGATGATCTCGGCGTAGCGAGCCAACGTGGCCGACCCGATTTTTTGGGATTCCTCGTGCAGCCGCTCGAGAACGTCGCCGGGAACGTCGACGAGTCCGCGTTCCCCGGCGTCCGGCACGGCACGCATGAGGATGAGATCGCGAAGTCGTTCCAGGAGGTCGGTGGCGAAGCGCCGGGGGTCGTGGCCTGCATCGACAACCTTGTCGATGGTGCCGAACAGCGAACCGCCGTCCCCCGCCGCCAATGCGTCGACGGCCTCGTCGATGAGCGCTACGTCGGTGACGCCCAGGAGGGACAGGGCGCGGGGGTAAGTGACGCCTTCCGGACCGGCGCCTGCCAGCAGCTGGTCGAGCACGCTGAGGGAGTCACGGGGAGATCCGCCGCCCGCGCGAATCACCAGCGGATAGACCGGATCCTCGACCGAAACCGATTCCTGGGCAGTGATCTTCTCGAGCAGCCCCCGCATGGTCGACGGCGGCAGCAGGCGGAACGGATAGTGGTGCGTCCTCGACCGAATGGTCGGCAGCACCTTCTCCGGCTCGGTGGTGGCGAAGATGAAGACGAGATGCTCCGGCGGTTCCTCGACGACCTTCAGCAACGCGTTGAAGCCTGCCGTCGTCACCATGTGGGCCTCGTCGATGATGAAGATGACGTAGCGAGACTCGGCAGGCGCGTACACGGCCTTGTCGCGGAGGTCGCGGGCGTCGTCGACGCCACCGTGGCTCGCCGCATCCATCTCGACGACATCGAGGTTTCCGGGGCCTCCGGGGGCGAGCGCGACGCAGGAGTTGCAGACGCCGCACGGCGTGGACGTCGGGCCCTCGGCACAGTTCAACGATCGCGCGAGGATGCGCGCCGACGACGTCTTACCGCATCCGCGAGGCCCGGAGAACAGGTAGGCGTGGTTGATCCTGTTGGCGTTGAGCGCAACACTCAACGGTTCGGTGACATGCTCCTGCCCGACAACCTCAGCGAACGTCGCGGGACGGTACTTTCGGTAGAGAGCCACGCCTGGAAGGGTACCGGCGCGCACCGACACCGCCACCGATGGCCCGTGGCTGCGGTCGGCCTACGCCGCGGTGACCATCCGGATACGCACGAGCTGAATGCTCGCCCTGTCGCCCGACCGCTCCGACCAGCCGTGAAGCACACCGGAGTCCAGCACGAGATCTCCGAACACGCCCCGGACGATGCCTCTCGTCGGGTCCGTGAAATCGACCGCAATCTCGGTTCCCTGCGCCACCGCCCTCGCCAACACACCGGTGTCGCGCGGAGAGAGAGCGCACCACGCGCGGATCGACGACGCCACTCGATCGACGTCGACGGGCACCATGCTTCCGGACGCCAGTGCTGCCGCCACGGCGCCAGGAGTGTTGGCTGTGGGAACTGTGAGCGGAGAGGTCGCCGGAGTGCGGGGAGTCTCGGCGCGAGTCACCGTCACCCGACCCGAGTCGCCGGACGGGACGGGTGAGTATCCCGCAGCTCGTAATTGCTCGATCGCATCCGGGGCCGTCACGGATGAAAGGTAGACGGTCGGGGCCACCCGGGTACCACCGAGCAGGTTCCTGGCCGCGATCTCGCTGATCAGCGATTCATCCTCGCTCACAAGGCAACTCGACATCGCGAGCACCGTGATGTTGCCGTGAGTACGCGCACGATCACCGATCAGGTATTCGAGCGCCTGCGGTACCTCGGTCACCGCGTTCGCCCGCAATGACGCCAACAGCTCGTCGGCGGTTCCGCCTCCGTCGAGGTAGCCGCGAATCGACTCGGGCGTGAACCTCCAGGTCGATGCCGATCCCTTCGTCTGCCCGATGGCCGAACTCACGAGCAGCGCCGAGACCTCCTCGCTCGCGGGCCCTGTCACCACCGCCGTCAGGTCGGGCAGCAACCGCAATGTCGACTCCGATCCCGCCACGATCTTCTGCGCAATCGGCTCGACGGCCGCCGCCACCACACCCACGTCCGCGGCGCCGAGGGTCCCGAGTGCGCGTGACAACTCGGTCGGCCTATCACCTGCCACGACTCCCAACCACGTTGCCTCGCGCCAGAGTGCAGCCGTGTCGCCGGGCAGGGCAGCGTCGACGAGCCCGGGAATCGCCCACTCGAAGTACCGGCACGCAGCGGCCGCGTCGTCGAATCCCTGCTCCGGGGCCACCACCTGCATGCGGTGACGAAGACGCACGGTCGACGGTTGGGGGTACGAGACGCCGAGCACCGGAACGTATTTTCCCTTTGCCGACGGCCGGTTGGTGGGTGGGGAGTCCGCACACCACCACGCTGCGATCATCGTGGCCGACTTGTGCGCTCGGTCGGTCGACATCCAGCGGGAGAGGTCGGTGGTGGCGCGAACTCCGTCGGCCGCTGCGGCCACCAGTCCCATCCTGCCCGCGAGGTCGAGTATCAGTTCGACAACCGAATCATGTTCGGCATCGATACTTTTCGAGAGCGCGCGAATAGCGCTGATGCCGATGCCCCCGGCTTTCATCGTCGCAATCGATCCCGAATCGACAGCCTTCAGCACCGCATCGACCGTTTCGCCGAACCTCGCGACGGCGATCTGCTGACCCGAAGCATCGACGCCGCGAGACGCCGCGACGGCGGGCGCCGCCAGCCGCGATGGCCCCATGAACTCGACCGAATGAGCGTGCAGCGGCAAAAGTGCATAGCCGCCGTCGCTCGGCCAGACGAGGCCGTAGCCGGCCAGAGCCTCCAGCGCATCGTCGATGTCGGCCGCGGAATTCACACCACCCTGATCGAGCAGGATTCCGAGTCCGAGCCGCGATCGCTCACCCGTCAGGGCAGCGAGAACCGTCAGCGCGCTTCGGTCGAGCCCGAGCATCGCCGCAGCCACCGACCGAGGCGTGCCGAGCAGATGAGCGAGAGCGGCATAGGTGCGCGGCGGCGGATGAGGAGCGGCGTCGGGCCGATTCTCGAGCAACCGCGTCAACTGCGTCTCGTCCAGGCCCCTGAGCCAGTCCTCGTGCGACGTCACTTGTTCTTGGCGGCTGCCTTCGCGGCCTTCTTGAACTCCCGAACTTCCAGCAGCGACTTGCCGTCGACGACGTCGGCGATCGATCTGCGCGAGCCCTCGTCTCCGTAGGCACCAGCGGCCTTTCGCCAGCCGTCGGGCGTCACACCCATCTGCTTTCCGAGCAGTGCCAGGAAGATGCGCGCCTTCTGGTCGCCATAGCCTGGGAGAGCTTTCAGACGCTTCAGCACCTCGGCGCCGTTCGGGTCTTCGCGGCGCCAGATCTCGTCGGGCTTGCCGTCGTAGTTTTCCACGATGTACTCGGCGAGGCCCTGGATACGCTTTGCCATCGAGCCCGGGAACCGGTGCACTGCAGGCGTTGTGGCGCACACGGCCGCGAACTCGTCAGGGTCCGCCTGAGCGATGGTGTCGACCTTCAGGTCACCCAGCCGATCGACGAGCTTCTTCGGCCCGGCAAAAGCCGATTCCATGGGAACCTGCTGGTCGAGCAGCATCCCGATCAGCAATGCGAACGGATCCTCGGCCAGCAGCGCGTCGGCTTCCGCGTCACCGGTCAGATGCAGTGTGGGAGACATGGCACCGATCATGCCACCCCGAACCTCTGGACCAGCAGGGTCCGCGTCGAGATCGGGATCTAGGTGATGGATACCAATTGTGTGATGTCGTCGAACGGGAGAGGCCCGTCCACGACGGCACCGACGATGGCGTTGTTGAGCGTGATCGACCCGCCGTGGTTGTCGAGGAACGCGGTGTCGGCGGCGTCCCTGCCCGTGGCGATGCGGACGAGAGTCGACCGCGGTGCCAGGCAGGTGGCGTCGACGACGCGCCACTGACCGTCGACGAAGGCTTCGGCCACGGCATGGAAATCCATGGGGTCACACCCCGGCGCGTACACCGCAACCAACCGAGCCGGCACGTTCACGGCACGCAGCAGGGCGACGACGAGGTGGGTGTAGTCGCGGCACACGCCCGCTCCTGCCAGCAGTGTGTCCACGGCACCATCGATGGGGTCGCTGCTGCCGGGCACGTAACTCAACCGTGCACCGACCCAGGAGGACACCTCGGCGAGAAGCTTTTCCGATGCCTCGTACGAACCGAATTCCGTTGCTGCGAAGCCGAAGAACTTGTCCGCTTCGGCATATCGACTGGGGCGGAGGTAGAGCGAGAGGTCGTAATCGGAGACCGGCGCCGGTTCGGTGTTGCCGTAGATCGTCGCCGAATACGACACCTCCAGTTTGCCCACGCCCGCGTGCAGTTTGTGGATGCGGGTTCCGTGCGCGCCGCTGATCTCCTGCGCCTCGACGGGTTGCCCGTCGAGGGTGAAGGACAGAGCCTCCCAGACGTCGGCGCCCGGGTGCGGCGCGACGGCGATCTGGAATTCCAGCGTGCTGGCTTCGGTGACATCCACGTCGAGGTAGGCCGAGACGTCGCGTTTCATTGTGGTGATCCTGCCATCAGTGAGCGAGTTGTGCAGATCAAGATACTTCGGACCGAAATTCCCCGGTGACGAGGAAGATGACACGCTTGGCGACTTCGACGGTGTGGTCGGAGTAGCGTTCGTAGAACCGGCCGAGCAGTGTGATGTCCACCGCTGCGGGAACACCGTGCGGCCAATCGGGTGACGCCGTCAGGGTGAACAAACTCCGGTGAAGTTCGTCCATCGCCTCGTCCGCCGTCTCGAGTTCGGCAGCGCGGTCGGCGTCACGGGTCAGCAGAACATCTCTCGTCGCTTCTGCCTGCCCGACGGCCACACGTCCCATCTCGGCGAACACGGACTCGACCTCGTCCGGAAGAACGTGCGCGGGGTGACGCCGCCGAACGAGTTCGGCGATGTGGATTGCCAGGCCACCCATGCGCTGGAGGTCCGCGACGATGTGGATTCCACTGACCATGATTCGCAGGTCGAGCGCGACGGGAGACTGCAGGGCCAGGACCGAGAAGGCCTTGTGCTCCCATTCCGCCGCGAGGGCGTCGATCAACTCGCGGCTGGTGATCGTCTCCTCCGCGAGGGCGAGGTCGGCCGTCAACAGTGCACGGGTGGCGGATTCCATCGCAGTTTCGGCGAGCTTGCACATTTCGGCCAGGTCGGATCGTGCCGCATCCAACTGTTCGTTGTAATTTTCACGCACCGTGGTAACCCGATTCGTGGTGATTCTTCGACATCCCCATGACCGCCGTTCTTCTTCGTGTTTCGCCGCATCGGGTCATACCCGGAAGTTGATCTTCCTACACCCCGGCCGACTTCGCGTGGCCCTGATACGACGACACCCCGCGCCACGGAACAGGCGCGGGGTGTCGTCGTCGCAACAGGTGTCTCTCAGCAGTTGGATGGAGCGGGTACGCCGTTGAAGCGATCCTTCATCCAGTTCTGAGCTTCACCGAGTCCGAGGAGGTCCGGGATGATGTGTCCGGCACCGGATCCTGGCACGATCGCCGGAACCGCCGTGCTGCTGAGCTGGACGGTTGCGCCCTTGCCACACCAATTGCCGGCAAGCTGCACGGCCTGCCCGTGCGGAACGATGTCGTCGGACGTTCCGGACTGGATCAATACCGGCGCGTCGGGGGTTCGCTCGCCGATCTTGTTCTGGGCCAGAATTTCCTGAGCCAGCGGCAGGCGGTCGAGGACGACGGACATGGGCTCGCCCGTCTTGGTGTACTCGGTGGTTCGGTGCAGTCCGACGGTCAGGATCGTTTCTCCGACACACTGATTCGCCACCTGGTTCAGCATCGCTTTGCCTGCGTCGTTGATGTTCTCGTCGATGATCGGTTGCAGTTCGGGATTGGAGTTCAACAATCCGTTGAGTGTGTACCCGATGACTCCGGTGAGGATGGTGCCGTCGACCTGCTCGAGAGTCTGCTTCAGATCAGCGGGAGGAGCTCCCGCATACGAGCCGACGAGATCGATGTCGGGTGCGTACTCCCCTGCCAGCTCGGCAGCTGCCGCGACGGCACCGCCGCCCTGGGAGTATCCGTAGGTTCCGACGGGTCCGTCGGAAGAAATCTTCGTTCCCGGCAGTCGCTGCGCTGCGCGGGCAGCGTCGAGCACCGCGTGCGCTTCCGATGCGCGGTTGACGTAGGTATGCGCCCCCGGAGTGCCGAGGCCCTCGTAGTCGGTGATGACGACGCCGTATCCCTGCGACAGGAGGGAGTATGCGGAGAGCACTTCGTACTCGACCATCGCACCGAGAGGCGGGGTGTAGGTGATCAATCGATTGAGCATCCGCGAGGGAGCGCACTGATCACCCTGGCCCTGCGTACCGGGAGCAAGAACTACCAGTGGCCTCGGGCCCGGCCCGGTCCAGTCGGCTACCGGGTCGATATAGGTGCCGGTGACCGCGTTGGGCTGATCCTTGGAATCGGTGCTGCGGTACATGATTCGTGTTGCGGTGCCGGGAAGTGTCCCGCCGATTGCCGGTATCGACAACGCGAGCGGTGACGGCTCGGTGCGGAGAACGTCGCCGGGCGCGCCCGCGGGAAGCGGACTCGGGGGCAGGTAGAAATCCGATTCTCCGGTCGATCCCGTGGACGATCCGGACGGCGGCTGCGCCGACGCCAGCTGCGCGAACGAGAGTGGCATCACCACTGTCGTACTCAGTAGAGCGGCGCCGAACACCGTTCCGAACACCCGTGACACTCGCATCGAAATAACCCCCGTAAGTCCCAGCCGCCCTGCTCTCCTACCGAGCAGTAGCAATCGCACGAACGGACCATACGTGATCGATGCCACATTTAGTAGCGCGCCTTGTCTGGACCACAGTCGGTTGTAACTTGTCACAAGAAAACATCGGGAACACTGCGTCGTCAGGGTCGTTTCTGGTGGGCAGCAACAATCAGCGACGACGGCGATGCATGGCGGCCTTCGCCAGCACGACCTCGTCGGTCGTCAATGCGCGACCGGGCAGATCACTCAGTGCACCGGGGTCTGCACGTAGACCGTCGAGGAGAATCGTGAAATAGCGCTTCCAGTTCTCCGGGTCGACGGAGCTCGTGAATTCGGCCGCGGAACCGACCATCCCGACCAGCGGAAACAGATCGTTGACCTCGACATCACTTCTCAGCTGACCGGATTCACGCGCGCGCCGAACGATCTGCTCCACGTATGGATCGATCTGCTCACGCATGGTCGCGACACCCGTGCAGCGTTCCTCCGACCCGAGCACGACCTCGCTGAAACCCTTGTCCGCCGAAATCAACGCACACATTCCCCGCAGGAACATCACAAAGCCGTCCCAGGCGTCGTCCTGCCGAAGAGCCGTCTTGGCGCCGGCGAGCATGTCCGCCAAACGCTGCTCGAAGACTCCGTCGATCAGCTCCTCCTTGCAGGAGAAACGGCGATACACGGTTCCGACGCCTACCTTGGCGTGTGCCGCGACGTCGTCGAGTGTGATGTCGATACCGCGCGAGGCGAACAGTTCTCGCGCTGCATCGATGATCCGCCTGCGATTTCGCTCTGCGTCGGCGCGCAACGGCTTGATCGCCGCCGCCTTTCGACCGCCTGTGTCGGCACTCACACTCATTCGATGTCCGTTTCACCCGATAAGCGGAGGACATTCCTCCACTTAGCTGCTATCTTGGTTCTACAACCGGAGGATACACCTCCGCATAGTCGATCAGAGGAACACCATGACCGCATTGTCACCAGACGACATCGCGTCGTCAGCACTGGCAACGGAGGAGACCACCGAAGCCAAGTCACATCGGAATCGCTGGCTGATCCTTGCCACGCTGGGTCTCGCCCAGCTCATGGTGGTGCTCGACGCCACCGTTGTGAACATCGCACTCCCGGCAGCGCAGCTCGACCTCGGTTTCGACAACAGCAACCGATCCTGGGTCGTCACCGCCTACGCACTCGCTTTCGGTAGCCTCCTGCTCCTCGGCGGGCGGCTGAGCGACCTCTTCGGACGTCGCAACACCTTCCTCATCGGACTCGTCGGCTTCGCCGTCATGTCCGCAGTCGGCGGTGCGGCCGTAAACTTCGGCATGCTGGTTGCTGCACGCGCAGGCCAAGGTGTGTTCGGCGCGCTGCTCGCGCCCGCAGCGTTGTCACTGCTGGCCACCACCTTCACCGATCCCAAGGAACGCGCCAAGGCATTCGGCATCTTCGGTGCCATCGCAGGCGGCGGCGGCGCTCTCGGTCTCCTTCTCGGCGGCATTCTCACCGAGTGGGCCAACTGGCGCTGGAGCCTCTACATCAACCTGTTCTTCGCGGCACTCGCCTTCGTTGCCGGCTTCATCCTGCTGGCCAAGCACAAGGCCGACGTCCGTCCTCGCCTGGACATCCCCGGAACGGTGACCGTCTCGGCAGCACTGTTCTCCATCGTCTACGGCTTCGCCCACGCAGAGTCCGACGGCTGGGGCAACACCGTCACCATCGCGTTCCTGGCTGCAGGTGTGGTACTCCTCGGAGTCTTCTTCGGCATCCAGCAGCGCGTCGAACATCCCCTGCTTCCGCTGCGCATCATCCTCGACCGCACTCGCGCCGGATCGTTCTTGGCAGTCTTCGTCACCGGCGCAGGAATGTTCGCGGTATTCCTGTTCCTGACCTACTACTTGCAGAACACTCTCGGATTCACCCCGATCTCCACCGGCTTCGCATTCATGCCGATGATCGGCTCATTGATCGTCACCGCGACGCTGTCCACGGCCATCGTGCTCCCCCGCTTCGGCCCGCGCGTACTGATGACCACCGGCCTGCTCGTCGCAGCACTTGGCATGGGCTTGCTCACACAGATCTCCATCGACAGTGCCTACGCGAGCCACATCCTCCCCGGCCTGATCATCATGGGTCTCGGACTCGGCGCAACCATGGCTCCGGCGATGCAGGGTGCGATCTCCGGTGTCAATCCCGACGACTCGGGTGTGGCTTCGGCGACGGTCAACACGATGCAGCAGGTCGGCGGTTCGATCGGAACGGCTCTGCTGAGCACCATCGCGGCAACAGCGGCGACGTCCTACGTCACCGACAACCTGGCCACGGCATCGAGTGCGGCCGTACTGCAGGCCAACGCCGAGATCGCCAGCTACACCACGACGTTCTGGTGGGCGACGGGCATCTTCCTGCTCGGCGCAGTCATCTCGGCCATCATCGTCAAGCCGGGTCTGCTGCCTGCAGCACCGGAAGGCGCGGTCGTCGTCGGCCACTGAGGCAACGCAACGGTTTCGATACGAAAGCAGGGCCTGTGGATCACAACTCCACAGGCCCTGCTTTTTCGTCTGCGTTTACTTCAACAGTTTCTCGGTCGCGGCCAGCAGCACGCAGGTCGCGACGCCGTCCATCGACTTCTGTAGCTCGTCGAGGGACGGGAAGCTCGGGGCAAGGCGGATGTTCTTGTCCTCGGGATCGTTCTTGTACGGAAAGGCCGAGCCTGCGCCGGTCAAGGCGATACCCGCATCTTTCGCCAGTGCGATCGACCGTGCCGCGGTCCCGTCGAGCACATCGAGCGAGATGAAGTACCCGCCCTTCGGCTCCGTCCAGGACGCGATCTTCGACGCACCGAGGCGGTCGTCGAGGATCTGCTGCACCAGCGCGAACTTGGGTGCGAGGATCTCGCGATGCTTGGCCATGTGAGCCCGGACGCCGTCAGCGTCTTTGAAGAAGCGTAGGTGGCGAAGCTGATTCAGCTTGTCCGGTCCGATGCTCTTCTTGCCGAGGTGCGTCTGGTACCACGCCAGGTTTTCGTCGGAGGCTCCGAAGAAGCTGACCCCCGCGCCGGCGAACGTGATCTTCGACGTGGACGCGAACACGAACGGCCGGTTGGCGTTGCCCGCCTCGGCTGCCCAGCCCAGGATGTCGTGTGAGGGAGCGAACTCCTCGACGATGGGGTGAACGGCGTAGGCGTTGTCCCAGAACACCCGGAAGTCCGGGGCAGCAGTCGGCATGGTCGCGAGCGTGCGGACGATCTCTTCCGAGTACACCGCACCCGTCGGATTGGCGTAGTTCGGCACGGCCCAGATGCCCTTGATCTGCGGGTCCGACGCAACGAGCGTGGTGATCTCGTTGATGTCGGGGCCGTCGGGCAGCATCGGGATCGCGATCATGTCGATGCCGAAGCTCTCGGTGATCGCAAAGTGGCGGTCGTACCCGGGAGCCGGGCACAGGAACCGGATGTTCGGCTCGGCCGACCACGGCCGCGGCGAATCGGGGAGGCCGTGCAGCAGCGCCCAGACGACCAGGTCCTGCATGATCTCGAGGCTCGCGTTGTTTCCCGCGAGCAAGTTCGAGGCCGGGATGTTCAAAAGCTCACCGAAGATCGCTCGCAGCTCCGGCAGACCTGCGAGTCCGCCGTAGTTACGGCAGTCGGTTCCGTTTCCGTCTCGGAAATCAGCCCCGGGAAGCGTCAGCAGATCGGCAGCGAGATCGAGCTGCTCGGGGGACGGCTTGCCGCGGGTGAGATCGAGGGTGAGGTTCGCGGCCTTGAGCTGCTCGTACTTCGCAGTCTGGCGCTCGTGCTCGGAGGCGAGCTCCTCATGATTCATCAACCCCAATTGGGTTTGCGCAGACATGTGGAGCGGCCTTTCGGTGTCGAAGCTCTCGTCTCAAGGTCCCTGACAGTGCTCGCGGGCCCCTGAAAGTAAAGGGGACCCCGCGCACCCGGCAGAGCCCGTTGACCCTTGCTGCCTTCCGGCCCTGGGGGAGTTCACAGGATGCGCGCCGCGCGGGATCCATTGAAGAGTGTAGCCGTCCCCATCATCGCGACGCATCACGGCCCTACGAGCAACCCGATTTGGGAGATGGAGGGGGTGACCCGGTATGCTTCCCCACGGAGGATTCGCCTAGTGGCCTATGGCGCTCGCCTGGAACGCGGGTTGGGTTAACGCCCTCAGGGGTTCAAATCCCCTATCCTCCGCCAGCGGGAAAGCCCCTGTGACTTGTTCACAGGGGCTTTTTCGTGTCTACGGGGGCTTTTTCATGTCGCCCGGGGCTTGTTTCGCGCCCGGTGGTCACAGGCTTGCGATCATGACGACGCCCACCGGCCCTGCACCGATGCACACTCCACTCCCCTCCGCTGTCACGGTCAGCGCACTGCCGGAACCGGTCAGCCGGACATACACCGTGTGCAGTCCACTCTCCAACGGCACGACGACGACGTCCCCGGTGTCGAGTTCGAGTTGCACGTCGCTGTTCGCGTCGGCGAAGTAGTTCAGTTGCACTGTCCAGTCCCACACGGGAAGTGCACCGTCGAGCGGGATGCGTGTCCGATCGTCGACGCGGTGGCCGCACCCCGTTTCCGACCCTTGCGTGAGGCTGCGCGACGGGCTCACGACCGCAGGCACGAGGTGCCCGGTCTCGTCGATGTAGTGCAGAGCCGTGGTCGACGACGTGATCGGCGCACGCCCGGGCACGTCCGCGAATATTCGCGAGATCGAGTTCTCCGGGTAGGCAAGCGGTGTCAGAACCCACGGGGAAATCGGTTGATCCAGTATCGGAGTTGTCGAGTGTTGCAGTGATTGCCGCGTAGCGGCCAGGTAGTCGGCGGCCGGGTCGTCGCGCCATGTCTGGGCGAACGTGAACGTGGACACCATGCTGCTGACGACGAACGCCGCCGCACCGGCGATGCAGGCGGGACGTGCGAGGCGCGGTGCCCTGCGGCCCATCGTCGTGTGATTCAGCGTCGTGTGATTCAGCGTCGTGTGATTCAGCGCAGTATTACGCAGCATCAGGGCCGCTCCGATCGCGATGACGACGGCACTGTCCGCGAAGTAGCGGAGAGTCTGTGCCAGTTCGTCGGCGGTGTCGGGCCCCGATCGCGACAGGACCATCACTGCACAGGAGGCCCCGACGTAGAGGACTACGGCCGCGACGATCGAACGGTGCCGACGAATCGAAAGCATCACTGCCACAGCAGTCGCCAGCCCTGCACACACCACCAGCGCCGACGGCGGCGCTGCCCAGGGCCCGGACGGTGCCCACCGCTCCCATTCCCACGGACCACCGAGAAGTGCAGGCAGCAATCCGAACGTCACTCCGTGGTTCACCAGTTCGGCCGTCTCGCGTACACCGTGGACCGCGAGACCCCCCTTGGTGACGCACAGAAACACAGTGCCCCACGCGACAAGAATCGCCCCACATGCCATCCACAGTGCGGCCGCGCGGTGTCGGGCCTCCTTCACCCCCAGCATCGACGCCACCACGACGAATGCGAATACCGGTACGAGCACCGACTTCTCGAAGAACAGCAACGCCATCGCGGTGACCAGAGCCCCGCTGACGGCGTATCGCCGACGGCCCGTGCGCACCAGTTCGATCGCATCACCGGCCACCCAGGCCAGGCCGAGCTGAAGCGGTAGAGAATTCAACGCGGCCGCCCACCACGCGAACGAGGGAAGAGTCAACGGGCTGAAAAGATAGAAGATCAAGGGCAACAACAGAATCGGAGTGTCACCGAGAATCTTGCGCAGTAGGCGCAATACTGCCCACGACGCACCGGCCTGAAGGGCAATGATGGTCAGAGCAGGTAGAAACCACTGCAGGGGAGCAATTTTCGTCGTCATCGACGCCACGAAGAATGCACCGGGCATGAAGTGACCGTCGTGGTCGTACAGCAGGAGGTCGGCCGAGAACAGGGGAAACGTGCTACCGCGTCCGATCAGAATCAGATCGTCCCAGTAGAAGTTGCCGGTAGCCAGTACGCCTGACCGGACCATCAGTTGTGCGGCAATCGATATCACCGCCAGTGCAAGTACCCATCGCCCGGACGCGGACTGCGTCGGAGCGAGGCGGCGAGGTGCCGCCACTGCCGTACTCGTCGACATTCGGCCCCCACCGTTCGTCCGATCACTGCCCCGCAGACCGTAGCGGCGGTTTTCGTTACTGACAACACAGCGCGGTCCGGGTAGCCTCGCACGATGGTTAGCCGACACAATGGCTCGACGTCGTTCGGAACTGTCGCCGATCTCTATGAAGCCGGCCGTCCCGAGTATCCAGACGCGGCCGTGCGGTGGTTGGTGTCCCTCGGACCGGATGCAACTGTCGCCGACGTCGGTGCCGGCACGGGCAAACTCACGAGAGGCCTCGTTTCCGCTGGTTGGAAAGTGGTGGCTATCGATCCAGATTCAGCGATGCTCACGACCTTGCGCACTGCGGTACCCGGCGTCACAACCCACGTGGGAACAGCCGAATCGCTTCCTCTCGACGATGCGAGTGTCGACGCCGTGGTGCTCGGTCAGGCTTGGCACTGGGTGGATCCGGTCGACGGTTCGCGTGAGATCGGCCGGGTTCTGCGGCCGGGCGGGTCTCTCGGGCTGATCTGGAACGTGCGCGACGATTCGGTTCCCTGGGTGCGCGAGCTCAACTCCATCGTTCCCGACGGCGGCACCACCGCGATGTTCACCGCTGGCCCGCCGCCGATCGCGGATCCGTTCGGCGAGTCCGAGCAGCAGACGTGGGCCTGGACGTCGAGGGTCACTCGCGAGCGACTTGCGGCGTCGGTTCGGTCGCGTAGCCACTACATCACCGCGCCACCCGAGGAACGCACCGAGGTCGATTCACGGCTCGACACACTGTTCGAGAGCCTGCGACTCCACGGGGATGCGACGATCGAATTGCCTTACGAAACCCGAGCTTTCAGATACGTGAGGCGTTGAACAGCTAGGACACCGAGAAGGTGGCGAGGCCCGCGGTGTTGATTCCGCCGCCGATGATCACGACTGCCACCTGGCCAGGGCCGGTCTGCAGGATCGCTTCGGGTGGGAAGCCGAACAGCCCGTCGGACATCCGAGCGGCGCCCGACGCCCCGGTCGAGAGGTTCACCCACCGCACGTCGGCGGCGACGAAGCATCCCCACCGGCCCTCCTTGCCGCCGGTGATCGTCACTGCGCCGGGTTGGCCGCCCGTCACGGCAACGCACGTGCCCGCGGGAGCATCGAAGCTGCCGTTCGGATTTCCATACGGTGCTGGGTTGATCTGGAACGGGACGATCGATTCTGCCGACGCCGTGGCGCCCTGAGCCAACGCGGCACCGACGACGATCGCCGCGCTCACGGCCAGCCTGCGAACGAACTTCATCACTGCGACCTCCAGGAGTTCGGGTAACGAGAGTGGTGCCATCCTTCATCAGCAGCGTGTACCGAGCAAGGGGCAGGCGCCCGGGCCGACGCAAGGATGTCCGAAATATTCAATCCGTATGTCTCTCCGATGCCGCAGAATCGGACGCATGACTACTCCGGAATCGACCGCAGACCGCTATCGCCGACTCGCCGGCGTACTGACCGAGCGCATCCGAGCCGTGCCGTCGCCGACGTGGGACACGCCGTCACCATGTGACGGATGGACTGTTCGCGATGTCGTGAGACATCTGATCGACACCGAGAGATCCTCGCTGGAGCCGGTTGGCCTCTCGATTTCCGATGGACCGTCCGTAGACGACGATCCCGTGGCGGCATGGATCCACACTCGCGACGGGCTACAGGAGATTCTCGACGATCCGGCCCGCGCCGAACTCGAGTACGACGGCCATTTCGGGCGGACGAACCTGGCGTCGTCGATGGGCTCGTTCTACAGCCTGGATCTCATCGTCCACGCATGGGACATCGCGCATCCGACGGGCGTCGACGACACCATCGCCGATCAGGATCTGGACTTCGTCGTCGGATTCATCGAGCAGATGGGCGACAACATCAGGATGGACGGTGTCTGCGGACCGGCGGTCGAGGTGCCGGAGTCTGCAGATCGTCAGACGAAAGTGCTCGCCCAGCTGGGGCGTCGGGTCTGAGCGTCACCCTGATCGCTTGAATGGTGACATTCAAGCGATCAGGAACTACCGCGCCGACCAACCGCCGTCCATCGTGTACGACGCTCCGGTCACCATGCCCGCATCGGCCGATGCCAGCCAACCGACGAGCGAGCCCACTTCGGCTGGTTCGACGAGGCGCTTGATCGCACTCTCGGTCAACATCACCTTTTCCAGGACTTCACCTTCGGGGATTCCGTGCGCTGCGGCTTGATCGGCGATCTGCTTTTCCACCAACGGTGTTCGGACGTATCCGGGGTTCACGCAGTTGCTGGTGACACCGTGCGATCCACCTTCGAGGGCCGTCACCTTCGACAGTCCTTCCAGCGCGTGTTTCGCGGTGACGTACGCGACCTTGTACTCCGATGCTCGCAGCCCGTGTACCGAGGAGATGTTGACGACTCGGCCGAACTCGCGCTCGTACATTTTCGGCAACGCTGCTCGAATCAACAGGAACGGAGCTTCGACCATCAGAGTTTGAATGCGTCGGAACGCCGCTGGATCGAAATCGACGATCGGAGCGACGGTTTGAATTCCGGCATTGTTGACGAGGATGTCGACGTCGAGCTGTAGCTCGTCGAGCGACGCCGTGTCGAGCAGATCCACTGCCCACACCTCACCGTGAAGCTCCGATGCCAATTCCTTGGCGGCTACTTCGTCGACGTCGGCGATGGTCACGGTCGCCCCGCGTGCCGCCAGTTCGCGAGCGCATGCTGCCCCGATCCCCGACGCCCCGCCGGTGACGAGGGCGGAGCGGCCGGTCAGCTCGGTCACTTCAGACCGACCTTGGCGAGTTCGGCCTCGGTGGCGAGATTCTTGGCGTCGGCGATGTCGATCGACTCCAGTGCGAGGCCCTTGGTCTCCCGTGCGGCGATCACGGCGATGAGCGTGACCAGGCACGATCCCGCGAGGTACCAGGCGATCGGCACGGACGAACCGAACTTGTCGAGCAGTGCGACAGCGATGATCGGTGCGAGCGAACCGGCAACGATGGAGGTCACCTGGTAGCCGAGGGAAACTCCGGAGTAACGCATACGCGTCGGGAACATCTCGGCCATGATCGCCGGCTGTGTCGCATACATGAAGGCGTGGAACACGAGTCCGATGATGATGGCGAGCATGATCACGGCGTTGTGGCCGCTGTTGAACATCGGGAAGGCGAAGAAGCCCCAGGTTCCGGCGGTCACGGCGCCGAACAGGTAGACGGGGCGTCGCCCGATGCGGTCGGCGAGTTTGCCCACCAACGGGATCGTGCAGAAGTGCACTGCGTGGGCGGCGAGCATCCACCACAGAATTGTCTGGGTGTCGGTGCCGACCTCGACCTTGAGATAGGTGATGGTGAAGGTGACCACCAGGTAGTACATGACGTTCTCGCCGAAGCGCAGGCCCATAGCGGTGAAGACTCCACGCGGGTAACGCTTGATGACCTCGAACACGCCGTACGAGGCGGCCTTGATGACCTCGGCCTGCTTCTGCGCCTCGACGAAGATCGGGGCGTCGGTGACCTTGGTGCGAATGTAGTAGCCAACGAAGACGATGACGGCCGAGAGCCAGAAGGCAACTCGCCAGCCCCAACTCAGGAAGGCTTCGTCGGAGAGCACGGTGGTCAGGACGAGCAGAACGACGGTCGCGAGCAGATTTCCCGCGGGCACGCCTGCTTGGGGCCAGCTGGCCCAGAATCCGCGGCTCTTGTTGGGGCTGTGTTCGGCGACAAGAAGAACTGCGCCGCCCCACTCTCCACCTACCGCGAAGCCCTGGATGAATCGCAGGGCGACCAGCAGTGCCGGGGCCCAGTAGCCGATCGCCGTGAACGTCGGGAGGCAGCCCATGAGGAACGTGGCGCCGCCGACGAGTACGAGGCTGAACTGCAGCAACTTCTTTCGGCCGTATTTGTCTCCGAAGTGGCCGAAGACGATGCCGCCGAGCGGGCGAGCGACGAATCCGACGGCGTACGTGACGAACGCGGCGAGGATTGCGTCGAGTTCGCTGGTACCCGCGGCGAAGAAGATCTTGGAGAACACCAGGGTCGCGGCGGTTCCGTACAGGAAGAATTCGTACCACTCGACGATGGTGCCCGCCATCGACGCGGCGACGACCTTTTTGAGGCCGGTCGGAGTCGCGTCCGGGTCGGGCTGTGTGCGTTCGTCCACACTCATGTGCACTCCTCTGTGATGCGGCACCGGCAGGGTTCGAATTGTGACGACTCCCACAGATACTTCGGTATCGCTGAGTATTGATGCAGATGTATGCGCCCGCAATGCCCAACAACGCAACTACCGTCTGCAAGAATGCACATGTGCCGCTCGGTCATCCCGATCACGGTCGGCTTCCCAGCGCCGACGACCTGCTGATCCTTCTCGCCGTGGGCCGGACCGGTAGGTACAACACCGCCGCCGACGACCTGGGCATCAACCACACGACGATTTCGCGGCGCATCGCTGCCCTCGAGTCCAGCCTCGGCGGTCGCGTGTTGGCCAAATCCGGAAACGGGTGGGAACTCACGGCACGCGGTAAGGATGCGCTGGCCGCGGCCGAACACATCGAGGCTGCCGTGCGGTCTTTGATCGGCCCCGACGACGAGGCGGAGGGTGTGGTGCGAGTGTCGGCCACCGACGGCTTCAGCGCCTACGTCATCGCGCCCGCGGTGGCACAGGTCAGACGGCGTCACCCGGGTATTTCGGTGGAGATCGTGGCGACGACGCGTCGAGCATCGCAGCAACGATCGGGGATGGACGTCGAAATCGTGGTCGGCGAACCGCAGGTGCATCGCGCAGAGGCGTTCAAGCTCAGCGACTATCACCTGGGGTTGTATGCGTCGAAAGACTATCTGCGCGCCAATGGATCGCCGACGACTATCGAGGATCTCCAGGCTCATCCGCTCGTCTACTTCATCGATTCGATGCTGCAGGTGGACGATCTCGATATTGCGCCTGGATTTGCTCCATCGATGCGCGAATCCGTGACGTCGACGAATGTTTTCGTGCACGTCGAGGCCACCCGCGCCGCCGCTGGCATCGGCCTGCTCCCCTGTTTCATGGCCGATCGCCACGACGACCTGGTTCGACTTCTGCCCGGCGACGTCTCCATCCGCCTGGACTACTGGCTCGTCTCGCGCGCCGAGACACTGCGCAGGCCCGAGGTCGCCCGGGTCGTCGATGCCATCCGGACTTCGACCACCGAGCAGCACGACGCCCTTCTCGGCAAGCGGTAGGTGGCGGTGCCCCATCAGAACGGCGCTGCATTCTCGGCAGTGGCAGCATTCTCCGAGGCTGCCTCCGGCTGAGCCACAGCCGCTTTCTCGGCAGAAACTTCCGGCACCGACGATTGACCGGTATCGGTGTCGCTCCGGTATGCCTCCGCGGTGTGTGACGATCGGCGCTTACGTGGAACGTGCGGGAGCAGGCTGTCACCGGACAGATCCGCGCTTCCGACGGTGTTGCCCGGCAACGTCACGGCGCTGGTTCCTGAGCTCGACACCCAGTAGTCGACTGCGCCGGCGAGCATCGTCGGCGTCCAGACCCCCATCGTTTTCAGCATGTAGTGGTAGCGGCACAGGCAGTGCAGATTGGTGGCGATGGTCCACCCACCCTTCGTCGGATCGACACGGTTGTACGGAACGACATGGTCCAGTTCGCAATTCGCCGCGGGAACGTCGCACCCTGGATGGCGGCACGTGCGATCTCGGAGCCGCACGCAGTCCGCGAGCTGCGCGCTCGGCCGGTATCGAAGCGCCCCGTCGGGCGGATCGACGACGCCGCCATGGCCGTCGGGGTACAGCGCAATCGCCAACGCCGGATTCGCAGCGATCGCTTCTTCGAGTGCAGCGATCAGCGTGTACGAACCCCGGTGTTCGCCGTCGCGCGGCGCGCGTTGCACTGGCTTTGCCACCGGCGGTGTCGGCAACGTGGCCCCGCGGCGACGCCTACCCCGGCCGAGGGGATTGAACGTACGGTGCCCGCCACCCGATGTTCCTCGGACCGCGGGCTCGGACCGAGGCCCGTTGCCGGAAGTGTCCACCACTCCGAACTTGTCCGCCAGGGCCACGGCCTCGGTCAGAACGAGTTGCCAGTCACCGTTCGCAACCAGCTCTCGTGCGTACCCGGCGTCGATCAGGCCATGTCCGGCCAGGTATCCCGGTAGGTCGGCGAGCCCGGCAAGTGACGCCAGGTCGATGGTCACGTTGGTCAGCGGTACACGGCGGTCCGGCAATTGTCGGTTCGCCGTACACGGGTGGTCGTCGTCGACCTCACACGTGCACGGGACATACGACTCTCGGTGCATGATCGCCGTGTAGGCCGCCGCCAGTCGTTGCCCGCGCGTCCGCGGGTCACGCGAACACAGAGTCGCTGCCATCTCGTTGATCAACTGCCAGCACGCCGCAGCGTCGCCGGCTTCCAAATCGGCCTCGATGGTTGCGATCATGTCTTTGTCGCGGTATCGAACTCGTGTCAGCGACGCCAGATCTTTGCGGAGCTCGGCTGTTTCGTCGGGCGCCTCCCGTTGCAAGATTCCGGAAATTTCGGTCGCCAACAGTCCAGGTGACAGGCGTCGGGCAGCTTCGAGCACCTCGGACTCGATGCGTGCCGCAGTATCCAAGGAATAGGAACCCGTCGTCCGGCAGACGGCTCGGACACGCGACAGATCGAGCTCGCCCGCATCGAACGCCGCTTTGACAGAGGGCAATCGGAGCCGCAGGTCCATCCCTACTTCGGCGAAGGTATCGGCAACCGTTTTCGAGCATCCCAGCACTTTCGCAATTTCCGATGCCGCATAGTTGCCGGCGTCCATGATGTGATCGCCGACCCGTACGTTCTGATGAACGCAGGAATCCCAAATAGCAGCTGCAACAGCTACTTTGCGAGCACAACATTGATTTTCGAGGGTCGCCACATCGGATAATTCGCGCAGCAACGACCGATCGATCATAGGCTTCTTCTGCGGGCCCGCATACACCGCGAATGCGCTTCTTCGACTCGTCACCATAGAACATCCCCCAACGGCATCTATTAGAACGTATGTTCGATACGTACTGTTCGGTTCGAGCGCCGTCAAGTGAATCTTCCTGTTACACAACCTATGTATCGAAATCTCCGCTTACCATCGGCCACCGACAGCATTGTCTTCAGCTGACAAACCGCGTCGATCCACCCACAGAATCACATGGCCGGGTATAGCGTGAACGAGGTGATAATCGTGACGACGAATGACATCCCAGGTCAACGTATAACCGCGGTCCACGGTGAGGTGTTCGGTCTGACCGTGCGCTCGCGACACATCGGCTCCAACATCGGCGCATCGTTCAAAGCTCTTGCCGGCGGCGAACTCAAAGGAATCACCACGCTGCTGAAGGAGACACGCGCCGAAGCATTGTCGCGCCTCGCAGCCGAGGCGCAGGAGAAAGGCGGAAACGCCGTCGTGGCGTTCAGATTCGAGACGAACGACTACGGCGACACCGGCGGGGTCGAGGTCTGCGCCTACGGCACGGCTGTCACCATCGAAGTCGGCTGACGTGGCCCGGCTAACCTTGTCGTGTGAATGCCGGACGCTTCGCCCCTAGCCCCTCGGGCGATCTGCACATCGGCAACCTGCGCACCGCACTGCTCGCGTGGCTTTTCGCGCGGTCGACCGGTCGCAGATTCCTGTTGCGCGTCGAGGACCTCGACCGGGTCAAAGCGGGCGCCGAATCCAAGCAACTCGCCGACCTTGCGGCGATCGGCCTCGACTGGGACGGGCCCGTCGTCCGTCAGTCGGAACGCACCTCCCTGTACGACGACGCCATCGCTCGCCTCACCGCCGCCGGCATGACCTACGAGTGCTTCTGTACCCGTCGGGAAATTCTCGAAGCGGCATCGGCCCCGCACGCGCCGGACGGCGCCTACCCCGGTACGTGCCGCGTTCTCACCGCGTCGGACAGGGCGTCGAAAACCAGACCACCGGCGTTGAGGCTCAAGGCCGACGTCACCGATTTCTCGATCGACGACGCGACCCTCGGACAGTTCCACGGCCAGGTCGACGATTTCGTTCTGCGCCGCGCCGACGGGGTGCCCGCCTACAACCTCGCGGTAGTGGTCGACGACGGCGAGCAGGGTATCGATCAAGTAGTGCGCGGTGACGATCTGCTCTCCTCATCACCCCGGCAGGCGTACCTGGCGTCGCTGCTCGAACTATCCGCTCCGACCTACGCTCACGTGCCGCTGGCGCTGAACGCTCACGGCGCGCGGCTGGCCAAACGTGACGGTGCCGTCACGCTCGCCGATCAGGCAGCGCTGGGCCTCGGCCCGCTCGACGTGCTGGACATGCTGGCACGCTCCCTCGGACTTGCGGTGGCAGGCGAGCGTGTCACCGTCACCGACCTCCTGGCCCGATGGGACCCAACCCTCCTGCCGAACACACCCTGGATCTTCGAGACATAACGGACAACCAGCCGCAATTCCGCAGGCTCCACTCCTGACTTCCACGGGTCATTCCGCAGGCTCCACTCCTGACTTCCACGGGTCATTCCGCAGGCTCCACTCCTGACCGATTCGGACCTGGGGTTTCACCGTGTTTGGATGAAGCACGTGACAGCTCAGAATTCCGACGACAAACCCGATGCCGTAGCGCAGTTCGCGCACGTGAGCCGTGGTTACTATCCGACTATCGTTGCCCTCTTCGCGGCGACCCTGATCATCTCGAATGTGACGGCGAGCAAGGGCGTCGCATTCTTCGGTGGGAGCGACGTCTTCCTCGGCCCGTTCCAGGTGCTGCCGATCAATACCGACGGCGCGTTCTTCCTGTTCCCCCTTGCCTACATTCTCGGCGACGTCCTCAGCGAGGTGTACGGCTTCAAGGCGACGCGACGAGCCATCTACCTGGGCTTCGGCTCGATCATTCTGGCGGCGGTGTGCTTCTGGATAGCCATCGAACTCCCTGCCGCCAGCTTCTACGAGAATCAGGATTCACTGGAAGCTGTCGTCGGAGTCGTTCCGCGACTGGTCATCGCCGGTCTCGCGGGCTATGTCGTCGGGCAGCTCTTGAATTCGTTGGTCCTGGTTGCCATCAAGGAGCGCACCAAAGAGAAGCATCTCTGGGCGCGTCTGATCGGCTCGACCATCGTCGGCGAGTTCTTCGACACGCTGATCTTCTGCTCCATCGCAGCCGGCGTCATCGGCATCACGACGTGGGAAGACTTCATCAACTACGTCATCGTCGGCTTCATCTGGAAGACGCTCGCCGAGATCCTGGTCATGCCCATCACCTACCGAGTCATCGCCTACATCAAGAAGCGCGAGCCGACCTACCAGGAGTCCGTCTCCGTCTGACGCCTCCTTCCTCGCAGGGCCCGATCGCACCGCGGTCGGGCCCTTTTTGATCCCGCTGCCAATTGAGCCATTGACAAATGGCACGTTCAGCATGAGTCTAATTACATGACTCCGTCCCACAACGCCCGCGCCGTGGTCACCGGCGCTGGAAGCGGCATCGGCCGCGCCTTCGCCCTGGAACTCGCCAAGAGAAACGGCGAAGTGATCTGCGCCGACATCTCACTGCCTCGCGCCGAGGAAACCGTCGCACTGATCGCCGCGCTCGGCGGCACCGCACATGCCGTGGTCTGCGACGTCGCCCGCCGTGAGCAGGTCGAGGATCTCGCCCTGTTCGCCGAACTCACCTTCGGTCGAGCACCGACGCTCGTCATCAACAACGCGGGGGTCGGGATCGGCGGAACCCCGGTCGGCGAGATCGGGTTCGACGACTGGAACTGGGCGCTCGGGATCAACCTCTGGGGCGTCATCCACGGGTGCGAGATCTTTGCACCAGCCATGAAGGCAGCGGGCGAAGGTGGCTTCATCAACGTCGCCTCGGCGGCTGGTTTCGGTGCCGCGCCGCTGATGGCGCCGTACAACGTCGGCAAAGCAGGCGTGATGTCACTGTCGGAGACAATGGCCGCCGAACTGTCGGGCACCGGCGTGCGCGTCACCGTTCTGTGCCCCACGTTCGTCAAGACCAACGTGGCAGTCGACGGTCGCATCACCGCCGCCGGCACCAAGATTGCCGACAAGCTCATGCAGGCAACGGGATTCACCGCCGACAAGGTCGCAATCGACGCGCTCGACAAATACGACCGCGGACGTCTCTACGTCGTGCCGCAGATCGACGCCAAGGTCCTCTGGCGCCTCAAACGAATCGCACCGGCCCTCTACACCCGAGCCCTCGGCCTACTGGGACGGTTCGCACCGCAGGAAACTACCGAAAAAGCAGGAGTCTGACATGTCGTTCGATTTCGAGCAGATGCTCGACAAGATCAAGGAAAAGCAGTGGGCTCTGGCCGACATCGACTGGGATGCACCGGGAGCGGAGACCATCAGCCCCGAACTGTGGACCAAACTGAAGCCTTTCATGTCCGATTTGATGTGGATCGAGAACGTCGGCGCTCGCGGATTCGCCGCCATGGCGACGAAGGCACCGACGGACACTCTGAAGGAGATCTACACGTACTTCCACGCCGAGGAACAGAAGCACGCCAACGCCGAACTCGCGCTGATGCGCCGCTGGGGCATGCTCGACGGTGACGAGATTCCGCAGCCCAACGTCAACGTCAAACTCATCATCGACTGGCTCGACAAATACTCCGATCAGACGTCACTCGCCGTGCTCGGCACCGTCATCCCGATGCTCGAAGTCGCCCTCGACGGGGCGCTGGTGAAATTCATCGTCGACGAGATCGACGATCCGGTCTGCCAGGAAGTCTTCAAGAAGATCAACTCCGACGAATCGCGCCACCTCGCAGTCGATTTCCAGGTGATCGAGCTTCTGGGCCATGCGAAGATGCGCAAGATTCTGGTGGAGACCGTCGGAGCCTGGATGAATCCGTCGCTCATCATCGGGACACTCCGCTACATTCCATTGCTGAACAAGATGCGCGACAACATCGTTGCAATGGGCGTCGACGAAGAGCGCCTCTACAGCGCGATGGGAAGATTCAAGAAAGTCGGCGAGAGAAGCGAATTCCCGAAGCGGCTACCGATGTACCGGTTCATCAGCTGGCATGCAGGCGTCGTCATCAACCGCGCGCATCCGTACCACAAGTTCGCAGATTCACTCGTGCGCATCACGGCCAACTACCCGAAGCGCCTCCTCCGGCCTCAGCCGACCTGGTCCAAGGAACTCACCTACGAGCCCGTCGCATGACCGAGCAAATCCCGACTTCTGGGTCATTCCCGCAGGCTCCACTCCCGCCATCTGGGTCGTTCCCGCAGGCTCCACTCCCGCTATCGGTAGCCATCATCGGCGGCGGCTTCGCCGGAATCGGATCTGCAATCAGGTTGAAGCAGAAACGCATTCACAGCTTTGCCATCTTCGAGCGCGGTACCGCGGTCGGCGGCACGTGGCGAGACAACACCTACCCCGGCGCAGCCTGCGACATTCCGTCGAGGTTGTACTCGTACAGCTTCGCCCCCAACCCGGACTGGTCGCACACGTACTCGGGTAGCGCGGAAATCCTCGGCTACATCGACCGCATGGTCGACGATTTCGGCTTGCGTCCTTACCTACGCTTCGGCCACAACGTGACCGGCGTCGACTGGGACGATGCGACGTCACTGTGGGAGATTTCGTTCGACGGCAAGCCGTCGGTACAGGCCAGGTCCGTCGTCATGGCGTCGGGACCTCTGGCTAACGTGAGCTTTCCGGCCATACGCGGGCTCGAGACCTACGAGGGTCACAAGATCCATAGTGCCCGGTGGGATCACGACTACGATTTCGCCGGCAAGAAGGTCGCCGTCGTCGGCACCGGTGCATCGGGCGTGCAGATCGTGCCCGAGCTGGTGAAAGTTGCCAAGTCGGTCAAAGTCTTTCAACGAACTCCGGGATGGGCACTGCCGCGCACGAACTTCACGACGAGGCAGTCGACCAAGGACATCTACCGACGGTTTCCGGCGACTCAGACACTCGCGCGCAAGGCGTGGTTCTGGGGACACGAGTCCGTCGCCCTCGGTGTGGTGTGGAATTCACCGCTCACGCGTGTCGTCGAAGCCGTCGGCAAACTGCACCTGCGCCGCCAAGTCAAAGACCCGTGGTTACGACGCCAGCTCACCCCTGATTTTCGGGCCGGTTGCAAGCGTCTACTGATGACGAGCGAGTTCTACCCGTCGCTCCAGAAGGACAACTGCACGCTGGTGACGTGGCCGATCGCACGATTGGCTCCCAAGGGAATTCGCACGGTCGAAGGCATCGAACATCAGGCCGACGTCATTGTGTTCGCGACGGGATTCGACGTCTCGAAGACGGGCACGCCGGTGCCGATCACGGGCCGAGGCGGACGGGTTCTCGCCGACGAGTGGTCGACGGGGGCGAAGGCGTACAAGTCCGTCGCCGTATCCGGTTACCCGAACATGTACTTCACGTTCGGTCCGAACTCCGGTCCCGGCCACAGTTCGGCGCTGGTCTACATGGAGGCGCAGATCGACTATCTCGTCGAGGCGATCTCCTATGCGCTGGCCCGGGATGCCGTTCTCGACGTCAGGGAGGACCGGCAGCGGGAGTACAACACCGACCTGCAGAAGCGTCTTCAGAAGACGACGTGGAACTCCGGGTGTTCGAGCTGGTACCTCACCGAGGACGGCTTCAACGCCACGATGTTCCCCGGCTTCGCCACTCAGTACGTCGGGCAGCTCGACTCGGTGGATTACGACGACTATTCCGTGACTGGTTTCCGCACGCCCGCAACGGTTTCCAACGCCACGGCGGACGCATCGGCAGATACACCAGTGTGAGAGCGGCGGGCGACGTCGACCAGCTGAAACGGTAGGACGAAGGTACCGGTCATCGAGCGAGGGTCGAACAGAATTCTTCGGTCTCGGGCTGCACGACGATAGTGCTACGAGACCGCCGAGTGCGAAATCGTCTTTCCAGCCCCACCCTGCTCGTGCTCGGTGGGGGTGGGACCGGCGGTTCCCTACGAAGTGACAGTGTCGGTCTTCGCTCCGCCGGAACGTCCGGCCGAGAGACCGGCTCACCCGAGCTCGATCAATTCGTTGCAGTTGGGCACGCCTAGTTCGACTTCGCTGACCGATCGCCCCCCAACCGCACATCGACACCCAACTTCTCGGCGAACAGGTGGCGTTGCACTATCCAGCCCGCCACGGCCAAGGCGATCCATGCAGCGGTCGACGTGACCTGCTCCCACCCGGCTTCGGGGTTGCGGAGGAAGTCGAGCCACGCGGCCATCCGGCCGACGCCGTCGACCATCATGCTCGCGCCTCCTATCGAAGTGAGCCACAACAATGCTCGGGCTCGATACTTGTCCGCGAGAAACGCGGAGGCGACACCGAGAGCGAGAACGACGATTGCGCTCATGGCCCAATTTCTGTCCCCCGGCTGAAGAACATCCGCGATCCGCGCGCCTGCCACTGCGCCGGCAAGACCGCCGATCACGTAGGCAGACAGCTTGAAGACCAGTGTGGTCACAACCCAGGACGCAACCGCCCCGACGAGACCGAACAGGAACAGCACCGTGAGCGACGGTTCGAACAGGTCGGCGACGAGCCAACCCAGGCCGAATCCAGCGGCCAACACAGCGAGATGCAGCGAACGGATCCCGTAGAAGCACAACAACGCTCCAACCAGCAACACCACTATTCCGCTCATGTTCGCCCTCGTCTCGGATCGATGTGCGCATTTCAGTCGGGTGTGACGATCGAGAAGTTGTCGTCCCCAGGGTCCAACACCGCTTCCAAACGAGCCAGCGCCTCTGTGTCACCACTCGATTCGATTCCAGCGCCGGCCAATGCAGCGGAAGAGAAGTCACCGAGCGCAATCATTGGCAGCGTCCTCGTCGTCGCGGTCAGCGCTGCATCGGCATCGTCTTGTTGATGCGCATTGCTGTAGGTGAGGACGCCGTTGCTCAGCGAGAGGCGAAAGCGGAGGTCAGTGTCGGAAATCAGGATGTCGATCGACAGTTTCTCGTTCCACGCGCGCGGGCCGTCGATTTGAATGGCCAAGGCATCGAAAACCATCTCCGGAGTCAATTGCGCAACTACATCCGGTGCTGCGGTCTTCGTCGGTGTACCGAACTTGCTGTCGCGCAGTTCCTTCGCCCCGGACAGATAGAAGTTTCGCCACGGGCCGTTCTCCGACCCGTACGCCAATTGTTCGTAGGTGTCGGCGAGCAGATCCTGTGCTGCCGCGTGATCAGGCTCGGCGAACACGACATGGTTGACGACCTGAGCGACCCATCGAAAGTCACCGGCCTCGAAGGAACTGCGTGCCTTCTCGACCACGGCATCCGCGCCACCCATGAATTCCACGTATCGCGTGGCCTGTTCGACTGGCGGATGCGGCCACAGAGTGGCCGGGTTGCCGTCGAACCATCCGATGTATCGCTGGTAGATGGCCTTGACGTTATGACTGACCGACCCGTAGTAACCACGCGCGGACCACGCATTTTCCAGCGCGGGCGGTAGTTCTATTTCCTCGGCAATCTCGTCGCCCGTCATACCCTTGTTGATCATGCGCAATGTCTGATCGTGAACGTACGCATACAGATCCCGCTGTGTGGTCAGAAATTCGACTGCGCGCTCGCGCCCCCATGTGGGCCAGTGGTGCGAGGCGAATACGACGTCGAGATCGTCTCCGAACAACGCGATGGTCTCCGACAAGTAGCTCGCCCAGCCGTGCGGGTCACGGACGACTGCGCCACGGAGCGTGAGCAGATTGTGGAACGTATGCGTCGCGTCCTCCGCCGCACACAATGCTTTGAAGTCCGGAAAGTACAGAAGCATTTCCGAAGGCGCCTCGGTGTCCGGTGCCATCTGGAAGACAATCCGCACTCCGTCGACCACTGCGTCCTGACCGGTCGTCGTGACGATGTCGGTCGGGGGAATCAACGTGACCTGGCCGGTCGACGTCGTCTGCCCGAGGCCGGCGCCAACTTGCTCTTCCGGGCTGCGATCGAGCGCAGCACCGTACATGTAGCCTGCGCGCCGCCCCATTGCCGTTCCAGCATAGACATTTTCCGAAACGGCATGTTCGACGAATCCCTCCGGTGCGTAAATCTTCACCCTTCCGGAGTCGACGTCTTCTTGGGAAACATATCCACGTACGCCGCCGAAGTGGTCGACGTGGCTGTGGGTATAGACGATCGCCTTGACTGGCCTGTCGCCTCGATGCTCGCGGTACAGCGCCAACGCGGCGCGGCCGGTTTCTTCCGAGAGAAGAGTATCGACCACGACGACGCCCTCGTCGCCCTCGATGAAAGAAGTGTTTGCCAGATCCATCCCTCGAACCTGGTAGATACCCGGGACCACCTCGAACAGACCCTCGATGGCCGCGAGCCTGGACTGACGCCACAAACTTGGATTGACGGTCTCGGGCGCATCGCCGGTCAGGAAAGAATAGGTGTCGTTGTCCCAGACCACCGAACCATTCTCCGCGCGGACTACATTCGGCGTTCGAGCAGCAACGAATCCACGGTTCGCATCGTCGAAATCCTGGGTATCGCCGAAAGGCAGTGTGCGGAGGAGAGCGCGATGCTGGTCGACGATGGATCGTGTCGCAGGTTTCGGTGAAGGGACCATGACACCAAGTGTGTGCGCGCCACACCCCGCCGTGCTTCATCTCCTGCGGGTGAAGCACAGGTTCGTAGCCAACCTCGATGCGCTCGAAAACCGTCTCGACGACTTCTCTACGGTCGCGAAACCGCCTCTCTCTCCTCGTTACAGATGTCACTCGAATCTGCGCGCGCATAGTTCGCACAACCGCTCTCATCAGCGAAGGGTGAACTTGTTTCGACAACTAAGTCATACGACGGTCGCTTCACGCTTCGCGAGAGTTGTTGCGCCGAAGGGCGTACGTTCGTCCCACCGGAGCCGACCACGGCTGAGCCTCCGAGAAGGAGCCAACAGAATGCTCGCAGCTCTGATCCCCGACAGCCAACGACGTACATTCGCCGAGCTGCGTGATCGACTCGACCTCTCGGCGGGAGATCGTTCGGCAAAACGGTCTGCATTCTGGGTCATGTTGACAATGTCGGCATTGATCGCCGTGGCGGGTGTGGTCAGTGACTCGACTGCGACGGTTATCGGCGCCATGATCGTCGCACCGCTCTCGACCCCGATACTCGGAGTGGGGCTGGGGATCACAGCAGGACGCGGCAAGCTGATCGCGATCAGTCTTCTGCACGTGTTCGGCGGACTCGTGGTCGTAGTCCTCCTGGGCATTTTGTTTGCTCAGGTCCTGCCCAGCCCTGCAAGTGTGCTCAACAATTCGCAGGTGTTGGGGCGCACATCGCCCGCATTGATGGACCTGGTCGCGGCGGTCTCCACCGGCTTCGTCGGTGCAATCGCGATCGCTCGTCGCGACGTGGGAGATGTCCTCCCGGGCGTAGCGATCGCCATATCGTTGGTCCCGCCACTTGCAGTGGTCGGAGTATGCCTCGGATCAGGAGCCTTGTCGCTGGCGGCCGGCGCTCTGGTGCTGTTCGCATCGAATGTCGTGGCGATGATCATCACTGCCACAATGGTTTTCGTCGTAGCCGGCTATGCCGTAGAGGTCCATGGCGAGGCCGGCCACCACCGCCGCCATGCCTACAGTCTGCTGGCAATTGCTCTGATAGTGGTCGCCATTCCGATGGTCGTCAATTCCTTGTCCGCGCTCTGGGCGCAGCAGGTCAACACCCTCGCCGACGATTGGCTCGCCGACACCCCGAACGCCGAGGTCACCGACGTCAGCTGGCAAGGAGGCACGGCCACCATCTCGGTCCTCGGCCCCGCTGCGCTGCCGCCGGTGGATCGTCTCGCGGACTCGGTCGACGCACTGATTCCGTGGCATACGGAGGTGCAAGTGGTGCACACCTACGGATCGCGTATCACGCCGAAATAGCCGTGGTCGGCAGCTTCCGACATCCATCACCTGACCGGTTACGGTATAGCAAGGAAACGGATCGGCGGAAGGCAACCAGGGTGGAGTATCGGATCGACGATCTTGCCCACGCCGCCGGCACGACCACCCGCAACGTCCGCGCTTACCGTGAGCGGGGGCTGCTGCCTCCGCCGGAGAAGCGAGGGCGTGTCGGAATCTACGGCGATGCCCACCTGTCCCGGTTGAGGCTCATCGACATTCTGCTCCAACGTGGTTTCACCACCTCGCACATCGGCGACTTCATCTCGGGGTGGGAAAACGGCAAAGACCTAGCCGAAGTTCTCGGCCTGCAGAACGCCGTGACCGAGCAGTGGGCCAAGAACGACACCGTCGAAATCCCCCTCGCGATCGTCGACGAGTTCCTCGGCAACAGCGATCAACTGCCAAGGCTGCAAGCGCTCGGTCTCGCTCGCGTCGAAGGCGACACCTGCATCTTCACAGATCCCGAACTACTGCAGGGTTTTTCCTCGCTCACCGAGTACGGCTTCACGATCGGCCAATTGATCGACGTTCACGAACGCATCCACGCCGCGGTGGACGGAATCGCCAAGGACATGATCCGCACGGCCAAGAATCACATCGTCGACGAGCACGGCGAGGGTTGGCTCCCCAGCGGCAGCGAGGTCGGTACCACCGCCGACATGCTGGTCGGCATGCGAGAACTGGCAGTACATTCGGTGAACGCGACACTCGCCCGCACGCTCGACGACAATCTCGAGCGTGAACTCGGCGACTACCTCACGACCGCGATGGAAGCGAACGAGAAGCATAGAACCGACCCAGGAACTCGTCCCTGAATTCGTAGAACCTTCCCTGTTCGATGGACGCGCGGATGTCGTCCACCAACTTCACCGTGAACCGCTCATTGTGGATGGTGCACAGCGTCGATGCCAGCATCTCCTTCGCCTTGAACAGGTGATGAATGTAAGCCCTCGTATAGTGCGCGCACGTGTAGCAGTCACAGTTCTCGTCGATCGGTGTGAAATCACGACGATGCTTGGCGGTGTTGATGTTGAACCGGCCCGTCGGAACGTAGATCGCCGCATTGCGTGCCACGCGTGAAGGATTGACGCAGTCGAACGTGTCCGCGCCGTTCTCGATGGCGGTGAAGAAATCGTCGGGCTCACTGATTCCGAGCATATGACGCGGTTTGTGTTCGGGCAGTTCCTCGTTGACCCAGCGGGTGATCGTGCCGAGATTCTGCTTCTCGAGCGCGCCGCCGATGCCGTAGCCGTCGAACCCGCGGCCGGTCTCGCCGACGATGGTTTCCAGATCGTGGGCAGCTTTGCGCCTGAGATCCTCGTACTGCGCGCCCTGAACAACGCCGAACAGTGCCTGATAGGGCTTCCCGACGCGCTCGGCCGTCAGCCTCTCGTGTTCGAGCACGCACCGCTTCGCCCACGCCTGGGTGCGATCGACCGAACTCTCCTGGTAACCGCGGGTATTCATCAGCGTCGTGAGCTCGTCGAAAGCGAACATGATGTCGGCGCCGAGCTGATGCTGGATCTGCATCGACACCTCGGGGGTGAACCGATGCTTGGACCCGTCGAGATGAGATTTGAAGGTCACGCCGTCGTCGTCAACGTGCGCGAGGCGCTCCTTGCCCTCGGCGATGACGTCGTCGGACTCGACGCGGGTGACGTCCATCGAGATGACCTTCTTGAAGCCGACTCCGAGCGACATGACCTGGAAGCCGCCGCTGTCGGTGAACGTCGGGCCGTCCCAGTTCATGAACTTCCCGAGTCCACCGGCCTCGTCGACGATGTCCGGGCCTGGTTGCAGGTACAGGTGGTACGCGTTGGCGAGCACCGCTTGCGTGCCGAGTTCCTTCATCGCCTCCGGCAGCACCGCCTTGACCGTCGCCTTGGTGCCGACGGCGATGAATGCCGGGGTGGCGATGTCGCCGTGCGGAGTGTGGATCGTGCCGGAACGGCCGAGCCGATCTTCCAGACGGGTGCCGATGCTGAAGAAGGGATCGTTCGGAGCGCTCACTGGCCCAACCCTAGGCGCTCCGCGCATGTGAGTGCGAATACACAACCTGCTATGTATTCGCGCTCACATGCGGCGAAGCCGCACCTCACGCGAACTGCGACGAATACAACCTGTTGTACGGGCCGCCCGCTCCGACGAGCGAATCGTGGTCACCCTGCTCGACGATGTGCCCGTCCTCCATGACGACGATGAGGTCGGCGTCGCGGATGGTCGAGAGACGGTGCGCGATGACGAAGCTGGTGCGGTCGCTTCGGAGCGCCGCCGTCGCCTTCTGCACCAGCAGCTCGGTACGGGTGTCGACGGAGCTCGTCGCCTCGTCGAGGATCAGAATGAGCGGCTTGGCCAGGAAGGCGCGAGCAATGGTGATGAGCTGCTTCTCGCCCGCACTGACGTTGTTGCCCTCCTCGTCGATGACGGTGTCGTAGCCGTCGGGCAGCGAGTGCACGAACTTGTCGACATAGCTGACCCGCGCGGCTTCGAGGATTTCTTCCTCGGAGGCGTTCGGGTCTCCGTAGGCGATGTTGTCGCGGATGGTTCCGCCGAACAACCAGGTGTCCTGGAGAACCATTCCGGTGCGTTCGCGGAGTTCGTCGCGTGACATGTCTCGGGTGTCGACGCCGTCGACGGTGATGCGCCCGGAGTCGATGTCGTAGAACCGCATGACGAGGTTCACCAACGTCGTCTTGCCTGCACCCGTCGGACCGACGATGGCGACGAGGTGTCCCGGCTCGGCGACGAGCGAGAGGTCCTCGATCAACGGCTGATCCTCGCGGTAGCGGAACGAGACGTCCTCGAACGCCACTCGGCCGTAGTTCACCGGAGGAATCACCGGTTTGACGGGATCGGGCAATTCGTCGTCGGCGTCGAGCAGATCGAAAATCCGCTCCGCCGACGCCACCCCGGACTGCACCAGGTTCACCATCGAACCGACCTGGGTCAGTGGCTGGGTGAACTGACGCGAATACTGGATGAACGCCTGCACCTCACCGAGACTCAACGTTCCCGACGCCACCCGGAGGCCTCCGACGACGGCGATGATCACGTAGTTGACGTTTCCGAGGAACATCACGGCAGGCATGATCATGCCGGAGATGAATTGGGCCCGGTAGCTCGATTCGAAGAGCTTGTCGTTTCGCTCGCCGAACTCTCGTTCCACCTCGGCCTGCCGACCGAATGCCTTGACGAGCTCGTGGCCGGTGTAGGTCTCCTCGATCTGACCGTTGAGCTTGCCGGTGTACCGCCACTGATCGACGAAGTGCGGCTGCGAACGTTTCGCGATCACGGCCGTGACGAGGAACGATGCCGGAACCGTCAGCACCGCAACGAGAGCCAGCAGAGGCGAGATCCAGATCATCATGCCCAGAATGCCGAGCACGGTCAGCACGGCGGTGATCAGCTGGCTCAGTGTCTGCTGCAGTGCGGTGGAGACGTTGTCGACGTCGTTGGTGACTCGGCTGAGCAGTTCACCACGAGTACGCGAATCGAAGTATTTCAACGGAAGTCGATGAATCTTGCGTTCGACGCTGTCACGCAGATTGCGGATGGTGCGCTGTAGCGCGATGTTGAGGATGTAGCCCTGCGCCCAGGCGAGAGCGGCCGACACCAGGTACAACGCCAACACGAACAGCAGGACGCGTCCGACCGCGCCGAAATCGATTCCGACGCCGGGCGTGACGTCCATTCCGGAGACAAGATCGGCGAACGTGCCCTGCCCTTGCGAGCGAAGATCGTCGACGGCTTGTGTTTTGGATACTCCCGCCGGAAGTTGGTTCCCGATCACTCCGTTGAAGATGAGGTTGGTGGCATGGCCGAGGATGTTCGGCGCCGCGACCGTCAGTACGACGCTCGCGATCGCAAACATCAGCATGATGCTCAGCAACATCTTCTCGGGTCGCAGCAATCCGATGAGTCGTTTGAGAGAGGGCTTGAAATTCTGGGCTCGTGTACCGGGGGCATTGCCGGCAGGAGCGGCTGGTCCTGGCTTGGTCACGACACTGCCACCGCATGCTGGGAGTCGACGATTTCCGCGTACGTCGGACACGACGCTATCAACTCGCCGTGTGTGCCGAGCCCCACCGGTTTACCGTCGTCGAGGACGAGAATCTGATCCGCGTCGATGATGGTCGAGACACGTTGGGCGACGACGATCATGCTTGCGTCCTTCATGATCGGGCGCAGCGCCGCGCGGAGCTGCGAGTCGGTGGTGAGATCGAGCGCGGAGAAGGAGTCGTCGAACAGATAGACGCTCGGCTTGCGCACCAACGCGCGAGCGATGGCCAGCCTCTGCCGTTGACCACCGGAGACGGTGGTGCCGCCTTGGGACACCTCGGTCTCGAGGCCGTCGGGCATCTTGCGAACGAAGTCCGCGCCCTGGGCGATCTCCAGCGCCTCCCACAGTTCGGCATCGGTCGCATCGGACTTGCCGTAGCGCAGGTTGGATGCGATGGTGCCCGAGAACAGGTAGGGCTTCTGGGGAATCAGACCGATTGCGGACCGCAGCGAGTCGATGTCGAGTTCCCTGATGTCGGTTCCGCCGACGAGCACTTGCCCGGCCGAGACGTCGATGAGGCGGGGAATCAAGTTGATCAGCGTCGACTTGCCCGATCCCGTGCCGCCGATGATCGCCGTGACCTTGCCTGGTTCGGCCCGAAAGTTCACGCCGCACAGAACAGGGAACTCCGCTCCGGGGAAGGAGAATTCGGCGTTCCGCAGTTCCACGACACCCGGATCGAGCGAGAACGGCTTCGGGTCGACCGGCAGAACCACCGACGATTCGGTGGCCAGAACTTCGCTGATCCGATCGGCACACACCGAGGCGCGGGGCACCATCATCGCGATGAACGACGCCATCATGACCGACATCAGGATGAGCATGATGTAACTGAGAAGCGCGGTGAGTGCGCCGATCTCCATCGTGCCGTTGTTGATCGCGTGTCCGCCGAACCAGATGACGGCGACGCTGGTGACGTTGGAAATGAGCATGACCGTCGGGAACATGAGGGCCATCAGCCGCCCGACACGCAACGCCGCTGCGGTGAGAGAGTCGTTCGCGACGGCGAAACGGTCGATCTCCTTGCGCTCACGAACGAAGGCCCGCACGACGCGGATGCCGGTGATCTGTTCCCGCAGTACGCGGTTGACGGCATCGATGCGCACCTGCATGGAGCGAAAGCCCGGCACCATTCGTGCCACGATCAGACCCATCGACAGCGCCAGCCCCGGTACCGCGATCAGCAGGATCCACGACAGGCCGAGGTCTTCCCGCAAAGCCATCACCACGCCGCCGACACACATGATCGGTGCCATCACCACGATGGTGAACCCCATGACGATCAGAAGTTGCACCTGCTGAACATCGTTGGTGTTGCGGGTGATCAGTGACGGCGCGCCGAACTGGCCGACCTCGCGCGCCGAGAACGTTCCGACGCGATGCAGGATCGCCTTGCGCAGATCACGCCCGGCCCCCATCGCTGCCCTTGCACCGATCAACACGGCTGCGACCGAGCAGATGATCTGCACGAGCGAGACCAGCAGCATCCATCCGCCGGTGGTGAGGATGTAACCGGTGTCGCCTCGGGTCACACCGTTGTCGATGATGTCGGCGTTGAGGCTCGGCAGGTACAGCGAGGCCGCCGTGGCCACCAACTGCAGCGCGATCAAGCCGGCGATCGCACGCTTGTAGGGGGCGAGATAGGTCTTGAGCAGCGGGATCAGCATGATGGCCGAAGATTACTCGTACACATGACTTACAGTCTCCATATTTTGTCGAGTGAACTTCAACCTTCGGCCATCGTGCCAGGTCAGACGCTTGCCGTGGCCTTGGGTGCCGCCTTCTCCAGCTTGGCACCCTCGATGTCGACATTGGGCAGGATCTTGTCGAGCCACTTCGGCAACCACCACGCCTTGTCGCCGAGGAGTGCCATCACCGACGGAATGATCACCATGCGGACGACGAACGCGTCGAAGAACACCGCAGCCGCAAGCGCGAAACCGATCGACTTGATGAACGAGTCCGGCTCGGCCATGAACGCCGCGAACACCGAGATCATGATGATGGCCGCCGACGTCACCACGCGGGCGCCGTACTTGAATCCGTTGACGACCGATTCCTTCGCCGGAGTGCCGTGCACGAACTCCTCGCGCATTCGCGAGACCAGGAACACCTGGTAGTCCATCGCAAGGCCGAACACGACACCGATGAGGAAGATCGGCATGAAGCTGACGATCGGCTGCGGATTGCTGATCAATCCGAGCCCACCTTCTTGGAAGATGAACACCGTCGCCCCGAACGTCGCGAGAACGCTCAGCAAGAATCCGAGCGTCGCGGTCAACGGCACCAGGATCGACCGGAAGACCACCATCAGTAGGACGAATGCCAGTCCGACGACCACGGCGAGGTACGGAACGAGTGCGTTCTGCAACCGCTCGGACACATCGAGTTCGAGCGCGGTCTGGCCGGTCACGCCGTAGCTGGCACCGGTGCTCTCGGTTACGCCGGATTCGGCGGCACGAAGGTTGGCGACGAGGTCCTTCGTCTCCTGACTGTTCGGACCGCTGGACGGGGTGACGAGGATCTGAGCGGTATCGCCTGCTTCGTTCACCGCCACGATCTGCGCATTCGCGACGTCGTCCTCTTCGTAGATCGCGTCGACAACCTTGCCGAACGCAGCCGTGCGATCGGCGTCGGCAACCTTCGAGGCGTCGACGATGGTCAGAAGCGGTCCACTCTTGCCGGGACCGAATCCTTCCTGCTCCAGGTCGTAGGCCTTACGAACGGACGTCGACGGGTCCGAGGTCGCGATGCTCGGCAGCGCGAGCGAGAGTCCTGTCGTGGGTCCGGCGATGACGCCGAGGAGAACGATGCCGCCGATGAGGCCGATCGCGGGACGCTTGACGAGCAGGCGAGCCCACCGCAGGCCGTTGGTCGGCTTGGCGTCGGGATCCTCGGGATCGGTGGTGTTGACGAATTTGAGCTTGCCTCCAAAGGCCCTGCCCTTGTAGAGCCCCAGCATGGCGGGCAGGAACGTCAATGCGATCAACACCGCGATCAACACCGCGAACGCGGCGGCGAGTCCCATCTGCGACAGGAATGGAATCCCGACGACACGGAGAGCGATGAGCGCGATCAATACCGTCGCGCCCGCGAAGACGACAGCCGAACCCGCGGTTCCGACGGCACGTCCGACGGCATCTTCGCGATCGTCGGTGAGAGTCAGCTCGTGGCGATATCGGGCGAGGATGAACAGCGAGTAGTCGATGGCGACTGCCAAACCGATCATGATCGCCAGTACCGGGGTGAACGTCGACAGGTCGGCAAATCCGGAGGCCGTCGTGATGGCCAGGCTGCTGACGCCGATGCCGACGATGGCGGTGATTAGCGGCAAGCTTGCTGCGGCGGCCGATCCGAACATGATGAGCATGACGACGGCGGCGACGGCCAAGCCGACGAGTTCCGACGAGCCTCCGGGCGGTGCGGCACTCTGCGCGACGCTGCCACCGAGTTCGACGGTCAGTCCGGCGTCGCGGGCAGGTTGCGCTGCCGCGTCGAGATCCGAGCGCAGCTCATCGGTGACGTCGGCCAGTTCGACCGAGATCGGGACATCGAGCGTGCCGATGTTTCCGGTCGGGCTCAGCGGCGACAGAGCTGCGGCGTTGGCGGCAGCCACATCGGGCGCTGTGCCGTCCTCCTCGGCGACCTTGTTGTACTGATCGACGATTGCAGTGTTTCCCGCCACCGGGTTCGTCAACGGCTTGGCACCACCCGGCTTGGCTGCCGCGTCGACGTCGTCGATCTTGTCGATGTCGGCGATCGTCGCGTCGATGGCTGCGGTGAAGGCAGGGGTGTCGAGGCTCTGACCGTCAGGCGCTTTGAACACGTATTGCGCGGATACAGCGCTGAGCGGATCCTCGGTTCCTCCGAAGCGCTCGCTCTGGAGGTCGAGAGCAGCCTGAGCGGGGGTGCCCGGGATGGAGAACGAATTGGCGGTCGGCCCGGACAGCGTTGCCGCGCCGACGCCCGCAAGAATGAGAATCGCCAGCCACAGCCCAAGGACTATGCCTTTCCGCCGGTAGGCGAACTTTCCGATCCGATACAGATAGGTGGCCACAGAAGGTCTCCTCAGTTGGTTTTCGGTTCGCGCGGGTCCGGAAGCCCGGCTTGTAATTGATCGAAGGCATCTTCGACGAGCTGTTTCGGCGAAGAGTGTTCGTGTTGGTTGCTGATCCACAGCGTCAACGCAGCCGAGACCGCGTTTCCCACTGCTACTTGAAGGAGGTTCGGATAGAGATCTCGGTCGATGTCCGTTCCGGTTCGTTCGGCGATGGCCTCGCCGAGTACGCGAGTCAAGGAGTGATGAACCTCGAACTTTCTTGCCATCACAGCGGGATTGGCTTCGATGAGCTGCGCGACGGCAAACGTTTCGGCGATGTCCCGTTCGGGATCAGTAGTGATGGTGACCGCGACATGACGGAGGGAATCCCAGATCGGTTCTTCGACGGGGCGAGCACGAAGGATCTCGAACCACTCGAGCGCCGACGCCTCGACGTGGTGCAGGACGGCTTCTTCTTTGTTGGCGAAATAGTTGTGGAACGTGCGAGTGGAAACGCCTGCCTCCGCCGCTATGGCGTCGGCAGTGACAGCATCGAGTCCACGCGCCTTGGCAAGGTTCACGGCGGCAAGACCGAGAGCGTCGCGGGTAGCGGCCTTCTTCTGATCACGAAGGCCGGAAGTGGGTGCAGTCACGCACTCCAAGTTACGGAAATTGCAGAGTTCTGCAAGATTGCCGAGATGTGCAAAGTTGTAGAATCCATCACATCGACAGGCAGAAGGTATGACTCGTCACAATCAGCGACGAGCCCACGCCGCCGGGTCGGAGATCAAATCGGAGACGAACGAGGGCATGTCGTCGTCGACGATGTCGGCGAGACTCACCTGCTCGAGCACCGCGCGCATGTTCGCCCGCACGGCCAACCACACCAGTTGCAGCGGTTTCGCCGGGCCGGGGTAGTCGACATCCTCGGGGCGTTGACCGCGCACCGACGCCAATGGACCCTCCACCGCTCGCACGATGTCGGCGACGGAGATCTCGGCGGGAGATCGAGCCAGCCAATAGCCTCCATCCGGCCCGCGCCTACTGCGCACCAGATCCGCCCGTCGAAGATCGGACAGCACCGACTCGAGGAACTTGTGAGGAATGTTCTGCGCACCGGCGAGCGCTTCCGCTTTGCCGGGAACCCCGCCTGCAGCCGCGAGTTCCACCAGAGTGCGCACGGCATAGTCCGCCTTGGCGGTAATGTGCACGGCGAGCTCCTTCGGTGGGTGTCCCTAATTCCTATCATTCTAATAGGAAATAAGCGAACCGTTCTGCGCTGCACAAACGGCGGATCGGCACTAATTTTCTCTTCATGATCAACGAGCACGGCATCTTCGACGCCTCCGACACCGCATCGATTTCCTGGTTCTACTCGATGTACGGGTACGCCGTCGTGCGCAACCTGTTGACCGACGAACAGCAGAACGCGATGGAACGCGAATGCGTCGACGCTCAGGCCTCCGTCGTAGCCGGTGAGCTGGCAGAACGCTACGGATCGACGGTCTTCCTCGACGAAGCTGCGAAGGCCGACAAGTTCGCCAACTACGTCGAGTACGTGAACGAACTCTCCCCCGCCGTCCGCGACGCAGCGAATCACCCTGCGCTACTGAGCATTCTGAACACCGTGCTCGGCGAGCAGCTGTGGCTCCGAGACAGCGAACAGTTCGGAATCGTCTACCAGGACGCGCGGCCCGGCAAGGAATCCGGCTACACCCGCATCGGCTGGCATTCCGATTGGCAGGCGAGCCCCAGTCTCGACGTCTGGCCGTCGACTGCCTTCACCTTCCACATCGACGGCACGTCCCCGGCGAACGGCTTCCTCCGCGTCGTCCCGGGCAGTCACCTGTGGGCCACCCCTGCCCCGTACCGAAACATCAACGGCGTCACCGTGCCCGACACCGCCAGACCCACCGGTGGACGCTCGACGATGCCGCCGCCCTTCCCGATGCCGCTCGGCTTCGAGAAGATCCCCGGCGAGGTGGCCGTCTACGTCGAGCGCGGCGATGTGATCCTGCACGACGCCTACCTGTGGCACTCCGCCGCACGGGCAACCGACGACCACGCCACCCGCCGACACGTGCGCGGCGGGTGGTTTGCCGGCACCACACCGCCCGCGGGGGTCGAGGAGTTCATCAAGAACGCCGCACGCTGACCGTCGGGGGTCGGGGTTTCTGACCGACCCGACGCCCACCACTATGGCCTCGATCACACAGTAGCGTTACACTGAGCATTCAAGTGTCACGCAAAGGAGCGGTCGGATGTTCGCGTGGGTGGAATCTGTCTGGAACGCACTCCCGGAACCCCTGCGCGATCCGGTAGCCCTGGCGATTCCCGCGTTCGCCCTGCTGCTTGCCATCGAGTGGTTCGCCGCTGCGAAGTTGGAAGACGGCGAGCGCGGTAGCTACACGGGATCCGATGCTCGGGCGAGCCTCGGCATGGGCTTGGTGTCGATCGCGACGACGACGGTGTGGAAGACGCTCGCCCTGTTCGGGTACACCGCGCTGTACGTGTACGTCGCACCGTGGCATCTGCCTGCCGACGCCTGGTACACGTGGGTGATCTTGATCCTGGGCGTCGACATCCTCTTCTACACCTATCACCGGATCGCGCACCGTACGCGGATCATCTGGGCGACGCATCAGGCCCATCACTCGAGCGAATACTTCAACTTCAGTACGGCACTGCGTCAGAAGTGGAACAACAGCGGCGAGATCATCATGTGGCTTCCGTTGCCGCTGTTGGGAATTCCGCCATGGATGGTGTTCGTCGGGTTCTCCGTGAATCTGGTGTACCAGTTCTGGGTTCACACCGAACGAATCGACCGACTCCCCCGGCCGTTCGAATTCGTCTTCAACACGCCGTCACACCATCGGGTCCATCATGGGCGCGATCCGCAGTATCTCGACAAGAACTACGGCGGCATCTTCATCATCTGGGACCGCATCTTCGGCAGCTATGCCGACGAGGTCGACCGCCCACACTACGGCTTGACCAAGCCGGTGCAGACGTTCAATATCTGGACCCTCCAGACACACGAATACCGCTCCATCGCAAGGGATGTAGCGGCATCGCGGTCGTGGAAGGATCGGCTCGGTTTCGTTGTCGGTCCGCCGGGGTGGACGCCGAGCAGACGAGAAACGAAGAAAGCTACTACGAGTTCAAGTTGATGAGGAAGTCCACCGACCCCGAACCCTGGACGGTGACGAATCCCAGTGAGGGCGGCTCGATTCCGTAGTCGGCCCATGTGGTCGGGATGCTGCCCGATGCGATCAGGCTGTCACCGGACTGCAGAACTTCCATCTCCACGGAGACCGGCTTCGACTGATCCTTCAATGTCAGCGTTCCTTCGGCAGTGACCGTCGTCGTCGTTCCGTCCTTCGGAAGCGAGGACAGGTCGACGGGCGAGTCGAAGGTGAACGTCGCCGTCGGGTAGGTCGCGGTATCGAAGATGTTGCCGCGGAACTGGCTGTCGCGGCGGTCGCTGTCGGTGGTGATCGTCCCCGTCTGCACGCTCACCTGACCTGCGGTGAGCGAGTCGTCGGCGATCGTCACCTCACCGCTGACGTCGGCGGTGGATCCGACGACGGTGACGTCGGCGCCATTGAGAACTTCGGCCACCGTGTACCCGGCGGCGGTGGTGTTCGACGCATCGCCCGGGACGATCGTCCAGGTCCCGTCGATATCGTCGGTGGACGCGGCTTGCGCGCCCGACGTCGAGACGGTCGCTGCCGGAGCGTCGCTCTCGGCGAAGAACTTGCCGTAAGCCCATGGCCCGACGGTGAGTCCGAGAGCCACCAGCACGACGACCACTGCGCCGACTATCCACCATTTCTTCGTCATGCCGGACAATGCTAGTTGCACCTTCAACCCCGTGGGTGTTCTCGGAGCTGTCAACTTGCTGAGAGATTTGTCCGTATCGAAATGTTCGGACGAATTCGATCCTGAACTGGAATGATCGTCTGACCTACCCGAGGCGGTGACCATCGATGCCCGACGACCCGAATCTGGTAGACCTCGCTGTCGGAATCGCGGCCACCACTGCCGGCGCCGCACGCGGAGTCGTTCGATCGTTCGTCAGGTTGCCCGGTCTCGCGTCGCCGGCCGCGGCACTCGCCGGACGTGGCCGGCGCACGATCGCCACCGCACACACCGTCGCCGACGCCCTCCTGCGTGCAACCATCGTCAAGATCGTCGCCGCCGCGTTGGATGAAATCGATCTGACCAGGCTCATCCGCGAGAACGTCGACATCGACGCCATCGTCGAAGGTGTCGACCTCGACAAAGCCGTCGCCCGGGTCGATCTCGACAGTGCTGTCGCCCGAGTCGATCTCGACAAAGCAGTGGCCCGCGTGGACATCGACGCCGTGATCGGCCGGGTCGACCTCGACGCCGTCGTCGATACCGTGAACCTCGATCGGCAGGTCTCGCGAGTGGACCTGGACACCGCCATCGCCCGGGTCGACCTGATCGCGCTCGCCAATTTCGTCATCGACGGCGTCGATCTTCCCGACATCATTCGAGATTCGACCGGCTCGTTGTCCGCCGAAGCGGTCCGTGGAGTCAGAAGCCAGGGCATGAACGCCGACGACGCCGTCTCGCATTTCGTCGGTCGCCTGTTCGGCCGGGAACCAGGTCAGGCGCCGACGTGAACACCGCGCACCCTCGTGCAGAGGACATGAATCCGGCGGGAATCGTCACCCGGGGCGCCGCGGCCGTCGTCGACCTGACTGTCGTCGCGATCCTCATGGGTTCGCTTTATGTCGGATCGGTGTTCGTTCGACTTCTGTTCGATCCGCAGTCGTTCACCTTCTCTTCCCCCGCTGCGCCGACGTCCATCTCGGCGCTCATCGTCATCTCGATCGGCTACCTGACGCTGTGCTGGGCCACGACGGGGCGGACCGTCGGCGCTGCGATGATGGGTATCCGTTTGGTGACGCCCCGACGAGGATTCGCGAGGTGGCCGCTGGCTGCACTGAGGGCGGTGCTGTGTGTGTTGTTCGGTTTCGGTCTGCTGTGGGTTGCTGTCGACCGGCGGCGGCGCTCGCTCCAGGACATCGTGTTGCGCACGTCGGTGGTCTACGACTGGAGTCGCACGCCTCCGGTGATCGACCCGCACTCCGTTCCTGGACAATAGAGACATGGACCCGATCGAAGCCCTTCGCGAGATCGCCTACTGGCTCGAACGCTCGCGCGCGGACACCCACCGCGTCAAGGCATACCGGCGAGCCGCCGACGTCGTCGAATCCCTGAGCGCACCAGCCCGTTCCGACCGGCAACGTTCCGACTCGTGGTCTGCGCTGCCGGGGATCGGCGCCAAAACTTCGCTGATCATTCGCCAGGCCCTCGCCGGTGATGTGCCCGAATATCTGGCGGAGAAGCGAGCCGAGGCAGCACCCATCGGCGAGAACGAGCTCAGGTCCGCGTTGAAAGGTGATCTACACACTCACTCCAATTGGTCCGACGGCGGCAGCCCCATCGACGAGATGATGAGAACGGCCAAGCGCCTGGGCCACGAGTACTGCGCCCTCACCGATCACTCCCCCCGGCTCACCGTCGCCAACGGCCTCACAGCCGAGCGTCTACGCCGCCAACTGGACGTGATCGCCGAACTGAACGAAGAGCTCGCGCCGTTCCGCATCCTCACCGGCATCGAGGTCGACATTCTCGACGACGGCAGCCTCGATCAGGACGAAGATCTCCTGGCCGAGTTGGATATTGTTGTCGCAAGCGTACATTCGCACCTTCGGGCCGACTCGGACGTCATGACTCGGCGAATGGTGAACGCCGTCGCCAACCCTCATGTCGACGTGCTCGGACACTGCACCGGCAGGCTCGTCGAGGGTGGACGGGGAACCCGGCCGGAATCGAAATTCGACGCCGAGGTGGTATTCGAGGGGTGCAAGCAATTCGGCACTGCCGTCGAGATCAATGCACGGCCCGAGCGTCAGGACCCGCCGGAACGGCTCATCGACATCGCTCTCGAACGAGGATGCCTGTTCTCGATCGACACCGACGCGCACGCGCCCGGCCAATTGGATTGGCAGGGCTACGGGTGCGAGCGGGCGCAAGCCCGCGGAGTTCCACCGGAGCGCATCATCAACACCTGGTCGGCCCAGGAACTTCTCGCCTGGACCGGCGGCGATCGGTGAAGTTCCTCCGATTCCTTGCTCTGCTCACCACTTTCGCATTTCTTCTCGGTTGCAGTACGGCGTCGGAACGCTCGGCGCCGCCGCCCCTCCCGGTTCCGTCGCCCGCGCTGGTACCCGCACTGGCCGATCCGCCGATTCGTGTGACGTACGGCCCCGACAAAGACAATTACGGAGACCTCTACCTCCCGAACAACGGGGCCGATTCCATTCCGGTCGTCGTGATGGTGCACGGCGGCGGATGGCAACAGAAGTACGACATGAGTTACTTCGGACCGATTTCCGAAGCCGTCGCCGATCGCGGAATCGCGGTGTGGAACATCGAATACCGCCGCGGCACCGGGAATTACCGCGACACTCTCGCCGACGTCGACGACGCAACCGAGGCCTTGGCGACGATGGTGCAACACGCGTCGGGCGGACGACTCGACCTCGATCGCGTGCACGTCGCCGGGCATTCGGCAGGTGGGCAACTGGCCGCCTGGTTGGCCGGCCGACACACACTCCCGTCGTCCGCTCCGGGTGCACAACCCTCCGTCCTGCCTCGCAGCGCGACGATCATGGCGGGGGTATTCGACATGGCTCGCGCGGCCCTGATCGGCGGCGACACACTCGTCCCCGCATTCCTCGGCGGGATGCCGGACCAGGTTCCCGATCGTTATCGCATCGCCTCGCCGATCGCGAGCCTTCCCATCGGGACGACGGTGACCGCGATTCACGGTGACGCGGACAAGACGGTGTCGGTCAACCAGAGCAAGGCCTACGTCGACGCTGCACGCGCAGCCGGAGATCCGGCAGATCTCGTCGTGCTGCCCGGTGCCGGGCACAGCGACTTCGTCGACCGCGGATCGGTTGCCTGGACGACCACGGTCGATACCATCGCAGCCCATGCCGCCGACCTCGGTTGAGCTCTGGTACACATTCCCCATGAAGCGGATGGGTGTTGCAGGCGTTCTTCTCGCTCTCGTACTGGCCGGGTGCGGCGGCGAATCGACCGACGGTGCAGCACCGGCCTCCGTAGCCGCCCCGGAGACTTCCGCCCAGCAGACCTCGTCCCAGCAATCCTCGACCCGGCAGACCTCGTCGGTGGTGACGGCAGCGCAGCCGCCTGCTGTGACGCCGCCGCTGGATCGATCGGAGGCTGCCGAGACCCCGGCCGGGGTTGTGCCCGAGGCCTCGACCGACCCCAACTCTGGTCTGCAGACGGGAGCGGACATGCCCCACGGCGAGGAGCTGTACGCCGAGACATGCCAACAGTTCATCGCCGTCATCGACGGTCTGGCCGCAACCGGCGCGTCCACTCGGGAGCAATCCGCTACCGGCTTGGCGAATCAGTTGCAGTCCAATCCAAGCTGGTCGACGCTTCCGCCCGAGGACCAGCAGGAGATTCTGCGCGGGCTGTCGGCGGCGGGCACAGGCAACTGCTGAACATCGATCGTCAGGTGTACAGCCGATCGACGAACAGCTCGATGTTGCCGCGTACCCGCTCCGCGCGCTCCTCGGGTGTGAGGTTCTCGCGGTAGCGGTTGCCGAGCGCAGGCGTCTTCTTACCCCTCGCATACAGGGAGCACTGCAGGTCGGTGCAGATGTAGGTGCCGACGGTGTTGCCGCGACGCCCCGATTCGCCCACCTTCTTCGCCGTCATCAATGCGACGTCACCGCGTGAATGAGTCGTGGTGCAGACGGTGCACATCTGAGCTCGATCCGATCCCCCGGTTTCGAAGCGCAGCGCCACCCCGACCGGGCCGTCCTCACGCGGTACGACGATATAACTCCGCCCGGCGTAGGACGGATCGGACCAGCCGAGGAAATCCAGCTGCTCCCAGTCGATATCGCTCAGGTTCGATGGGACGTTGAGGCGCTTGGTATCGCCCTTGGAGCAGTTGACGAACGATGCTCTGATGTCCCGTTCCGTAACAGGATCCATGATTGTTCTCCTTGTGAAGTCTTGCGAAAACTGTGATGTCAGGCGGCCGGCCAGGTCTCGAGTGCGTGGTGCAGCACGTCGAGCACTCGCAGCCAGGACAGCTCCGACTCCCGAGGCGTGTGACTGAAGCCGCCCGACGCCTCGAGTGCGATGTAGCCGTGAAATGTGCTGCCCAACAATCGGACAGCATCGGTTTCGTCGGGTTCAGGAAGCGAATATGCACGCAGCACTGCACGCGACATCAACGAGTGACGCCGCGCATCGCTCTCTGCTACCGCATCCGAATCGAGTTCGAATTGTGTTGCCGCGTAACGCCCGGGATGTTCTCTGGCGTAGTCGCGGTAGGCACCGGCGAACGCAACGAGAGCATCCTTGCCTGCCCGCCCCGCCAAGGCGTCGAACGCCCGGTCGGCAAGTTCGGACAGTGCCGCCACGGCCACCCGTTGACGAAGGTCCCTCAGGTTCTTGATGTGCGAGTACAAACTCGCGTCCTTGACCCCGAACGATCGCGCCAGAGCGAGAACGGTGACGTTCTCGAAGCCGATCTCGTCGGCCATGTCTCCGGCCGCCTCGGTGAGGCGGGCAAGTGTCACCCCAGCGCGTGCCATCACAATCCTTCACTAGCTACTGTGGCTTTTTTCCTAGCCACCCTAGGAAGGGTAGATCAGGTCGGCTGCGCAATCAAACGAATTACCGACTACCCCGGTCCAGACGCGCGTACAACCGGCCTACTTCCAGTACGCCTGCGACTTGATGGCTTCTTTGGCAAAGCCGTGAGTGGTCTTCAGCGTCTTGACGATCGACCGAGTCGTCCTGCCGTCGCAGGCGACCCAACCGAAGGCGCCAGGAGCAGGGGTCAACGCTTCGGCCTGCTCTCGCATCAGACGGCCGTCGTCGACGCGTTGCAGCCATGTCACGTCGGCAGCCGAACCTGCGTGCACCGGCAAGGTCTTGTCCGACTCGTACTGCCACTCCAGCCACACCTTCGCCGGGGTGTCGCCGATCGCATCGAGGATGGAGTTGATCGCGGGCAGTGACGCCGTGTCGCCGAAGACGAAAAATTCCGAGGGCGTCGGCGTGGGGATCTCGAAGCTCGACGCATTGCCGCCGCGCATCAGCGTTGCCTCGAGAGCGTCGCCTGGCTCGGCTGTTTCGGCCCACTTCGACGCCGGCCCGTAGTGGACGGCGAACTCGATGACGAAGGTGTCCGTGGCGGGATCCTGGCGCGTCAGCGTGTATCCGCGCTGACGTTCCTTGCCGGTGCCGTCGTCGAACCACAGCCGCACCCACTGTGTGGGGTGAACCCGGTGATCCTTCAGCAGTCCGCCGCCGCTGAATCCGACGCGGACGTACTTGTCGCTGACGTGTTCTCTGGACGTGACGGTCAACGTGTAGTCGTCCGTCTTGTACGCCCTCATGATGATGCCTTCGACGCCTCTGCTCATGAGGGCAGGGTAACCTAAATTACTTCTGATCGGCGACGTAGATTCGCTCGATCGGCACGGTTCCGTCCTCCATGACCCATCCGGCTTCTCGTGTGCTCGACAAGGTCCATCCGGTGCGTTCGTACAGGGCAATCGCGAACGTGGACTGCTCGATGACGTCGAGCATCAGGGGCCGACTCCCGGCGTGCGCTCGCACGTGGTCCAGCAGTCCCTCGCCGACCCGCATGCCCCGAGCGGACGGTCGCGTGAACAACCGCGATACCCAGAATCCGTCCTCGCGGTCCATCAGCACGATGTGACCGGCGATGGCACCGTCCACTTCTGCCACCCAGGCCGCTCGGTCCGGTTCGAGCCAGACGATCGGGTCGGCCGGCCAGCGGTCCGGATAGCGGTCGCGGTCGTGGACTTCGCGTAGGGCCCGTACGCACTCGGGCAAGTCCGCCTCGGTGCGACGCCGAATTTCACGGCTCGACGCTACCTGCGATTCGGACACAAAAAATCCCCACCCGCGAACGGGTGGGGATTTTGGCGGTGGCGGAGGGATTTGAACCCTCGGACGGGGGTTACCCGTCACACGCTTTCGAGGCGTGCTCCTTAGGCCGCTCGGACACGCCACCGCGGAAAACTGTACCGCAGTAGCGGCCCGAGACTAAATCGCCTGGTCAGCGGCAGTTCAGTTGCCGGTGAGCTTGTCCTTGATGTTGGAGGCTGCGTCCTTGACCTTCTCCGCGCCGTCCTTGACCGCCGACGAGAGCTGGTCGCCCTTGCCTTCGTTCTCGAGATCCTTGTTGCCGACTGCCGAACCGGTGGCTTCCTTTGCCTTGCCGCCCAGATCCTCAGCCTTGTTGGAGATCTTGTCGTCGAGTCCCATGATGTTCCTCCTGAGGATTGCCCTGTACGGAACACGAAATCCGTGCTCCCTGCTCACGGTGCTTACCCAGGAGTAAGGCCTGCAAACATGAGAGTTTCATGAGCGTTTCGATGCGAAGAACTCCCGCAGCGTTGCGCTGCACTCGCTCTCGAGAACACCCCCGCGTACCTGCGGTCGGTGGGAAAGTCGTTGGTCTCGGACGACGTCCCACAGCGAGCCGACCGCACCGGTCTTGGGTTCCCATGCACCGAACACGACCCGCGAGACTCGCGCCGCCACCAGCGCCCCCGCGCACATCGTGCACGGCTCGAGCGTCACCGCCAACGTGCATCCTTCGAGCCGCCAACCGTCACCGTGCACCGACGCCGCTGCGCGCAATGCGAGTACCTCGGCGTGAGCCGTCGGATCGCCCGTCGCTTCACGCGCGTTGGCAGCACGGGCCAGTTCGACACCGTTCGCGTCGAACACCACGGCCCCGACCGGGACGTCCAGATTCGACGCACCCTCCGCAGCGACGAGTGCCGCGCGAACATAGTCCTCATCCATCATCCGAGCAGGTCCATCATCTGAGCAGGTCGATCATCTGGGTAGCTTGTCGAGCACTGCTCCGAGTTCGTCCGAGAATCCGAGGCGCTGCGCGATCGATCCGAGCTGTTCGTCGGGATAGAGGTCGGTCTCGGCGACGATGATGCCCATCACCGCTTCCGGTAGACCGAGGTCGGCCAGCAGAGCCATGTCACCCTCGGGCCACGGTTCGATGTCGTCCAACTCGTCGTCGTCGAAATCAGGGATGTCGATGTTCAGTTCGTCGAGAACGTCCGCGGCGATGTCGTACTCACCTGCGAGACTCGCGTCCGACAACAGAAGCCGCGTACCGGAGGGAGCGGGCCGAAGGACCACGAAGAACTCGTCGTCCACATCGAGAAGTCCGAAGACTGCGCCGGAGCTCCTCATCTCACGCAGCTCGGTTTCCGCAGCGGACAACGACGTCAATGCAGAGGACGGGAGTGGCGTCACGCTCCATTTGCCGTCCTCTCGGACGACGGCGACCCCGAAGCCTTCGAGGTCGTCCGAGGAGTTGCTCTCCGGAGCGTCGAACTTCTTCGCCTTGGCGGAGTTGTTACTCCCGCGCTGTGCAGCCATGCGCGCAACGGTAGTCGCCGCACCGCCTCAAAATGAAGTCCGCCGTGCGCACGGGTGCATGCACGTGTGTCAACCTGTTCGGGTGACTACTGCTCCCGTCTGCGTGCTCGGTCTAGGACTGATCGGTGGATCTGTTCTCCATGCTGCTGTTCGCGCTGGTCGAAGCGCATGGGGATACAACCGCTCGGCCGAGGCGATCGCCGGTTCGTCCGACGCCGGATTCGACACGGGAACCGACCTGGAAGCCGCCCTTACTCGCGCGGCCGAGACGGGTGCACTCATCGTGATCGGTGTACCGATGCCGGCTGTGGACAGCATTCTCGCCGCCATCGCCCGGTACGCGCCGAACAACGCGATCACCGATGTGGTCAGCGTCAAGGCAGAGGTTGCCGCTGCGGTGGCGGCGCGCGGGCTGTCCGCTCGATACGTCGGGGGGCACCCGATGGCAGGCACCAACGAGTCGGGCTGGGCGGCCGCCACGCCTGATCTGTTTCGCGATGCCGTGTGGGTGGTGGGCGTCGACGACGACGCCGACCCCACCGTGTGGAACCAGGTGGCGTCGCTTGCCTTGGATTGCGGGTCGGTGGTCGTACCGGTCGAGAGCACCGAACACGACCGCGCGGTGGCACGGATATCGCATCTGCCGCACTTTCTGGCAGAGACGTTGGCGTCGGTAGGCGCCGCCGGAGGACCTCTTGCGCTCGGGCTTGCCGCAGGTTCGTTCCGCGACGGCACCAGGGTCGCATCGTCGGCGCCCGGCCTCGTGCGGGCAATGTGCGAAGGCAATGCGGCCGCACTGACCGTCGCACTCGACGAAGCGCTCGAGCTGCTGACCGCCGCGAGGGCCGCGCTGGCCGAGGATGGCTCGGCGCACGTCCTCGTCGACGCCGGAAACCTCGCACGCATCGAGTACGAGAATCACCGGCGTTGGGAGATCACCGACGTAGAGCCGGGGGCCGACGGCTGGCGCGAGGCCTTACGCGCCGCCGGACGACGCGGCGGCGTCGTGCGTCAGATTCGCTCGGCGAGTCCCGGGTAGTCGAGCACGAAGCCGTCGGCGTCCACCGCGACCGACGAGCTGGAGACCGGTGAGAGCACGTGGATGCCGTCTGCGCCGCTGCTGTAGGTGAGGGTGGCTTCCTGAATGCTCAGGTCGAGCAGATTCACGTAGACAACGGGTACCTGCACGTCGATGGAATCGGTGTGGAGTCCGAGCCTGCGGATCGGCAGGGTGTTGAAGAACGGGCTGAGGACGACGTCGACGTCGAGTGCGCCGTGGTAGGTCGAACGCTGGTGGCTGGACGAGTTCTCGACCATCCAGTAACCCTCGTCGTCGCGACTCACCGACGCCTGCTTCTCGCCGCCCGCGACGAACGTACGCAACGACAGCCTGCGGGTGATGCCGTTTTCGTCGGTGACCAGGTCGTAGGACGCACTGAAGGCGGGGTGTTCGGAACAGGCGCCGCCGATGATGCGTCCGGCAGCCTTGATCCGGTTGCCGTTGAGCTGAACGCGTACCGACTCCATTCGAGGGGCTTCGTGCGCTCGCCACGTCAGAATTGCCGGCCAGGACCCGGTCGACTGCGCTGGGGCGGAAGCGCGTTCTACACCCGATGTTGGAGTGGTCACTCGACTACGGTAAGCGACAGGCGGGCCGAGGTATCAAGCGGTAGTGACTTTTATGGTCGGCGAGTCCGTGCGCGTACCCAGTTCCGAACCGTTCCGAACCGTAAAACCCCGGTCGGCGGAAATTTTCCCGTGGCATCGATTACATCGACCTCACTACTGTGTACCTCGTGACTGCAGGTGGCTTCGACTTCGCGCATTCCGAGCAGGCCGCGAAAAGTCGACACGACAAGGCAACGGCCCTCGCTCGCTACATCTGGGACCGCGGCATCGACAGTGAGGAACTGCTCGCCCTGCCCGATGCGACGCGTCGCAAGCTCGCCCGAGCCGCCGATCTCAGTCCGCCCAGCACGATGGAGACGTGGACGATCGCCGCCGAACTGCTCGACCGCAAGAACGCATGGGCACAGGACAACGCCGATCATCCGTCGGCCACTCCCGACCACGCCGACGAGAAGATCATGTGGGTGAAGCCTCCCATCGCTCCGTGGTAGAGGTCGGCGAGATTCAGGCCGTCAGTGCCAGCAATTCACGGGACGATGTCGAGTGCGCAGCGATCGCGTGCGCCAGACGGCGACGAGCCCGCTCGAGTTCGAGCCTGTCCTGGTGGGCACGCCGGCGCGCTCGGTGAAGTTCTCGCTGACGTACACGTGCGAGATGCAGTTCGGTGTCCATGCGTTGCAGCGCCAGATAGAGCTGCGGCGGTAGATGATTCATCATCTGTCATCCTCACGTCGGATTGATTCACGGGTGGTGCGGGAAACCGTGTGCGAAGACCATGACGTGCTCGCGATCGTCCCCGTCGACACGGTTGCGTGACTGCGACAACTCTTTCCACGAATTGAGCACCGCCCGGAGCTGCAACGCCATCTCCTCGGTCTCGTCCGCGGTCAACCTCAGGACATAGTCGGTGCTGAACGACGCGCGAATCCACGGTTCGCCCCAGCTTTCCGCCGTGGCGTCGTACTCACGCACCCGCATGAACTGGTTGTCGATCAGTGCCTGTTTGGCGGCCATACTCGTCGACCGCCCCTCCGGGGTCGAGTCGAAGTCTGCCGATGACCAGGAAAATCCTTCTTCGGGAACCCGCCACCAGCGTTCACGGCCATCGGAACCAGCGTCCGGGGCCTCCAGAATGAAACCCGCGACAGCGAGTTTGTGCAGGTGGTAGCTCACCGACGCCGGTGACTCGTCGACGATCTGTCCCAACCTGCTGGCGGTTGCGGTCCCCTCCGCTGTCAGCGCATAGAGCAGCCGCACCCGCAACGGGTGCGTAAGAGCCTTCAGCTGAGCAACATCGGCAATGGGACGAGGAGAGCGCATACACCCGAGCATAGTCCGCAAAACTATTTGCGCAATAACTATTGCGGATTAATCACTTCAACATCTCGACCCAATCTCAGACGAGACTGTGCTCCCACGCGTCGTGCAGGTCGGCGAACCGGCCGTGCCCTGCGATGAGTTCGTTCGGCGTCCCGTCCTCGACGATCGCGCCGTTCTCCATCACCAACACTCGATCGGCGATGGCGACGGTCGAGAGCCGGTGCGCGATGATCAGCGCAGTTCTATCCCGAAGCACGGTCTCGAGAGCACGTTGCACCAGGCGCTCGCTGGGGATGTCGAGGCTGGAGGTGGCCTCGTCGAGCACGATCACTGCCGGCGCTGCGAGGAAGACCCTCGCGAACGCAACCAGCTGACGCTGCCCCGAACTGAGCCGGCCGCCGCGCTTGCGCACGTCGGTGTCGATTCCGTCGGGCAGTGTGTCGATGAATTCCGTCAGTCCGACGGCATCGGCGGCTGCCCTGACCTCTCCTTCCGTAGCCGACGGCCTGCCGAGCCGAATGTTGTCCGCGATGGAGCCCGAGAACAGGAACGACTCCTGCGTCACCATGACGATGTGCTCACGCATGTTCTCGTCGCCGAGCGTGCGCAGGTCGATGCCGTCGAGGCTGACCGTGCCCTCGGTGGGATCGTAGAACCGCGCGAGAAGCTTTGCCAGCGTTGATTTTCCCGCGCCGGTGGCACCGACCATCGCCACGACCTGGCCTGCCGGGATATTCAACGAGAACTCGGGAAGCACCACTCGATCGGCGTTGTAGGCGAAGTGCACGGCATCGAAATCGATCTCGCCGCGAGCACGCTCGAGCCGCACCGGGCTCGTAGGCGCCATCACCGACGGCTCTTCCTCCAACACTCCGGAGATCTTCTCCAGCGCGGCAGCAGCCGACTGGTATGCGTTGAAGACCTGCGCAAGTTCGTCGAGTGGACCGTAGAACCGCCGCAGATACAGCACGTAGGCCGCGAGGATTCCGATATCCATGTGCCCGTTGATCACTCGATAGCTACCGAACACGAGGATGATCGCGAGCGTGACGTTCCCGATCCAGCGAACGATGCCGGTGTAACTGGCCATGCCTCGCAGTGCAGCCGTCGTCGCGTCACGATATTCGGTGTCCTCGGTACTCAGAATCGAGTTGTTTCGGCCCTCACGCCGGAACACCTGCACCGCACGGATACCGCCCATGGACTCCACGAAATGCACGACCACCTTGGCGATCGCCACCCGTGTTCGGCGGTAGCCCGACCGTTGCCTGCGCTGCGACCACCGCGTCACCAGTACCAGCGGAACGAATCCGGCCAGCACGATCAATGCCAGTGGCACATCGAGATACACCAGAATGACGGCGATACTGACGATGGAGAGAATTGCCGTCAAGGCGTCGTTCAACGCACTTTCGAGCAGCGTCTGCAGCGATTCGACATCGCTCGTGAGGCGAGAGATCAACCGGCCCGAGGTGTATCGCTCGTGGAACGACAAACTCAGCTTCTGGGCATGGGTGAACACACGCCCGCGCAGATCGAACAGAATCGCTTGGCTGAGCTTGCCGGAGACCATCAGGAACGAGTACGTGGTGATCGCGCCGAGAATCCCGAAGGCGATGTACCCGAGGACAGTCCACATCAGCGGAACCCAGTTGCCGTCGACAGCGGCGGACACTCCGTGATCCAAGGCATACGCGATGAACAGCGGTCCGGCGACGTAGGCGATATTGTCGACCAGGATGATCGCCAGTGCCAGTAGTGCTTGCTTCTTGTACGGGCGAACGAGCGAGGCCAGCAGTCTTCGCGACCGACCGGCCAGCACGAGATTCCCGGTCCGGTCGACGTCGGAGTCCTCGTTTCCGATTCCGCGCCAGTCTTTTTCGCTGGTTGTGTCAGCCATCGATCGATCCCATCACGTGGCGGTACTTCGCCGAGGTCGCCAGAAGGCGCTCGTGAGTTCCCTGCTCCACAATTCTTCCGTTCTCCAAGAACAGCACTCGATCGGCGAGTGCAGCCGTAGACGGCCGATGCGCGACGAGCAACGTCGTCGACTGCGCCAGGACCCGCCTCAGGTCTTCCTGCACGAGAGCCTCGGTATTCACGTCCAGTGCCGACAGTGGGTCGTCGAGCACGAGGATCCGAGGCTTGCCGAGTACAGCTCGCGCCAGTGCCAATCGCTGACGTTGCCCGCCGGACAGGCTCATTCCCTGCTCGCCGATTCGGGTGTCGAGGCCCCATGGCAACGTCTCCACGAAGTCGCCGGCGTGCGCGATGCCCAGCGCCTCCTCGACGTCGGCGTCCGATGCCCCCGGCCTGCCGAGCGCGATGTTCTCGCGCACGCTCGCCGAGAACAGCACCGGATCCTCGAATGCGACGGACACGACCGACCGAAGATCACCGAGCGACAGCGTCCTGATGTCGATGCCGTCGATCGTCACCGATCCTGCCGAGACATCGAACAGTCTCGGCACCAGGTTCGTCAGCGCGGTCTTGCCGCTGCCCGTCACTCCGACGAGGGCGACGGTGTCGCCCGGCTCGATCCGGAAGTCGACGTCGGTGAGCAGCGCCTCCGCGGCGTCGGGAAATGTGAATCCGACCGCTCGGAACGCGAGCTCGCCGCGCACGTGGCGCGGCAGCGCGACCGGGTTCGCGGGCTCGGTGATCGTTTCCGGGGTGTCCATGATTTCCCAGTACCGATCGGCTGCAGTGCGGGCGTTGTTGAGCTCGGCAAGAAGGAATCCGAAGGATTCGATCGGCCACAGCAGGAACGCCACGATGGCCATGGCAGCGACGAGCATTCCGGCCGTCATGGTTCCCTGGACGATGGAATAGGCACCGAACGCGAGCATCACACCGATACCGATCGGCGGAATCCCGACGATCAGCGACCACAGGATCGCCAGGTAACGAACCTTCGTCATCTCGGTGCCGCGCAGCCTCGCAGCCTCTCTCAGGAACTTCCGGCCGAGGTGGGCGCTGCGGCCGAACGCTTTCAGAACGCGTATCCCCTGGATGGATTCCTCGACGGTCGTCGTGACGTCACCCGCCTGATCCTGCGCATCACGCGCCACCACGCGGTAGAGCGTCTCGAAACGCGCGCAGATGATCACCAGCGGAACCGAGGTGACCAGCATGACCAGTCCCAGTTGCCACGACTGCACGAACAGAACACCAAGGCCGACAATGAGAGTGACCGTGTTGATGATGATGAACGGCCCGACGAACGCGACGAATCTACGCAACGACGACAGATCCGCGATGGCGCGGGAGAGCAGCTGCCCTGATTCCCAGCCCTCGTGAGCCGACACCGAGAGGCGCTGCAACTTCTCGAATACCGTTGCACGAGCACTGATCTCGAACTGACTGGACGGGCCCGACACCAGATAGCGACGAACCCAGATACCGAGCGCATCGATGGTTCCGAGCAGCAGAACCAGCGCAGCAGGCCACCACACTCCGGCGAAGTCTCCGTCGGTGATCGGTCCGTCGATGACGCCCTGCATCACGAGCGGGATCGCGAGGCCCGTCAACGTCGCCACCAGTGAAATTCCGATGGACGCCGCGAAGTGCCATCGATACGGCGCGAGGAACGGCAGAAAACGTGCGAGCGAGCTCGGGGTGTCCGGCTTCGGGTTCGACTGTTCCAGCGCCTGAGTCTGTTCGAGCACACCCGTGGACACTGTTTTCTCCTTACATGCTGTGGAGTGAATGGTTTCACTCCGACAGCCCTCCGACCAACCGATTTTTCGGCCTCCGCATTCCATGATGAAACCTGAAGCATTGTTCAGGTCAAGCGCTGTCCCGTGCGCCTGGCAGAACCTGTCGTAGTTCTCGAGTAACGTCTTCCTTTGAAAGTCGGGTGGCGTAAGAGAAGGGTGCTCGTGAGTTCACGATCGATGGTCGGGCTGTTCGCCGGGATCGGCGGGCTCGAGTTGGGGCTCTCGGAGCAGGGTTGGTCGACGGAACTGCTGTGTGAGATCGATCCTGGTGCCGGTGCAGTCCTCGGTGCCCGATTCCCCGGCGTCCCGCTGGCCACCGATGTGACGAAGCTCCGGGCGTTGCCGTCGGGAACCGAATTGGTTGCTGCCGGGTTTCCCTGCCAGGACCTGTCACAGGCCGGTCGCACCGCGGGCATCACCGGTGAAAGATCGGGCCTGGTCGACGAGGTCTTCCGGCTCGTCAAGCGCCGCAACGGCCCGCGCTGGCTGCTCATCGAGAACGTCCCGTTCATGCTGCAACTCGGCCGCGGCGCCGCCATGAAACACATCACCGA